>NZ_JBEZVN010000019.1:0-113125 GCF_040636995.1 Streptomyces sp. NPDC032161 | reverse complement strand
CGCCCCGGCGGTGGCCCCCCGGCCCCCGGCGCCCCCCCCGGGCGCCCCCCGGGCCTCTCCATGCACGTCCCCGCACGGGCGCGTACGGGGACGCCCGTGGTCACCGCGGCCCGCGCCCGACGTACATGTGTACGCGCCCGGCACGAGCGCGATGCGTCGCCCCGTGCGCACGTGGCCCGCACGTGCCGCGGGCACCGGTCAGGGCGTCCGGAGCGCCGTAGGCCCAGGCACGGAACGCGGTCGGCCAGGCACGGAGAACGGTCGGGCAGACGCCGGGCGCGGTCGACCAGGCACGGGCAGCTGTCAGGCAGGCGCCGGGCGCGGTCAGGCCGCCGGGTTCCGCAGCAGCACCTTCCCGATGTGGGCGCTGGACTCCAGCACCCGGTGGGCCTCGGCCGCGTCCGGCATCGGCAGCGAGCGGTCCACGATCGGCAGGACGACCCCACCGGCGATCAACGGCCAGACATGCTCGCGTACGGCGGCGACGATCGCCGCCTTCTCGTCGAGTGGACGGCCCCGCAGCGAGGTCGCGGTGATGGCGGCTCGCTTACGCAGCAGGGCGTTCAAATTCAGCTCGCCCTTCACGCCACCCTGGAGCCCGATGATGGCCAGTCGGCCGTTGACGGCGAGTGCCTTCACGTTCCGGTCCAGGTACTTCGCGCCGACGATGTCGAGGATGACGTCCGCGCCCGCCCCGTCCGTCGCCCTGCGCAGTTCCTGGACGAAGTCCTGCTCGCGGTAGTCGATCAGGATGTCGGCCCCGAGCTCCGCGCAGCGCGCCAGCTTCTCCGGTCCGCCCGCGGTCACCGCGACCCGCGCGCCCACCGCCTTGGCGAGCTGGATCGCCATGGTGCCGATGCCGCTGGACCCGCCGTGCACCAACAGGGTCTCGCCGGGGCGCAGATGGGCCACCATGAACACGTTCGACCAGACCGTGGCCGTCACCTCGGGCAGCGCCGCGGCCGTCACCAGGTCGACCCCCTCCGGCACCGGCAGCAGCTGCCCCACCGGCACGGCGACCTTCTCCGCGTAACCGCCACCGGCGAGCAGCGCGCACACCTCGTCGCCGACCGACCAGCCGCTGACGCCGGGGCCGACCGCCGAGACACGCCCCGCGCACTCCAGGCCCGGGTACGGTGACGCCCCGGGCGGCGGGTTGTAGAACCCCTGCCGCTGCAGCACGTCGGCGCGATTGACCGCGCTGGACACGACATCGACGAGGACCTCGCCCTCGCCGGCCACCGGATCGGGCACCTCGGCCCATACGAGCGCCTCGGGGCCACCGGGTTCGGGGATGGTGATCGCATACATGGCCGCGAGGCTACTCCGTGCCACGGGCCGGGCGCCCTGACGCGAGCCGGACAACCCCCGCCGCAAGAGCGCCCACCCCCTCACGAGGGCCGACCAGCAACGCGGACGAGGTCGGACAGCACCACCGTACGGGCCGGTGGCATGCGGTGCGTCCAAGCGCCGGCTACGGGCGGGGGCCGCCGGGCGCCGGGTTGCCGAGCGCCTGTTCGTTCGTGGCGCGCACGATGGTGATCACGCGGTCCGTCAACTGCAACGGGCTCGCCGCCGGGTCGTCGTAGGCGAGCAGCCGGTGCCCACGCAGCACACTGACCACGAGATCGTCCGTCTCCCGGACGCTCTTGCCCACCTCGGCCTTTATCACCGGCCGTTCGACGAGGTCGAGACCGCTGCCCTGCTGGATCAGGTCCTCCATCACCGTGCCCGCACTGGGGCTGAGGACGGAGAGGCCGAGCAGTCGTCCGGCCGCGCTGGCGCTGGTGATCACGGCGTCGGCACCGGACTGCCGCAGCAGCGGGGCGTTCTCCTCCTCACGCACCGCGGCGACGATCTTCGCGCTCCGGTTGAGCTGCCGCGCCGTCAGCGTCACCAGCACCGCCGTGTCGTCGCGCTGCGTGGCGATGACGATCTGCCGCGCCTTCTGGAGCTCGGCCCGCAGCAGCACATCGCTGCGCGTCGCATCGCCGACCACCCCCACGAATCCCTCGGCGTTGGCGATCTCTATCACCTTGCTCGCCGGGTCGACGACGACGATCTGGTCATTTCTCAGGCCGGAGGCACGCAGGGTCTGGATGGCCGAACGGCCCTTCGTGCCGAATCCGACGACGACGGTGTGGTCACGCAAGTTGGTTCTCCAACGCTTCAGCCGGAAGTCCTCCCGGGTCCGTTCAGTGAGGACCTCAAGGGTGGTGCCGACCAGGATGATCAGGAAGAGCACCCGCAGCGGCGTCACGAGCAGCACATTGGCGAGCCGGGCACTGTCGCTGTACGGGGTGATGTCGCCGTAGCCGGTGGTGGAGAGGGTGACCGTCGCGTAGTACACCGAGTCCAGCAGGTCGACCGTGTCATCGGCGGCGTCGTGGTATCCCTTGCGGTCCAGCCAGACGATCACCACCGTGATGGCCAGCACCAGCAGCGCCATCGACAGCCGCTTGGTCACCTGCCGGGCAGGCCGGTCGACGACCCTGCGCGGGAGCTGTACCCGTGTGGGGACCACATGCTCGTCAGCGCGCCTGGCCATCGCATCGTGGCCGGGAAGTTTCACGTGAAACACCCTTCCGTCCACGGCGTCGCCGACGCCCACGGTAGTTCGAGGATCTCCACCTCGGTGCCGGACCGTACCCCGCCCGGCGGCACAACGGCCAGCCCGTCCGCCACGGCGACCCCCCGGAGCATCGCCGGACCGTCGTAACGCAGTGGTACGACGTACTCGGCAACGCCTCCGGTTCCGACATCGCGCGCGCCCACGCCACCGGTCGGGCGGTCGGCTCCCCGCCCCCCGGCTCCTCGGCCGCCGCCCTCCCGGCCCCCGGTCGCTTCGTGGCGGGAAACGGCCACCCGGTGGACGACGGGCACCAGCCGGGTGTCATGCGGATGCCCGGGCAACTCGTCGCGCACGGCGGCCCGGTACGGCTCGTGCGGAACATGGCCGGCCAGACCGTGGAGCAGCGGCTCGGCGAGCGTGAGAAGGCCCGCCACGGCGGCCAGCGGATTGCCGGGCAGCCCGACGACGTACGGTCCGGCTGCTTTGAGTCTGGCCAGCAGCATCGGGTGGCCCGGACGAACGGCGACGCCGTCGACCATCAGCTCGGCCCCGAGCTCGGAGAGCACCGGATGGACGTGGTCGACCGGGCCCGCAGCAGTACCGCCCGTGGTGACGACAAGATCGGCGTCGGAATCGGTGAGCGCGCGCCGAAGGGCCGCCGCGTCGTCGCCGAGACGCTGCGGGGCGGAGACGGCGGCGCCCAGTGCCCGCAGCCAGGGGCCGATCATCGGCCCGAGCGCGTCGCGGATCAGTCCGTCGTGCGGCAGACCGCTGGTCAGCAGCTCGTCTCCGAGGACGAGGACATCGACGCGGGGACGCGGAACGGTGGCCAGTCCGTCGTATCCCGCGGCGGCGGCCAGTCCGAGTACGGCGGGGGTCACCACGGTTCCGGCGGGCAGCAGCAGATCACCGGAGCGGCATTCCTGGCCGCGGGGCCTGATGTCCTGCCCGGGGTGCACCCGGTACCGGGCGTGGAGCAGTCCCTTGGCCTCGTCGACACGGCCGTGCTCGCTGCGGATCACGGCGTTGGCGTCCGCCGGGACGCGCGCACCGGTGGCGATCCGTACGGCGTCCCCGTCGGGGAGCCTGGCGGGAGCAGCGTGACCGGCGAGGATCCCCCGTTCCCGCACCCGCCGGCTCTTCGCACTCGGGTCCGGGCTCGGCCCCGGACCCGGAGCCGCGTCCCCGGCCCCTTCGAGACCTTCCTCGCTCCCCACCGACTCGCGGACGGTCCACGGTCCCGGCCCGCTGACGACCCAGCCGTCCATGGCGGAGGTGTCGAAGGGCGGCAGATCGGTGAGTGCCACGAGCGGTTCGGCGAGTACGTGCCCGAGTGCCTGGTCGAGGGGAAGGTGCCGGACGCGGGCGGGGTCGCCGCGGCCCGACCGGGCGGCAAGGGCGCGCGCCTCCGGCCAGGAGGTCGACCGCCCGCTCCGATCCCGCGCGGGGCGCCTGTCGGCACGCCGGTCCGGGTCGGGGATGCGGCCGGCTCGCCGGTACGAGGCAGACGACCGGGCCGCGTCCTCGTGCTCGGATGCGGGGCCGGACCGACCGGCCGCGGACCCCTGCCCGGCGGAGACGGCCCGGTGAGCGTCGGGCCCCTGATCCACCGAGGCGGGCCGACCCGTAGGGCGGGGCTCACCCGACGACTGACGCCTGACCAGGGCAAGGGCCTGCTCGACAGCCAGCTCCTCCTCGGCGGCCCGCACCTCCTCCGGACTCGCACCCGGAGCCGGATTCGTACCCGGCCCCGGGGACACGCCCTGCTCCTTGCTCGGAGCCGCGCCCGGCTCAGGTACCGGATTCGCACTCGGGCCCTGTCCCGTTCCCAGGCCCGGCCCCGTTCCCAAGTCCGGTTCCGCTGCCGGGCCCGGTCCCATTCCCGGCCCCTGTCCCGCTGCCGGGCCAGGGCCATGGCTCGTGCTCAGCCCCGGGCTCCACCCCGGAAACGGGTCGGACCCGTCGTCCCGGATCGTCATCGACTCTCGTTCTCGTCCACCCACCGCCGAGCCAGCGCCGCAGCCTTGCGGGCTGCCTCGGCCACCGCTGCCGGGCCGTCGCCGCTCGCCTTCGCCGCCGCGTATCCGACCAGGAAGGTCGTCAACGGCGCCGCGGGCCGGGCGACACCATGAGCGGCATCACGGGCGAGGTCGAGCAGGACATCGGTGTCCACATCGAGCTCGATACCCAGTTCGTTCTTGACTGCGGTGATCCATTCGTCCAGCACGGTCCCATGCTCCCTGATGCGGACTCGGGCCTGCGCGATGTCCTCCCAGGTGTCGCAGTCGAAGGAGGCGAGAGGGCCGGCCGGCACCCGCACCAGATCCAGTTCCTCCGTCAGCAGCCGCAACGGAAGTCCGGACAGACCGCCGTGCTCGACGGCGATCAGGGCGAGTTCACGGCGCAGTGGCTCGGCCCGGTAGACGGCCACGAGAGGCTGGTCGCGCCCTTCCTGATCCGTGCACAGGGCCCCCTCCCGCTCGCCGTCGCCGACGGCGTCCAGCAGCGCCGCGACGGTGCTCCCCGCGAGGAACGGCAGATCGGCGGAGAGCACGAGCACCCGTTCCGCTCCGGTGCGCCGCACCCCGGCGTCCAGCGCGGCCAACGGCCCGCCTCCCTGCGGAACCTCACGTGTCCAGGTCACCGCACGCGCCGTGGGCCGACGCCCGCCCACCACCACGGTGGTCGAGGCGCCCGCACAGGCCGCGAGCACCCGGTCGAGCAGCGTGCGGCCACCGACCCGGATTCCGGGCTTGTCCGCTCCGCCGAGTCGTGCGGCGGCCCCTCCGGCAAGGACGATGGCGTCATACGCGGTCATGCCTCCGAGTATGCGGGCCACGCCCTCCCGGCGGTCCTCCGGTCCTCCCGGTCCTCGCGGCCCTTCCGACCCCGCTCCTCGCCGTGCCCCGTTCCGCGCCCCTCGTCCCCCGCCCCTCTCCCCGCCCTGTCCGCGTGTCCCTGCCCGACCGCTGAGGCAGACCGATCGCGGACACAGACGCAGGCACAGAGGACACGGGCGAGGAGGGGCGAAGAGGAACGAGGAGAGGACGAGAAGGCGGCGAAGAGGGGCAAGGAGTACGCGGAGGAACGGAATCCGCGGCCACTCCCCGGCCGTCCGGCTACAACGTGCGCAGCAGAACCGCCGGTTGTTCCACGCAGTCGGCCACGTAGCGCAGGAACCCGCCCGCCGTACCGCCGTCGCAGACCCGGTGGTCGAAGGTCAGCGAGAGCTGGACGACCTGGCGTACGGCGAGTTCGCCCCGGTGCACCCACGGCTTGGACACGATCCGGCCGACACCGAGCATCGCCGCCTCCGGGTGGTTGATGATCGGGGTCGAGCCGTCGACACCGAACACCCCGTAGTTGTTCAGCGTGAACGTGCCCCCGGTCAGCTCCGCCGGAGTGAGTCTCCCCGCCCGCGCCGCCTCGGTCAGTCGGCCTATCTCGGCCCCGATCGACTCCACGTTCCGGGCCTGCGCGTCCCGTATGACAGGGACGACCAGTCCACGATCGGTCTGTGCCGCGAACCCGAGATGGACCTCCGGCAGCCGCACTATTTCCCGCGCCTCCGGATCCACCGTGGAATTGAGCTCGGGGAACCGGGCCAGCGCGGCGGTGCAGATACGCGCCAACAGAGCCAGCACCGATACCTTGGGGCCCGTCACCGGGCCGCCCGCGCTGTTCATCACGGCCCTGGCCGCCATCAGCTCGGTGGCATCCGCGTCGACCCAGCACGTGGCGTCGGGAATCTCCCGGCGGCTGCGCGCCAACTTGTCGGCGACCGCGCCCCGTACGCCCCGCAGCGGGATCCGCTCCGCAGCCGGAACCGCCCCTCGACCCACCGACGCGGGCCGCATCGACGCCGCCGACGCCGCAACCGGCTGCGGGACCGCGGACTGCGAGGCGGTGCCTGTGGCGGCGGAATCGGGGGCGGCGGTACGGGCCTCCGCAGCCTCCTGCTCCGACGCCCTGATCGCGGACTCGACATCGGCCCGGAGGATCAGCCCTTCGGGGCCGGATCCCACCAGTCGGCGCAGATCCAGGCCATGCTGTCGCGCCAGCTTCCTCACCAGCGGCGAGACAACGGCCACCGGCCCCGGATCCGCGTCGGGAACGGCGGCGCGAGCCACCGGAGCGGCCCCGGCCGAACCGGTCGTCTCCCGCTCGACGCCCGCCACCGCCCACGCCGAAGGACGCACCCGTCGACGGCGGGCCACCGGCGCGCCGGTCCCGTATCCGACGAGCACGTTGCCGGACGACTCCGCCTCACCGGTTCCGGACACCCCCGCGGCCCGGGCCCCGGCACCCGACGACCCACCGGATCCCGCGGCCCCCGCACCTCCCAAAGATCCCTCAGCCCCCACGGCCCCTCCGGTCCCCACAGCCCTCCTGGACTCCGCAGACGCCCCAGCCCCTACGGGCGCCTCGGTCCCTCCGTCCTCCCCGGAGCCCACCGCAACGGTCAACAGAGGTGCCCCGACCGGCAGTTCCGCACCCTCCTCACCGAACCGAGCCGTCACCACTCCCCCGTACGGGCACGGCACCTCCACCATCGCCTTGGCCGTCTCGACCTCGACGACCGGCTGATCGATGGCGACGACATCGCCGACCTCCACCAGCCAGCGCACGATCTCCGCCTCCGTGAGCCCCTCACCGAGGTCCGGCAGCCTGAATTCGAGTACCTGGGCCATCAGCTCTCCGCCTCCCACTGCAGGCGGGCGACCGCGTCGAGCACCCGGTCCACGCCCGGCAGATGGTGCCGCTCCTGCATCGGCGGCGGGTACGGGATGTCGAACCCGGCGACCCGCAGCACCGGCGCCTCCAAGTGGTGAAAGCACCGCTCGGTCACCCGGGCCGCTATCTCACCGCCCGGACCGCCGAAACCGGAGGACTCATGGACGACGACCGCGCGCCCCGTACGCCGTACGGAGGCGCCGACCGTCTCGTCGTCGAACGGCACCAGCGAACGCAGGTCGACGACTTCGAGGTCCCAGCCCTCCTCGACCGCCGCTTCCGCGGCCTCCATGCAGACCGGAAGCGAAGGGCCGTACGTGATCAGTGTCGCGCTGCGCCCGCGTCGGCGGACGACGGCCCGCCCGATCGGCTCGACGGCCGCGGGCGCGTCGGGCGACCAGTCCGCCTTCGACCAGTAGAGCCGCTTCGGCTCCATGAAGACCACCGGGTCGTCGGAGGCGATCGACGCCCTCAGCAGCCCGTACGCGTCCTCGACCGTTGCAGGGGTGACGACATGGAGGCCGGGCGTCGCCATGTAGTACGCCTCCGAGGAATCGCTGTGGTGCTCGACCCCTCCGATCCCGCCCCCGTAAGGCACCCGGACCGTGATCGGAAGCGGCATGGCACCGCCCGTCCGGTTCCGCATCTTGGCGACATGGTTGATGAGTTGCTCCAACGCCGGATAGGCGAACGCGTCGAACTGCATCTCCACCACGGGCCGCAGCCCGTACATCGCCATGCCGACGGCCGTGCCGAGAATGCCCGCCTCGGCCAGCGGGGTGTCCGTGCAGCGGTCGTCGCCGAACTCCTTCGCCAGACCGTCGGTGATCCGGAAGACCCCGCCGAGCGTGCCGACGTCCTCACCGAGGACGTGCACCGTCGGATCTTCGGCCATCGAGTCGCGCAGCGCCCGCCCAAGAGCCTGCGCCATCGTGGCGGGTCTGGTCTTCGCGGTCCGCTCGCCGGCCGGCGCCGCTGCGATGGTCATCGCCCCTCCTCCGTTCCGTCACGGTCCTGCTGGTCGTACCGCTGGTCCTGCTCGACTTCCGACTCCGCGCGCAACAGGGCAGCCTGCTCCCGCAGTTGAGTGGTCTGCTCCGCGTATACGTGGGCGAAGAGATCCATGGGGTCCAGCACCGGATCGGCGTTCATCCGCTCACGCAGCGCCGCCGCCATCCGCTCGGCGGACGCGCGCGCTTCTTCCCTCACACCGTCGTCGAGCAGTCCCCGTTCGGTCAGCTCCCGTTCCAGGAGCTGGATCGGATCGTGCGCACGCCACGCCTCCACCTCGCTGTCGGTGCGGTAGCGCGTGGCGTCGTCGGCGTTCGTGTGGGCGTCCATGCGGTATGTCACCGCCTCGACGAGTGTGGGACCGCCACCGCTCCGCGCCCGCGCGACCGCCTCGCCGAGGACCTGGTGCACGGCCACCGCGTCATTGCCGTCCACCAGCCGGCCCGGCATCCCGTACCCCACGGCCTTGTGCGCCAGGGACGGGGCCGCGGTCTGCTTCGCCAGCGGCACGGAGATCGCGAAGCCGTTGTTCTGCACGAAGAAGACGACCGGGGCCCGCCAGACGGCCGCGAAATTGAGCGCCTCGTGGAAATCCCCCTCGCTGGTGCCGCCGTCGCCGACCATGGCCAGCGCCACGACGTCGTCGCCCCGCAGGCGCGCCGCGTGGGCCAGGCCCACGGCATGCGGCAACTGGGTGGCGAGCGGGGTGCAGAGCGGTGCGATGCGGTGCTCACGCGGGTCGTAACCGCTGTGCCGGTCGCCACGCAGCAGCGTCAGCGCCTCGACCGGGTCCAGTCCGCGCGCCACGGCCGCCAGCGTGTCGCGGTAGCTGGGAAAGAGCCAGTCCTGGTCCTCCAGCACCAGCGCGGCCACTGTCTCGCACGCCTCCTGCCCGGTGCTCGACGGGTAGACGGCGAGCCGCCCTTGCTTGGTCAGGGCGGTGGCCTGCGCGTTGTACCTGCGACCGCGGACCAGCTCCGCGTAGAGCCGGAGCAGCAGCCCGGGATCGGCGTCGCCCGCGGCATCCGTACCGAGCACACGGTACGGCTCGGGGTCCGGGAGCAGCGGCGCGGGATCGGTGAGCGGCTTCCAGGCCGGGGGCGGCGTGGGGCGGTAAGCGGCCGCGCCGGGCAGCTCTTGGACCGTCATGACAAGCACCTCCTGGCGTCGAGGGTTTCGAGCGGCGTCTGTCGGCTTCGGGGGTCGTCCAATCCACGGGGGGATCGTCCGAAGCCGAGGGGTGTCGAAATACATCGAAATGTCGAGCGCTGTCCGAGGCGCGACTATGGCGTGCCTCACCTACCGATTGTTCGGTCGCGAGCGCATTTTGGCTACAGGCACCTTCAGCCTGTGGACAAACGGTTATCCACAGCCTGGGATAGGGGCAGGTCGTCCAGGACGAGGAGGCGCGGGCACATGGCAGCTGAACAAATGGCCGACGGGATCGCGGAACCCGACCGGATTCCGCCGGCCCGCCCGCTCGACGCCGTCGACCGCGACATCCTGCGGCTGCTCCAGACGGACGGCCGCGCCTCGATACGGTCGGTGGCCGATCGCGTCCATGTGTCCCGCGCCAACGCGTACGCGCGGATCAACCGGCTCATCGACGACGGCGTGATCCGTGGATTCAGCGCCCGCGTGGACCACGAGCGGGCGGGCCAGGGCGCCTCCGCCTACATCACGCTCAAGATCGTCCAGAATTCCTGGCGCACCGTGCGCGAGCAGCTCCAGGCCCTGCCGGGCGCGACCCATATCGCCCTCGTCAGCGGCGACTTCGATGTCCTGCTGCTGGTGCACACACCGGACAACCGGTCACTGCGCGAACTGGTCCTGACGAAGATCCAGTCCATTCCGGAGGTGCTCTCCACCCGCACGCTGCTCGTGTTCGAGGAGACGGACCTGGCCCCGGGCCCGGACCGGCCCACCGAGCTCACCTGACCGACGCCCGCATCGGCGCCGACCCGGGCCCCGGCGCCGGTCCTCAGCAGTCCCAGCGGGTCTCAGAAGGCCTCAGCAGGTCTCAGCGGCTGGACCGCATCCCCTCGAAGGCCACCCGGACGAGCGTGTCCGCCAGCCGCTCGCCGTCGGCGCCGCCGTCCGGCTGCGGCCGGTACCACTCCACCAGGGAGTTGACCATTCCGAAAAGCAGCCGCGTCACCAGTCGTATGTCCACGTCCGAGCGGAGATCACCCTCGGTGACGGCCGCCCCGAGCAGATCCGTCACCCGCTGGTCGAACTCGCGCCGCCGCTCCATCGCCCAGCGCTCGGTCTTCGTGTTGCCCCGCACCCGCAGCAGCAGAGTGACGTAGGGCAGCTCGGCTATCAGCACGTCGACGGTCCGTCGCGTCACGTATTCGACGCGCTCGACCGCCCGCCCCTGCGTGGCGCCGGGTTCGTCGAGAATCCCGAAGAGCCCGTCCAGCGCCCGGCTCACCGCACGGTGGAGCAGGTCCTCCTTGCCGGTGACGTGGTGATAGATGGAGGACTTGGAGATGCCCGCCGCCTTGGAGAGATGCTCCATCGACGTACCGTCGTAGCCGCGCTCGTTGAAGACGCGGACGGCGACGGTGAGCAGGGTCTCCGGGGTGTACGTGTCCCGCTTGGCCGTGGTCATGTCCGCGATCCTCCCCTACGAGTTTGTCCACAGGTTTGGCGGGCCCCCTTGTCCCGACCGATCGTTCGGTTACTCTAACTCTGTCCACCCGTTCCTGCCCAGCTCGATGAGGAGTTGGTCCGTCATGGCCGCCGAGCTCACCCCGCATCTGCTTTCCGAGAAGCACCGCCCCACGCTCGACCAGGCCCTCGACGCGATCCGTACGCGCGCGTACTGGTCCCCGCACCCCGAGCACCCGAAGGCGTACGGCGAGGGCGGAGCCCCCGGCAGCCTGGGAGCCGCCGAGGGCAAGGCCGCGTTCGACGCCGTGCTGCACACCCGCCTCGACCTCGGCCAGCCCGGCACCGACGGCTGGACGGGCGGAGAGGTGTCTCCGTACGGACCGGAGCTGGGCGTCGAGTATCCGCACGCCGACCTGGACGTGCTGCTCCCGGCGATGCGTGCCGGCATGGCCGCGTGGCGGACGGCGGGCCCCGAGACGAGGGCCCTGGTCTGCTTGGAGATCCTCTCGCGGATCAGCGGCAGGACCCACGAGTTCGCCCACGCCGTGATGCACACCAGCGGCCAGGCGTTCATGATGGCGCTCCAGGCGGGCGGCCCGCACGCCCAGGACCGCGGACTGGAAGCCGTGGCGTACGCGTACGCGGAGCAGGTCCGCACGCCGGGGAGCGCCGACTGGTCCAAGCCGCAGGGCAAGCGCGATCCGCTCCGGCTGCACAAGTCGTTCACCGCGGCTCCGCGCGGCATCTCGCTGCTGATCGGGTGCAACACGTTTCCCACGTGGAACGGCTACCCCGGCCTGTTCGCCTCGCTGGCCACCGGCAACCCCGTCCTGGTCAAGCCGCATCCGCGCGCCGTGCTCCCGCTCGCGCTCACGGTCCGGCTGGCCCGCGAGGTGCTCGTCGAGGCGGGCTTCGACGCCAACCTGGTCGCCCTGGCCGCCGAGCGGCCCGGCGAAGGCATCGCGAAGACCCTCGCCGTACGCCCCGAGATCAAGATCATCGACTACACCGGGTCCACGGCCTTCGGCGACTGGCTGGAGACCAACGCCCGGCAGGCGCAGGTGTACACGGAGAAGGCCGGGGTCAACACCATCGTCCTCGACTCCACCGACGACTACCGGGGCATGCTCTCCAATCTGGCCTTCTCCCTCTCGCTGTACAGCGGCCAGATGTGCACCACCCCGCAGAACCTGCTGATTCCCCGCGCCGGCATCTCGACCGACGCCGGCGACAAGACGTACGACGAGGTCGTCGCCGACATCGGCACCGCGGTCGACGGTCTGCTGGGGGACGACGCGCGGGCGGGCGCCCTGCTCGGCGCCCTCGTCAACCCCGATGTGAAGGCCCGGCTGGAGGCGGCCGCGGGGCTGGGCGAGGTCGCCCTGCCCTCCCGCACGGTGGTCAACCCGGAATTCCCCGACGCCGTGGTCCGCACGCCCGTCATCGTCAAGCTGGACGGCAACAAGCCGGACGACGCGGAGCACTACATGTCGGAGTGCTTCGGGCCGGTCTCCTTCGCCGTCGCCGTCGACTCGGCGGCCGATGCCGTGGAACTGCTCCGCCGTACGATCCGCGACAAGGGCGCGATGACCGTCGGCGCGTACACCACCTCACCGGACGTGGAGCGTGCCGTCGAGGACGTCTGCCTGGACGAGTCGGCCCAACTCTCGCTGAACCTCACGGGTGGCGTGTACGTCAACCAGACCGCGGCGTTCTCCGACTTCCACGGCTCGGGCGGCAACCCGGCAGCGAACGCGGCCCTGTGCGACAGCGCCTTCGTGGCCAACCGCTTCCGTATGGTGGAAGTCCGCCGCCAGGCGTGACGCCGGTCCGGGAGCCGAGGAGCCGACCGGGGGGCAAGGGCCGGGCTCGGGCAGGGCCATGGGTCGAGGCCGGGTCCGGGGCCGGCGTCGGGAAACCAGCAACGGCACCCGTACCCGCGCCCGCGTCGGCATCCACGGCCTGGCCTCGCCGGATGTTCCCGCCCACGTCAGAACTCCTGGTGCGGGGCTTGCCGTGTTGTTGCCCCGGCTACTGGCCCGGCTCCGGAATCTCCGCGTACCGCTGCACCCACGCGTGCATGGCGATCGCGGCGGCGGCGCCCGCGTTGATCGACCGCGTCGACCCGAACTGCGCGATGGAGCACACCATCGCCGCGTGCTCCCGGGCTTCCTCGGTCAGCCCGGGCCCTTCCTGTCCGAAGAGCAGCACGCACCGACGCGGCAGCTCGGTGCGTTCCAGCGGAACCGAGCCCGGAAGGTTGTCGATGCCGATGATCGGCAGCCCTTCCGCGGCCGCCCATGCGGTCAGCGACTCCGTGTCGGGGTGGTGCCGCACGTGCTGGTACCGGTCGGTGACCATCGCACCGCGCCGGTTCCAGCGCCTTCGCCCCACGATGTGGACCTCCTTGGCGAGGAACGCGTTCGCGGTCCGCACCACGGAGCCGATGTTGAAGTCGTGGCCCCAGTTCTCGACCGCCACGTGGAAGTCGTGCCGCCGCGGGTCCAGGTCGGCGACGATCGCCTCCCGCGTCCAGTAGCGATAGGCGTCGCCGACATTGCGCCGGTCCCCGTGGGCGAGCAGCTCGGGGTCGTACCGCTCGTCCACGGGCCAGGGCAGGGGATGCGGCCCCACCCCGACCTGCGGCCCGAACCCGTCGTCGTACTGCACGGGCTCCGCCGCCGGTCCGGGCGCACCCGACGCCCCGGGTCGTGGCAGCTCATCGGTCGGCGGATTCCCGCCGATGCTGCCGGTGCGGCCGATACCGCCGGTCGTGCTGCCGTTCTCACTACTCACCCGACGAGCGTATGACCCTCGCCGCCGACTTGCTGCGGGGCCTCCTCGGCATCGGTGGAACGCCGCTGACCGGGCACCTTCACCTTCCGCCCGAACAGCAGCCTCCGCCCGTGGGCCACCCGGTCGCCGAGCCACACCAGGAAGGCGGTCGGCAGGAACACGGAGTCGGCGGCGATCATCGCCATGGAGAAGAACGGCAGCCCGAGCAGCAGGGCGATGCCGGCGTGCTCACAGATCATGACGGCGAGCAGGACGTTCTTGACCTTCCGGTTGAACAGGGTGAACGGGAAGGCGACCTGCACGATCACCGTGCCGTAGCTCACCAGCATCACGATCACACCGCTGGACGCGAGGATGTCCGACAGCGCGGGCCACGGCGCGAAGTAGTCGAGCTTCAGCGGGTAGTACAGCGCCGTGCCGTCCTGCCACCTCGACCCCTGGACCTTGTACCAGCCGGCCGTCGCGTAGATCACACAGACCTCGGCCATGACCACGACGAGGGTGGCGTTGTGGGCGAGGTTGGCCACGATGTCGAGCAGGGTGCGCATCTCGCTGTGCGGGGCCCGCCGGTTCACGATCCACCAGAGCCCCTGGCCCACCCAGAGGATCCAGAGAAGAACCGGGAACCACCAGGTGCCCCCGAGGCCGTCGGTCAGCGTGGCCGCGATGAGGACCAGGCCCAGCGCCCCCCAGAGAACAGGGCCGACCGCATCCCGCCGCACCGGCCGCGCCGGGTCGTCGGCGTTCGCCTTCGCGGGCGCGCCCACCTGCCCCGGCGCCTCGGCACCCACCGGAGGCAAAAGGGCCGCGAGACCGGCGGCGCGTGCCGTACGGGCCGCGCGTCGTGCGTCCAGCGACCACACCTGCCCGCAGCGGGTCAGTACGAGGTAGATGGCCATCAGATGGATGACGTTGTCACCGCCGTCGCCCATGAAGATGCTGCGGTTCTGCAGGGAGAGCACACCGACCATGAAGAGGACCGATACGGCGCGGGTGCGCCATCCGACCATCAGCAGCGCGGCCGAGAGCAGGGCGACCGCGTACACGATCTCGAACCAGACCGTGCTGTCCGACCACATGAGCGCGGTGAACGCCTGGTTGCCCGATATGAGCTCCCGCGCCATGTCCCAGCGCCACGGGGCATCGGGGCCGTACATCTCATGGCGGTTCGGTATCTCGCGCAGCAGGAACAGCAGGTAGGTGGCGGAGAATCCGATCCGGATGACGGCGCTCTGGTACGGGCCGAGGGCCGTGGAGGTGACGCGCTGGACGGCGCGGGCGAGCTTGCGATCGAGGGAGAGCGTACTCACTTGTCGGCCCCCTCGGCGCTCCCGGCACTCATCGCTTTTCCGGCGTTCCCGGCGTCCTCGGCGTCCTCGGCGTCTTCGGGTAGATCGGCGGAGGTCACGGTCCACCACGGCAGCACCCGGTAGGACGGCTTGGTGCTGATCTTCTCGTTGCTCCAGGCGGGTGCCCCGACGGACCGGACCTCGGAACGGAGCTGGATGCGCTCGACGGTGCCGCCGTAGTCGTGTCCGGTGAGGCGCAGCATCGTGATGCGGCGCAGGTAGCGCTCGGACAGTTCGCCGCGCACGCCGTTCGCCCGGTTCTCGTTGTCGTGGGAGTTGATGTAGAAGTCCCAGGCGCGTCGCAGCTCGTTCTGGTGGATGTGGCTGGGTATGACGTTTCCGCGTATCGCCTCGGTGTCCTCACCGGTCAGGCTCATCCAGGCGGTGGTGCGTCGGCCGTCCTCCCCCGCCACCTCGGCCCGTACGTGCACGGCCACGTTCTGCTGGAGCGGGTTGGGGGCGAACAGTTTCCAGTTCTGCTCGAACTCCGGGTAGATCCAGTCGTCGACCGCTTCGCCGTGCTGCTTGGTCAGCGTGTTGGACGGTGCGACGTGCAGGAAGACCATGGCCAGGTGGCCGCAGGCGAGAAGTCCGATGACCGACAGGGCGATCGCCGCGACGGCCTGGTACGGCAGCGAGAGTGCGGCCACGCCACCCGGGGAGGCGCGTCCCGGCCCCGGGGCGGCACCGGTCGGCGCGTCCTCTCCCTGCCCCGCTCCGCGCCACTGCCGCCCCGGCCCGGCTCCCCCGTCTCCGCTCTCGCCGTCCGTTTCGTCGTACGAATCCATCCCGCCCCGATCCCCGTCGATCCCGGTGAGTTGTCCACAGGGTTGACACCCTACGGGCCGCCGACTCACCATTGTAGACAACGAACCGAACGATCGGTCGGTCGGTAGGGAGTCCGGGATGACGGCAGTGACTGCGGGCCAGACGACGCAGACGGGAGCAGGCGGGCCCGAGGGGGCCGGCGAAGCGGACGAGGCGCTCGAAGCGGCCTTCGACGCCGCGGTGGCGGCGGACGAGCGCATCGAGCCCCGTGACTGGATGCCGGACGCCTACCGCGCCTCGCTGATCAGGCAAATGGCCCAGCACGCCCATTCCGAGATCATCGGCATGCAGCCGGAGGCCAACTGGATCTCGCGAGCACCCTCGCTGCGCCGCAAGGCGATCCTGATGGCCAAGGTGCAGGACGAGGCAGGGCACGGGCTCTATCTGTACAGCGCCACCGAGACGCTCGGCGTCGGCCGCGAGGAGCTGCTGGACAAGCTTCACGCGGGCCGCCAACGGTATTCGTCGATCTTCAACTACCCCACGCTGACCTGGGCGGACGTCGGAGCGATCGGCTGGCTGGTGGACGGCGCCGCGATCACCAACCAGGTGCCGCTCTGCCGCTGCTCCTACGGCCCCTATGCGCGGGCGATGGTCCGCATCTGCAAGGAGGAGTCGTTCCACCAGCGTCAGGGGTACGAGCTGCTGCTCGCCCTCAGCCGCGGCACCCCGGCCCAGCACGAGATGGCTCAGGACGCGGTGAACCGCTGGTGGTGGCCGTCCCTGATGATGTTCGGTCCGCCGGACGACGCGTCCGCCCACTCGGCACGATCGATGGCCTGGAAGATCAAGCGGCATTCCAACGACGAGCTGCGGCAGCGCTTCGTGGACATATGCGTCCCGCAGGCCGAGGCCCTGGGACTCACCCTCCCGGATCCGGACCTTCGGTGGAACGAACAGCGTGGGCACCACGACTTCGGGGCGATCGACTGGGCGGAGTTCCAGGAGGTCCTCAAGGGCAACGGCCCGTGCAACGAAGAGCGCCTCGGCCGGCGCCGCCGGGCGCACGAGGAAGGCGCCTGGGTCAGGGACGCGGCGGCGGCGTACGCCGCGAAGCACACACCGGTACGGAACGGGGAGGCGACGGCATGAGCAGCTCGACCGAATGGCCGCTGTGGGAGGTGTTCGTGCGCTCGCGCCGCGGTCTGTCCCACACCCACGCGGGCAGCCTTCACGCCCCGGACGCGGAGATGGCCCTGCGCAACGCACGCGATCTGTACACCCGCCGCTCCGAGGGCGTCTCCATCTGGGTCGTCCCGTCCGCCCAGGTGACGGCGTCGTCGCCGGACGAGAAGGACTCGTTCTTCGAACCGGCCGCCGACAAGCCGTACCGGCACCCGACGTTCTACGACATCCCCGAAGGGGTGAAGCACCTGTGACCGCGGCACTCGCCCTGGGCGACGACGCGCTGGTGCTCTCGCACCGGCTGGGGGAGTGGGCCGGTCACGCCCCCGTCCTGGAGGAGGAGGTGGCGCTGGCCAATATCGCCCTGGACCTGCTGGGGCAGGCACGTGTGCTGCTCTCCCTCGCGGGCGACGAGGACGAGCTGGCGTATCTGCGCGAGGAACGCGCGTTCCGCAACGTCCAGTTGGTCGAGCAGCCGAACGGCGACTTCGCCCAGACCATCGCCCGGCAGCTCTACTTCTCCGCCTACCAGCACCTGCTGTACGAGCGGCTCGCGGCGGGCGACGGCCCCTTCGCCGGCCTGGCCGCGAAGGCGGTCAAGGAAGTCGCGTACCACCTGGACCACGCGGAGCAATGGACCCTGCGGCTCGGCGACGGCACGGACGAGAGCCATGAGCGGATGCAGCGCGCCGTGGACGCACTCTGGCGGTTCACCGGTGAGCTGTTCCAGCCCGTCGAGGGAGTGGAGGTCGACTGGCCCTCACTGCAGGACAGTTGGTCGAAATCCGTCACGGACGTGCTGGAACGGGCCACGCTGACCGTGCCGGACGGCCCGCGGTCCACGGCGTGGACGGCGGGTGCGGGACGCCAGGGCATCCACACCGAACCCTTCGGCCGGATGCTCGCCGAGATGCAGCATCTGCATCGCAGCCATCCGGGGGCGACATGGTGACCGAGACCCTTCTCGAAGCGGAACTGCACCGGCTGGCGGGCTCCGTGCCCGATCCCGAGATGCCCATGCTGACCCTGGACGAACTGGGGGTGCTGCGGGGCGTGGAGGTGCTCGCACCCGGACGGGTCACCGTGCGTCTCACCCCGACGTACACCGGATGCCCGGCGATCGAGGCCATGTCCGCCGACATCGAGCGGGTGCTGAACGACCACGGCATACCGGAGGTCTGCGTGGTCACCGTGCTCTCCCCGGCATGGTCCACGGACGACATCAGCGCGGAAGGACGGCGCAAGCTCGCCGAGTCCGGCATCGCGCCCCCGCGCCCGCACGGCGCCGCGTCCGCGGTTCCCGGCACCGGCCCGGTACCGCTCGCGCTCTCGGTGCGCTGCCCGCACTGCGGCTCGACCGACACGGAGCTGCTGAGCCGGTTCTCCTCCACCGCGTGCAAGGCGCTGCGGCGGTGTGTGGCGTGTCACGAACCGTTCGACCACTTCAAGGAGTTGTAGATGTTCCATCCGCTCCGGGTCCACGCGATCGAACGGCTCACGGACGATTCGGTGGCCGTCACCCTCGCCGTGCCGCCCGAGCTGCGCGACACCTTCCGCCACAAGCCCGGTCAGCACCTCAACGTGCGCTACACCGTCGACGGCGAGGAGATCCGCCGCTCGTACTCGATCTGTTCCCCGGCCACGGGGGAACCGGCCGACCCGGTGCTGCGCGTGGGGATCCGGCTCGTCGACGGCGGCGCGTTCTCCACCTACGCGCTGAAGGAACTCTCCGTGGGCGACATGATCGAGGCGATGCCCCCGATGGGCCGATTCGTGCTCGTGCCGCGCCCCGGGCGCTTCGCGGCGATCGTCGGAGGCAGCGGGATCACACCGGTGCTGTCCATCGCGGCGACGCTGCTGGAGCGGGAGCCCGACGCCGTCTTCTGCCTGATCCGGAGCGACCGGACAGCCGGATCGACGATGTTCCTGGACGAGGTCGCCGACCTGAAGGACCGCTACCCGGACAGATTCCAGCTGGTAACGGCGCTCTCCCGGGAGGAACAGCAGGCGGGTCTGCCCTCCGGCCGACTGGACCGGGACCGGCTCGGCCGACTGCTGCCCGCGCTGCTCCCGGTGGCGGAGATGGACGGCTGGTATCTGTGCGGCCCCTTCGGCCTGGTGCAGGCGGCGGAAGGGGCGCTGCGCGACCTGGGTGTCGACCGGACGCACATCCACCAGGAGATCTTCCATGTGGACGACGCCCCGGGCTCGGCCACCCGGCCCCGGCCCGAAGCACCGGCCCACAGTAGGCTCACGGCGACCCTGGACGGCCGTTCCGGCACCTGGCCCGTGCAGGAGGGCGAGTCGTTGCTGGAGACGGTTCTGCGCAGCCGCTCCGACGCGCCGTACGCCTGCAAGGGCGGTGTGTGCGGGACCTGCCGGGCGTTCCTGGTCTCGGGCGAGGTCCGGATGGACCGCAACTTCGCACTGGAACCCGAGGAGACGGACGCGGGATACGTGCTGGCGTGCCAGTCACATCCGGCGACACCGGAGGTGGAGCTGGACTTCGACCGCTGAGCGCACCCGAACCGCCCACCCCACGCCGCCTCGCACCACTTGGCGCCGCTCGATGCCGCTTCACCCGCCCCGCCTCACCTCGCTCCTCCGTCTCGCCGTGCGCACTCGCGCGTTCTCCTGTTCCCTTCTCATAGAACCTGTTCTATCTTGACGGACCGTCAGACATGGGATCCGGGAGCGGCGGTTCGCGGGAGGCAGGGACGATGGACTTCACCTTCACCGAGGAACAGCGAGCGGCCGCGGAGGCGGCGAAAGCGGTCTTCTCGGGTGTCGCACCCGACGGCGTTCCCAGCCCCGCCCTCGTACCGGGCGCCGTGGCGGAGGACATCGACCGGAGCCTGTGGGCCCGGCTCGCCGCGAGCGACCTGCTGAGTCTGCCCCTGTCACCGGAACACGGCGGGGCAGGTCTCGACCTCGTCGCCCTCTGCCTGGTGCTGCGGGAATCCGCCAGGGTGCTCGCGCGGGTACCGCTGCTGGAGACATACGCCGTCGCGATGGCGCTCCAGCGCTACGGCGACCCGGCGTCGGCCTCCGGCCTTCTGCCCCGGGTCGGCCGAGGGGAACTGGTCCTCACCGTCGGTGCCAACGGCCGCTCCGGCCACGACCCGGCGGAACTCGCCGTCACCGCCCGGACCGTCCCTCGCGATGTCGCGGGACGAGGCGCCGGTGACACCCCGGGCGGTGCTCCCGGCGATGATCGCCGTGATGCGTCCGGCCGCGAGGGTGACGACACCGTTCGGGTGCTGGACGGGGTACAGACGGGGGTGCCGTGGGCGGCGTCCGCGGACCGGATTGCGGTCCCCGCCCGTACGGAGGAGGGCCGGACGGTCATCGCCCTGGTCCGCCCCTCACAGGAAGGCGTCACCCTGGCCGAGCAGTTCTCCACCAGCGGTGAACCGTTCGCCGAGGTCCGGCTGGACGCGGTACGTGTCGGTGGCGAGGCGCTGATCGACACCGCCGGGGCCTGGGAATGGCTGCGCGCCCTGCTCACCACCGGGACCTGCGCGCTCGCGCTGGGGCTGGGCGAGGCCGTGCTCGGCATGACGAGCGCATACGCGGGGAGACGCGAGCAGTTCGGTCATCCGATCGCCACCTTCCAGTCCGTCGCCGTGCAGGCCGCAGACCGTTACATCGACCTTCGGGCCATGGAGGTCACGCTCTGGCAGGCGGCCTGGCGCCTGTCCACCGCGGCCGACGGCGCCCTGCCGGTCGAGGGGGACATCTCCGTGGCGAAGATCTGGGCCTCGGAGGGCGTCCGCCGGGTCGTGCAAACCGCACAGCATGTACACGGCGGCTTCGGTGCGGACACCGACTACTCCCTGCACCGGTTCCATGCCTGGGCGAAGCAGGTGGAACTCTCCCTCGGTCCGGCTGCCGCGCACGAGGAAGCACTGGGCGACCTGCTGGCCGCGCACCTGCTCGGCTGACCCGACCAGCGCCCCACCCGGCGGAAAGGAACCGAGAAAGGCACCGCCGCCGCGCCGAACGACATCGGCGCCGTGCCGTACGGAAACCGAACCACAGTCGGCCCGAACCACAGCGGGCCCGTACCGCACGAGGCCCGCACGGCGACGGGGCCGAACCGCTCCGGAGGCCCAGACATCCCGGTGGTCCCGGGAACCGACCCCGGAGGGCTGCGCGCCCCTCTGCTCCAGGAAACGGAGGCCAGGGCTCCTCCGGATCGCCTCAGAGCGCCTCAGGACCGCTTCAGAGCACGACGGCGGCGTTGCCGTTGTCGGTGACCATGGGGCGTCCGGCACCGTCCCAGGCGAGCATGCCGCCGTCCACGTTCACGGCGTCGATGCCCTGTCCCACCAGGTACTGGGTCACCTGGGCGGACCGACCGCCGACCCGGCACATCACATGCACGCGCCGACCGTCCTCGACGGCCCCGGTCAGCTCACCGAAACGCCCCACGAAGTCACTCATCGGAATGTGCAGGGCACCTTCGACGTGCCCGGCCGCCCATTCGTCGTCCTCCCGGACGTCCAGCACGAAGCCGTCCGACGGGACCGCCGCGGCATCCACCGAGGGCAGCGGGGCGAAATTCATGGGATGTGCCTTCTCTCGTACGTACGCTCCTGGGTCACCAGAAACGCTACTGCACCAGTCCCGCCAGCTCCTCCTCACGCCGGGCGACCTCGGCCAGCAGCTGTTCGGCGATCTCGTCGAGCAACCGGTCCGGGTCGTCGGGCGCCATCCGCAGCATGGCGCCGATCGCGCTCTCCTCGAGCTCCCGTGCCAGAACCGTCAGGAGTTCCTTGCGCTGGGTCAGCCAGTTCAGCCGCGCGTAGAGCTCCTCGCTCTCGCTCAGCTCCACCTCCGGCACCACCGGACCCGCCGCCCACTCCTGCGCCAGCTCCTCCAACAACGCCTCGTCACCGCGTCCGTAAGCGGCGTTGACCCGGGTGATGAACTCCTCCCGGCGCGCCCGCTCCGTCTCGTCCTGCGCCAGGTCCGGGTGGGCCTTGCGTGCCAGCTCGCGATAGAGCTTGCGCGCCTCGTCGGTCGGCCGGACCCGCTTCGGCGGCCGTACCGGCTGCTCGGTCAGCATCGCCGCCGCCTCGGGGGACAGCCCGTCGGAGTCGATCCAGTCGTGGAACAGCTCGTCGACACCCGGCATCGGCATCACGGCCGCCCGGGCCTCACGCGCCTTGCGCAGATCCTCGGGGTCCCCCGTTCTGGCGGCCCGGGTCTCCGCGATCCGCGCGTCGAGCTCGTCGAGGCGGGCGTACATCGGGCCGAGCTTCTGGTGGTGCAACCGGGAGAAGTTCTCGACCTCGACCCGGAAGGTCTCCACCGCGATCTCGAACTCGATCAGAGCCTGCTCCGCCACCCGCACGGCCCTGGCCAGCCGCGCCTCGGGCCTCGCCTCCTCGGCCGTCCTGTCCGTGGCTCCACCGCTCCCGGCGGCGGTATCGGTCCCCGGACCACCACCGGCCGACCGACCGTCCTGCTCGGTCTGCGCATGCGGCTCGTCCTGCTGGCCGTTGTCCTGCCGGTCATCGTCGTTCCGGGTGGTCGGCACCCCGGCGGCTTCGTGCGTCACCCGTCCAGCGTATGGCCATCACCACCGCCCCGAGGACGCATGGTGACGGAGCGCCCCCCTGCGCGCGCCTACACGCCCGGTTCGGCGGCTATCCGCCCCGCCGCTATGGCCCGCAGCAACTCCGCGTGGTCCGCCTCCGTACGGTCCGCGTACGTCACAGCGAATGCCGCCACCGCCTCGTCCAGTTCGTCGTTCTTGCCGCAGTATCCGGCGATCAGTCTCGGGTCGGCGCTGTGCGCATGGGCACGCGCCAGCAATGCCCCGGTCATCCGGCCGTAGTCGTCCACCTGGTCGGCCGCCAGGGCCGCCGGGTCCACACTGCCCTTGCGGTTCCTGAACTGCCGCACCTGGTACGGACGTCCGTCCACGGTCGCCCAACCCAGCAGGATGTCGCTCACGACCTGCATCCGCCTCTGCCCGAGCACCACCCGGCGCCCCTCGTGCGCCACCTCCGGAACGTCGAACCCGACGGCCGGCAGATACGGCGCGAGCGCGGAGGGCCGCGCCTCCTTCACCTGGAGCACCAGGGGTTCGCCCCGGTGGTCGAGCAGAAGCACCACGTACGACCGGGTGCCGACGCTCCCCGTGCCGACCACCCGGAACGCCACGTCGTGTATCGCGTACCTGCCGAGGAGGGGCACCATGTCCTCGGAGATCGTGCCCAGATAGTCACCGAGCCCCGCCGCCACCGCCGCGGCCTCCTCGTCCGGCACCCGCCGCAGCACAGGAGGGGCGTCGACGAAGCGGCGCCCCCCGTCACCGGAGTCCTCGGTGGACCTGGCGGCGAAACGGGCACTGGTGTTGCTGCGGGCCTTCTCCGAGACGCGTTCCAGCGTGCCGAGCAGATCCCGCGCGTCCGTGTGCGAGACCAGTTCCTCGTCCGCGATGGCGTTCCAGGCGTCGAGCGCGGGCAGCCCGGCCAGCAGCCGCATGGTCCGCCGGTACGCGCCCACCGTGTCGTACGCGCCCCGACGGCAGGTGTCCTCGTCCGCACCGGCCTCCCTCCCGGCCAGTACAAGGGAGGTGGCAAGGCGTTTGAGGTCCCATTCCCAGGGACCGAACACGGTCTCGTCGAAATCGTTCAGGTCGATGACGAGGCTGCCACGCGCATCCCCGTACAACCCGAAATTGGCGGCGTGGGCGTCGCCGCAGAGCTGGGCGCCCACCCGGCTGACCGGCGTGCCCACCAGGTCATGCGCCATCAACCCGGCCGAGCCGCGCAGAAAGGCGAACGGCGTGGCCGCCATCCGTCCGACCCGTATCGGCGCGAGGGCGGGCACCCTGCCCAGATTCGACCGCTCGACCGCCTGCACGGCATCGGGCCGCCCGGACGGAAGAACCAAGGAGGAATGCGAGGCCCTGGACACCCGCTCCCGCAGCGCCTTGCCCGCCGCCTTGAGCGACCGCGATGCCTTGCCGGAACCCTTGGCCGCCGCAAACGCCCGCGGCGCGAATCCGGGCACTACCGGGATACGCCGCTCCCCTGTCGCAGCCCGCTGTTCCGGCATCGACTCCCGGACCGCCACCGCGGCCCGATCAGACGCCGTACCCCGCCCCGGCGCCGTCCCCCGCTCCAGAGCTGGCACTTCGATTTCACGCATGGCGCGCAGCCTCCCCCGACTCTGTCCTGCGCACCGGCCCGGTGCCTTGTCGCAGATCAACCGCGACGACGCTACCGCTGTCGGCCGAAGTCCGTCTCCCCCTGTGGACAACCCGGTGGAAACCGCCTGCCGGCCTGTGGACCCCACCCGCGAAAACCGCCCCGATCAGGCTCACCACCAAGGACGCGGCGATCGCCGGCGCCGCCCTGACCCGCAGCGCGAGCACCGCGCCCGCGCCACCGATGACCGCGACCGACGCGCAGGAGCAGATGCTCAGCGCGACCAGCAGGAAGAAGATGCCCTGCCCAGTCGGGTCGCCGTCCGCGGTCGGGCCGTGCCGGTCGCCTTCAGAGGGTGCCCGTGTTCGGTGGCGACCTTCGTGAAGACCTTCTCGGCCACCGTGGCACTGGTGTCGGAGGACGCGCTCGCCACCAGCAGCTCGGGGCGCTTCCCCTGCAGATAGGCACCGTAACTCTCCTGTGTCGCCAGGTGATTCACCGCGGTCGCGCGGTCCGGGGCCGTCCGAACTCTCTGTGCACCGTCGCTCTCGTCCTGCGGGGTCTGCGCGAGCACTTGTTCACTGCCCCCCCCACCCCGACCACGTCGACCCGCGGATCGTGCGGCTCAGGGGCGTGGAACGCGCCGAGGTAGGCGAGCCCCATGCCGACGCACATCAGCAGCGGCGTGACGATATGGCGCAGGACGGCGGTGGAGCCGACGGCGACACCCGGGCCTGAGGACGCCGCTGTCGCACATCGACGACCGGCACGGCTGCCGCGCGACGGACCTGGCCGCCCACCACACGCTGGACAAATCGACGGTCAGCCGACAGATCGGCGAGCCGGAGAAACTGGGGCTGGTCGAACACCATCCGGACCCGGACGACCCGCGGCGACAACGCAGGACGCATCGGGATCCACGCGTTCCGGGACTCGTACGTGTGAGACCGCCGCAACCGCGAGAACATCCCCAATGGGGTGTTTCACGTGAAACAAGACCCCAGGGCTCGACCGAGTTCGCCATGGATCGAACGGGTTCGCCACCGCCCCGTACAACGCCGGGCGGCCCGTCCACGACCCGGCTTCCCTCACCCGCAGGCCCGCGCTCCCCGCCTACAACCCGGCGTCCCTCGCCAGCAACGCGGCCTGCACCCGGTTCTCGCATCCCAGCTTCGCCAGGATCCGGCTCACATACGTCTTCACGGTCGCCTCGCTCATATGCAGGCGTCGGCCCGCGTCCGCGTTGGACAGCCCCTCCCCGAGCAGTCCGAGGACCTCGCGCTCCCGCCCGGTGAGGGCCGCGACCCGCTGCCGCGCCTCTTCGCCCCGCACCGCGGCCCGCCCCAGAGTGAGCTGATCCACCACGTGCCGGGTGGCGCCGGGGGAGAGATACGCGTCCCCGGCCGCCGCCGCCCGCACGGCCTGGATCAGTTCCGCCGGGGCGGTGTCCTTGAGCAGGAAGCCTGCACCCCCCTGCTCCAGCGCCCGCAGGACGTTCTCCCGCTCCCCGAACGTCGTGAGCACGATCACCCGCGCTTTCGGCGCCGCCGTGCGCAGCTCCGCCAGTGCCGTGAGCCCGTCCATCACCGGCATCTGCAGGTCGAGCAGCACCACATCCACCGCGTGGGCACGGGCCAGCTCGACGGCCTCACGTCCGTTCGGCGCCTCCGCGGCCACCTCGATGGACGGATCGGAGGTGAGGATCATCCGTATCCCGGCCCGGATGAGGGGCTCATCGTCAGCGATGACGACCCTGATCGGCTGCCCCGTCACTTCACTCGCACCCCCGCGCTCGTCCTGGGCGCCTCATCTGCCGACGACCTCGTAGGACCTCTTCTCGATCAGCTTGCCGTCCCGGAAACAGAACCGGAACACGGGCTCGGTGTTGAGGTCGTCGCCCAGCTCGGAGGACATCAGGACCAGGCACCGCGCCCCGGCCGGCTTCTTGGGCCCCTTACGGTCCAGTCCGGTCGCAACGAATGTATCGCCGTCGGGCAGTTGCTCCCGCACCTCGTCCTCGGCCGCCCCAATCTTGATCGACTGGTACTGGCTCGGGTCGATCGTCGCCTTGTCCAGCTCCGTCGTCAGGAAGTACAGGCCGAACCCGCCGGCCAGCACCAGCAGCACCAGTGCTCCCACGCCTATGCCGCAGCCCAGCGCGATCCCGCTGCCCGTGCCTCTCCTGTTGCCGCCCATCGCCAACTCCCGCTCGGAAACCGTCCAGTCCATGACCGGACCACCGTTCCCCCGCAGGGCCTTCTGCGACTGCTGCCGAAAGTCGTCCTCCACATCGACCATCGGCGCCCCCACCGCGCCACCGGGTGCCCCCTCGGTGCCATACGGAAGCACTCCGGCCACCCGGAAGCCCCCGTCCTCGGTCCGACCCGTGTGCACCATGCCGCCGACCAGCCGGGCCCGTTCGTGCAGACCGGGCAGTCCCTGCCCGCCGCTGACCACCTCCACCGCGAGCTGCGCATCGCTCGGCGGTCCGTTGACGACCTCGACGACGCAGGAGTCCGGCTCGTAGCGCAGCTCGACCGTGATTGCCGCACCCGGCGCGTGCTTGTACGCGTTGGTCAGCGCCTCCTGGACGATGCGGTAGGCCGCACGGTCCGAGGGACCCGCGAGCTCCCGCACCTCTCCGGTCCTGCGGAGTTCCACCGCACTCCCGGCGGCCCGCGCGGCGTCCGTCAGTTCCTCGATGCCCGCCGTTCCGCGCGCCGTCGGCTGCCCGCTCTCGGCACCGTGCGCAGGTGCTTCGACACCGTCCCGAAGAATGCCGACGACCTCGCGCAATTCGTGCATCGCGTGCACCGAGGCATCCCGCAGTACCCCGACCACTTCCCGCTGCCGCCCCGTCAGCTCCCGGTCGACCTCCAGCGCCCCCGTATGGACGGAGATGAGCGCCAGTTGATGACCGAGGCTGTCGTGCATGTCCTGCGCGATTCGCTGGCGCTCCATGAGCCGCGCCTGGCCCACGATCATGGCCCGCTCCCGAATGAGCTGGGCATTGCGCTCCTGGAGGGCGTGCAGCAGGGTCCGGCGCTGTGTCCAGTACCGGCTGGCGAGGCCGGGCACGAGGGTCGTCGCCAGGAAGTAGAGGGTGGTGAACAGCACCTGTGTCAGGGGCCACAGCGACGACGAGCTCACGGCGACGGCCAGCCCGACGTAGAACACGTACGAGGCGGTGAAGGCGCCCAGGGCCCGCCCCGCCCCCGCGATCCTGCGCCCGGAACTCCACGCCACGACCATCAGCAACAACGCGAAGCCGCCGGACAGACCGGCCAGGGCGGACGTCACCACCAGCACCGTCACGGGCAGTCGGCGCCTCATCAGGGACAGCACCACGACTGCGGCCGACACCGTCCACAGACGCAGGTTCCCGCTGCTCAGCAGTTCTTCCGTACCGGCCGCGAGCAGCCCCAGGACCGCGGCCAGTACCGCTTCGCCGGCTGTCCTGCGCCGGGACCACAGCTCGGGCGCGGCCCACCATCGCCACCCGGCCCGGAGCTTCGATATCGCGTACACGCTCCGCACCCTAGACAGTCCTGTATGCGTACGACGCCCCACTTTCGTCGCACCTGCCCACGACGAAAGTCGTCACCCGACGCACGAACCCCGCAAGCTTCATGAACCGCATGCAGCCCTGCGAACACCAGAAGTCACCGAAAAGCCCTGCACAACACAGCACCGAAACACCAAGAAGCGACGGAGAGCACAGCGAACGCCGTGGACGCCACGGACGCCGTGAACCCAGCGAACCCACCGAACCAGGCAAACCAAGCGAACCGAGCCAACGCCATGAAGCACGGGAAGGCCCTGGAAGGCCCTGGAAGCGCCGAAACCATCGGAAGCACCGAAAAAGTCACGGAAACCCGGGAACGAAGAAGCCCCACAGATCGTTTGATCCGTGGGGCTTCTTCCTTGTGCGCGAGGGGGGATTTGAACCCCCACGTCCCTAAGGACACTGGCACCTGAAGCCAGCGCGTCTGCCGTTCCGCCACTCGCGCATGAGTGGTGTTTCCGGGCTCTCCCACCGTTTGGTGCGATCGCCTGGCGACATCCGGAAGATTAGCACGCTGGACAGGGTGGATTCACATCCGTTGTTTCACCGAAGGCATGGCGGGAGAGGGAACGCCGAGCGGCCGCCCCCACTCCTCCCCAGTACCCCCCTTGTGCGGGACACTGTCAGGAGGCCGCCTCTACGATCCGTGTGAGAGGTGACACTCATCCACAGGGCAGACAAGGGGAACCAGCCGATTTCCCGACGCGTGGATACGATCAGTAAGCAGTACCGGGCCGACCACAACGGAGGAGGTGCCCCATGGGAGTCATGAAGCGTTTCGAGCAGCGTCTCGAGGGTCTGGTCAACGGCACCTTCGCCAAGGTCTTCAAGTCCGAGGTCCAGCCGGTGGAGATCGCGGGAGCCCTCCAGCGCGAGTGCGACAACAACGCGACGATCTGGAACCGCGAGCGGACCGTCGTGCCCAACGACTTCATCGTCGAGCTCAGCACGCCCGACTACGAGCGACTCAGCCCGTACTCGGGCCAGTTGGGCGACGAACTCTCCGGGCTGGTCCGCGACTACGCCAAGCAGCAGCGGTACACCTTCATGGGCCCCATCAAGGTCCACCTGGAGAAGGCCGACGATCTCGACACCGGCCTGTACCGGGTGCGCAGCCGCACTCTGGCGTCGAGTTCGTCACAGCACCAGGACTTCGGTCGGCAGGAAGCGCCGAACCACCCGGGACAGCCCGGCCAGTCCCCCTACCCGGCCCAGGGGCGGCCCCCGCAGCCCACCGGTGGCTACGGCTACCCGCCCAGCTCCGCCCCGCCCATGCCCTCGGCCCCGCCGCCAAGCGCCGGCAGGCCGGGAGCGACCGGCGCCGACCGGCACCCGCCGGCCGGCCCCAGCCCCCTGCCGAACGCGCAGGTGCGGCGCTGGATCGAGATCAACGGCACTCGCCACCAGATCTCCCGCCCGACGCTGGTGCTGGGGCGCAGCACCGACGCCGACGTGCGGATCGACGACCCCGGCGTATCGCGTCGGCACTGTGAGATCCGGACCGGAACGCCCCCGACGATCCAGGATCTCGGATCCACCAACGGCATCGTGGTGGACGGGCAGCACACCACCCGCGCTACGCTCCGCGACGGCTCGCGGATCGTCGTGGGCAGCACCACCATCGTTTACCGGCAAGCCGAAGGGTGAAGCGGGGGCAATGTCAGAGCTGACCCTGACGGTCATGCGGCTAGGTTTCCTGGCTGTTCTGTGGCTGTTCGTGATCGTGGCCGTCCAGGTCATCCGCAGCGACCTGTTCGGAACGCGCGTCACGCAGCGCGGCTCACGCCGCACCACGAACGACGCGCGACCACAACAGGCACGCCAGAACGCCGCGGCCCCGCCGCAGCAGCGCCAGCAGTCCGGCCGGCAGCGTCGGGGAGCGCCCACAAAGCTGGTCGTCTCCGAGGGGTCGCTCACCGGCACCACGGTCGCGCTCCAGGGGCAGACCATCACGCTGGGACGGGCCCACGATTCGACGATCGTGCTGGACGACGACTACGCGTCCAGCAGGCATGCCAGGATCTACCCCGACCGTGACGGCCAGTGGATCGTCGAGGACCTCGGGTCCACCAACGGCACGTACCTCGACCGGACCCGGCTCACCACCCCGACGCCTGTTCCGCTGGGCGCGCCGATCCGTATCGGCAAGACCGTCATCGAGCTGCGGAAGTAGTACGACAATGAGCGAGCGGAGCGAGCGAGCCGCAGCGGCCCGGGCAACGGACCCGGCCCGGCTCCCGACCGGAGGGTGGGCAGTGTGGCTCGAGACCGGCGGTACCCCGAGCCGACGGGCGAGGTGCGCATGAGTCTTTCCCTGCGCTTCGCCGCCGGATCGCACAAGGGCATGATCCGGGAGGGCAACGAGGACTCCGGCTACGCCGGTCCGCGCCTCCTCGCCATCGCCGACGGCATGGGCGGACAGGCGGCCGGAGAGGTCGCCAGCTCCGAGGTGATCTCCACGCTCGTCCAGCTCGACGACGACGTCCCGGGCTCGGACATCCTCACTTCGCTCGGCTCGGCCGTCCAGCGGGCCAACGACCAGCTGCGCATGATGGTCGAGGAGGACCCCCAGCTGGAGGGCATGGGCACGACGCTCACCGCCCTGCTCTGGACCGGTCAGCGCCTCGGTCTCGTCCACGTCGGCGACTCCCGCGCGTACCTGCTGCGCGACGGCGTGCTCACTCAGATCACCCAGGACCACACCTGGGTGCAGCGGCTGGTCGACGAGGGCCGGATCACCGAGGAGGAGGCCACCACCCACCCGCAGCGTGCCCTCCTGATGCGGGCACTGGGCAGTGGCGACCACGTCGAGCCCGATCTCTCGATCCGCGAGGTCCGGGTCGGCGACCGCTATCTGATCTGTTCCGACGGGCTCTCGGGCGTCGTCTCCCACCAGACGATGGAGGAGACTCTCGCCAGTTACCAGGGCCCCCAGGAGACCATCCAGGAGCTGATCCAGCTCGCTCTGCGCGGCGGCGGCCCGGACAACATCACCTGCATCGTCGCCGACGTCGTCGACGTCGACAACAACGACACCCTTTCCGGGCGGCTCAACGACACCCCGGTCGTGGTCGGCGCTGTCGCCGAGAACCAGGCGGCACAGATGGCCGCCGGCGAGAGCACGGCCGCCATGCAGACCCCCGCCGGACGGGCGGCCGGCCTGGGCCGCCCCGTACCGCCTCCCGCGGGCGGATTCGGCCCGCCCGGGAGCGGCGAAGCCGCCGGGTACGGAGAAATGCCCGAGAGCTCCTTCGACGCGTACACGGACGAAGACTTCGTGAAGCCGGGCGGCGGCCGGAAGTGGTTCAAGAGGTCGCTCTACACCGTCCTGGCGCTGGCCGTCATCGGCGGTGGCGTCTACAGCGGATACCGCTGGACCCAGAACCAGTTCTACGTCGGCGCGAACAACGAGCACGTCGCGCTGTTCCGGGGCATCAGTCAGGACCTGGCGTGGGTCTCGCTCTCGAAGGTCGAGAAGGATCACCCGGAGATCGAACTCGAGTACCTCCCGGCCTACCAGCGCAAGCAGGTCGAGGCGACCATCGCCGAGAGCGACCTCGCCTCCGCCCGCGAGAAGATCGGCGAACTCGCCGTCCAGGCATCCGCCTGCAAGAAGGACGCCCAGCGACGCGCGGCCGAGAAGGCTCGCTCCGACGAGGGCCAAGCCGCCGGTGCGGACTCGGACGCCGTCAAGCCGTCCACCACACCGAGCACCGCCACGACCAAGTCGACCGCAGCGACCCCCACTCCTGGCCCCAGCCTCTCGGCGGAAGAGAAAAAGCTGGTCCCGCAGTGCGGTAAGCAGTAAGCCGTAGGGGGCCTTCAGCACCATGAGCGTTGTCACCAATACGACCACGATCGGCGCGATCGACGCACCGAGCCGCCGCAACACCGAGTTGGCGTTGCTCGTCTTCGCGGTCTTCATCTCGGTTTTCGCCTACGCGAACGTGGGCCTTGCTCTCAACGGCGAACTGCCCTCCGGCATGCTCGGATACGGCCTCGGGCTCGCCCTGCTCGCAGGCATCGCGCATCTCGCCGTGCGCAGATTCGCTCGCTACGCGGACCCGCTACTTCTACCGCTGGCCACGCTGCTCAACGGTCTGGGCCTTGCACTCATCTGGCGCCTGGACCAGTCGGAGAGATTCCAGGCGCTGAAGACCTTCGCCCCCGCCGCGTCCAAGCAGCTGATGTTCTCGGCGGTCGGGGTCGGACTGCTCGTGGTCGTACTGCTGACCCTCAAGGACCACCGCATCCTGCAGCGCTACACCTACATCTCCATGGTCGTAGCGCTGTTCCTGCTGATCCTTCCGATGTTCTTCCCAGCGGTGAACGGTGCCAAGATCTGGATCCGGATCCCAGGTATCGGCACCCTTCAGCCCGGCGAGTTCGCCAAGATCATCATCACGGTCTTCTTCGCGGGCTATCTGATGGTCAAGCGCGATGCCCTGGCCCTGGCCAGCCGCCGTTTCATGGGGCTGTACCTGCCGCGGGGCCGTGACCTCGGCCCCATCCTCATGGTCTGGGCCTTCTCGATCCTGATTCTGGTCTTCGAGACCGACCTCGGTTCTTCCCTGCTGTTCTTCGGCATGTTCGTCGTCATGCTGTACGTGGCCACGGAACGCACCAGCTGGATCGTCTTCGGTCTGCTGATGTCCGCTGCGGGCGCTGTCGGCGTCGCCTCGTTCGAGCCACACGTCCAGCAGCGCGTCACCGCCTGGCTCGACCCCTTCGCGGGCTGGGGCAAGGAAGCCGCGAGCGAGCAGATGGCCAAGTCCCTCATGGCCTTCGGTTCCGGCGGCACTCTCGGCACCGGACTCGGCCAGGGCAACTCGGACCTGATCGGCTTCGCCGCCAACTCCGACTTCATCCTTGCCACTGTCGGTGAAGAGCTCGGCCTTGCCGGAATGATGGCCATCCTCTTGATCTACGGTCTCATCGTGGAGCGCGGCATTCGCACCGCTCTCGCCGCACGCGACCCCTTCGGCAAACTTCTCGCGATCGGTCTCTCCGGCTCCTTCGCCATTCAGGTCTTCGTCGTCGCCGGTGGTGTCATGGGACTCATTCCGCTGACCGGCATGACCATGCCGTTCGTCGCGGCAGGTGGTTCGTCCGTGATCGCCAACTGGGCCCTGGTCGGCATCCTGCTCCGTATCAGCGACACCGCACGGCGCCCCGCGCCGGCCCCAGCTCCGTCACCCGACGCCGAAATGACCCAGGTGGTCCGACCGTGAACAAGCCACTTCGCAGGATCGCAATTTTTTGCGGGCTGCTCGTCCTCGCTCTCCTGGTCCGTGTCAACTGGCTCCAGTACGTGCGTGCCGACGAACTGAATGGGCATGAGCACAACCGCCGTGTTCAGATCGAGCGTTACTCGCACGAGCGCGGCAACATCATCGTCGACGGCAACCCCGTCACCGGATCCGTCGAGACCTCAGGCAGCGACTTCAAGTACAAGCGGGTATGGAAGAACGGCCCCATGTGGGCTCCTGTGACCGGTTACTCCTCACAAGCCTTCGATGCCTCGCAGCTCGAGAACCTTGAAGACGGCATTCTGACCGGCAACAGCGACCAGCTCTTCTTCGACCGCACACTGTCCCTCTTCACGGGCGGCCAGAAGAAGGGTGGCAACATCGTCACCACTCTCAATGGTGCTGCGCAGAAGGCAGCATTCGAGAAGCTCGGCAACAAGAAGGGCGCCGTGGTCGCGCTCGACCCGAGGACTGGCGCGATCCTGACCTTGGTCAGTACGCCTTCGTACGACCCCTCGGTGTTCGCGGGCAACTCCCTCAAGGACGAGAAGGCCCGTAAGGTCCTTCTGGAGGACAAGAACAAGCCGATGCTCAACCGAGCATTGCGCGAGACCTACCCTCCGGGCTCGACCTTCAAGGTCGTCACCGCCGCCGCGGCCCTGGAGAACGGGCTGTACACCGACATCGACGCGAAGACGAACTCCCCGCTGCCCTGGCGACTTCCCCTGTCGACCAACAACCTGAACAACGAGGGCAACATCCCGTGCGAGAACGCCTCGCTCCGGGAGGCGCTGCGGTGGTCCTGCAACACCGTCTTCGGCAAGATCAGCGACGACCTCGGCAACCAGAAGATGATCGACCAGGCCGACAAGTTCGGCTTCAACAAGGAGATCTTCACTCCGGTACGGTCCGACGCCAGCATCTACCCCAAGGACAACCGGCCGCAGAACGCCATGGCCGGCATCGGCCAGGCGTCCAACCGCTCCACCCCGCTCCAGATGGCCATGGTCGCCGCCGCGGTCGCCAACGACGGCAAGCTGATGCAGCCGTACATGGTCGCCGAGCGCCAGGCACCCAACCTGGACGTCATCTACACCCACAAGAAGGAACAGCTCAGCCAGGCCCTCTCCGCCGAGAACGCCCAGAAGCTCCAGCGGATGATGGAGACCGTCGTCCAGGACGGCACCGGTAAGAACGCCCAGATCCCCGGCGTCACCGTCGGCGGCAAGACCGGTACGGCCCAGCACGGCCTCAACAACAGCGAGAAGCCGTACGCCTGGTTCATCTCGTATGCCAAGACCGACAACGGCTCCCCGGTCGCCGTGGCCGTGGTCGTCGAGGACGGCGAGGCGAACCGCGGCGACATCTCCGGTGGCGGTCTGGCCGCCCCGATCGCCAAGGCAGTGATGAAAGCGGTCATCGACAAGAAGTGATGACCGTCACACCAAGTGTCATACCTGCATCTTCGGATACCGGTCAGGTATCAGGTCCGGGCTCCGGGCCGATCGGGTAGTGCGCGGCCGGTAGCGTAGGCGCGAGCAGCACACCGCCGGACCGCGCACCGGTGCGGTCGGGACTGACGGAGAGGGCTGGAACAGTTATGGAAGAGCCGCGTCGCCTCGGCGGCCGGTACGAGCTGGGCTCGGTGCTCGGCCGTGGTGGCATGGCCGAGGTCTACCTCGCACACGACACCCGGCTCGGCCGCACCGTAGCTGTGAAGACGCTCCGGGTCGACCTGGCCCGCGACCCGTCCTTCCAGGCCCGGTTCCGCCGTGAGGCCCAGTCCGCCGCCTCGCTCAACCACCCGGCGATCGTCGCGGTCTACGACACCGGCGAGGACTACGTCGACGGGGTCTCCATCCCGTACATCGTGATGGAGTACGTCGACGGATCGACGCTCAGGGAGCTCCTGCACTCCGGCCGCAAGCTGCTGCCCGAGCGGACCCTGGAGATGACCGTCGGCATCCTCCAGGCACTGGAGTACTCGCACCGCGCGGGCATCGTCCACCGTGACATCAAGCCGGCGAACGTCATGCTGACGCGCACCGGGCAGGTCAAGGTCATGGACTTCGGCATCGCCCGCGCCATGGGCGACTCCGGCATGACGATGACCCAGACCGCGGCCGTCATCGGCACCGCCCAGTACCTCTCGCCGGAGCAGGCCAAGGGCGAGCAGGTCGACGCGCGATCCGACCTGTACTCGACCGGCTGCCTGCTCTACGAGCTGCTGACCGTCCGGCCGCCGTTCGTCGGGGACTCCCCCGTCGCGGTCGCCTACCAGCACGTGCGGGAAGAGCCTCAGCCGCCCAGCAACTTCGACCCCGAGATCACGCCCGCCATGGACGCGATCGTGCTGAAGGCCCTGGTCAAGGACCCCGACTACCGCTACCAGTCGGCCGACGAGATGCGCGCCGACATCGAGGCGTGCCTCGACGGTCAGCCGGTCGCAGCCGCGGCGGCGATGGGCGCGCCCGGTTACGGCGGCTACGACGGCGGTTACGGCGACCAGCCCACCACGGCACTGCACTCCGCCGACCAGAACGGCGCGGGCGCCACCTCCATGCTGCCCCCGGTCAACCCGGACGACGGCGGGTACGGCTACGACGACCGCCCGGACCGTCGCCGCCAGAAGAAGAGCAACACGTCGACGATCCTGCTGGTCGTCGCCGGTGTCCTGGTCCTGATCGGTGCGATCCTGATCGGCAAGTCGCTCTCTGGTGGCAACGACGACAGCGGCCGGATCAGTGCGCCGAACGTGGTCGGCTCGACCGTGGAGCAGGCACAGAAACTCGCGGAAAACGCCGGTGTCGTCCTCAAGGTCGGTTCGCACGAGCCCTGCGAGGACCAGCCCAAGGACAAGATCTGCAGCCAGACCCCGACCGCCGGCGACAAGATGGCCGAGAAGGACACCGTCACGGTCGTCGTCTCCGCCGGTCCGCCGAAGGTCGAGGTCCCGGACGTCACGGAGAAGTCCGAGGCCAACGCCCGTAAGAACCTTGAGGACAAGGGCTTCACGGTCAACGTCACCGCGGTCGAGTCCGAGAGCAACCCGGGCACGGTCATCAAGCAGGACCCCGAAGGTGGAACGAAGGCCGAGAAGAACTCCGAGGTCACGATCACGGTCGCCAAGCAGGCCACCCAGCAGCTTCCGCCGGTGACCGACCGGAGCTATGACGACGCGGTGGCACAGCTCACCGCCCTGGGCTTCAAGAACGTCTCCAGGACCGACGTCGATTCGGACAAGCCCGCGGGAACGGTCATCAGCCAGAACCCGCCGGGGAACTCGGCGCAGCCGTTGGACGCCCAGATCGTCCTGACGGTGTCGAAGGGCCCGAAGCAGCCGGAGCAGACCACGGTTCCCGACATCCAGGGCAAGACCCTCGGAGAGGTGAAGAACCTGCTCGCAGGGGCGGGACTCCGGCTCGGTCAGGTACAGGGCCCGAACGACGACAAAGCCCGGGTCGTCACCTCCCAGCCCGGCCAGGGACAGCAGGTCGACAAGAACAGCGAGGTCGGCGTGATGACCATTCCCGGCGGAGGGGACGGCAACTCCTTCGGCGGCCCGAACGGTCAGCGGAGACACTGACCGTCCGTCCCGGCCTCAAAGGGCCCCGGTCACCCGACAACGGGTGACCGGGGCCCTTTGCCATCGCCGTCACGACCGCGTTCGCGCCGTCATGACCGTGCTCGCGCCGTTCATGGGGGCGCGCAACGGGGCGGCACTGTACCCGACGGGCATCAGCGCAGCTCCGCCGGCTTCGTGCGGTCCTTGTCGACCTTCTCCGTACGCACCAGCTCGCCCCACACGATGTAGCGGTACTTGGACGTGTAGACCGGTGTGCAGGTCGTCAGCGTGATGTATCGGCCGGGCTTCTTCGCGCCCGATCCCTTCGGCACCGGCAGCAGCACGTCGACGTCGTACTTCGACGTCTCGGGAAGCTCCTTGAAGACCTTGTAGACGTACCAGGTGTCCCTGGTCTCGAAGACGACCGCGTCGCCCGTCCGCACCTTGTCGATGTTGTGGAACTTGGCACCGTGCCCGTCGCGGTGCGCCGCCAGGGTGAAGTTGCCCTTCTTGTCCCAGGGCAGGGCCGACTTCACCGGGTCCGTGTAGTAGCCCGCGATGCCGTCGTTGAGGTTCTCGGTGTCGGTGCCCTTCTTGACGAGCACCTCGCCGTTCCTCATCGACGGAACGTGCAGGAAGCCGATGCCGTCCTTGGTGTCCAGCGCGCCCGGCCCGTCCGCCCAGCGGTCGCGGACGGTGTCCCCCTGCTTCGTCGCCTCACGGTCGGCGAGCACATTGGTCCACCAGAGGGAGTACGCCACGAAGAGGCCCAGGACCAGGCCCGCCGTGATCAGGAGTTCACCGAAGACGCTGATCGCGGTCTCGACGGGATGGCGGCCCGCACGCCGCGACGGTGGCGCGGACTCGCCGGTCAGCTCTTCGTGCTCGGTCCTCGTTGTCACCGCACCCGTCCCTGTGGTGATGATGTGTCAGTCGAGAAGCGCGTCGGGCTTCCCCTTGCTGCGCGGTCGTTCGTCGACCATCTTGCCCCAGACGATCAAACGGTACGTACTCGTGAATTCCGGTGTACACGTCGTCAGCGTGATGTATTGGCCGGGTTTGGTGAATCCCGACTCCGGCGGCACCGGACCGATGACCGAGATGTTGGACGGCGAGGTCTGCGGCAGCATTTTCGTCATCTCGTACGTGTAGTACGTGTCCTGCGTCTCGACCACGATCGGGTCACCGGGGCCCAGCTGGTTGATGTAGCGGAAGGGCTCGCCGTGCGTGTTGCGGTGGCCTGCGAGCGCGAAGTTGCCCTGCTTGTCCGACGGCATCGCAGTGCGCAGCGCGCCCTCGGCGTAGTGGCCGACCATGCCCCGGTCGAGGACCTTCTCCTTGCTGATGCCCTCGGCGATCGGAGCGACCACGTCCAGCTTGGGGATGTGGAGGATGGCGAAGCCCTGTCCCGCCTCGAAGACGCCGGGAGTGCGGTCGCCCTTCGCCCACTTGTCCTGGATCTTGTGCGTCTCCTTGCCGGCGTACTGGTCGGCGCGCACGTTCGTCCACCACAGCTGGTACGTGACGAACAGAAGCATCAGAACACCGAGCGTGATGAAAAGTTCGCCGACGACCCGGCTGGCGACGACGGCCGGGCTCTCCTTGGCCGCACGCGCCGCACGCCGCGCCTCGACCCGCGACATCGGCCTGTCGGGCGTCGGCGGGGCGGGACTCGCGGGCCCCTGCCGCGGTTCGGCACGTCGGCGGCCTCGTCCCTTCGCGGCCCGTCGGCGCTCGGCACGGCCCCCGGTGCGCGGTTCCTCCGGCTCCAGGTCCGACGCCAACACCGATGTCGTCTCCGACACCGACTCCGGGTCCGGCCCGGGAACAGGAATAGGGTCGGGAACGGGGACGGAAAGCGGAGGCATCTGCCGGGTCGACGCCAGTGGATCGTCGGCGCCCCCGGGCTCCGCTGCCCGCGCCCCGGCCGCCTCGTCGTCCGCGACGGCAGAAGCCACGGACGAGGGGGAGGAGGGCCGCGGAGGGACCGGCCGCGCCTCGGGCGCCGGTGCGGGGTTCCGTGACCCGTACCAGTCCCGTTCGAAGCCCTCGGGGTCGTACCACTCCGGCGGGGTCTCCTGAGAGACACGCGCCATCCGTGGCGGCCGCGGTGACTGTGCCGATGGTGATGACGGTGTCGGCGGCGATGACTGTGAGGACGGTGATGACTCCGGCAATTGTGATGACGGTGACGGCTGCGCCGGGTGTGGCTGTTGTGACGTCTGTGCCTGCTCGGGGGCCGGAACATACGTCTGCGCCCGTGCCTGGGGGTCCGGAGCCCGGTGCTGCCCTCGCCGCCGGCCCCGCCCCTGCTCGTGCCCCGGTCCCGGTTCGTCCGACGACACGGCCTCCGCGGGCGGCGACACGCTCTCCGCGCGGAACCATGGCAACGTGTGCTGCCCCGGAACCGGCCCCGGCAGCGGGTCGTTCAGCGGATCGGCCAGCCGACCGACCGCCGCTTCGAAGGCACCCGTCTCCTCGAAGCCCGCCGCCTCGAACGCGCTCGCCGTCCCGGAGGCACCCGCCTCGTACGCTCCCCGCTCGTACGGGCCGTCCCGTCCGGCGTCGGGTTCGGGGCGGAGCTCGGTCACGCTACGGCCTTGCCCACCACCGGCGCGAGCCCCGCCGATCTCGCGACGGCTCCCGTGTCGCCGCACTGCGCCAGCCAGTTGGCGAGCATCAGGTGGCCGTGCTCGGTCAGCACCGACTCCGGATGGAACTGCACGCCCTCCACAGGCAGCTCACGGTGGCGCAGCCCCATGATGATGCCGTCGGCCGTGCGGGCCGTCACCTCCAGCTCCGGCGGAATCATGTCCGGTTCGGCGGCGAGCGAGTGGTAGCGGGTCGCGGTGAAGGGGGAGGGAAGGCCCGCGAAGACCCCTGCGCCGTCGTGGACGACCGGCGAGGTCTTGCCGTGCAGCAGCTCCGGGGCGCGGTCCACCACACCGCCGTACGCCACCGCCATCGACTGCATCCCCAGGCAGACCCCGAAGACCGGGACGCCCGTCGCCGCGCAGTGGTGGACCATCTCCACACAGACACCCGCCTGCTCGGGGGTGCCGGGACCGGGGGAGAGCAGGACCCCGTCGAAGCCGTCCTGGGCGTGCGCCGTGGACACCTCGTCGTTCCGGAGCACTTCGCAGTCGGCGCCGAGCTGGTAGAGGTACTGGACGAGGTTGAAGACGAAGCTGTCGTAGTTGTCCACGACGAGAATGCGGGCGCTCATCGTCCGGCCCCCGATCCGCCCTCGCCGTCGACCGTCACGTCGCCGAACGGCAACAGTGGCTCCGCCCACGGGAAGACGTACTGGAAAAGCGCGTAGACGACGGCCAGCACCAGCACGAGCGAGATGAGCGCACGCACCCACACATTGCCCGGCAGGTGCCGCCAGATCCAGCCGTACATGCGGTCCCCTCCATTCGGTACGGGAACCAGACTAAAGGGCCGGGGCGCGCGCGTGGGTCAGCTGTGGAAAGCCGCCGGTCTGCCGTCGGCCACGGGCCGGGTCTCGTCGAGGTGCGCCCAGGCGATCAGCCGGTGGCTGCTCCCCCACTCGGGGTCGCAGGTGGTCAGTGTCAGATAGCGGCCCGGCCCGTCAAAGCCGGACTTGCGGGGTACCGGGTCGATGACCCCGATGTCGCCCGGCACCGTCCGGTAGGGCTTCCTGTCGACGCGGTACGTGAACCACGTCGTCCCGTCCGTCAGCAGCACCGCGTCCCCGGGGCGAAGCTTCGGGAAGTCCTTGAACGGGTCCCCGTAGGTGCGGCGGTGCCCGGCCAGCGCGAAATTGCCCAGTTCGCCGAGGCGGGCGGTCCCGGAGTAGTGGCCGATTCCCTTCTGCAGGGTCCGGGTCCCGGTGTTCTCCAGCACGGGCCACTCCCATCCCTTGCCGAAGCGGGGTATGTAGAGCATCGCGAACGGCTTGCCGTCCCGGTACGCCGCGGGGACGGGCTCCGGCGCCGCCGTCGGGGACGAGGAGGGCGCGGGTGATACGGAAGGCGCGGGTGACACGGAGGCGGGTGCCGCCCCGTGGGCCCACTGGTCGCGCAGGGTGCCGATCTGGTCCTCGGCCGCGCCGGTGGCCCGTACCCCGGTCCAGAACAGCACGTACACCACGAAGAGCACGATCAGGGCACCGACGGTGATGCAGAGTTCGCTGAACGTCCGCACGATCAGTCGCACCGACACCGCGTCGGCCTCCCCACAGCAGCTCGCTACTTCGCCGGCTCCGCCTGGTGGAGGTCCACTGTGCCCGAGTAGCCGGGAAGAGTCACCGCCTGGTGCTCGTCGACTTTCCAGCCGAGCCCGTACGCCTTCACGTACAGCAGGTAGTTGTTGATCGCCGGGGAGTCGTCGAGCGCCTGCTTGAGGGCGGCCGGATCGCCCACCGCGGTGATCTTGTACGGCGGGGAGTAGACGCGGCCCTGGAGGATCAGGGTGTTACCAACGCACCGGACCGCGCTGGTGGAGATGAGCCGCTGGTCCATGACCTGGATGCCCTGCGCGCCGCCCTGCCAGAGCGCGTTGACGACCGCCTGGAGGTCCTGCTGGTGGATGACCAGGTCGTTGGGCTGGGGATCGGGGTAGCCGGGGTTCGCTGTGGCGTCGGGCGGGGCGTCGTTGAGGGTGACGGCCACCCCGCGGCCGGAGAGCTTCGTGGTGCCCGCGGCCCGCTCCAGCTCTTTGAGCCGCGCGTTCTCCTCCTCGGTGGCACCGTCGTCGCGCCGGACGAGGGCGTCGATGTCCTCGCGCACGGACGCGTTGGTCTCGTCCAGCTGGGCGTTCTTGCCGCTGCGCTGCTGGATGAGGTCGGAGAGCTTCAGCAGGGAGGCGTCGGTGCGGATGTTGGTGCCCTTGGCCGTGTTGGCGCTGGTGACGAAGATCAGGCCGGCGAGAGCGAAAACCGCAGCGGTGAGCACCCGGGCCGGGTGCCGGAAGGCGCGGCGGCCCGGCGCTCGGGAGGAGTCGGCGGAATTGCTCAACGTACCCTTATCTCCTTCGACGCCACGGAAGCACTACGCTAACGGACGCCCGGGGGAGGCAGTATTCCCCCTCGCACCCGCCCCGGCGCCAGCCACAGTTACCTGCGCGGTCACGCAGCGCATCGACAGGAGAGTTCCTCGTGCCGAAGTCACGTATCCGCAAGAAGGCCGACTTCACGCCCCCTCCGGCGAAGCAGGCGAGCAATATAAAGCTGACCAACCGCAGCTGGGTGGCGCCGGTCATGCTGGCGCTCTTCCTGATCGGTCTGGCCTGGATCGTCGTCTTCTACGTGACCGACGGCGAGCTCCCGATCACGTCGCTGGGCAACTGGAACATCGTCGTCGGCTTCGGCTTCATCGCCGGTGGCTTCGGCGTCTCCACTCAGTGGAAGTAGGACCGCGGCGGGGTCGGCCCGCCCCGGCGCGGAGCGCCGGGGCACAGCGGGCTCCGCTCGCGCAAGCCTTGCCCCAAGTTACCCACAGCGTTATCCACAGGCAGGGGAAAAGGTCAGACGATCTGTGGATAACTCACCGACTGTTGACACCGATGTGACTGCAGCCGCCCTCCTTCAGGGTCGGCAGGCCCCTTGTCCTCGCTGGAAAAACCCAGCTCAGCGACAAGGGGCTCACTTGTTCCCACAGAACGCACAAGATCCGGCACATGCTGTGGACAACTGGGCCCTCCGGGCTCGGCCGCACGGCAACTGCCCGCTCGGGCCGCCAGGAGATCGGCTCTCAGGTCCATGTGGAGCGGCGCGGGCCGGCTCGGGTCGCCCCGGGTCGGTCGGCCCGCGTCAGGTCAGCGCGGCCGTCCGGGCGAGGACGATGCCGATCACCGCGACCAGGACCAGGGCACAGGTGCCGTACTGCACCAGCGCACGCCGCTCCCGGGGCGCGTGCACCATGCCGATCGCGATCAGCGTGCCCGCGATCAGACCTCCCACATGCGCCTGCCAGGCGATTCCGCCCCAGGGGTTGAAGGTGATGACCAGGTTCACGGCGAGCAGCGCGAAGACCGGGCGCATGTCGTAGTTGAGCCGGCGCATCAGCACGGCGGTGGCGCCGAGCAGGCCGAAGATCGCGCCGGAGGCGCCGAGCGATCCCTGCACCGGGGCGGAGAGCCAGTAGGTGAGTGCCCCGCCCGCCAGGCCGGAGAGCATGTAGAGCGCGAGATAGCGGGCGCGTCCGAGCACCGCCTCCAGCGGACCGCCGAGCCACCACAGTCCCAACATGTTGAAGAGGATGTGCCAGACCTCCTGGTGCAGGAACATCGACGTCACCAGGCGGTACCACTGTCCCTCGGCGATGCCCTCCAGCGGGCCGCCGTAGTAGGTGGTCGCGCGGCCGAGCAGCAGCAGCTGGTTGACCAGCTCGTCGCCCTTCGCCAGGACGGCGACGAACACGGCGACGTTGATCCCCAGAAGGATCTTGGTGACGAGCCGGGGATCGGCTGCGACGGCGCCGCCCGCGAGGGTACGCGGACGGGCGGCGGCCGGGGCGTGTCCCGTACCGGTCCCCCGGCGGACGCAGTCCGGGCACTGGAAGCCGACCGAGGCGTCGACCATGCAGTCGGTGCAGATCGGACGGTCGCACCGGGTGCAGCGGATGTGCGCCTCGCGGCCGGGATGGCGGTGGCAGCCGAGCGGACCGTCCGCGCCGCCCGGACGCTCCCGGCCCTCCGGCGACTGCTCGTCCATCGGTCCTCTCACTTCCGGGTCACCTCGGTCCTGGTCGTGGCGGCGGCACGCACGACGCGGCCCTGCCCGTCCGCCATGTAACAAGTACGGACGAGCAGGGCGATTGGTTCCCGATCGGACGATCAGAACGTGATCATCCGATGACCGCAGGTGATGCAGGTGATCAGCGGGTCTCGACGACGACCGACTCGATGACGACGTCCTCCACCGGACGGTCGGTGCGGGGGTTGGTCCGGGTGGACGCGATGGCGTCGACGACCTTCTGGCTGGCCGGGTCGACGACCTCGCCGAAGATGGTGTGCTTGCCGGTGAGCCAGGCGGTCGGCGCGACGGTCACGAAGAACTGCGAGCCGTTGGTGCCCGGGCCCGCGTTGGCCATGGCCAGCAGGTACGGCTTGGTGAAGGCCAGGTCGGGGTGGAACTCGTCACCGAACTCGTACCCCGGGCCGCCGGTGCCGTTGCCCAGCGGGTCGCCGCCCTGGATCATGAAGCCGCTGATGACACGGTGGAAGACGGTGCCGTCGTACAGCCTGTCCGTGGACTTCTTGCCGGTCTCGGGGTGCGTCCACTCGCGCTCGCCCTTGGCGAGCTCCACGAAGTTCTTGACCGTCTTGGGGGCGTGGTTCGGCAGGAGCCGGATCTCGATGTCGCCCTGGTTGGTCTTCAAGGTGGCGTAAAGCTGCTCGGCCACGATCTGCCTTCCGTAAGTCCTCGGTGACGTCAGATGTCGGTGACGCCCATCGATCCTCGCACGGACCGCCCGTTCCGGCGCCCGGCCGCCACCCCGCGCGCGCCCCGCTCACCTCGTTGCCCGATCCCCGCGCGCGCCCCTCACTCCCATGCCCGATCCCCGCGCGACGGCACACATCGTTCCGACCCGGCGACCTGTGTCGGCCTCGCCCGACGGGTTACGCCGCAGCCGTGTGCCGCTCGGCAGCTCGGCCGCTCCCCGCTCCCCGCTCCCCGCTCCCCGCAGGAAGGTGCCGCTCCCCGCAGGAACACGTGCGGCCAAGCGCGTGACGAACCGGCGCGGGCTGAACCGAACCCCGGCACCTTCGTCGGCAAGCTCCCCCTTGAACCACGTCGCACCACGCGAACACGACCAGCCGGACGCAACGGCATCCGGACGCCCCGGACCGGTCAGGACGCCTGCCCCGGATGCCCGCCCCGCATGCCGGACCCGCCTTCGGCAGGCATGATCTCTGAATGGGTGGAAAGGCGGACCAACCACCCGCCACCAAGGAGGAGGATCCCGTGACCCGCATCGACAGCGTGCGCGCCGCAACCGACTCGGCCAAGGACAGCGTGCAGCACGCCGCGGAAGTGGTGGCGCCCTACGCCGACACGGCCAAGGACCAGGCCGCGCATCTCGCGCACGAGGCCCGCGCACGGCTCGCACCGAAGGTGACGAAGGCGGCCCATCAGGCCCGTGTCCAGTACGGCGCGCATCTCGCACCACGTATCGAACAGGCCCGCGCCCACGTCCCGCCCAAGGTCGACGAGGTCGCGCAGCGCGCCGCGTGCCGCACCCGCCGGGCCGCCCGCACCGCCGCGGACTACGCCGTGCCGCGCATGGAGCACGCGATGGCCGTGGCCCAGCCCATGGCCGAGGAGGCGTCGGCCCGCAGCGCGGCGGCGCTGGCCGCACTGCGCGGCCAGGTCACCGCGAAGGAGATCAGGCAACTGGCCAGGAAGCACGAACGGCGGGCGAAGGCCGGCCGGGTGTGCAAGGGCTTCTTCGTGGCGGGCATCGTGGCGGGCGCCGCCTACGCCGCCTGGAGGTGGTGGGACAAGCAGGCCAACCCCGACTGGCTGGTCGAGCCGTCCGCGCCCACGGAGGTCTCCGAAAGCGGCCCGCTGTCCTCGGTCGACGGTTCCGGTCCGGCACCGCTCGACCCGGAGTCCGGGGAAGCCGGGGAGAACGGCGAGGCGAGGAGGAACGGGGGCGCGGACGGCCCGGAGGGCGTGAACGGCACCGGCCCCGACGACCGCGGCTGAACCGCTCGGCCACCGCCGCCCCGGCCGCCACCGGCGGCTCCCGTACAGCGAAGCGGCTGCCGGAAGATCTTGGGATCTTCCGGCAGCCGCTTCGTCGTGTTCTGTGGAGCCTAGGAGATTCGAACTCCTGACATCTGCCTTGCAAAGGCAGCGCTCTACCAACTGAGCTAAGGCCCCGAATAGGCGGACAACACCGGACGTTTCCGCGCCTCGGCCACCGCCGCAGACCAGAGTACCGGGTACTCCCGGGAATCTCGCAAAAAAGATGGGGACTCCCGGTCGGCAACCACTCTCCGTAAGATGCACGACGAGGTTCGCAGCAGCGAAGCGGCAGCGAAGGGGAGACGCCATGGATGCAGCTCAGCAAGAGGCAACGGCAAGAGCCAGGGAGCTTCAGCGCAGTTGGTACGGAGAACCTCTCGGGGCCCTGTTCCGCCGCCTGATCGACGACCTCGGCCTGAACCAGGCCCGGCTCGCCGCAGTCCTCGGGCTGTCCGCCCCCATGCTCTCCCAGCTGATGAGCGGTCAGCGCGCGAAGATCGGTAACCCCGCGGTCGTCCAGCGCGTCCAGGCCCTCCAGGAACTGGCAGGTCAGGTGGCCGACGGCAGCATCAGCGCGGGCGAGGCCACCGACCGCATGGAGGAGATCAAGAAGTCCCAGGGCGGCTCCGTCCTCACCGCCACCAGCCAGACCTCCCACACCGGTGGCGCCCCGACCGTCCGGCGCGTGGTGCGCGAGATCCAGTCGCTGCTGCGGTCCGTCGCGGCGGCCGGCGACATCATCGATGCCGCGGACTCCCTCGCCCCGACCCACCCGGAACTGGCAGAGTTCCTGAAGGTGTACGGCGCGGGACGCACCGCGGACGCGGTGGCGCACTACGAGGGACACCAGGGCTGACGCGGCGCGTTCGCGGGACACGGATCACGGGACGCAAAAGCGCACAGAACGCGAAGACACACGGAACACGAAGGCGCACGGAACGCAGAAGTGCGGAGATCGGGCGTGAGCGGGGCATGAGCCGGGCGTGAGCCCGGCCGGGAGTCAGGGACGGGGAGCGGACGCAGCGCAATGGGTGAGGTCTTCGCCGGTCGGTACGAACTGATCGATCCGATCGGACGGGGTGGAGTCGGAGCCGTCTGGCGTGCCTGGGACCACCGTCGCCGCCGCTACGTGGCGGCCAAGGTCCTCCAGCAGAGCGACGCCCACACACTGCTGCGGTTCGTCCGCGAGCAGGCGCTGCGGATCGAGCACCCGCACGTGCTCGCCCCGGCCAGCTGGGCCGCGGACGACGACAAGGTGCTCTTCACCATGGACCTGGTGAGCGGGGGTTCGCTCGCCCATCTGATCGGTGACTACGGGCCGTTGCCGCCGCGCTTCGTGTGCGTGCTGCTCGACCAGTTGCTGTCCGGTCTCTCCACGGTGCACGCGGAGGGCGTGGTGCACCGGGACATCAAGCCCGCCAACGTCCTTCTGGAGGCCACCGGCACCGGCCGGCCGCATCTGCGGCTGTCCGACTTCGGTATCTCCATGCGCAAGGGCGAGCCGCGCCTCACCGAGACCAACTACGTGGTGGGAACGCCCGGTTACTTCGCACCCGAGCAGATGATGGGTGCGGAACCCGACTTCCCCGCGGACCTGTTCGCCGTCGGCCTGGTCGCGCTGTATCTGCTCCAGGGGAAGAAGCCGGACGCGCGGGCCATCGTCGAGCACTTCGCCGCGTACGGCACCCCCGGCGCCCCGGAAGGCATTCCCGAACCTCTGTGGCAGGTCCTCGCCGGGCTGCTGCAGCCCGATCCCCAGGCCCGGTTCCGTACGGCGACGGGGGCGCGCAAGGCGCTGTCGGCGGCGGTCGAGATGCTGCCGGAGCCCGGCCCCGACGACGAGCCGGTGGAGGTCTTCGACCAGATCGGGCCGCTGCCCGCCGGGTTCGGCCCCGAAGGACCGGTCGCGGAACCCCGGACGGACGTCCAGGACGATCCGCCCGCGCCGTCGGCTGCCTCGGTCCCCGGGACCGTGCCGTCGGAATCCGGGACCGCGCCGACCCCCACCGCGCAGGGACGACCGACCGGCCAGGCATGGGCGACCGACCAGGGACAGCCGTCCGCGGCGGCGCCCCAGGCGCAGGCCCAGGCGCCCGTATCGATGTCGGAGACGGGCAGCTTCCATCTCCCGCCGCCTCCCCGGCAGCCGGCGCCGGCCCCGGAACCCGCGGCCACACCTCCCGCACCGCACCCGCCGCATTCAGCTGCCGCCCCCTACCCGGCACCGGCACCGGATGTCTCGCAGCTCCCCACGACCGGGGTGCGCAGCGACCCGGCCCTCACTCGCGCGTACACCGCCGGACAGCCACCGTTCGCCGGGCCGGGGCCGACGGGGGCACCGCCCGCCCACACCGCTGCCCCGTCGCCGACGAGGCGTCCGGGGCCGCCCCCGAAGGTGGCCGTCCCGATCCTGGTGGTGGCGCTGCTCTGTTTCGCCGTGGGCATCTGGGCGCTGACCCAGATCTGAGCACGAGGCCCCGGAGCCTCCCGTACGCGCGGCCCGTCCCCCGTACACCGACAACCGTCCGGTACGCCGGGACCCGGCCCCTGCCCAGGAGCCCGTCCCGTACACCGGGGCCCGTCCCGTACGTACACCGGCAACCGTCCCGTACATATCGAGCCCTTCCCGTGCGCGGCGGTTGCCCGGCGTCGCCGCGCACGGCGACTACCAGCCCTGCGGCGGCGGCCCTCCGTACGGCGACCGGCCGTCGCCCGTCGGTCCGCCCGGCGCCCCGGGCACGGCTCCGCCCGGCACCGGTCCGGCGGAGGCCGGGGCCGTGGCGGCACGACGCCGGGCCAGCAGCGTCCACACCCCCAGTCCGAGCACCAGCACGACACCCGCGCCGATCCCGGCCACACCGATCATCCTCATGGTGCTGCTCCGGGCCGCCTCGGAGGCCTTCTTCCCGCTCCTCGCCATGTCCTTGTCGCTGCCGGTGACCGAGAAGATCCCGGCGTCCCCCGCGTACGGCGACTTGTCCGGGTTCCCCTTCACCATGACCTTGAGGCTGAGCGGAATCGCCTTGTCGCCGTACGCCTCCGCCACCTTGGGGCTGAGCGTGACCGACAGGTAGTACCACCCGGCGAACCGCATGGCGCCGACGCTGCCGGTGGACGAATAGCGGTTCTCGTACGCCACCGGGGGCAGCGGGTCCAGCGACACCGACGTGGACTTCCCGGAGTACGACAGCGGCGACGCGTCGTCGACGTGTCCGTGGGCCGGATTGTCCAGGGACAGCGTGAGCGCGCTGCCGACGAACTCGGTGGAGGCGTTGTTGTTGCCCAGGTCGACGGTGGCGAAGAGCTGCTGCCCCCAGTCGACCGGAACCCGGTAGAAGCGGGTCTGTCCCGGCGCGACGTCGTCGTGCCACTCGCCGGTCTCCAAGCCGGTCGCGTCGTAGTAGCTGGTACCGCCGGAGCGCTTCTGCGGAGTGGCGGTGGGCGGCGCGGGCGTCTCCGACGGCCAGTTCTCCGGCGCCTCGGTCGGCATCGAACCGCCCGTCCTCACCTGCGGCTCCGACGCGTAGCGCAGCTCCAGGTCCCAGGCATCGGGTGACGAGGTGTCCTTGCTCTCCCGCTCGATCAGGACGCTGTACGTCCCGGCCTCCTGGCAGGCGCTGCCGTCCTTGCCGACGGTGCGATGGGCGTACGCGGCGATCGGGCGCGGGAACTCCGCCGACCCGAACCGGGCGGTCTCGTAGCTGCACTGCCGGTCCGTGCTGTCGCGGACGCTGACCGTGAAGCCGTCCCCGTAGGCGACCTGGCCGCCGCCCTTGGGCACGGCCACGACGGAGACGTACGCGTTCGTCCTCGCGTCGAGGTCGAGGCGGTAGTAGAGCTTCTCGCCGCCCTTGATCGAGCTCCGGTAGACCGAACCGGCCGCGAGCGGCGACGCCTCGATGCTGACCTCCGCGCCGCTGATCCTCTTCGCCCCGGGATCGAAGGCGTACGCGGTGTCCTCACCGGCCGCGTACGCCTGCGCCGGCAGCGCCGCCGCCGCGCACATCGCCGCGACCGCGGCCAGCGCCACCCGGCCCCTGCTGCGCTGCCTCATCACGCGCTTTCCCCTCGTCGTCCGTGCGGCCCGCCCGCGACGCCGGGGCGTACGGACACGGGCCACGCGATCACCGCCACGGCGCCCGCCCCGGCAGCGGCCGCGATCCCGGTCCATCCTGCCCCGCCCGCGCCGCCGCTGTCTCCGACGCCGATCCGATTGCCCGTCTTGTCCGCGTTGTCGCCGTCCGTACGCTCGCCGACCGCGTCGTCGCCATACGCGCCCCTGTCATCCGCACCCCGGCCGCCCGCACTCCCCCGGCTTTCACGCCGTCGATTCGCGTGGGACCCCCGGAGGCACGGATGTTCCGGCGCCGCAACAGCACGAAGCCCCGGCCGCTCAGCGACCGGGGCCCGCAATCGGACTGTCTGTCTCACACACCCGAACCTGCGGGCACGGAGTCAGTCGCCTCCGTCCACAGATCCTGCTCGGCGCGATCCGCCTGGATCTGGCGGTACACGAGGAGCCCGCCGATGGCGGCCAGTGCGACCAGGAGAAGCTTCTTCACCGCGCGACCTCGTCTTTCCTTGACGTAGGGGACTTCTGCCGCCCGACTATACACACCGGCCGATATCGATCGGTGACCTGCCCGCGACCCAACTGGCGCCGCAGGCAAAGCGATCACTCGGGCCCCCGGCGCCGGTGACCGCCCGGCGAATCGCACCGGCGAAGCCCCGGAGGCCGCCCCTCGGCGCACACCAGAGGCCGGTGCGGCCCGGGAGGCGGGGCCGCACCGAACGCCTCGCAGAAGCCCGTCGAGGCCGGTTGCACCAGACGAGTGGTGTTCATCTGAAGATCGACGGATCCGCAGCGTCGGTCCACGAAATCACAACCCACATCCACATCATCGGAAAGGTAAGCAAAACGGACAGCCCGAAAGCGAGGGGCCATGAGCACCTTCACGCCCAAGAGCATCTGGACCGCCTTCGTCACCGCCTTCTTCGCGCTCCTCGCCGCCCTGGGACTCATGAACACCCCCGCGGCGGCCACGCAGCAGAGCGCCGCGGAGCCGACCGCCACGAACCAGGAGCACGCCGGTGCGACCGCGGCAACCGCGACCGCCCCGTCCGTCCGATGGACTCTTCCGCGGGACAGGTCGCTGCCACCGACGATGAAGCAGCGCATCCAGGCAGAGGCACACGGCTCCTCGCCCGCCGCGAGACGTCTGTCCCCGGACACCGCGTACACCGCGGCGACCATGAGCCCCGCCCGCACCACCCTCCGGGCCCCGGCGGGGGACGCGTCCCTCCTGCCGCCCTGAGCGCGGCACCGGCCGATCGCACGAGCCCCCGAGACCGGTTCGCACCGGGCGGGGGCTTCTTCACGCGCTCCGGCCCCCGCCCCCGGCTTGCCGCCCCACCCGTCGACCGCCGGCGCGCACCCGTCGAGCACGGCCGACCGCCCGGCGCCGACCCGGCCGACGGAGCAGACCACCGCGCCGATCCGTCCCGCGTCTGTTCTTCCCGCTCCGATCCGTCCCTCGTCGATCCGCCCCGTCCGTCCCGCGCCGAACGGTGTCGATCCGTCCGGCGCCGACGAACGTCCCGCCACTCGCACACCGACCCGACCACACGCCGAAGGCCCGGCTCCTCCGAAGAGGAACCGGGCCTTCGACTTTCACTGTGGGGCTAACAGGATTTGAACCTGTGGCCTCATCCTTATCAGGGATGCGCTCTAACCAACTGAGCTATAGCCCCTCCGCGCTGCGCGCTGACTTCTGAAGATTAGCGCACGTCGGGGCCAGTCCCAAAATCGATACCCCGCGCGCTACTCGTCCTCGGCCAACGTGAGCTCGATACCGCCCACGAAGCCCGCCGACAGGTTGTAGATGAACGAGCCGAGCGTGGCCAGCGCGGTCGCCAGCACCACATCGATCAACGCGATGACCGAGGTGAAGAGGAGGACCCGCGGCAGCGACAGGAACGACTGGAGGTCGAAGCCGTTGTTCTCGTTCGAGCCGGTGGCCTCGCTGATCGTGCCGCCCACGGCGGAGAAGACGCCCATCGCGTCCATCACCATCCACAGCACCGCAGCCGCCACCACCGTGCAGATGCCGAGCGCGATCGAGAGCAGGAAGCTCACCTTCATCACCGACCACGGGTCGGCCTTCGCCACCCGCAGACGGGCCTTGCGGGTACGCGGAGTCGTCCGCGCCCCCGTCCGCGGCATCCGGGCCGCCTGCGCGGCGCCGCCGGCCTGCGCGCCGCCCTGCGTGCCGTTCGGCCGGTCGCCGCCCAGGGTCCCGCCCGCGGGCGAGGGGTACGCCTGCGGCGGGTGGTACGGCCCGCTCGCCTGCCCCGGTGCGGGCTCGCGCTCGCCGGGCAACGGCCCGGTCGCGTAGCCCTCGTACTGGGGCTGAGGCCCCCGGGTGTCCGTCACAGTGCCCCCTCGGGAGTCCGTGGCGGGGCCACGGGCACCGTTCGCTCCAGCTCCGGAAGCGGCCGAACCGGCGCCCGTGGCTCCACTCACGCTCTACTCCTCGTGCTCCCCTGCCGGGGACGACGTGTCCTCGGCGTTGCCCTCGGCCGTGTTCGCGGCCGTGCTCTCAACCGTGCTCTCGGCAGACTCCGCCGTCGCGGCCCCGGTGCCCTCCTCGGACCCCTCGACCTCTTCGGCCTCCTGGCCGGCTTCGGCGTTGCGTGCGATGCCGACGACGGCATCGCGCTTGCCCAGATTGATCAGTTGGACGCCCATGGTGTCACGGCCCGTCTCCCTGACTTCATTGACTCGGGTACGGATCACGCCGCCGCCCAGCGTGATGGCGAGGATCTCGTCCGATTCCTCCACCACCAGCGCGCCGACCAGCGAACCACGGTCCTCCACGATCTTCGCAGCCTTGATGCCGAGGCCGCCACGACCCTGAACCCGGTACTCGTCGACGGCAGTCCGCTTCGCGTAACCGCCGTCGGTGGCAGTGAACACGAACGTGCCCGGACGGACAACATTCATCGAGAGAAGTTCATCGCCCTCGCGGAAGCTCATGCCCTTGACGCCCGAGGTGGCACGGCCCATCGGGCGCAGCGCCTCGTCCGTCGCCGTGAACCGGATCGACTGCGCCTTCTTGCTGATGAGCAGCAGATCGTCCTCGGCCGACACGAGCTCCGCGCCGATCAGCTCGTCGGCGGCGCCTTCGGCACCCTCGCCCGTCTCGCGGAGGTTGATCGCGATGACACCACCGGAACGCGGGGAGTCGTAGTCCTTCAGCGCGGTCTTCTTCACCAGACCGCCCTTCGTGGCCAGGATCAGGTACGGCGCGGCCTCGTAGTCGCGGATCGCCAGGATCTGGGCGATCCGCTCGTCCGGCTGGAAGGCCAGCAGGTTGGCGACGTGCTGACCGCGCGCGTCCCGCCCGGCGTCCGGGAGTTCGTACGCCTTCGCGCGGTACACCCGGCCCTTGTTGGTGAAGAACAGCAGCCAGTGGTGCGTCGTCGACACGAAGAAGTGGTCGACGATGTCGTCTTCCTTGAGCTTCGTGCCGCGCACACCCTTGCCACCGCGCTTCTGCGAGCGGTAGTCGTCCGTCTTCGTGCGCTTCACATAGCCGCCACGCGTGATCGTGACGACGATGTCCTCCTCGGCGATCAGGTCCTCGATGGACATGTCGCCCTCGAAGGGCACCAGCTTGGAACGCCGGTCGTCGCCGAACTTCTCGACGATCGCCGCCAGTTCCTCGCTGACGATCTTCCGCTGCCGCTCGGGCGACACCAGGATCGCGTTGTACTCGTTGATCTTCGCCTGGAGTTCGTCGTGCTCGGCGGTGATCTTCTGGTGCTCCAGGGCGGCCAGCCGGCGCAGCTGCATCTCCAGGATCGCGTTCGCCTGGATCTCGTCGATCTCCAGCAGGCCCATCAGGCCGTCGCGCGCCACCTCGACCGTCTGACTGCTGCGGATGAGCGCGATGACCTCGTCGATCGCGTCCAGGGCCTTGAGCAGACCGCGCAGGATGTGCGCCCGCTCCTCCGCCTTGCGCAGCCGGAACCGCGTGCGCCGGACGATGACCTCGATCTGGTGCGTCACCCAGTGGCGGATGAACGCGTCGATCGAGAGCGTGCGCGGCACGCCGTCGACCAGCGCCAGCATGTTGGCACCGAAGTTGGTCTGCAGATCGGTGTGCTTGTACAGGTTGTTCAGCACGACCTTGGCGACCGCGTCCCGCTTCAGCACGACGACGAGCCGCTGACCGGTGCGCGAGGAGGTCTCGTCGCGGACGTCCGCGATCCCGCCGATCTTGCCGTCCTTCACCAGGTCGGCGATCTTCTGCGCCAGGTTGTCGGGGTTGGTCTGGTACGGGAGTTCCGTGACCACCAGGCACTGGCGGTTCTGGATCTCCTCGACCTCGACGACCGCGCGCATCGTGATCGAGCCGCGGCCGGTGCGGTACGCCTCCTCGATGCCCTTGCGTCCCACCACCAGCGCGCCGGTCGGGAAGTCCGGGCCCTTGATCCGCTCGATCAGGGCGTCCAGGAGCTCCTCCTGCGAGGCCTCCGGGTGCTCCAGGTACCACTGCGCGCCGTTCGCGACCTCGCGCAGGTTGTGCGGCGGGATGTTGGTCGCCATGCCGACCGCGATACCCGCGGAGCCGTTCACCAGCAGGTTCGGGAAACGGGCCGGCAGGACCGTCGGCTCCTGGTTGCGGCCGTCGTAGTTGTCCTGGAAGTCGACGGTCTCCTCGTCGATGTCCCGGACCATCTCCATGGACAGCGGCATCATCTTGCACTCGGTGTACCGCATGGCGGCGGCCGGGTCGTTGCCCGGGGAACCGAAGTTGCCGTTGGAATCCACCAGCGGCATCCGCATCGACCACGGCTGCGCCAGGCGCACCAGCGCGTCGTAGATCGACGAGTCGCCGTGCGGGTGGTACGTACCCATGACGTCACCGACGACACGGGCGCACTTGTAGAAGCCCTTCTCGGGCCGGTAGCCGCCGTCGTACATCGCGTACAGCACCCGGCGGTGGACGGGCTTGAGACCGTCCCGCACGTCCGGCAGCGCACGCGAGACGATCACGGACATCGCGTAGTCGAGGTAGGAGCGCTGCATCTCCGTCTCGAGCCCCACGGGCTCGACACGCATGCCCACACCGGCGACGGCGGGCTCCTCTTCGGGTGTGACAGGGGTGTTCTCGTCGGCCATTGCTGGTCAAAGTCCTTTCGAGCGGCGGCTGGCTGATGCGGCCGACTCAGATGTCGAGGAAGCGGACGTCCTTGGCGTTGCGCTGGATGAACGAGCGCCGCGCCTCGACGTCCTCGCCCATGAGCACCGAGAAGAGGTCGTCGGCCTGCGCCGCGTCGTCCAGCGTGACCTGGCCGAGGACCCGGTGGTCGATGTCCATCGTGGTGACGCGCAGTTCCTCGGCGTTCATCTCGCCGAGACCCTTGAAGCGCTGGATCGAGTCCTCCTTGATCCGCTTCCCGTTCTGCTTGCCCAGCTCCACCAGAGCGTCGCGCTCCCGGTCCGAGTACGCGTACTCGAAGTCGTCCCGGCCCCACTTGATCTTGTAGAGCGGCGGACGGGAGAGGAACACGTGTCCGGCCTCGACCAGCGGACGCATGAACCGGAAGAGGAACGTCAGCAACAAGGTGTTGATGTGCTGGCCGTCGACGTCGGCGTCCGCCATCAGAATGATCTTGTGATAGCGGAGCTTCTCGATGTCGAAGTCCTCGTGGACCCCGGTGCCGAAGGCCGAGATCAGCGCCTGGACCTCGGTGTTCTGCAGGATCTTGTCGACGCGGGCCTTCTCGACGTTCAGGATCTTGCCGCGGATCGGCAGGATCGCCTGGTACATCGGGTTGCGGCCGGACTTCGCCGAACCACCGGCGGAGTCACCCTCGACGATGAAGATCTCGCACTTCGTCGGGTCGTTGGACTGGCAGTCGCTCAGCTTGCCCGGCAGGGAGGCGCTCTCCAGCAGCCCCTTGCGGCGGGTCAGGTCGCGCGCCTTGCGGGCGGCGACCCGGGCGGTGGCGGCCGCGATGCCCTTGCGGACGATGTCGGCGGCCTCGTTCGGATTGCGGTCGAACCAGTCGGTGAGGTGCTCGTGGACGGCCTTCTGGACGAAGGTCTTCGCCTCCGTGTTGCCCAGCTTGGTCTTCGTCTGGCCCTCGAACTGGGGCTCGCCCAGCTTCACCGAGATGATCGCCGTCAGACCCTCGCGGATGTCGTCGCCCGTGAGGTTGTCGTCCTTGTCGCGGAGCAGCTTCTTGTCGCGCGCGTACTTGTTGACCAGCGCGGTCAGCGCCGCGCGGAAGCCCTCCTCGTGCGTACCGCCCTCGTGCGTGTGGATCGTGTTTGCGAAGGAGTACACGCCCTCGGTGTACTGCGTGTTCCACTGCATCGCGATCTCGGCCGAGAGCATGCGCTCCTTGTCCTCGGCCTCGATGTCGATCACCGACTGGTGAATGACGTCGCCCTTGCGGGAGTTGAGGTACTTCACGAAGTCGACGATGCCGCCCTCGTAGTGGTACGTGACCGTACGGGCCTGCTCCTCCTCGGCGACCTCGGCCACCTCGGCGACGTCCGCACCCGCCGTCGCCTTGGCCGACTCGCGCTCGTCGGTGAGCCGGATCGTCAGGCCCTTGTTGAGGAAGGCCATCTCCTGGAAGCGACGCGACAGCGTCTCGAAGGAGTACTCGGTGGTCTCGAAGATGCCCCCGTCGGCCCAGAAGGTGACCGACGTACCGGACTCGTCGGTCGCCTCGTTGCGGGCCAGCGCGGCCGTGGGCGCGCCGAACTTGTAGTCCTGGCTCCAGCGGTAGCCGTCCGTCTTGACGTCCACGGACAGGCGCGTCGACAGCGCGTTCACCACGGAGACACCGACACCGTGCAGACCGCCGGAGACGGCGTAGCCGCCGCCGCCGAACTTGCCGCCCGCGTGCAGGACCGTCAGCACGACCTCGACCGCCGGCTTGTTCTCCGACGGCACGATGCCGACCGGGATGCCGCGGCCGTTGTCGACCACGCGGACACCGCCGTCGGCGAGGATCGTGACGTCGATGGTGTCCGCGTGCCCGGCCAGGGCCTCGTCGACCGAGTTGTCGACGACCTCGTACACGAGGTGGTGGAGGCCGCGCTCACCGGTCGAGCCGATGTACATGCCAGGTCGCTTGCGGACCGCGTCCAGGCCCTCCAGGACGGTGATGGCACTGGCGTCGTACGAGGCCGCGGCCTCGCCGGAGGCGGGCGCCCCGACGGTGGCCACGGCCTCGGCGAGGGCAGCGGCCCCGGTGGGAGCGCCGCCCCCGCCGTTCTCACCGGATGCGGACGGAATGTTCTCGTTGGGGTTGCCGGAATCGGCCACGAAGCGCCCTTTCTGGCACAGCACAGGCCATCCTCCGGACAGTCCGGAGCGGCTGCGTCGTTCGGCTTGTAATCGACGACTCCCGCGAAATGCGGGATTGTCCACCAGTCTACCGGTAGCGCTGACACTCATGGGGGTTTGCCGGTACCTGAGTACGCATGTGCCGCCCTCAACGAGCGGCTGACGACTCCCCATATTCGGGAAGGGCCCCCAGGGGGCTCACGCGGGCATTGTGCGCTTCGGGCTGTCAACCACCCGCTACCGTGAGGGACACCCCACTTCCGCGTCGTGGTTTCGACCGCCGCACAGCCGTACGACACGGGCGCGACGGTCGGCGCGCCGAGCGGCCGCAGAACGGGTCCCCTCACCGTCCCGGGCCGGAAACCCGCAGGTCCGCGGCCCGGAACCGGCACGGCCACGAACCGGATGCCGCGGCTCCACGGCCCGCTCCGGCGCTCGCCCCGCCCGGGGGCCGCCTCGGAACGGGCCGGAGCCCTCGGAACGACCTGGGCCCGGACCGGGCACGTCAGGCGTGGACGTACACGTCAGCCGTAGGTGTCGCCGGGGCCCCTGCTCCCCGGGGCCCGCAGCGGACCGAACCGGCGCTGCGGGCCCCCCGGCCCCAGCACCTTGATCATCCGCACCGTGCCCTGCCCCAGGTCCGCGTTCAGCCGGGCCACCAGCTGGGGCGCCAGCAGCCGCAGCTGCGTCGCCCATGCCGTCGAGTCGCACTGCACCGTCAGCACCCGCTCGTCCGGGTCCTCGTCGTACCGCAGCGGCACGCAGTGTTTGGCCAGGTCCTCGCCCACGATCTGCGGCCAGCGCCCCATCACCCCGCCCACCGCGGCGGGCGTCTCCCAGCCCCGCTCGGTGATCAGACGGTTGATCGCGGTGCCCAGCGGCAGTGGATCACGCCCGTCGGCCCGCGCTCCGGAACGCAGCCCTCCGCCCCGCCGGGCCTGCTTGCGCTGCTGCACGGCGGCACCACGCGCCCGCGCCTGTTCCTTCGCCGCGCGCAGCGCCACCCGGGCCAGATCGACGCCCGACGGCTCCGGCAGCGCCGCCCCCGCCGGACGCAGCCCCTCCCCGGGCGTCCCGGAGGCCCCGGCGGCCTCGCCCCGGCCGGTCACAGCCGCCCCACCTCACCCGCGGACACCGCGTACCGCGCGCCCGACAGCACGCCGGGGACGTCGTCGCCCACCGCGGCCGTCACCAGCACCTGCTCGCCCGGCGCGACCAGCTCCGCCAGCCGCTCCCGCCGACGGGCGTCCAGCTCGGCGAAGACGTCGTCCAGCACCAGCACCGGCTCGTTGCCCTCGCCGCGCAGCAGCTCGTACGAGGCCAGCCGCAGCGCCAGCGCGTACGACCAGGACTCGCCATGACTCGCGTACCCCTTGGCCGGCATCCCGCGCAGCCCCAGCAGCAGATCGTCACGGTGCGGGCCGACCAGCGTCACACCCCGCTCGATCTCCTGCTTGCGGGCCTGCTCCAGGGCCGCGATCAACCGCTCGTACAGCTCCTCGCGCGTCCCCGCCGACCCCACGTCCGTACCGACCGAGCTCCGGTACTCCAGCGTCACCGGACCACCGCCCGGCGCCACGTCCCCGTACGCCTTGTCGGCCAGCGGCTGCAGCGTGGCGATGAGGTCCAGCCGCCGCGCCAACAGCTCCGCGCCCACCCGGCCCAGATGCTGGTCCCACACGTCGAGGGTGGACAGGTCCATCGACCGGCCGCCGTGCCGGCGCGCCATCGCCGCCGACTTCAGCAGGGTGTTGCGCTGCTTGAGCACCCGCTCGTAGTCGGTACGCACCCCCGCCATCCTCGGCGAACGCGCCGTGATCAGCTCGTCGAGGAAACGCCGACGCTCACCGGGGTCGCCCTTGACCAGCGCCAGATCCTCCGGCGCGAACAGCACCGTACGCACGATCCCCAGCACATCCCTGGGCCTGACCTGCGAGGATCGGTTGATCCTGGCCCGGTTGGCCTTGCCCGGGTTGAGCTCCAGCTCGATCAGCTGGGAACGCTCGCCCTGGGTGACGGCGGCCCGGACCACCGCCCGGTCCGCGCCCATCCGCACCAGCGGCGCGTCCGAGGAGACCCGGTGGCTGCCGAGCGTCGCCAGGTAGCCGACGGCCTCCACCAGGTTCGTCTTGCCCTGACCGTTGGCCCCCACGAACGCGGTGACGCCCGGATCAAGGGGTACCTCGACCCGGGCGTACGAGCGGAAGTCGGCCAGCGAGAGATGCGTGACATGCATGGGTGTGCGCCGACCTTCCCGGCTTACTGCTCCGTACTTCGTGCTCCGGGGTACGGGCCGGGGCGGCCCCCTTTCCGTACCCCGTCGCGGCTACTTCTTGGTCTCGACCGCGTGGCCACCGAACTGGTTGCGCAGTGCGGCGATCATCTTCATCTGCGGGGAGTCCTCCTGTCGCGAGGCGAACCGCGCGAAGAGCGACGCCGTGATCGCGGGCAGCGGGACCGCGTTGTCGATCGCGGCCTCCACCGTCCAGCGTCCCTCGCCGGAGTCGGCGGCGTAACCGCGGAGCCCGTCGAGGTGCTCGTCCTCGTTCAGCGCGTTCACCGCCAGGTCCAGCAGCCAGGAACGGATGACCGTGCCCTCCTGCCAGGAACGGAAGACCTCGCGCACGTCGGTGACGGAGTCGACCTTCTCCAGCAGCTCCCAGCCCTCGGCGTACGCCTGCATCATGGCGTACTCGATGCCGTTGTGGACCATCTTCGCGAAGTGGCCCGCGCCGACCTTGCCGGCGTGGACGGAACCGAAGTCTCCCGCGGGCTTGAGCGCGTCGAAGACCGGCTGGACCTTCGCCACGTTCTCGGCGTCGCCGCCGTACATCAGCGCGTAGCCGTTCTCCAGGCCCCAGACGCCGCCGGAGACCCCGCAGTCCACGAAGCCGATGCCCTTGATGCCCAGCTCGACCGCGTGCTTCTCGTCGTCCGTCCAGCGGGAGTTCCCGCCGTCCACGACGACGTCGCCAGGGGACAGGAGCCCGGCCAGCTCGTCGATCGTGGCCTGGGTCGGGGCGCCGGCCGGCACCATCACCCAGACGACCCGCGGGCCCTTCAACTTGCCCACGAGCTCTTCCAGGCTGGCGACGTCCGAGAGGTCCGGATTGCGGTCGTAGCCGAGGACGGTGTGGCCTGCGCGGCGGATGCGCTCGCGCATGTTGCCGCCCATCTTGCCGAGGCCGACGAGACCGAGCTCCATCAGAGATTCCTTAAGCGTTGTGCCGATTCGTACCCGGGACCGAGCCTACGCCCGCAAAGGGACGGACCGGCGTGCGTGCCCGGCGGGGGCACGCACGCCGTGGTCGGTGCCCCGGCCCCCGACGGGACCGTCAGGCGAGCGGGGCACGCAGAGCCCGGTCAGCCGGAGAGACGCACCGGCATGATCAGGTACTTGTACGCCTCGTCGGCCTCGGCGTCGACGGCCGGACGGCCGCTCAGCAGGGCGGGCTTGGTCGACGTCGTGAAGGACAGTTGCGCGACGGGGGAGTCGATCGCGCTCAGACCGTCCAGCAGGAAGGTCGGGTTGAAGGCGATCGAGATGTCGTCGCCCTCCAGCACCGCGTCCACCCGCTCCACAGCCTGTGCGTCATCGCTCGAACCGGCCTCCAGGACCAGCACGCCCTGCTCGAAGCTGAGCCGCACCGGTGTGTTCCGCTCGGCGACGAGGGCGACGCGCTTGACGGCCTCGACGAACGGGGCGGTCTCGATCACCGCGACCGAGTTGAACTCGGTCGGGAACAGCGTGCGGTACTTCGGCAGGTCGCCTTCGAGCAGCCGCGTGGTGGTGCGCCGGCCCGCGCCCTCGAAACCGATCAGACCCTCACCGGCGCCCGAGCCCGACAGCGCCAGCGTCACCGTGTCACCACTGGTCAGCGCCTTGGCGGTGTCCAGCAGCGTCTTGGCGGGCACCAGCGCGACGGCCGAGGCGTCCGGGTTCTCCGGCTTCCACAGGAACTCACGGACCGCGAAGCGGTACCGGTCGGTGGAGGCCAGGGTGACCGTCTCGCCCTCGATCTCGATGCGCACACCGGTCAGGACCGGCAGCGTGTCGTCACGGCCCGCGGCGATGGCCACCTGGGCGACGGCCGAGGCGAAGACCTCACCGGGAACGGTCCCGGTCGCCGTCGGCATCTCCGGAAGTGCCGGGTACTCCTCCACAGGAAGGGTGTGGAGTGTGAACCGCGAGGAGCCGCAGACCACGGTCGCCCGTACACCGTCTGTGGAGATCTCCACCGGGCGGTTGGGAAGGGCGCGGCAGATGTCGGCGAGCAGGCGGCCGGAGACCAGGACCGTGCCGTCCTCCTCCACCTCGGCGTCCACCGAGACCCGGGCCGAGACCTCGTAGTCGAAGCTGGAGAAGCTGAGGGCGCCGTCCTCCGCCTTCAGCAGAAGGCCCGCGAGAACGGGCGCCGGCGGACGGGCCGGGAGGCTGCGGGCCACCCAGGCCACCGCCTCCGCGAGTACATCGCGCTCCACCCGGATCTTCACCGGAACCGCCTCCTGCTGTTGCTCGCTCGCCCTGCCGGCCTTCGACATCTGATCGGGCCCCCCGTCCATGACGACGGGATGACGCCGGAGACCAGTCTGACGTACGGCACCGACACTCGGTGCTGCTCGGGGTCAAGTCGCGGCGAGGCGTCCGGCGAGCGTCGGCCCCGAGTTGTGCACAGCCCCTGCTTCGAAACGGATTCCGAGCTAACTCTATGTGGGAGTAGTAGTAGGGCTTGTGGAAACCGTGGATAACGTCGTTGCCGCAGGTCAGGGCCGATTTTTTGTCCACTGCCCCTGTGGGCGCCGCGGTGGAGAACCCGGCACTTCTGTGGACACGCGAAAGTTCTGCACAACGGATACACAGGGCAGGGGGGTTTCTCCCCAGAGCCGTCCCCAGTTTTACCCGCGTTCCCCACAGCCCAACCGCCCCTCTTGGTGTGACGCCTTTCACTCGGCGTAGTGAGAAGCGGTGTCGCGTTGCCGAACAGTGGACAGGGGTGTGGAGAAGCCCGGGTTGGCTGGGGACAACGGGTTCGTAGCTGTGGGGTGTCAGTGGACAACAGCAGCAGCGTCCTGTGGGCAAAGATTTTTTCCACAGGCCGTGGATCACTGTTTGCCACAAATCCCCAGGCCTGTGACCTGGGCTGATGGAGCATCGGCAGCGACTGCTGTGGAAGCAGTATGGACAACTTCTGGATCCCCAGGCTGTGGAGGGGAAAATCTCCCCAGATCTGTGGAGAAGAGGCCCGAGGCGGCAGGTATTCGAACACTGCGAACGCGTCGGGGCCGGGGGAGGGGGTCCGGAAGGACCTCGAACCTGCCTTGAACAGGCTTCGCAGGGGGCCGGGGATGCCTCGGACGGGCCTCGGACGGGCCTCGGGACGGGCATTCGGGCGTCGGCGGGGCGGTGGAGAGGCTCGGCGCGCGTGCGGAGGCCGTGAGCGCATCGCGCCCGCGCAGAAGCGCCGACGTACAGGGGCGCCCGCGGCGGACCCCGGCGAGGGCTCCACCGCAGGTGCCCCTGCGGGTACGTACGGCGTGTTCCAGGCGGCAGGGCCCGGCAGCCGGGCCCCGGCAACCAAGGGCCCCGGTGGTGCCCGGCCGGGCGGCGGCAAGGGCAGCGGGCCCAGTGGCGTGGCCCGGCCGGTCAGCCGTTCTTGATGCGGTTCGTGAGCTCGGTGACCTGGTTGTAGATGGACCGTCGCTCCGCCATCAGCGCGCGGATCTTCCGGTCCGCGTGCATCACCGTCGTGTGGTCGCGGCCACCGAACTGCGCCCCGATCTTGGGCAACGAGAGATCGGTCAGCTCACGGCACAGGTACATGGCGATCTGGCGGGCCGTCACCAGCACACGGCTGCGCGAGGTTCCGCAGAGATCGTCCACCGTCAGCCCGAAGTAGTCCGCGGTCGAGGCCATGATGGCCGTCGCCGTGATCTCCGGTGCCGTGTCCTCGCCGCCCGGGATCAGGTCCTTCAGCACGTGCTCGGTCAGCCCCAGGTCCACCGGCTGGCGGTTGAGGCTGGCGAACGCCGTGACCCGGATCAGTGCGCCCTCCAGCTCCCTGATGTTCCGGGAGATGCGGGAAGCGATGAACTCGAGGACCTCTGGCGGGGCGTTGAGCTGCTCCTGGACCGCCTTCTTGCGGAGGATGGCGATCCGCGTCTCCAGCTCCGGCGGCTGCACATCGGTGGTCAGCCCCCACTCGAAGCGGTTGCGCAACCGGTCCTCCAGGGTCACCAGCTGCTTGGGCGGCCGGTCCGAGGACAGCACGATCTGCTTGTTGGCGTTGTGGAGCGTGTTGAAGGTGTGGAAGAACTCCTCCTGCGTCGACTCCTTGCTCGCCAGGAACTGGATGTCGTCGACCAGCAGGATGTCCACGTCGCGGTACCGCTTGCGGAAGGTGTCGCCCTTGCCGTCGCGGATCGAGTTGATGAACTCGTTGGTGAACTCCTCGGAGCTCACGTACCGCACCCGGGTGCCCGGGTAGAGGCTGCGGGCGTAGTGCCCGATGGCGTGCAGCAGGTGCGTCTTCCCGAGCCCGGACTCCCCGTAGATGAAGAGCGGGTTGTATGCCTTGGCGGGGGCCTCGGCGACCGCGACCGCCGCGGCGTGCGCGAACCGGTTGGACGCGCCGATCACGAAGGTGTCGAAGAGGTACTTCGGATTCAGCCGCGCCGCCGGTTCCCCGGGGCCGGGTGCGGCGGCGGGCTGGGTTCCCATCGGCCCGGCCGCGCCGCCGGGCCGTCCGGTACCGGGGGTGGCGGGTCGGTGCGGGGCCTGGGCATCGGGCAGCTCGTGGCGCTCGGGCCGCTGCTGCTCGTAACCCTGGCGCTCGGGCGGCTGGGGCCGGTAGTCGTGCTGCTGGTGCCCGCCGGGGTACGGCTCGCGCCAATGGTCCGCGGCGGTGTCGCGCTCCTGGAAGGCACCGAGCCGGGGCTGCTGCCAGGAGAGGTCCTCCTGGGTGCGCGGCCACGCACCGGGGTCGCGGCGCTGCTGCTGGTAGTCGGGATAGGCGGGCCGGGCGGTCGGCATGCCGTCGTCCGAGGGCCGGTGGCCGTACCCGTCGTACGCGTCACCGTGCTGACGATCGTCGTGCGGGGGCCCCGGATAGCGCGGCGGCTGCGGCGGCTGGTGCATCGGAGGCGCGGGCGGGCTCGCGGGTTCCCCCGCGGAGTCGTCGACGGTGATCGCGATACGGATCGGGCGGCCGCACTCGCGGCTCAGCGTCTCGCTGATCAGTGGCGCCAGCCGGCCCTCCAGAACGCGCTTGCCCCACTCGTTGGGGACGGCGAGCAGCGCGGTGTCGGCGACCAGCGCGAGCGGCTGGCAGCGCTCGATCCACTGCTTGTCCTTCGGCTCGATGCCCTGCTGGCCCTCCCCGAGGAGCTGCTCCAGCACGCGTGGCCACACTGCGGCAAGATCGGCAGGTACGTCAGCCACAAAGCACGCTCTCTCGCTGGTCCCACGAATGTGTGGTTCTCGGGACGGGGTGGGTCGGTATGGGTGAGGACCGGCAGGCAGGAAGAAAAAGAACCGGAGTTCAGCCACGGTAGTCAGGGCGACCCGGGTCGTTCAAGTTGTTGTCCACAGCCTGTGCACAGTGGGGGGTCTCGCGGAGCTGGTTTGACCGGATGGCGTAGCCGCGCGTACCGTGACCAGGTCGAGTTGTCGATGGCTGCTGCCGCCTGCCTCCGATGGGCAAAGATCACGATCTGTGATCGTGAAGCGGTGCACTTGAGCGTTTACGCGAGTCTCTCGTGGGCGCACGGTGACAGCCAGACGACGTCCCGCCAAAACCCGAGTCATTTCTGGAGCCCCCGAGTGAGCAAGCGCACCTTCCAGCCGAACAACCGTCGTCGCGCGAAGACCCACGGCTTCCGGCTGCGGATGCGCACCCGTGCCGGCCGCGCGATTCTCGCGTCCCGCCGTGCCAAGGGTCGCGCCAACCTGTCCGCCTGATCGCTTACAGGTCATGACGTGCTGCCTACCGAGAATCGGCTGAGGCGGCGCGAGGACTTCGCGACCGCAGTACGCCGAGGACGCCGGGCTGGCCGCCCGCTCCTCGTCGTTCATCTACGCAGCGGTGCCACGGACCCGCACGTGACTGGGGAGGATGCTCCCCCGCCACGTGCGGGTTTCGTTGTCAGCAAAGCCGTGGGCGGGGCGGTCGTGCGCACGGCAGTGAAGCGCAGGCTTCGCCATCTGGTCCGCGAACGGCTGGCCCTGCTGCCCCCCGGTAGCCTGGTTGTCGTACGAGCGCTGCCCGGAGCGGGCGACGCCGAGCACGAACAACTGGCCCGAGACCTGGACGCCGCACTCCAGCGGCTGCTGGGAAGGGGCGCGCGATGAAGTACCCGCTGCTGGCTCTCATCAAGCTCTATCAGTGGACGATCAGCCCGCTTCTCGGGCCTGTCTGCCGTTACTACCCGTCGTGTTCCCACTATGGATATACGGCGATCGACCGGCACGGAGCGATCAAGGGAACCGCGCTGACGGCTTGGCGCATCCTGCGGTGCAATCCGTGGTCACCCGGTGGCGTGGACCATGTTCCACCGCGCAAACGTCCGCGTTGGCACGAACTGCTGCGCAACGCCATGCGCGGTGGCAAGGGCGGGGACTCCGCCGCTGATGTGCCTCCCGGAGGGTCGGTTTCCGAACCTTCGAGCCCGGCCGCAGAGACTTCGCCCAATGCTCAAGGAGCCTGATTAGTGGACACGATTGCCAGTCTGTTCAGCTTTATCACCTGGCCCGTCTCATGGGTCATCGTTCAGTTCCACAAGTTGTACGGAGCGATCTTCGGCGACAACACCGGCTGGGCCTGGGGCCTGTCCATCGTGTCCCTGGTGGTACTGATCCGGATCTGCCTGATCCCGCTCTTCGTGAAGCAGATCAAGTCGACCCGGAACATGCAGGTGCTCCAGCCGAAGATGAAGGCGATCCAGGATCGCTACAAGAACGACAAGCAGCGTCAGTCCGAAGAGATGATGAAGCTGTACAAGGAGACGGGCACCAACCCGCTCTCCTCGTGCCTTCCCATCCTCGCGCAGTCGCCGTTCTTCTTCGCCCTGTACCACGTGCTCTCGTCCATCGCCTCGGGCAAGACCATCGGGGTCATCGACCAGCCGCTGCTCGACAGCGCACGTCAGGCGCACATCTTCGGGGCTCCGCTCGCCGTCAAGTTCATGGACACCGAGGAGAAGGCCCAGGCTCTCGGCGCCTCTCTCACCGACGTCCGGGTCGTCACCGCGGTCATGATCGTGATGATGTCGGCGTCCCAGTTCTTCACCCAGCGCCAGCTGATGACGAAGAACGTCGACCTGACGGTCAAGACGCCGTTCATGCACCAGCAGAAGATGCTGATGTACATCTTCCCGGTGATCTTCGCCGTCATGGGCGTCAACTTCCCCGTCGGTGTCCTCGTGTACTGGCTGACCACCAACGTCTGGACCATGGGTCAGCAGATGTACGTGATCAACCAGAACCCGACCCCGGGCAGCAAGGCGCAGGACCAGTACCTCGGACGGCTGCTGAAGAGCATCAGCACCCATGGACAGGTCCGCGGCAGGACCAGGCGGAACATGATCAAGCGCATTGTGGCCAAGGGTCCTGACCGCAATGACATCGAGCGGAAGTTCATCACCGGCCTGGCGAAGCAGGGCTACGCCGCCCAGGAGGACGGCACGGTGATCAAGAGCGACACGGCTGTCGCCGAGGCCGAGGGCGGAGCCGCGCAGCGGCGCCAGCAGCCCAAGCGCCAGACCAAGGCCCAGCGTCAGACCGGTGCCGGTACGGCCCACTCGGCGGGAGCCAGGGCCGCCGGAAGCACTCCCGCGCGGGCCAAGGCTTCCCAGCAGAAGTCGGACACCTCGCAGGACGACACGTCCAAGCCGGCGGGCGAGGCCGCATCCGGCTCCTCACGCCAAGCCAAGTCCGGACAGCGCAAGGGTCCGCAGCGGCCCAAGCACCCGTCCAAGAAGTAAGAAGGAGTCCATCCGTGACGGAAGGCACCACCTCCACGGCCGCTGAGGGCAGCGACACCTTGACCCGCCTCGAGCAGGAGGGCGAGATCGCGGCGGACTACCTCGAGGGCCTGCTCGACATCGCCGATCTCGACGGCGACATCGACATGGACGTCGAGGCGGACCGGGCCGCGGTCTCGATCATCAGCGACTCGGCACGTGATCTGCAGAAGCTCGTGGGCCGCGACGGTGAGGTGCTGGAGGCGCTCCAGGAGCTGACGCGACTCGCCGTGCACCGGGAAACCGGTGACCGAAGCCGTCTGATGCTGGACATCGCCGGCTTCCGGGCCAAGAAGCGCGCCCAGCTCGCCGAACTGGGCGCCAAGGCCGCGGACGAGGTCAAGAGCACCGGTCAGCCGGTGAAGCTGGACCCGATGACGCCGTTCGAGCGCAAGGTCGTGCACGACGCGGTCGCGGCAGCCGGTCTGCGCAGCGAGTCCGAGGGCGAGGAGCCGCAGCGCTTCGTCGTCGTTCTCCCGGCCTGACCGGACCCTTGTTCTGTCGGCCCCGTCTGTTCGCAGACGGGGCCGATCTTTGTCAGCCTGATAGTCAGCCGGCCGCAGCGCGGTCGAGTGGTATGGAAGGACGGTTTCCGTGACGGCGGAAGTAGAGCTTCCCCAAGCGCCCGAGGGCGCGCGGGCGGTATTCGGTGACTTCTTCCCGGAGGCTGTCCGGTACGCGGAACTGCTGGCGGACGCCGGGGTGACGCGGGGACTGATCGGTCCGCGCGAGGTTCCTCGGCTGTGGGAGCGGCATCTGCTGAACTGCGCGGTGCTCTCCGAGGTCGTGCCCGAAGGCGTCACGGTCTGCGATGTGGGCTCTGGTGCGGGCCTTCCGGGGATTCCGCTGGCACTGGTGCGCCCCGACCTGAAGATCACTCTGCTGGAGCCTCTGCTGCGACGCACCAACTTCCTCCAGGAAGTCGTCGAACTGCTGGGACTGGATCATGTGACGGTGGTGCGCGGCCGGGCCGAGGAGGTTCTGGGAAAGGTCCAGCCGGTCCACGTGGTGACGGCTCGCGCCGTGGCGCCGCTCGATCGACTGGCCGGCTGGGGCGTTCCGCTCCTGCGCCCGTACGGAGAGATGCTGGCCCTCAAGGGCGACACCGCCGAGGAGGAGCTCAGTGGAGCGCGTGCCGCGCTGAGCAAGCTGGGTGTGGTGGAGACCGAGGTGCTGCACGTCGGTGAGGGCATCGTCGATCCCATGTCCACGGTTGTGCGGGTGGTGGTCGGGGAGAGTCCGGGCGGTGTGAGGTTCGCCGCGAAGAGGGCCAAGGCCGCGAGGACGAGCCGCGCGAGGCGTCGTCGCTGACACCCTCGGACGTGCCGCGGAAGCGCCGGTTGCTCAGAGTCGGGCAGCTTGGAGGGGCGGCCCGGCACGTCGCCGTACGCACGTGATGCGGAGTGTCGTGCCCCTGTAGCTACGCTGCAGGGGCATCGTGTTTCACGTGAAACGTCGCTCTCTGCTGCAGGGGATCATCAGCCGCGGTCGCGCCGCTGCCGCACCGCGGCATCGCAGGCCCGTTAGGGCTACGGAGTTGTCCACAGAAGTGGATTCGTCCACAGAAGAGCGGGCCTCGCTGGTTCACGACCCCGAAAGCATGGCAGGCTCTGTTCATTGCGAGCCTGAAGTCGAGGAGAGTGAATCCTTGCGGTCCGACGCCAACATCGCGGGACCGATGACCGACCCGGTCCCCGGTCCCAGAACCGAATCGGCGGGGGAGGGTGTTTCACGTGAAACACCGCCGCCGATGGATGACACACCCATCGGTCGTGCGGCACAGCTGGCGGTCGAGGCCATCGGCCGCGCCGGCGAGGGACTGCCCCGCCCCGACCGGACACGCATCATGGTGGTGGCCAACCAGAAGGGCGGCGTGGGCAAGACGACCACGACGGTCAACCTCGCTGCTTCCCTCGCGCTTCACGGCGCACGCGTTCTGGTGATCGATCTCGACCCACAGGGGAACGCCTCTACCGCCCTGGGGATCGATCACCACGCCGAAGTCCCCTCCATCTATGACGTCTTGGTGGAGAGCAGGCCCCTGTCCGAGGTGGTTCAGCCCGTTCAGGACGTCGAGGGCCTCTTCTGTGCTCCCGCCACCATCGATCTCGCCGGTGCAGAGATCGAACTGGTGTCGCTGGTGGCGCGGGAGAGCCGGCTCCAGCGAGCGATCCAGGCGTACGAGCAGCCGTTGGACTACATCCTGATCGACTGCCCGCCCTCGCTCGGTCTGCTGACGGTCAACGCCCTGGTCGCCGGTGCGGAGGTACTGATCCCCATCCAGTGCGAGTACTACGCACTGGAAGGGCTCGGCCAGCTGCTGCGCAACGTGGATCTGGTGCGTGGACATCTCAATCCCGAGCTTCATGTGTCGACGATTCTGCTCACCATGTACGACGGCAGGACCAGGCTCGCGTCGCAGGTCGCGGAGGAGGTGCGGACCCACTTCGGCAAGGAGGTGCTGCGCACCAACATCCCCCGGTCGGTGCGTATTTCGGAGGCACCGAGTTACGGGCAGACCGTGCTGACCTATGACCCGGGTTCGAGCGGGTCGCTGTCCTACCTCGAAGCGGCGCGTGAGATCGCCCTGCGAGGTGTTGGGGTGCAGTACGAGGCCCGGCATGCCCATGCGGGCAGCGGGAACAGCCAGCAGAGCAATTCGGAGGGGATTCAGTGAGTGAGCGTCGTAGAGGGTTGGGGCGTGGGCTGGGTGCCCTGATTCCCGCCGCTCCGCAGGAGAAGCAGGTGCCGGGAGCGGCCTCTGCCGGTGCGGGCCCTGTCGTGGCGCCGGGTCGTGGCGTGGCTGCCGCAAAGGTGGCCTCTCTGACGTCCGCGCCGGTTGTGCCGGAGCCCAGTGCGCCGGTTTCGGAATCCGTGGCGGCCGTGGAAGCGGTGGGTGTCGATGGGGCGTATTTCGCCGAGATTCCGCTCGGCGCCCTCACGCCCAATCCGCGTCAGCCCCGCGAGGTGTTCGACGAGGACGCGCTCGCCGAACTGGTGACGTCCATCAAGGAAGTGGGCCTTCTCCAGCCCGTCGTCGTCCGGAAGGCAGGGCCGGACCGCTATGAGCTCATCATGGGGGAGCGGCGCTGGAGGGCGTGCCGGGAGGCGGGACTGGAGCGGATCCCCGCCATCGTCCGGGCCACGGAGGACGAGAAGCTTCTGCTGGACGCTCTCCTGGAGAACCTCCATCGGGCTCAGTTGAACCCCTTGGAGGAGGCGGCGGCGTACGACCAGCTGCTCAAGGACTTCAAGTGCACGCATGACCAGCTGGCCGACCGGATCGGACGTTCCCGCCCGCAGGTCTCCAACACCTTGCGCCTGCTGAGGCTGTCGCCGCAGGTTCAACGGAGAGTCGCGGCCGGGGTGTTGTCGGCCGGACACGCGCGGGCGCTGCTCTCCGTGGACGACTCGGAGGAGCAGGACAAGCTGGCGCATCGCATCGTGGCCGAAGGCCTGTCGGTGCGTGCGGTCGAAGAGATCGTGACGCTGATGGGCTCCACGTCCGCGGCTTCCGCCAAGTCCAAGGGGCCGCGGCCCGGTGGCCGAGTGTCGCCGGCGCTGTCCGAGCTCGCCTCCCGCCTGTCGGATCGCTTCGAGACCAGGGTGAAGGTCGACCTCGGGCAGAAGAAGGGGAAGATCGTCGTCGAGTTCGCGTCCATGGAGGATCTCGACCGCATCCTCGGCAGCCTGGCACCGGGCGAGGGCCGGGTGCTGGACCGGGAGGCCGAGGAGAGCGCCGAGGGCGACGAGGCCTGAGCCGGGACAGAAGAAGAGGGCGGGCTGTGCTCCGGAAGATACCGGAACTCGGCCCGCCCTTTGCTTTCTCACGGTGTCGGCTTGATCCTGCGGTGGATACGATGCGTTCTGGTACGGCCCATCCGGCTTGAGCCGCCTCGGCGGAGCGGGGCCGCGACCGGCGAGTCGCGGCCGATCAGTGACGGTGGAGGCTGGACTCGGGCGCTGTCGGAGGGCTCGCCGGTGGTCCACTTCCGCTCCCGTTCCACGTGCGCGGCGCACTCATGGTCGTACGCGATGCGGCAGGCGAAGGAAGCGAGGAACAGCCTTCATGGGGCGACGGCTCGTACCGCTCACACTGGACAATCTCTCCGATCTACCCAAGCGTTGCCGCACATGCGTCTTCTGGGAGCTTGATCCGGTCAGTGGGGATGCCGCGGTGAAGGCGGGAACGCCAGAGCTGGAGAAGGAAGCGTGGATCTCCGCCGTTCTGCTGGAGTGGGGATCGTGCGGCCGTGTTGTCTATGTCGACGATGTGCCGGTGGGCTTTGTGCTCTACGCGCCGCCGGCCTATGTGCCGCGGTCGATGGCGTTTCCGACGAGTCCGGTCTCTGCCGACGCCGTGCAGCTGATGACCGCGTGGATCACTCCCGGGTATCAGGGGCAGGGGCTGGGCCGGGTGATGGTGCAGACCGTCGCCAAGGATCTGCTGCGTCGGGGGTTCAAGGCGATCGAGGCTTTCGGGGACGCCCGTTGGAAGGAACCGGCCTGTGTGCTTCCCGCGGATCACCTTCTCGCGGTCGGTTTCAAGACTGTGCGGCCCCATCCTGTTCATCCGCGGCTGAGACTGGAACTCAGGGCGACTCTGTCCTGGAAGGAGGACGTCGAGCTGGCACTGGACAGGTTGCTGGGAGCCGTTCAGAAGGAGCCGGCTCTACGGCCGCTGTGATCCATTTGCTGTGATCCGGGATCCTGGAGCAAAGCGAAACGGTCCGTCCCTCAGGGGACGGACCGTTTCACGTGAAACAACGAACGACTGCCTTATTCGCTGATGAAGCTCTCAAGGTCGCGGAGGATCGCAGCCTTCGGCTTGGCGCCGACGATGGTCTTGGCGACCTCGCCGTCCTGGTAGACGTTCAGGGTCGGGATGGACATGACGCCGTACTTGGCGGCCGTGCCGGGGTTCTCGTCGATGTTGAGCTTGACGATCTCGATCTGGTCGCCGTGCTCGGCGGCGATGGCCTCCAGAGACGGCGCGATCTGGCGGCACGGACCGCACCAGGCGGCCCAGAAGTCCACCAGGACGGGCTTCTCGTTCTTCAGGACGACCTCGTCGAAGGTGTCGTCGGTCACGTTCTTCAGGGCGCCGGCCACGGCGGTCTCCTTAACTACTTGGGGTGTGGGGTGTGGGACGTGGGTCAGGCGGCCGCCGCTGCGGCCTTCTCCTCGTCGGCGAGCGCGGCGAGGAAGCGCTCGGCGTCGAGAGCGGCGGAGCAGCCCGTGCCGGCGGCGGTGATCGCCTGCCGGTAGGTGTGGTCGACAACATCACCGGCGCCGAATACACCGGTCAGGTTGGTGCGGGTCGAGGGGGCGTCGACCTTGAGGTAGCCCTCGTCGTCGAGGTCGAGCTGTCCCTTGAAAAGTTCGGTGCGCGGGTCGTGGCCCACCGCGATGAACAGGCCGGTCACCGCGATCTCCGAGGTCTCGCCGGTCTTGGTGTTCCGAAGGGTGAGGCCGGAGAGCTTCTGATCGCCGTGGATCTCGGCAACCTCGCTGTCCCAGGCGAACTTGATCTTCGGGTCGGCGAAGGCGCGCTCCTGCATGGTCTTGGACGCGCGCAGCGTGTCGCGGCGGTGGACGATGGTGACCGACTTGGCGAAGCGGGAGAGGAAGGTCGCCTCCTCCATCGCGGTGTCACCACCGCCGACCACAGCGATGTCCTGGTCCTTGAAGAAGAAGCCGTCGCAGGTGGCGCACCAGGAGACACCGCGTCCGGAGAGGATGTCCTCGTTGGGGAGGCCGAGCTTGCGGTGCTGCGATCCGGTCGCCACGATGATGGCCTTCGCGCGGTGGACCGTGCCCGCCGTGTCGGTGACCGTCTTGATGTCACCGTCGAGGTTCACGGAGACGATGTCGTCGGGGACGAGCTCGGCGCCGAAGCGCTCGGCCTGGGCGCGCATGTTGTCCATGAGCTCGGGGCCCATGATCCCGTCCTGGAAGCCCGGGAAGTTCTCCACATCGGTGGTGTTCATCAGCGCGCCGCCTGCGGTGACGGCGCCCTCGAAGACCAGCGGCTTCAGCGAGGCACGTGCGGTGTAAAGGGCGGCCGTGTAGCCCGCGGGGCCGGAGCCGATGATGATCACGTTACGGACGTCGCTCACGGGTTTCTTCCTCGTCTCTGCAGACTGCCTACGGTCCACGCCTACTGGGGGCCAGTTCAACGACTCCCACCCCACCCAACGGATCCTACGGGGGATGCATTCCCATCGTGGTGGGGCCGCGTCGGAGGCCTTTCTCAGGGGCGTGCGTAGGTGTGGGTGAGCAGCAGCTTCCCCTTGGTGGCGCCCTTGTCCTGGGTACAGGCCGCGTCGACGACGTATGCCTGGACGCGGGTCGGTTCGGAACGGTGGGGGAGGACGACGAGGAAGGCGTCCGTGCCTTCGTAGGTGCCCGCTTCCACGGCGAGGGCCGGGGTGTCACGGCCGATGCCCTGCTGGATGCAGACCGGTACGGAGGTGGCCGACGTGCGCAGGGGTGTTTGAGGTGCCTCGGACGCGGAAGGGGCGTTCCCGGGCGGTGATTCAGCCATGACGGACGGCGGCTGCTGCTCGGCGTCGATGCCGTCCGGAGCAGATGGCCTCCTGTCGGCGTGCCGGAGAAGCGTGCGCACACTTCCTTCAAGGGTGGATTCCGAGAAGGCCGAGGTCTCGCTGGGTGTGGAGTCGGAGCTGCGGTTCGCCGACTTGGTCGCTGCGGTGTCTTGGGACGTCTGGTCGTTCTGCAACAGGAGGATGCCCAGCCCGATGACGGCCGTGCCGAGAGCGGCACCGAGCACGGTCGAGCGGCGCCGGTGCCGGGTGGGGCGACGTCCGGGGCCTGTGGCAGCCCCGGGGCGCCCTGCGGGGCGGTCCTGGGCCGAGTTCTCCTTGTCGGGTCTCGTCGCCGCGGCCGGCCGTGTTTCACGTGAAACATGTGCCGAGGGACCGGAGACTGTGGTGTCGAGGGCCGCGGCGGCGAGTGCGGCGTCGATACGGTCCGCGACATCGTCGGGCATGCGCTGTGGAGCAGGCACGGTGCCGAGCAGTTCACGGATCTCGATGAGCGAGACGCGGACGTTGTCACAGGGCTCGCACTCGTCCATGTGCTCGCGCACTTCGTCCGCGCGTGCCGACGGGAGGAGCCCTTCCGTGAGGTCGGAGATCTCCGAAACATCCGGATGCCCGCTTGTGTCGGTCGATGTCATGCCTGTCCACCTCCGCCCTTCACCGCGGCAGGATCGCTTGTGCCCGTGTCTTTCGGCCCCGATGCGGGTGGGACGGATGCACGGGGCGTCCGGTTCCTTTCCCTGGCGGGCCCCGTCGCGTTCATGTCTCCGTCGCGGAGATGGGCGAGTAGGGGAGCGAGCCGGGCCCTGCCGCGCGCGCAACGACTCTTCACCGTGCCGGTGGGCACATCGAGGATGCGCGCGGCCTCGGCCACCGGATATCCCTGCATGTCCACGAGGACGAGTGCCGCGCGCTGCTCGGCGGGAAGAGTGGAGAGCGCGGCCAGGAGCTCGCGGTGCAGATCCTGACGTTCCGCCGGTGCCTCCGCAGACTCGTGCGGTTCGAGGAGCTGCTCGAACCGTTCCGCGTCGTCGACCGGTGAGGTCTTGCGGGAGGCCGCCTTGCGCACCCGGTCGAGACAGGCGTTGACGGTGATGCGGTGCAGCCAGGTGGTGACGGCCGACTGTCCGCGGAAGGTGTGCGCGGCGCGGAAGGCGGAGACCAGGGCGTCCTGGACGGCGTCGGCCGCTTCCTCGCGGTCGCCCAGGGTGCGCAGCGCCACGGCCCACAGCCGGTCGCGATGGCGGCGTACCAGCTCGCCGAAGGCGTCGGGATCCCCAGCGATGTGGCGGGACATAAGCGTAGTGTCTGTGGAGCCGAAATCACCGGAGTCATTATCCATTCATTTCCCACTATTCCGCGCGCAGGAGGCTTCTGTGTCGTTAAATGAACCCGCCTAGCCTCAATGCCGTGTAGTTAGGGTTTGCCGGGAAACAAGCCGTCGCTTTCGGCTCTGAGGCTCGTTGCCCTGGTATGGGGAGTCCGGAAGGGATCGAGGCTGGGCGCGACACCTACCCGCGCTCGCACCGTCTGCTGATCACGGCGGACGCGGGCGGTTCCAACGGCTACCGTACCCGGGCCTGGAAGGCCGAGCTGGCCGCGCTGGCTGTCGAGGCCGGCCTGGAGAGCACCGTGTGTCATCACTTTCCTCCGGGTACATCCAAGTGGAACCGAATCGAGCACCGACTGTTCTCCCGCATCACGATGAACTGGCGGGGCAGGCCGCTGACCAGCCATGAAGCCATCGTGAACAGGATCGCAGCGACCACCACCCGCACGGGACTGACAGTCCGCGCCGAACTCGACACCGCCATCTGCGAGACCGGCGTCCGCATCAGTGACGGGCAGCTGAACGCCCTGCCACTGAGCCGCCATGACTGGCACGGCGACTGGAACTACACCCTCCGTCCCCAGGAATACCGCCGGGACGGCGTTCTTCCGATCCCGCCCCAGAACGAAGCTGGCCCCGGCCGCGACTGGCTGACCCATCCCGCCCTCACCGGCATCCCGCACGAGCAATGAGACTCGCTGGTCACCGAGTTGGCAGCGGCCCGCGCGGCCCAGCGGGAAGCAGACCTCCATCAGCGACGCGGCGGTGACCGGCAGAAAGCCCCTGCCGCTGGTCTCTACACCGATCGACGCCCGTCACCCCCAACCCGGGGTTCCGCCTGCCTCCAGCTTCAACCGGTCACTGCGATGACCAGCGGCGGGTTCTCCCTCCCGCTCGATTCCTCAGCGCCTCGTGGCGCACAGCCGGTGTCATCGAAGATCAGCACCCCAGCTGGATCGCCGAGTCTCTCGGCAACGTATTCCTGCAGGTCGTCCCGCAGTCCGTCGGGATCCCAGCAAGCCCTGCTCAGCAGGTGCTGCAACCCTGAAGGGGTTCGGTGACCGGCCTGCTCGGCCAGCTGCCAGCTGTTCTTCCGACCCACAGGTGCGAGCAGGCCGTGCACGTAGGCCCGCATTCGCCGCCGCAGGTCCACCCGGCACCAGGCTGCACATCGTCTTGCGTGACAAGCACAACGGACGATCGCACGCGAGGTCACGAACTCACCCAACCTGACGGTACGTCAGCCGAGTACACTCAGATACATGCTCCTGACCAGCAAGAATAGCAAACTGCGACTGGAGTACTAGTACTCCAGTCTGACTTCGTGACCTTGTCGTGTACTCGACTGGGAACAGGTACGGCCACCGCGTGATCACCGGGGGCTGACCGCTCTGCGGCGTGTGGGTCGACGGAAGCCGAGGGAAGAGGGTGGGCCCGGTCCGGGTGGTGAACGTAGGGTGCGAACTCCCTGACTCCGGACGGCAAAAGAAAAGATGATCTCGTTTGTTGCATGGTATTGACGTTACTCAAGGGAAGAAGGCGCATGCGTAATTCGATGAAGCTAATGAGTGTGACGAGCGCGGCTGTGCTGGGAGCGCTCGGTATCGCTGTGGCCCCGGCCAATGCCGCGACCGAGTCCACCACGGTGAAGGCCGCTGCCTCCTGCTACATCTACAACGTCTCCGGTAGCACTCTCAACGTCCGTAGTGGGCCTGGAGCGAAGTACACCCTCATCGGCACGATTGCGGCCGGCGGCAAACTGCCCTGCGGTACCGATAAGGACAGCGTCACCAGGGGCCAGAGCTACACCTCATGCGGTGGGGGCAATGGCTGGATGACTGTGAAGATCAACGGGCGAGACGGATGGGTCGCCGAAGAGTGTGTGGGCGTCGGCGTCTGATGTAACGATAAGCGGCTGCCCCGGCCCGATGGGATGCTGTTGGCTAATTCGGGGCCTGCGTGATGTTGGTCTCCAAGACACAGTTGTGGTCTTGGAGACCAACGTTGCTGTAGGGGGAGAGTGTAGATGTCGATGCGGCCGGTGGCACTGGGGGAAATCCCAGAGGAGACGGCACGGGTTGCGAAAGCGGCTTTCCTCAAGGGCAGCTTGGCGATCCGGGTCGGGGACGAGCTGGGCACGTTGTCACCGACGAGCAGTTCGCCGACTTGTTTCCGTCCCGGGGCAGGCCAGCCGGGGCGACTGACTCTGGTCCCGGTGCTGCAGTTCGTGGAGGGACTGACCGACCGGCAGGCCGCGGAAGCGGTGTGAGCTCGGATCGACTTCAAATACGCGCTCGGGCTCGAGCTGACCGATCCTGGCTTCGACTTCTCAGTGCTCTCGGAGTTCCGGGACCGCCTCATCGAGGCAGAGGACGGGCGGCGAGTGATGGACGGCATCCTGGCCGCGGCCAGAGAAAAGCACCTGCTTGTCGGTGGCGGGAAGGCGCGGACGGACTCCCCCCATGTGCTGACTGCGGTGCGAGACCTGCGCTGACTGGAGATGGTCTCGGAGCCGTTACGCGCAGCGTTGAACGCACTGACTCAGGCATCGCCGAGTGGCTGGAGCAGAGGGCCGAGCCGGACTGGTTCCGGCACTACGCCACCCGGGTTGAGGACTCCTGCTTCTCCAAGGCACGCGCCAAGCGGGAAGTGACCGGTCGGCGGATCGGCGCCGACGGCATGCGGCTGCTCCAGGCCGTGACCTCGCCAGACGTTCCCTGCCAGCTGCGCGCCCTGCCGAAGGTTGAGACGCTGCGACAGATCTGGGTCCTGCACTCTCACCTGGTCGATGGCGAGCGCAGCGAAGGGGCCCAAAAAGGCAGCCCGCCAGGCACACAACGCCTGGTCACCCCCTATGACACCGACACCTGCACCGGCTCCAAGCGCGACCTGGACTGGGACGGCTACAAGGTCCATCTCACCGAAACGTGGCCCTGACCTCCCGCACCTGATTACGAACGTGGTGACGACCCTTGCGGCGGTCAATGACGATCGCATGGCGGCGGTGGTACGCAGGGGAGTGTGGTGTCGTAGGGGCTGACGGCGGGTTGCCTGCTGCGGTATCACCAGGGGTATGCGGTGTCCACAAGGGGGCGGGCTGACCGCCGAGCGTCAGGAGTTTCGCGAGGGGTTACGGCTTCAGGCGGTCGAGAGGTTCGCCGGGGGTGAGGCGAGTTCGGTGATCGCGAAAGACCTGCGGGTCAGTGTCCGCTCGGTGCAGCGATGGCGGCGGACATGGGCGGAGGGCGGTCCGCGGGCTCTGCGATCGCAGGGACCGGCATCGCTGCCGAGGCTGAGCGAGGAGCAGTTCGTGCAGCTGGGGCCGGAGCTGGCCAAGAGGCCAGCCGCGCATGGGTGGGAGGACCAGCGGTGGACGCTGGCGCGGGTCAAGACGGTGATCGGCCGGCGTTTCCACCTGACCTACACGATCCAGGGCGTGCGCAAGCTCCTGTTGCGTAACGGCTGGTCCTGCCAGGTCCCGGCCCGGCGCGCGATGGAGCGGGACGACGAGGCGGTGGCCGGTTGGGTGAAGGAGGTGTGGCCGTGAGCGGAAGGCTCGCGGCGGCCCGTGGAGCCTGGCTCGTCTTCGAGGACGAAGCCGGATTCTCCATGACGCCGCCGCACGCGAAAACCCGGTCGCGCAGGGGCCGCACTCCAGTGGTGCGGGTCCGTGGCCGCTCCCGCAGACGGGTGTCGATCGCCGCACTGACCTGCTACAAATCCGGTCACCGGTCCCGGCTGATCTACCGGCCGAAAAGGGACGACGGGCGGCGTGACGGACGCAAGAGTTTCTCCTGGCGTGACTACCGGGACCTGCTGATCGCAGCCCATCGGCAACTCGGCGGCCCGATCGTGCTCGTCTGGGACAACCTCAAGTGCGCCACGAGGCGCCACGGAATCGAGTGGGGGTGAAAGGACCTCACCGCCGAACGGTCGCAGCCGTCCGGTGAAGCTGAGGGCAGCCGCCTCCTGGGAACGCAGGTGGCAGTGGGAAGCAGCCCTGACAACGACGGGACGGGTCGGCACTGTCAGACGGCCCGGGTCCGGCAAGCAGCGAGGAGAAGGTGTACGAGAGGAACCGCTGTCCGACGCCCCGTAAGTGTCCCGCTCGGCTCAAATCTGATGGATACGGGCCGGGTTGCAGCGCGTGAGCCGTCACTCATCTGGGTGGCGTTCAACTCCGAAGCCGGTTTTGAGGCCCGGTGGGGAGGCCGTGCCGAATGTCTGCGGCGTAGGCATGGCGAAGCTGTCGGGGTAGAGGCGGACACCTCACTACTTGATCGATTCTGTAGTGAACGTGGGAACCGCCTGCGGTCGCCCTTCCCGCCGGACAGCCAGTCCGGCGGCGGGCAGGTCCGTTGCCAACTGACGGCCGTCGGGCGGGGCGGAGGTCTCGTAGTAGTCCGAGCGCGCGAGAGGCGCGTACATGGCGAAGGAGACCAGCAAGTCAGCAGTAGACGTACTGGAAGGTCAGGAGGCCGTCGCCGGTGAATACCGACGAGCTTGACTCTGTTCTGTTCAAGGCGGAGCGCAGGGTACTGAAGATCCAGACCAAACTGCACTGTTGGGCCCGTGATGACCCTTATCGCAGGTTCGATGATCTGTTCAACCTCGTCGCCGATCCCGCGTTCCTTCTGGTCGCGTGGGACCGGGTGCGGGGCAACAAGGGAGCCCGCACGGCCGGAGTGGACGGGCGCACGGCCCGCTCTATCGAGGCCGGGCAAGGCATCGGGGACTTCCTCGACGGACTGCGGTCGCAGGTCAAGGACCGCAGTTTCTGCCCGCTGCCGGTGCGGGAGCGGATGATCCCGAAGGCGGGTGGCAAATTGCGCCGCCTGGCGATCGCCACCGTTGCCGACCGGGTGGTGCAGGCTTCCTTGAAGCTGGTGCTGGAGCCGATCTACGAAGCGGATTTCCACCCGTGCTCCTACGGGTTCCGCCCGAACCGTCGCGCTCACGACGCCGTGGCCGAGGTTCGCTACTTCGCGTCCCGCTCTTACGAGTGGGTCGTCGAGGGCGACATCACGGCCTGCTTCGACGAGATCTCGCACACGGCCCTGATGGACAGGGTGCGCGAACGAGTCGGCGACAAGCGCGTCCTGGCACTGGTGAAGGCGTTCCTCAAGGCAGGCATCCTCGGCGAGGACCGCATGCTGCGGGAGAATCGCGCCGGAACCCCGCAGGGTTCGATCCTTTCGCCGCTGCTGAGCAATGTGGCCCTGACGGTCCTGGACGAGCACATCGCCCAAGGACCCGGCGGGCCCGCGTCCAGCCAGACGGAAAGGGCCAAGCGCCGCCGTCACCGCCTGCCCAACTACCGGCTCGTCCGCTACGCGGACGACTGGTGCTTGATGGTGTCGGGCACGAAGGATGACGCCGAAGCTCTCCGGGAGGAGATCGCAGAAGTCTTGTCCGGGATGGGCCTGCGCCTGTCACCGGAGAAGACCCTGATCACCCACATCGACAAGGGCCTCGACTTTCTCGGTTGGCGCATCCAGCGTCACCGGAAGCGGGGCAGCAACCGGTACTTCATCTACACCTATCCGTCCGGCAAGGCCGTCAAGGCCATGACGGGCAAGGTCAGGACGATGTGCCGGACGACGGACACGAGCCAGCCGCTCGACGCCCTGCTGCGTCAGCTCAACCCGGCGCTCAAGGGCTGGTGCGTCTACTTCCGGCCCGGCGTGCCCAGCGCAACCTTCGGCTACCTGAGCTACTACACGTGGCGTCAGGTCGGGAGCTGGTTGCGCCGCAAACACGGCCGGGCCACCTGGAAAGACCTCCGCCGCCGCTACTGCGACGGCGGATGGTGGCCGGCCTCGGAGGAAAGGCCGCTGTTCAACCCCGCGAGGGCAACCACCACGCGTTACCGCTACCGGGGAACAGCCATCCCGACTCCATGGCCCAGCCTGGAATGAGGACAACACACGCGTCCTGCACAGGACTTGTGGAACGCCCGGTGCTCGGAGACGGGCATGCCGGGTGCGGGAAGCGGTCCGGGGAAACGGGCCGGTCGACAAGACCGGAACCGCGCCCCGGATCGACTTCACCGTCCACAAAGCCGCCGACCTGAGGTAATGGGCCGCAGCCCGGGACTGGCTCACCATCTACTACCTGCCGCCCTGCGCACCCGACCTCAACCCCGTCGAAGGAATCTGGTCCTTCCTGCGGCGCGGCTGGCTCTCCAACGCTGCCTTCACCACCCCCGGACACCTCATCCAGCGCATCCGACGCGGACTACGGCACATCCAGTACCGCAGCCACCTCATAGACGGCGGCTGTCTCCGAAACCGGCCTGACCATCAGACCCACCTGAACAGCAGCACGACATCACGAGTTCAACCTCAGTAGTAGTGCTTGGTCAGGTTGGTGTGGCTGCGTTCTGGTAGCTCTTGATGGTTTGTGAGCCGGTTTAGGATTTTTATGAAAGAAGGATTTCCGAAAGGGGGAATGGGGAGGCGTTTACTTATTTCGTGAGGGCTATTCGGTTGCTGCTACTGCCGTACGGAAGAAAAGCTGAGGTCAGTAATGGCCTGCTTGTAACCAGAGTCAGTATAAGCGTCTCCTGGTGCCTTCGGTGCGGCCGTGATCCAGACCAATACATAACGCGTTTTAGTCGGTTTCTCGGCTTTCAGATGCGCCCACCTATCACTCGTTCTCTGGGTCGCGAAGGGCTTCAGAGATTCCACGGCTTTGCTCGGTGACATGCTGTCCTCCGCGTACAGTGAAACCGCTGTGTGGTCGCCGGCGTAGAGCATCGTTATGGAAGCGCTGGAAATATTCTGATCCGAGCCGAGGTCGTAGATGATGCCGAAGCCCTTTTTGTAGGGTGCGAGTACCGGGCCGTCCACAAATGTCTTGGAGCGCCAGTAGGTGGAGCTTTTTCCGTCGTACGTCTTGCCGACATCACCGGGTGCCTGCGGGGTTCCGTCCGGCGCGTACTCCTGCGCACCTTTGATTTCGACCGGCATGGCCGCCTTCGGCTTGTCGTCCTCGTTAGTGGTCGGTGTCTGTTCCTGTCTACCTGAGTCCCCGTTACGGTGCAGCAGTGCGTCGGCGAGCTGCCAGCTGCCCAGTCCCAGTGCGGCGATGAGCAGGGCGGAGACCGCCCACTTCAGGGCCTTTCCGGTGCGGCTCTGCAGCGGTGCCGGTGGGACGGGGACGGGCGCGGTTGTGACGACACCGGGGCCCGTCGGCGGCCGTCGGTAGGTGCCCTGCTGGTAGGTGGTGCGCTGGTACTCAGGGGGTGCGGTGAAGACGGGCTCCGGCGGCCGGATGCGGGGCATCGCGGACACGGCCTTGGCCAGCTCGTCCGGGGTGGTGCACGGCTGTTCCTGCCGGGAGGCCGTGGCCCCGTCATTGACCAGGGCACGCATGGCGAGCTCGGAGAGACCACGGTGCACCCCGGCCCGCACCTGGTCGGGGGCGATCAGGCCCACACCCTTGGGCAGCCCGGACAGGCCGTAGGCATCGGTCTCGTACGGCCAGCGCTGGGTCAGCGCGGCGTAGAGCAGGGCTCCGATCGCCTCCGTGTCCGCCCGCTGAGGCCCGTCGGAGGTGATGCCCCGCAGGGCCGCGTTCACCGCAAGGCCACGGATCCGGTACTGGCCGGTCGAGCTTCGCAGCACCGCCCCCGGCGTCAGCCTCAGATGAGCGAGACCCTCACGGTGGGCCGCAGCCATGGCCTGGGAGACCTGGCTGACGAGCTGGTACGCGTCGTGCGCCTCCATCGGTCCGGCCGCCAGCAGGGAGGTCAGCTCGGTGGCGTCCGGAAGCCATTCGTGGACGACGTAGACGAGGTCGTCCTCCTCCACGGCGTCGAGCACCTGCACGAAACGCGGGTCGCCGAGCAGCGCGGCGGACCGGGCCGCCGCCAGCACGGAGCGCGCGCGGGGATGGTCGGCTGGAAGGACATGGACCCCCACCGCGCGGCGCAGCTTCTCGTCGACAGCGCGCCAGCTGCTGAATCCGTCCAGACGGGTGACGCACTCCTCAAGCCGGTAGCGTCTGGCGAGTTTGTGCCCGCTGTGCAGATCGGGGGTTGGCAGGGAGGACTCGGAACGGCTGTTCCTGCCGTCCGTGTCCTGCGACTTCGCGTCCGTCGAGTCCTGCGCTTCTGCCGTCCCGTCGGCCGTGGCCTCGTCCGCCTTGGCGGCCAGCAGTTCCTCACCGCTGTTGTCGGCCACGTCGACGGCAGCCGTGCTACGTTCCGCCACCGTCGTTCCTGCCTCCCCATCCGTTGCGCGATGCCAGCCAGCTCTGCACAGTCACGCCAATTGTGCCCACACTCCGGCGCTATGCACGACACGCCAGAGGCCGCGATGGTTGTGCACCAGGGTTCTCAGCGCCCGAGCCGCCCACGAACCATGCCGACCAGGCCGTTGATCTCCTCGATCCGCATCCGCTTGCCCGCGGCGACGAAGACGCCCAGGAGCACGGCCCCACCCAGGACCAGCGCGACGAGCGAACCGAGGGCGCCCTCGCCGAGGCCCATGAGAACGGCGAAGCCGATCCCGCCGCCGAGCACCGACGCCGGCACGGCAGCCAGGCACAGACGGGCGTAGGTGCGCACGACGTGCGCGCCGTCCAGATCGCCTCCCAGCCGGTTGCGCAGCCGCCGCCAGGCGACGCCCACACCGACGGCGTAGGCGAGCCCGTACGAGGCAGCCATGCCGACCACGGCCCACTGGGCGGGAAGGATCACGTAGCACAGGGCCGAGGCCGCGGCGTTTACCGCGGCGACGATCACCGTGTTGTAGAAGGGCGTGCGGGTGTCCTCGTAGGCGTAGAAGCCGCGCAGCACCACGTACTGCACGGAGTACGGGATCAGGCCGAGGCCGAACGCCATGAGGATGAAGCCCATGGAACGGGCGGCCTCGGTGCCGGCGGAGGAGTACAGCAGGGTGCACATCGGCAGACCGAGCGCGAGGAACAGGAACGCGACCGGCACGATGGCGACCGCCGAGTTCCGCAGCCCGTGGGAGATGTCGTCACGGACGGCGCCCGGGTCGTCGTCGTGGGCGGCGCGGGAGATGCGGGGCAGCAGGGCGGCCATGACCGACACGGTGATGATCGCCTGCGGCATGCCCCAGATCAGCTGGGCGTTGGAGTACGCGAGGAAGCCGGTGCCATCCTTGCCGGACAGCTTGCCCGCCGAGGTCGCGAGCTGAGTCACGACGATCACGCCCGCCTGGTTGGCCAGGACGAACAGGACGGTCCACTTGGCCAGCCTGACCGTCTTGCCGAGGCCGTGTCCCCGCCAGTCGAAGCGCGGGCGGAAGCGGAAACCGGCTTCGCGCAGATACGGGACCATGGCCAGGGCCTGGACGACCAGGCCGAGCAGCGTGCCGATGCCCAGGAGCCGGACGCCCTCCGGCGGGATCGTCTGGACGCCCATCTGGGATTCGGCGGAGGTGCCGTAGACCCAGATGAACATGCCGAACGTGAAGATCATGACGATGTTGTTGAGGACCGGGGTCCACATCATCGCGCCGAAACGGCCGCGGGCGTTGAGGATCTGGCCCATCACGACGTGGATGCCCATGAAGAAGATCGTGGGCAGGCAGTACCGGGCGAACGTCACGGCGACGCTGTTGGCCGCCGCGTCCCGGGCGATCGTCGGCGACATCATGTGGATCAGCCACGGAGCGGCGAGGACCACGAGCGCGACGATCACCCCGAGCGCGACCATCACCAGGGTCAGCAGGCGGTTGGCGTAGGCCTCGCCGCCGTCCTCGTCATCCTTCATGGAGCGGACGAGCTGCGGAACGAAGACCGAGTTCAGGCCGCCGCCCACGGTGAGGATGTAGATCATTGTCGGCAGGGTGTAGGCGATGGTGTAGCTGTCGCCGAGCAGGGCCGCGCCCAGTGCGGCGGTCATCACGAGCGTGCGGACGAAACCGGTGAGCCGGGACACGAGCGTCCCGGCGGCCATCAAGGCACTCGACTTCAGCAGCCCGGAGGCCCGGCCGCCGGACTTGCGCGGTGCGGGCGCCGGGGCCGGTTCGGGTTCGGCCGCGACGGGGGAAGCGCCCGCCGGCCCCGCCTGGTCGCGGTACAGATGCGCGAAGGCGTCCGGCTGCTCCCGGTCCTGGGGCGCCTGGCCGACGAGATCGTCCACCCCGACGAACTGGGTCGCCGCGGAGGCGTCGCCGTACGGCAGGTGGCGCGACGGGCCGTCGGGCTCGGGCGGAGGCGTTTGGGCCCAGACGCGCGGATCGGGAGCATACGGTGCCGGAGGAGGCTGCTGGTAGAGCGGCTGGGGCTGCGGATGGACGCCGGGCGGCGGCGGGGGGTGCGCGGCACGGTCGTACAGCGCCTCGTCCACCGGGTCCTGGGCGGACAGATCCTGGGCCCGGTAGGGGTCGTGGTCGTATACGGCCTGCAGGTACGGGTCGGGCACCGGCGGAACCCCGCCCGGGCCGGGCGGCACCGGGGGGCCGCCGGAGGACCCGGCTCCGCCCGTACCCCGACCGCGGTCACCGTCGTACGGCGCGTTCATCGAAACCCCACCTCATCGTCCCCGGCCGACCGGCCACGACAGACATCGCTCAACGTTCCACTTTCTCACCCGAGCCCGATGCCTCCCGACTGTCCGGACCGGTGTCCGGCGCAGGGTCACCCGGGTGCTCCGGTCCGCTGTCGCCGTTCCCGTCCGGTACGTCGCCGTTCCCGTCCGCGTCGGCGGCGTTGGCCCGCTTGCGCTGGGTGTACATCCTGATGCCGGCGAGGACGAGCAGCAGCAATCCGCCGGCGATCACGAGCAGCACGGTCGGGGTGAGCTCCGAGACCTTCACGGTGAAGGCCATCTCCTCGCCGTACGGGGTGCCGTCCTCGGTGTAGAGCTGGGCCGTCATCTGCACCTGGCCGTTGACGTTGGCCGCGGCGTCGAACTTCACCGACTGGCTGTGGCCGCCGGAGATCCGGATCGGCTGCTCCGCCACGGCTCCGTCGTCGTTCAGCCCGAGCCGGGTCGCGTTGTCCGACTTCAGGCGGAGAACCAGGTTCTCCACGCCCTGAACCAGCCGGTTCTGCACGGTCACGGGGATCGTGGCGCTACGGCCGGACAGGGTGACGTCCGACTTCGGGATGAGCTGAACCTCGCCGACGAGGCCCTGGAGATAGGAACGAACGGAGTCCCGGTACTGCTGGGCCTCCAGGGGCCTGCCGCGCCACGACGTCGACACGGACCGGTTCACCGCGTTGCCGAAGGGTGTGACCACCCGCTCGGGCTGGGTGAGGATGACCTGGAACTTGTTGAGCGAGACCTGGGTGGACTTGATGTCCTGGAACGCCTGGGTGGGCAGTTCCTGGTTGCGGAGCTTCTTCGGGTAGCGGGAGGAGCTGGGGACGGTGCTCGTGGCGTCCGCGTCGGGCCTCTCCTCGGCCGCGTCCACGAGCCCGAGGGGCCGGGTCCAGCGGTCGTCGTCGAGGGCGTGCAGGGCAGTGGCCATCGACTGGGCCTGGGCGACAGTCGGCATCCGCTGCGGCGCGATGACGATGCTGCGCTCCTCGTCCGTGTCCTGGTCGGTCAGGGCGAGGGTCTGGGCGAGGAACTTCTGCACGGCGAGGGTGGAGCTGCCAGCCTTGGACATGTCGCCCTCGAACGCGGTGGAGAGCCGGGCGTCGGCGACCACCGCGGTGGTGCCGCCGCCGATCGGGCGGGCCGCGGTCGGGGTGTACAACAGCCCGCCCGTCTCCTTGAGGCTGTCGCTGCGGGCGATCACGTTGTGGGCGCCGGCCGAGGTGGCGACATCGACGATCGCGGGATCGATCGCTCCGTCGACGGGCCAGGCGAAATCCGTCGACGGTTTCACGTGGAGGATGGTCTGCACGCTCGACGCCGCCACGTCCGTGGCGGTCTGCAGATGGCTGAGGGTGCCGGACACGTTCTTGCCGCGGTGGGCGATGGCCGCCAGGTCGGGGTCGGCGAACGGAAGCGCGACGACCTCGCCGTCGGACACCGCGGCCTCCAGGGCGGCGAGCCATTGCTTGGCGACGGCCTCGTTCTTCCCGGCGACGGTGGTGTCGCCGGACTTGACCCGGTAGCCCCGCGCCATCGCGTCGACACTGGCCAGCAGATCCGGATCGATGACCCAGGTCACCGGCAGCCGACTGCCCAGCGAGACCATCTGTTCGAGGCGCCCGCCGGGGGCGAGCTCGTCGGCCAGCGTGTCGTCGGCGAAGACCGGGGTCTGTTCGTCGTCGGTGCCGGTCTCGGCGGTGACGTGCGCGGACGCGATGAGCGGCCAGAGGTAGGTGATCTTCGTCCGGGAATCGCGTTCCTCCTCCTGCCACGGCAGGAAGGTGCGCTGGATCCCCAGCACCTGGTCGTACTGGGCTCGGGAGGTCTGCCCCGACAACGAGACACCGATCGGATACACGCCGTCGTCGCCGAGACCCAGTTTGCTGACCGGAACCGACAGCTCGAAATCCTGGCTGATCCCGGAGGGGAGCTTCGGGAGCTTCACCGTGTACTTGCCGCCGAGCGGGGCGGGATCGTTGCCCGGCACGTATCCGGAGCGCTTCGCGGCGTCGTCGATCGATGTCCGGCCGGCGATCCTCTGGCCCACCCGCAGATCGACCCTCGCGTCGGTGATCGTGGCCTTGCCCCTGTTCGTCACCGTGCCGGCGACGGTCAGCGTGTCCCCCTTCGCCGGGGCGCTGGGAGCCACGGTGTTCAAGGACACCTTCACGGTCTCGGACCCGGAGGGAGCCTTGGCCGGCACATCGGCAGGTGCTGCGGGCGCGGCGGACGCGGCCGGTCCGGCCAGCAGAGCCACGAGCAGAGGGGCCCCGGCGATGGACGCGGCTGTGCGCCGCAGCCACCGGCGGGCAGGAGAGGGACCGATCCCCTGATTGTCTGCCGCCTGGGCCACGCGCCTACCCGTCCCTCGTCGTAGTCAGATGGTGTCGATGGTTCTCGGTTGCTGCGTCCACGCATGGTAACGAGGTGCGCGGGCGCCGAGTGCTGCGGAGTGCGCTACAAGATCGGAAGAGTCTCGCAGGGCGGGCCGGAACCCGGACGACCAGGCCGGTCCGGGCACGTACCCTTTTCTGTTGTGTCGAACGCCAACGAAGACAGCTCCAGCGCCCTGACCCAGGTGCAGCATCGCGCAGTCAGTGAACTGCTGCGGGTGTCACCGGTCGCCGACGACCTCGCCCGCCGCTTTCAGGATGCCGGATTCAGTCTCGCTCTGGTCGGCGGTTCGGTCCGGGACGCCCTTCTCGGCAGGCTCGGGAACGACCTCGACTTCACGACCGACGCCCGCCCCGACGCCGTACTGAAGATCGTGCGGCCGTGGGCCGACTCGGTGTGGGAGGTCGGCATCGCCTTCGGCACGGTCGGCGCCCAGAAGGACGGCTACCAGATCGAGGTCACCACCTACCGGTCGGAGGCGTACGACAGGACCTCGCGCAAGCCCGAGGTGTCCTACGGCGACTCCATCGAGGACGACCTCGTCCGTCGCGACTTCACGGTCAACGCGATGGCCGTCGCGCTTCCGCAGAAGGAATTCATCGACCCCCATGGTGGGCTGGAGGACCTGGCTCAGCGGGTACTGCGCACACCCGGTACGCCCGAGGAGTCCTTCTCCGACGACCCGCTGCGGATGCTGCGTGCTGCCCGTTTCTCCGCGCAGCTGGATTTCGACGTGGCACCCGACGTGGTCACGGCGATGACGGAGATGGCCGGACGCATCGACATCGTCTCCGCCGAACGCGTCAGGGACGAGCTCAACAAGCTGCTGCTGTCCGCCAACCCCCGCAAGGGCCTGGCCCTGCTCGTCGACACGGGTCTGGCCCGGCACGTCCTGCCGGAGCTGCCCGCCCTGCGCCTGGAAAGTGACGAGCATCACCGCCACAAGGACGTCTACGAGCACTCGCTGACCGTCCTGGAGCAGGCGATAGACCTGGAACAGGACGGCCCCGACCTGGTCCTGCGGCTTGCCGCCCTCCTGCACGACATCGGCAAGCCGAGGACGAGGCGCTTCGAGAAGGACGGGCGCGTCTCGTTCCATCACCACGAGGTGGTGGGTGCCAAGATGACCCGGAAGCGGATGACCGCGCTCAAGTACTCCAACGAGATGGTCAAGGACGTCTCGAAGCTCGTGGAGCTCCATCTGCGCTTCCATGGCTACGGCGACGGCGAGTGGACCGACTCCGCGGTGCGCCGGTACGTACGCGATGCGGGGCCGCTGCTGGAGCGGCTGCACAAGCTGACCCGTTCGGACTGCACCACGCGGAACAAGCGCAAGGCCGCTGCCCTGTCCCGGACCTACGACGGCCTCGAGGAGCGCATCGCGGAGTTGCAGCAGCAGGAGGAGCTGGACGCCATCCGGCCCGATCTGGACGGCAACGAGATCATGACCACCCTGGGCATCGGCCCCGGGCCGATGGTCGGCAGGGCCTACGCCTTCCTGCTGGAGCTGCGGCTGGAGCACGGCCCGCTGGGACACGACGCCGCGGTCGGCAAGCTCAAGGAGTGGTGGGCCGCCCAGGGCTGAACGCCGGGCTCCTGCCCGGTAGGGGTGTTTCGGGCAGCGGGAGACGAAAGTGCGGTCGCCGTCGCGTTTCACGTGAAACGCGACGGCAACCGACAGAGGGGTGCTGTTTCACGTGAAACGGCACCCCTTGCCTTTACCGGCCGCTTCGGGGCGCGTTGTCGGTGTGTCTCCACCGGAGCAGCAGCACGCCGGTGACGGCATACAGTGCCGCCGCTCCGATCACCACGGGGGCCGACCGCCCGTCGGGTGGCAGCAGCGCGGCGGAGACCGCGGCGGCTCCGACGAATGCCACGTTGAACAGCACGTCGTAGAGGGAGAAGACCCGCCCACGGAAGGCATCGTCCACCGAGGTCTGTACCACCGTGTCCGTCGTGATCTTCGCTCCCTGAGTCACGAGCCCGAGGACGAACGCGGCGACGAGCATCGGTACGGGGAGGAACCACAACCCCAGCGCGGGTTCGAGAACGGCGGCCGCCGCGCACATCGCCATCCAGCGGAACCGTCCGAGCCGTCCCGCCGCCCAGGGCGTCACCACCGCCGCGGCGAAGAACCCCGCGCCGGACACGGCCACCGCCAGTCCGAGCAGGGCGAGCCCTTCGGAGTCGCTGCTGGACCAGGCGTACCGGCACAGCATCAGCACCATCACGGTCAGCGCGCCGTAGCAGAAGCGGATCACGGTCATGGCGGCCAGTGCCCGGGCGGCATGCCTCCGCTCCGACAGATGACGCAGCCCCTCGACGAGCCCACGAGCCGTGACGGCCATCGCCGTTCGCAGTCGGACCCGGTGCTCGTCCCGGTCCGGTCCGAGGAGCCGGGTGGCCAGACTCAGAGACGTCAGGGCCGAGGCGAGATAGAGCGCGGCGCCCAGCAGTACCACCGCCGCGTCGGAGTCGGCGAGTGCCAGTCGCACGACGAAGGCGAGGCCACCGCCCGCCGTGGCCGCGAGCGTGCCCGCGGTCGGTGAGAGCGAGTTGGCCAGGATCAGCCGCTCGCTGTCGACGACTCGCGGCAGTGCGGCAGAGAGCCCGGCCAGTACGAACCGGTTGACCGCGGTGACGCAGAGCGCGGAGGTGTAGAAGAGCCAATCCGGTGCCGAGCCGAGGATCAGGAATGCGGTGCAGCAGGCGAGCGCGGCGCGCAGCACGTTGCCGTACAGAAAGACCTGGCGGCGCGGCCAGCGGTCCAGCAGGACGCCGGCAAAGGGGCCGACGAGCGAGTAGGGCAGCAGCAGGACGGCCATCGCGGAGGCGATGGCGGTCGCCGATGCCTGGCTCTCGGGGGAGAAGACGACGTATGACGCCAGCGCGACCTGGTAGACGCCGTCGGCCGACTGGGAGAGTAGCCGTACGGCGAGTAGACGACGGAAGTTCCGAAGGCGCAGGAGTACGCGCAGATCACCTACGACTGGCATGCGATCAAGGGTCACATATGTTGAGGGTCCCCGGGCGGAATGCCCGGGGACCCTCAACGGTGCGGAACGAGAGGCACGTTGCCGCTCCTCAGCAGACCGCGCTGACGCGCCGTGTCCGGTCGCGTCAGTTGGAGACCTCGCCCCTGATGAACTTCTCGACGTTCTCGCGGGCCTCGTCGTCGAAGTACTGGACCGGCGGGGACTTCATGAAGTAGGAGGACGCCGAGAGGATCGGGCCGCCGATTCCGCGGTCCTTGGCGATCTTCGCGGCGCGGAGCGCGTCGATGATGACACCCGCGGAGTTCGGCGAGTCCCAGACCTCGAGCTTGTACTCGAGGTTCAGCGGAACGTCGCCGAAGGCCCGGCCCTCAAGGCGCACGTACGCCCACTTGCGGTCGTCCAGCCAGGCCACGTAGTCCGACGGGCCGATGTGGACGTTGTTCTCGCCCAGCTCGCGGTCACGGATCTGCGAGGTGACCGCCTGGGTCTTGGAGATCTTCTTGGACTCCAGGCGCTCACGCTCGAGCATGTTCTTGAAGTCCATGTTGCCGCCGACGTTCAGCTGCATCGTGCGGTCCAGGATGACGCCCCGGTCCTCGAAGAGCTTCGCCATCACGCGGTGCGTGATGGTGGCGCCGACCTGGGACTTGATGTCGTCGCCGACGATCGGGACACCGGCCTCGGTGAACTTGTCCGCCCACTCCTTGGTGCCGGCGATGAAGACCGGGAGGGCGTTGACGAACGCGACCTTGGCGTCGATGGCGCACTGGGCGTAGAACTTCGCCGCGGCCTCGGAGCCGACCGGCAGGTAGCAGACGAGAACGTCGACCTCGTGGTCCTTGAGGACCTGGACCACGTCGACCGCGTCCTCGGACGACTCCTCGATGGTCTGGCGGTAGTACTTGCCCAGACCATCGAGGGTGTGGCCGCGCTGGACGGTGACACCGGTGCTCGGCACATCGCACAGCTTGATGGTGTTGTTCTCGCTGGCACCAATGGCGTCCGCGAGGTCGAGTCCGACCTTCTTCGCGTCGACGTCGAAGGCGGCGACGAACTCGACGTCCCGCACGTGGTAGTCGCCGAACTGGACGTGCATCAGGCCGGGCACCTTGCCGGCCGGGTCGGCGTCCTTGTAGTACTCGACGCCCTGGACCAGCGAGGCGGCGCAGTTGCCCACGCCGACGATGGCTACGCGAACCGAACCCATTCCGGTTGCTCCCTGTGTGTAATGGTTGTTCCCGATGAGGCCCCGCGGATCTGCGGGGACCTCACTGTGAGGTGTCGTCGGACGGATCCGGCCGGGTGTCACCCCGGTGCCGGGGCAGGCCGTCCGGCTCTCCTGCGGTGTCCTGCTGAGCGTCGCCCCCGGGCGAGGATCGTCGCTGATCCCGTCCCGACCGCTCGCTCTCGATGAGCTCGTTCAGCCAGCGCACTTCGCGCTCCACGGACTCCATGCCGTGTCGCTGCAGCTCAAGCGTGTAGTCGTCGAGGCGCTCGCGCGTGCGGGCCAGAGAGGCGCGCATCTTCTCCAGGCGCTCCTCCAGCCGACTGCGCCGTCCTTCCAGCACTCGCATCCGCACCTCGCGCTCCGTCTGCCCGAAGAAGGCGAAGCGGGCCGCGAAGTGCTCGTCCTCCCAGGAATCGGGGCCGGTGTGCGAGAGCAGTTCCTCGAAGTGCTCCTTACCTTCCGCCGTGAGCCGGTAGACGATCTTGGCCCGGCGCCCGGCCAACGAGGAGGCGGGGGCGACCGGACGCCCGACCGAGGGCGGGAGATCGGCCGGGGCGCCCCCCGGCTCCTCGATCAACCAGCCGTTGGCGACCAGCGTCTTGAGGCAGGGATAGAGCGTGCCGTAGCTGAAGGCGCGGAAGATCCCCAACGAAGTGTTGAGACGTTTGCGTAGCTCGTACCCGTGCATAGGGGATTCGCGGAGCAGACCGAGAACGGCGAATTCGAGGATGCCCGAGCGCCTGCTCATCTTCGCCTCCTTCTGCTTCTCCGGTGCTTCCGCGGAGCCCTGTGCCGGGTTGATGTACCGAGCTGATGTATCGACTCGATACATCACGACGATAGATCGGCCTCTGCGTCGCGACAAGGGTGGGCATGGTGAACGGCGTCACATCGCGAATTCGTAGGCACCGACTTGCGTTGTTTGAGGTGAAGTTCGGTCCTAGGAGGGTTTTGACCGTGCGTAGTCTGTGCGGCATGCAGACCACCGGTGACCGCGAGACGCCCGCGCGCGTCCGTCATGACGGCCCAGCCGGACGCATGGTGGACGAGCTCGTCGCCGGGCTGGTCCGTAAGTCGGGGGACCGGATCTCAACTGCCGCTTCCAGGCGTTCTCGCCTGCCCGAGGAGTAGTCGTTCCATGAGCGAGCACCGTCGCAAACCGCCGCAACCGCAGGGCGGAGGGCGTGCAGCGGCCAGACGAGCCGCCCAGCAGTCCTCCGGACGCCGAGCCGCTCCGTCACGCGGAGTGACGTCGGAGTCATCTTCCGATGCGCACGGCGGGGGCAGCCCGTACGGCGGCCGTGCCGCGGCCAGACGAGCCGCCCAGCGTAGCGGGGGCCGCCGTCGCGGGACCGGTGGGAACGGCGGGCACGAGGGGCCGGGCCGGGGGCGCGGCCGGGCCGGTCAGCGTCCGGTGAAGAAGCGGTTCATCGACTACCCGCGCGCCGGGAAGTCCGGGGTGGGCCGCTGGGTGCCGTCGTGGAAGCTGGCATCCGGACTGTGTCTCGGCTTTTTCGGCCTGGTCCTGGGTCTCGGCGGCGTCGCCTACGCGATGGTCGGCCTGCCCAACGTGAAGGATGCCGCGAAGGCGCAGAACAACGTCTACTTCTGGGACGACAACACCCAGATGGTCGCCACAGGCGGCGAGGTCAACCGTCAGGAGATCAGCTACGAGCAGATCCCCGAGGCCATGCGGAACGCGGTCATCTCGGCCGAGAACAAGTCGTTCGACGACGACTGGGGCATCGACCCCATGGGCATCGCCCGCGCCTTGTTCAACATGGCCACCGGCGGCCAGGTGCAGGGTGGTTCGACGATCACCCAGCAGTACGTGAAGAACTCGCGCCTGTCCCAGGAACAGACCCTGAGCCGGAAGTTCGAGGAACTCTTCATCACGCTCAAGGTCGCCAACGAGATGGACAAGAGGGACGTCATGACCGGCTACCTCAATGTCTCCTACTACGGGCGGGGCGCGTCGGGGATCCAGGCGGCGGCCCGTACGTACTACGGCAAGGACGCCACGGACCTGAACGCGAGCCAGTGCGCGTTCCTCGCCACGCTGCTCAAGGGCGCGACCTACTACGACCCGGCCGGTGCCACCGAGATCGACGAGCGGGCGACCAAGAAGGACAACACCGAGCGGGCCAAGAAGCGCTGGAAGTGGATCCTCGACGAGGAGGTGAAGGACGGACGGCTCTCGGCGGCGGAACGCGCCAAGTACACCGAGTTCCCGATGCCCGACCCTCCGCGGAAGGACGCCCAGCTGGGCGGTCAGGTCGGTTACCTGGTCGACCTGGCCAAGAACTACTTCCTCAACAACAACAAGGACGGCGTCACGGCGGAGATGCTCGCCCAGGGTGGCTACGAGATCCACACCACCTTCAACCGGAAGCAGGTCGAGCAGCTCGAAGCCGCCGTCAAGAAGGTCTACGACAGCAAGATCAAACCAGATCGGCGCCCCAAGACGGACACCCACGTCCAGTTCGGCGGCGGGTCGGTGGAGCCCGGGACCGGCGCCATCAAGGCGATCTACGGCGGTCAGGACGCGACCAAGCACTTCACCAACAACGCCGACCCCACGGGTGCGCAGGTCGGTTCGACCTTCAAGCCGTTCGTGCTGGCGGCGGCGATGGAGTACGGCAAGCGCGACCCCTCGCTCGGCGAGGACCAAGGTCTGTCGGATCGCCAAAAGGTCTCCCCGCTGAGCATCTACAACGCCGACCACAACCTGAAGATCAAGAGGTACAACGGTCAGATCTGGACCGACGAGGACGGCAAGCAGTGGCTGCAGGCCAACGACGGCGAGGAGTCGCGGGGAAACATCACCCTCCGCGAGGCGATGCAGTGGTCCGCCAACTCCCCGTACGTGCAGCTCGGCATGGACGTCGGCACCGACAAGGTGAAGGAAGTCGCCATCGCCGCCGGGCTCAAGGACGACAACAACATGGCCGACTGGCACGTGCCGTCGTTCTCCATCGGCACGTCCTCGCCCAGCGCGATCCGCATGGCCGGCGCGTACGCGACCTTCGCGGCCAATGGCCAGCAGCGCGAGCCCTTCTCCGTGACCGAGGCGAAGTACCGGGGCGAGACCATCTACCGGCACGAGGACGCGCCCAAGCGCGCCTTCGACAACGCGATCGCCGACAACGTCACCGACGTCCTGAAGAACGTCGTCGAGCACGGGACCGGTACCCCCGCGAAGCTTCCCGGCCGTGACGTGGCGGGCAAGACGGGTACGACGGACGGCAACAAGTCGGCCTGGTTCGTCGGCTACACCCCGCAGCTGTCGACGGCCATCAGCATGTACCGGCTGGACGACGACGAGAACAACAAGAACCGCAAGTTCGAGGAGATGTACGGCACGGGCGGCGAGAAGTCGATCCACGGTGCCTCGTTCCCGGCCCAGATCTGGCACGACTACATGGCGGAGGCGATGCGCGGCAAGCCTGCCAAGTCCTTCCCGGAGCCGACGCCGATCGGCGAGAAGGTCTACGGCGGTGGTGCGCAGAGCCCGACCCCGACGCCCACGGTCGATACGAAGCCCACGCAGGAGGAGGAGCCCTCCGAGGAGACCACGCCGACCACGTCCCCGCCGCAGCCCGGTCCCACCGAGACCTGCAGCGCATGGGACTGGCCCTGCCAGAACAACAACGGCGGAACCAACAACGGTGGCCCGAACGGCGGAGACGGCGGCGGTCCCCACACCAGCCCCCCGATGACCGAACCGCCGGGCGGCGACAACGGCAACGACAACGGCAACGGGCACGGGGGGCCCGGCGGCTGGCTCGGCGGTCCGGCCGGATGACGCCCGCCTGATCCACCGGACCGTCCCACGAGGGCCGCTCGCGCCACGCGGTGCGAGCGGCCCTCGTCGTCTCCACACACCCGTACGGCAGGATGTGCGGCATGCCAAGCGCAGAAGACACGAGCGTGGACCAGGAACGGCCCGTCGTACGGCCCACGCACCAGGACGAGATCGCAGCGGCAGGCAGCGAGCTGATCGGCGGACGGTCGGGGCGCTGGGCACGGCTCGGCAGCACGACGCCCACGCCCGTGGGCATCGTGGCGCTCGTGGCTCTGGGCATGTTCGCGCTGGGCATGGTGCAGAAGCTGCCCTGCTACAACTGGGCATGGTTCAGGGGCACCGGATCGCAGTACACGCACGCCTGCTACTCGGACATTCCGCATCTCTTCGTCGCACGGGGCTTCTCCGACGGGCTCGTGCCGTACTTCGACCGGCTGTCCGGCGACATGCAGTACCTGGAGTACCCCGTACTGACGGGCGTGTTCATGCAGGTCGCGTCCTGGCTGACGCCGGGCGGATCCCTCCAGTACCGCGAGCAGGCGTACTGGATGGTCAACGCAGGCATGCTGATGGTCTGCGCCGCGATCATCGCCGTCTGTGTGGCCCGTACGCACCGGCACCGCCCCTGGGACGGGCTGCTGGTCGCCCTCGCGCCGGCCTTCGCGCTCACCGCGACGATCAACTGGGACCTGCTGGCCGTGGCGCTGACGGCCGCGGCGATGCTCATGTGGTCCCGGGGCCGGGCACTGGCATTCGGGGTCCTCATCGGGCTCGCCACGGCCGCCAAGCTCTACCCCGTGCTGCTGCTGGGGCCGGTCTTCGTGCTGTGCTGGCGGGCGGGCAAGTGGCGCGAGTTCGCCACGGCGACGCTCGGGGCGGCGGGCTCCTGGCTGGTGGTCAATCTGCCGGTGATGCTCCTCGCTCCCGAGGGATGGAAGAAGTTCTACGTGTTCAGCGAGGAACGGGGCATCGACTTCGGCTCGTTCTGGCTGATCATCACCCAGCGCACCGGCAGGCCGATCGAGGTCACGACCGTCAACACCGTGTCGACCCTGCTGACGCTCGTACTGTGCGCGGCGATCGGCGCACTGACCCTGGCGGCTCCGCGCAGGCCGCGCTTCGCTCAGCTCGCCTTCCTCGTCGTCGCCGTTTTCATCCTGGTCAACAAGGTGTACTCGCCGCAGTACGTGCTGTGGCTCATCCCGCTGGCCGCCCTGGCCAGGCCCCGCTGGCGCGACTTCCTCATCTGGCAGGCGTGCGAGGTCATGTACTTCCTGGGCATCTGGATGTACCTCGCGTACACGACGAGCGGCGACAAGCACCAGGGGCTCCCCACGGAGGGGTACCAGCTGGCGATCCTCCTGCACCTGCTGGGCACGCTCTACCTCTGCGCCGTCGTCGTACGGGACGTTCTCAGGCCGGAGCGGGATGTCGTACGGCGCGACGGATCGGACGATCCGTCCGGCGGGGTGCTCGACGGGGCCGGGGACGCTTTCGTGCTGGGACGCGCCGCGCGTCCACCGCGCCAGGCCGTCGCCGCCGTCGCGGGGCCCTGGACCGAGCGGGACGCTCAGCGGGGACCGGCCGCGGACTGAGACGGGACGAGGGTCTTCCAGCGACGTACCGGAAGACCCTCGGTGTCCTCTCCGCCCTCTCCGCGCCCAGGGGCGTCGCCTTCGCGGCCGACGTCCTACCGGCCGGAGGGCAGGGCCCCGGACGTCGGCGGTCGCCCTCGGCCGGGCGTCAGTGGTCGACGAGCCGGTCGAACTGGGTGGTCGTGTGGCGCAGGTGGGCCACCAGCTCGTCGCCGACCTTCGGCTCCTGGGCGTCGGCGGGCACGAACAGGATCGACACCTGCATGTGCGGCGGTTCGGCGAACCAGCGCTGCTTGCCCGCCCAGACGAACGGGGACAGGTTGCGGTTGACCGTGGCCAGACCCGCGCGGGCGACCCCCTTGGCCCGCGGCATCACGCCGTGCAGGGCCTTCGGGGCCTCCAGGCCCACGCCGTGCGACGTACCGCCCGCGACGACCACCAGCCAGCCGTCCGACGCGGCCTTCTGCTGGCGGTAGCCGAAGCGGTCGCCCTTGACGACGGGGGTGACGTCCAGGACGGCGCCCCGGTACTGCGTCGCCTCGTGGTCGCCGAGCCACAGCCGGGTACCGATGCGGGCGCGGAAGCGGGTCTGCGGGAACTGCTGCTGGAGCCGGCCCAGCTCCTCGGCGCGCAGATGACTGACGAACATGGTGTGCAGGGGCAGCCGCGCCGCGCGCAGCCGGTCCATCCAGGCGATGACCTCCTCGACCGCGTCCGAGCCGTCCGTGCGGTCGAGCGGCAGATGCAGGGCGAAGCCTTCGAGGCGTACGTCCTCGATCGCGGCGTGCAGATGCCCGAGCTCCTCCTCCTTGACGCCGTGGCGCTTCATCGAGCTCATGCACTCGATGACCACCCGCGCGCCCACCAGGGCGTGCACACCGTCCACGGAGGAGACGGAGCGGACGACCCGGTCGGGAAGCGGCACCGGCTCCTCGCCACGGCGGAACGGTGTCAGGACGAGCAGATCGCCGCTGAACCAGTCCTTGATGCGCGCCGCCTCGTAGGTGGTGCCGACGGCGAGCATGTCGGAGCCGAAGCGGATCGCCTCCTCGGCGAGCCGCTCGTGACCGAAGCCGTATCCGTTGCCCTTGCAGACCGGGACGATGCCGGGGAACTGGTCGAGGACGGATTTCTGGTGCGCCCGCCAGCGCGCGGTGTCGACGTACAGGGAGAGCGCCATGGCCGGTCCGGAACCTTTCTGGTGGCTGCGGGGTGTCGAGAGGTGTACGGGGGTGTCGCCGTGCCGGCCGCGGAACTCTCCGGATCCGTCGGAGGGGCCGCCGCGGTTCGTGCCGGTGCGACGCCCCCATTGAAACGAATGAAGCCGGTTCCGTCAGCGGGACGACGCGGATCAGCGGCGCGACATGTAGATGTCGAGAGCCTTGTGGAGCAGCTTGTTCAGCGGAAAGTCCCACTCACCGAGGTACTCGGCGGCCTGACCGCCGGTGCCCACCTTGAACTGGATCAGACCGAAGAGGTGGTCGGTCTCGTCCAGCGAGTCGGAGATGCCGCGCAGGTCGTAGACCGTTGCCCCCATGGCGTACGCGTCGCGAAGCATCCGCCACTGCATCGCGTTCGAGGGCCGGACCTCCCGCTTGTGGTTGGCGGACGCGCCGTAGGAGTACCAGACGTGCCCGCCGACGATCAGCATGGTCGCGGCGGCGACGTTCTCGCCCTCGTGCCGGGCGAAGTAGAGCCGCATGCGGTTGGGGTCCTCGGTGTTGAGGACCGTCCACATGCGCTGGAAGTAGCTCAGCGGACGAGGACGGAAACGGTCGCGCTCCGCCGTGATCTCGTACAGTCGCTGCCACTCGTCGAGTTCCGCGTAACCGCCCTGGACGACCTCGACGCCGGCCTTCTCGGCCTTCTTGATGTTGCGTCGCCACAGCTGGTTGAAGCCCTTGTGGACGTCTTCGAGGGACCGGTTCGCCAGGGGCACCTGGAAGACGTAGCGGGGCTGCACGTCGCCGAACCCGGCGCCGCCGTCCTCGCCCTGCTGCCAGCCCATCTTCCGCAGCCGGTCGGCGACTTCGAAGGCGCGTGGCTCGATGTGGGTGGCCTCGATGTCGCGCAGCCGCTTCACGTCCGGGTCCTGGATGCCCGCCTTGATGGCGGCCGCGTCCCAGCGGCGGATGACGACCGGCGGGCCCATCTTCACGGAGAAGGCGCCCTGTTGCTTGAGGTGCGCCAGCATCGGCTGGAGCCAGTCGTCCAGGTTCGGGGCGTACCAGTTGATGACCGGGCCCTCGGGCAGGTAGGCGAGGTAGCGCTTGATCTTGGGGAGCTGACGGTAGAGCACCAGGCCGACGCCGACGAGCTGTCCGTCCCGGTCGAACCAGCCCAGGCTCTCCGAACGCCACTCGGACTTCACATCTGCCCACGCCGGGACCTGCATGTGACTCGCAGCAGGCAGATTCTGGATGTATGCCAGATGCTGCTCTCGGCTGATGGTCCTCAGGGTCAGGCTCATGCGGGGCGCTCCTCGGCAGGTGTGTCCCCATCGGTCAGGGGCTCCGGCTCTCGCGCCGAAAGCCTACTGCGACGGGGGAGCGCCCCGTTTGGCCGCATGCGACCTGGCCGGTCCGTACCCGTGGGCGGGGCTCGTCCGAGCCCCTTCCCGGTACGGACCGGCCAGGTCCTGGTACCGCGTTCCGTGTCTTCGTGCCGGACCTGTGGTGCGCCCGGCGTGTGCTTCCGTCATGCCGTCCACGACGGCTCCGGTGCTGTCCCGTCGTGGACGCGGTCCCGTGGCGCCGTCGGTGCGGTCAGCCCACCACGCCGCCGAAGAGGCCGCCGTGTGCCATGCCCAGGAAGAATCCGATGGCGGATGCGCCCAGGCCGATGATCAGCGGGAACCTCTCGCGTGTGGTCACCGAGATGTACTGCCCGTACGCGGCGGTGAGGATCCCGAAGAGTCCCGCCCACGAGCTGATCAGATGCAGGTTGTGGAACATCGCCGTCACGAAGGCGAGCGCACCGAGGACCAGGGTCACCACCACCAGGGTCTCCTGGAGCGGATGGGGCCTGCCGTCCGTGGCGAGAAGGGAGACGGGAGGACGGGGTCGTATTGCCTGTGCCATGGAGGACCTCCTGGCCGAAAGGCGGTGCATTGTGGCACCGCTCACACCCGATGTGTACAGATTGCGTCTCCTGAGCCACGGATTTCAACCGGAAGCCGGTGTGCGGGTACTCTGTACGGTCTGCACCGGTGTCTGCCCAGGTAGGCACGTCAGTCCCCGTTCGACGGAGGATGTGGCGGCCGTCCCGCGCGGAGGCACCGATGCCACGCATCACGACCCTCCTGCCACGGAACGACCGTGGCCGCCGAGTCCAAAGGAGGTGGGTTCCACATGCGTCACTACGAGGTGATGGTCATCCTCGACCCCGATCTCGAGGAGCGCGCTGTCTCCCCGCTGATCGAGAACTTCCTCTCCGTCGTCCGTGAGGGCAACGGAAAGGTCGAGAAGGTCGACACCTGGGGCCGTCGTCGTCTCGCTTACGAGATCAAGAAGAAGCCCGAGGGCATCTACTCGGTCATCGACCTGCAGGCCGAGCCTGCGGTCGTCAAGGAGCTCGACCGCCAGATGAACCTGAACGAGTCGGTCCTCCGGACCAAGGTCCTCCGTCCCGAGATCCACTGAGCATTCCGCTCAGCGGTCATCGGGTTCGAGTAGCAGCAAGCAGCCAGAAGCAATCCCGCCGAGAGGTTCACCCATGGCAGGCGAGACCGTCATCACGGTCGTCGGCAATCTCGTCGACGACCCCGAGCTGCGCTTCACCCCGTCCGGTGCGGCGGTCGCGAAGTTCCGCGTCGCGTCCACTCCCCGCATCTTCGACCGGCAGACCAACGAGTGGAAGGACGGCGAAGGCCTGTTCCTCACCTGCTCGGTCTGGCGGCAGGCGGCGGAGAACGTCGCCGAGTCGCTCCAGCGAGGCATGCGCGTCGTCGTGCAGGGCCGGCTGAAGCAGCGGTCGTACGAGGACCGCGAGGGCATCAAGCGCACGGTCTACGAGCTGGACGTCGAGGAAGTCGGCCCCAGCCTCAAGAACGCCACGGCCAAGGTCACCAAGACCACCGGCCGCGGTGGCCAGGGTGGGTACGGCGGCGGCCAGCAGGGCGGCGGCAACTGGGGCGGCGGTCCCGGTGGCGGTGGCCAGCAGGGTGGCGGCGGCGCTCCCGCCGACGACCCGTGGGCCACGAGCGGTCCGTCCGGCGGCCAGCAGGGCGGCGGAGGCGGCTGGGGCGGAAGCTCCGGCGGCTCCGGCGGCTCTGGTGGCGGCTACTCGGACGAGCCTCCCTTCTAGGGCGGCTCGACCCCCACTTCTTGATCACACAGGAGAAACATCATGGCGAAGCCGCCTGTGCGCAAGCCTAAGAAGAAGGTCTGCGCGTTCTGCAAGGACAAGACCCAGTACGTGGACTACAAGGACACGAACATGCTGCGGAAGTTCATTTCCGACCGCGGCAAGATCCGTGCCCGCCGCGTGACCGGCAACTGCACGCAGCACCAGCGTGACGTCGCCACGGCCGTGAAGAACAGCCGTGAGATGGCGCTGCTGCCCTACACGTCCACCGCGCGATAAGGAAAGGGTGACCGACTCATGAAGATCATCCTGACCCACGAGGTCTCCGGCCTCGGCGCCGCCGGTGACGTCGTCGACGTCAAGGACGGGTACGCCCGCAACTACCTGGTCCCGCGTGGCTTCGCCATCCGCTGGACCAAGGGTGGCGAGAAGGACGTGGCGCAGATCCGCCGCGCCCGCAAGATCCACGAGATCGCCACGATCGAGCAGGCCAACGAGGTCAAGGCGAAGCTGGAGGCCGTGAAGGTCCGTCTGGCCGTTCGTTCCGGCGACGCCGGCCGCCTCTTCGGCTCCGTGACCCCGGCCGACATCGCCTCGGCGATCAAGGCTGCCGGTGGCCCCGACGTCGACAAGCGTCGCGTCGAGCTCGGTTCGCCGATCAAGACGCTGGGCGGGCACCAGGTGTCCGTGCGTCTGCACCCCGAGGTTGCTGCGCAGCTCGGTATCGAGGTTGTCGCCGCCTAAGGGCACCGCTCATCAGAGCAGAGTGAAGGGCCGAACCCCACGGGTTCGGCCCTTCACTCTGCTCGAGTCCACGTCATGCGTGGCGGGTCCCGCATGATGCATCTGGGTCCGGCGCCCGGTGCGGAGCCGGTGAGTGAAGTCCCGGTGTGCGCAGTGCGGCACCGTTTCACGTGAAACACGACGTTTCACGTGAAACATGGCACCGATGGTGGCTCAACGCGTGGCGCCCGTCACCAGCCACTTGCCGGACCGGGTGCGCAGCCAGAGCGTTGCCATGCGGACGGCCATCATCAGCGTCATCGCCCACCACAGCGCGGTCAGCCCACCGCCGAGTGCTGGTACCAGCAGGGCCGCCGGAGCGAAGGCGGCCAGTGTGACGATCATTGCCCAGGCGAGATAGGGTCCGTCCCCGGCCCCCATCAGCACGCCGTCCAGGACGAAGACCACGCCCGCGATCGGCTGGGACAGAGCCACCACCAGCAGTGCCGGGAACAGGGTTTCCTGGACGGCCTGGTCACCGGTGAACAGGGGCACGAACAGGGGTCGCGCGAGGATGATCAGCACTCCGAGCACGATTCCGGAAACGATGCCCCACTGCACCATCCTGCGGCAGGCTTGGCGTGCGCCTTCGGAGTCACCGGCTCCCAGGTACCGACCGATGATGGCCTGCCCCGCTATGGCGATGGCGTCGAGCGCGAAAGCCATCAGGCTCCAGAGTGAAAGGACGACCTGGTGTGCGGCGATCTCGGTGTCGCCGAGGCGTGCGGCGACGGCCGTGGCGATCATCAATACGGCCCGGAGCGACAGCGTGCGGACCAGGAGCGGCACGCCCGCCTGGGCGCTGGCTCTGATTCCCGCAGCGTCGGGGCGCAGCGAAGCACCGTACCGTCGTGCCCCACGTACCACCACGACCAGATAGGCCGCGGCCATGGAAAGCTGCGCGATGACGGTTCCCCAGGCCGACCCGGCGATGCCGAGCCCGGCCCCGTAGACAAGCCCCGCATTGAGGACCGCGTTGGCCGTGAAACCGCCGATGGCGACGTAGAGCGGGGTCCGGGTGTCCTGCAGGCCACGCAGAACGCCGGTCGCGGCCATCACCACGAGCATGGCCGGGATGCCGAGGCTGGAGATCCGCAGATAGGTGATGGCGTAGGGGGCTGCGGTATCGGATGCTCCGAGGGCGTCCACGATCAAGGGCGCCGCAGGGAGTGCGACGCCGATGACGCATATGCCGAGCAGGAGGGCCAGCCAGATGCCGTCCATGCCCTGTTGGATCGCGGAGGCCCGATCGCCCGCTCCGACCCTTCGTGCCACGGCGGCCGTGGTGGCGTACGCGAGGAAGACGAAGATGCTGACGGCGGTGGTCAGCAGGGCTGCCGCGACGGCCAGACCGGCCAGCTGTGCCGTGCCGAGATGGCCGACGATGGCACTGTCGACCATCACGAAGAGCGGTTCGGCGACGAGCGCGCCGAAGGCCGGAATGGCGAGAGAGATGATCTCGCGGTCGTGTCGTCGATGGATGGTCGTGGGCGGTGCCGGGGCCTGGGTCATGGGGGTCAATCTAATCTTCCACAGGTAATGGATGCAATCGAGGAAGGGTCCTTACCTTTGTTGTGGCTCGGCGTTCTTTCGTGTGCGGTTGGGCGCGATCTTGCGCGGAGCGGAAAAGTTTTTCTCCCCCACAGCCGGTGGATGGAAAAAGTCCAGGTCAGAGCGCCGATGCGGGGGGGCGCTATGAATTTGTCCACAGTGCTGTCCCCTGCTCCGTGCACAGGTTCTGCGGAGTTCTCCACAGCATCTGGTCTGTCGTCCACATGCCCTGTGGATAACCAGATTGGCTGACGGTGCCGAGCGGCCTACCGTGGTCCGGCGCCCGCACCCTGTTCCGGCCCTGAAGCCCTGTAGAACTCGACGCGCCGGAACCGGAGTCGGGCGTCTTGTTTGTCGGTGCCGTGTCGTAAGAAAGAGTGGCACGGCGAGGTCCGCGGAGCGGACGGGAGGAGGTGGCCCGGTGAGCATTCCCGAGCCTTTGGACTGGGCCGACACCGGTCCCGGCGACCGTCTGCCCGTATCCCGCCAGCGCCGCGGCGGGGGCCGTGACCGCGCCGACCGGCGCGAGGACGGCATGGGCGACGACGGCTGGGAGGGGAGCTCTCCCGGCTTCGAGCGGGTGCCGCCCCAGGACCTTGACGCGGAGCAGTCGGTGCTGGGCGGCATGCTGCTGTCGAAGGACGCCATCGCCGACGTCGTGGAGATCATCAAGGGGCACGACTTCTACCGTCCCGCCCACGAGACCGTCTACCAGGCGATCCTGGACCTCTACGCCAAGGGCGAGCCGGCCGACCCGATCACTGTGGCGGCCGAACTGGTCAAGCGCGGCGAGATCACCAAGGTGGGCGGAGCGCCGTATCTGCACACGCTCGTCCAGTCCGTGCCGACCGCGGCCAACGCCTCGTACTACGCGGAGATCGTCCACGAGCGGGCCGTCCTGCGGCGGCTCGTCGAGGCCGGTACGAAGATCACGCAGATGGGATACGCGGCCGACGGTGACGTCGACGACATCGTGAACTCGGCCCAGGCCGAGATCTATGCCGTCACGGAGCAGCGCACCAGCGAGGACTACCTGCCGCTCGGCGACATCATGGAGGGCGCTCTCGACGAGATCGAGGCGATCGGTTCGCGCAGCGGCGAGATGACCGGCGTGCCGACCGGCTTCACCGACCTCGACGCCCTGACGAACGGCCTGCACCCGGGCCAGATGATCGTCATCGCCGCCCGTCCCGCGATGGGTAAGTCGACCCTGGCCCTGGACTTCGCGCGGGCCTGTTCGATCAAGAGCAACATGCCCAGTGTGATCTTCTCGCTCGAAATGGGGCGCAATGAGATCGCGATGCGACTGCTTTCGGCCGAGGCGAGGGTGGCACTGCATCACATGCGTTCGGGCACCATGACCGACGACGACTGGACGCGGCTGGCGCGGCGGATGCCGGACGTGTCGGCCGCCCCTCTCTACATCGACGACTCCCCGAACCTCTCGATGATGGAGATCCGCGCGAAGTGCCGTCGTCTGAAGCAGCGCAACGATCTCAAGCTCGTGGTCATCGACTACCTGCAGCTCATGCAGTCCGGTGGTTCGAAACGCGCCGAGAGCCGACAGCAGGAGGTCTCGGACATGTCCCGTAACCTCAAGCTGCTGGCGAAGGAGCTGCAGATCCCCGTCATCGCGCTCTCGCAGCTCAACCGAGGTCCCGAACAGCGCACCGACAAGAAGCCGATGGTGTCCGACCTGCGTGAATCGGGATCCATCGAGCAGGACGCCGACATGGTGATCCTCCTCCACCGCGAGGACGCGTACGAGAAGGAGTCCCCCCGCGCGGGCGAGGCCGACCTGATCGTGGCCAAGCACCGCAACGGGCCCACGGCGACGATCACCGTGGCCTTCCAGGGACATTACTCGCGGTTCGTGGACATGGCTCAGACCTGATCCTTCCGTGTAGGTTCTCAAATTCCGTGTCATTTTCTCAGTCGCAATGTCATCTGATTGGCCGAACTGACATGGGATTGAGAATCGCTGGCCACTGCCTTCACTCGTTCGGCTGACCTTGCCTTAGGTCCGGCGTGGGAGCCTCGCACGGATGCGAACGTAGCGCTCGCGGAGGAGGCGGCCGACGATCCGGGGGTGACGCATGGCGGCAGGGCTGAGAGCGGCATCGATCACCGTGAGCCTGCGGGGCCCGGATGGCAGCCAGGTTGAGAACCGGGAGTGGAGCGCGTCCTCGATCGACCTGCTTGCGGCGGCGTCACCCTGGCGAACCTTTCGCTGGTACAGGGGCCAGCGGCACTACTCGGGCACCTACTGGTCCGCCACGATGCGCGACCACGTGATCTACGAGTCGCGCCTCGAACTGGCGAGGCTCCTCTTCGCTGATTTCGATCCGTCCGTACGGCGTGTCGTGGCCCAGCCATTTCTGCTCAAGGCCGAGGTGGACGGGGCTGTGCGCAAGCACATCCCGGACTACCTCCTCGTCACCGACGAGGGGCCCGTGGTCGTGGATGTGAAGCCACTGCACCGGTTGTCGAAGCCGGAGGTGGCCTTCACTTTCGGCTGGACCCGTGAGGCGGTGGAGGCCCGCGGGTGGAAGTACGAGGTCTGGAGCGAGCCACCCACGGCTGAGCTGGAGAACGTCCGCTTCTTGTCGGGCTACCGCAGAGACTGGCTGTTCGACCGTGGGCTCGTCGACGAGCTCCGTGGGGCTGATCTCAACGGAGTCTCTCTGCGGCGTGCGGCGGCCAGCTTGCCCGGTCGCCCGGAGGAGCAAGTCCGATCTGCGGTCTATCACTTGCTGTGGACGCACGAGTTCACGGTGGACCTCGACCGGCCGTTCAGCCCGGCGCACTTGCTCAGGAGAACGGCGTGACCAGGGCCGGAGCGCGGGTCGGCGTCGGTACACACTTCCGCTACGACGGGGAGACCGTCGAGGTGGTCGAGATGGCCGCCACCACGGCCGGCAACGAGGTCGTCCTCAAGGACCGCCACGGCAGGCTCCTGCGTCTGTCATTGCGGGAACTGCTCTTCTCCGACCGGGCCACTCTTATCCCCGAGGGGCCTGGACCGTCCTCGGACGACGCCGAGGAGATTGCCTCGGTGGTACTGGGGCAGTTGGACGAGAAGGACAGACAGCAGATCCTGGAGCGGGCCGAGCACATTCGGGAACTCCTCACGGGATATCGGTCCGGCAGCACCGAACTTGCGCGTGAAGGCGAACCGCGAGCTCCGTACGCGCCGACGCTGTCGCTGGACGCCCGCTATGCGGCGAAAGCTGCGGAACTCGGAGTCACTGATCGCACTATTCGACGGTGGGTCGCCGACTACCGCCGACACGGTGAGGCCGGCCTGGTCCAGCGGACAAGTCCCCAGGCACGGTCCTTCGGCAGGGCCGATGACCGATGGGTGGAGACCGCGCTGGAAGTCATGGTCGAGCACACCGGAGAGTCGAAGCCATCACGCAAGATGGTCATAGATCGGACTCAGGCCCGGGTGATCGCGCGGTTCGGTCCTGAAGTCGTACCCCAGCCCAGCCCAGCCAAGCCACGGCCTACCGGGTGCTCACAGAGCTGGAGCGGCGACACCCGCTGTTCCGGCTGAGTACGAAGCGCAACCGGGATATCGCCGATCGGCCGGAGGGTCCGTACGGCAAGCTGCGGCCGACGCGGCCGGGCGAGTACCTGCTGATGGACTCCACCCGCCTGGACGTCTTCGCGTTCGACCCGCTGACCCTGAAGTGGGTGCAGGCCGAGCTGAGTGTCGGGATGGACTGGTACACCCGCTGCATCACGGGGATCCGGCTCACGCCGGTCTCGACGAAGGCGGTGGATGTCAGCGCAGTGCTGTTCCAGTCATTTCGGCCGCGGCCTGCGGGGCGGGACTGGCCGCGGCACGCGGTCTGGCCCGAGCACGGCATCCCCCGCACCGTCCTGGTCGACGTCAAGGGCGCCACCGGGCCGGGGCTGGCCTCGCCGCCTTTGGTTCCCGAGACGCTGGTCGTCGACCACGGCAAGGTCTATGTCTCGGAGCACCTGACCAGTGTCTGCCGACGGATGGGCATCTCCATCCAGCCGGCCCGGCTGCGGACGGGCCGCGATAAGGGGCCGGTCGAGCGCTACTTCCGGACTTTGCGGGAGGGGCTGCTGCAGGTGCTGCCCGGCTATAAGGGCCCCGACATCCACTCGCGGGGTGAGAGCCCGGAGGACGACGCGTTCTTCTTCCTCGACGAGCTTGAGGCGATCATCCGGGAGTGGACCGCGGCGGTCTATCACTGCAGGCCGCATTCCAGTCTGGTCGATCCGGGTCTGCCGGGTCTGCGGATGTCCCCGGCGAAGATGTTCGAGCACGGCATGGCGCGGGCGGGTTACATCGAAGCGCCCCGCGACCGGGACCTGGCTTACGAGTTCCTGCAGACGAAGTGGCGCACGGTTCAGCACTACGGGGTCGAGATCGGCCGCCGCCGTTACAGCGGCCCCGGCCTGCCCGAGCCGGGAGTCCGTAGCCCCTACGACAGTCCGGTCAAGAACGGCTGGCCTTTCCAGGTGGACCCCGACGACATCACCCGGATCTACTTCCGCGATCCGGCTACTCGGGCCTGGCGCACGCTGGTCTGGGAGCACGCGCCGTCGGCCGAGATGCCGCTGAGCGAGGACGCGTTGACGTTCGCCCGGCAGCTGGCGGCCTCGAAGTATCGCTTTCCTGACGACCGGCTTGCCGTCGCTGATTTGTTGGAGCGGTGGAATCTCGGGCTGGGCACCACGATCGCCGAGCGGCGCATGGCCCTGCGGCTCTCGCGCGAGCAGGCCGCCATCGAGCTTCCGGAGAGTGAGGCGGAGACGGTCGTCTCGCTTCCGTCCGTACGCAAGGCCCTCGGCCAGGACGAGCAGACCGCGGAACTGCGGGAGCCCGACGTGGTGACGGAGACGGGGGATGACGACGAGGCCGATCTGGAGGACCTCGCCGGGGAGGACGACTTCTACGCCGATGCCCTGGAGGACGTGTGAACGACGGCAGCGTTCCGCATCCGGGCAGTCTTGCCTTGTCGCGGAAGGAGGACTTCAAGGCGTTCGCAGAGAGCCCTCGCCGCAGCCGGCCCTGCTGACCCGCAAGCAGCTGAAGTCCCTGCCCACACAGGCGCGGGCGGACTACGACCGTCAGCGCCGGCAGTGGCACGCGAACATCGGCCCGGTCAAGACGCCGCAACTGACAGAGCTCCATGAAGACCTATGGGACATCGTCGACAGCAACGAGCAGGACGGCGACAAGGCCAAGGGGGCGGTGGCCGTCGACGCGTTCCCAGGGCTGGGTAAGACGACCTCGGTGCTTGCCTTCGCCCGCGACTTCCACCAGCGGGAGATCGAAGAGTCAGGAGCCTTCACCAGCCAGGGGCACGAGCGGATCCCGGTCTGCCGGGTCGGGCTGACCGGGAACACCGGAATGAAGGATCTCAACCGGGCCATGCTGGAGTTCTTCGGCCACCCCGGACAGATGCGGGGGACCACCGCCCAGTTCGGGCGGCGGGTGCTGGACTGCGTGCTGTCCTGTGATGTCCGCCTGGTGGTTCTGGACGATCTGCACTTTTTGAAATGGGGACAGAAGAGCGGCATCGAGGTGAGCAACCACCTGAAGTGGATCGCCAACGAGTTTCCGGTGACGTTGCTGATGGTGGGGGTCGAGCTCGCGAAGAAGGGCCTGTTCGGCGAGGGAACGAACGGGCGCGACACCGCTCTGGCCCAGACCGGCCGCCGCACCACCCGCCTCGGGCTTCGTCCGTTCACCATCGATATGGAGGCCGGGCGCCGGGAGTGGCGGCAGATGCTGCTGGCCCTCGAACAGCGAGTCGTGCTCACCGACAAGCATCCCGGCATGCTCGCGGACGACCTGTCGGACTACCTCTTCGCCCGCAGCACCGGACACATCGGCTCGCTGATGACGCTGATCAACCGCAGCTGCCAGCGGGCGGTCCGCACCGGCGCCGAACGTCTTGACCAGGAGCTCATGGACCGGGTGAAGAACGACGAGGCATCCGAGGCCGCCCGCCTCGAACTGCAGGCCGCGCTGGAGAAGAAACGGCTGACCAGCCGCCCGCGGCCCCGGAGCCGGCGACCCGCATGAGAACGCCGGTCCGCACCCTGCCGATCCGGCTGCCTCCACTGCCCGGCGAGGCTCTGGACTCATGGCTGGAGGCGATGGCCAGGCGGATGGACACCGCGCTCGGTGATGTCCTGCTGCACTTCGGCTTCCCGGTCCGGCACCGGGCCGGAAACCAGTTCAGGGGCATCCCGGCAGACTGGACGATCGTCCTCGACGAGCAGCAGACCAATGCCGTCGCGCACGCCACCGGGACGTCCCCGGAGACAGTCGCTGCCCTGACCCTGGCTCATTACGACGGACGGGCCCTCCACCTGAGTGCCGGGGGCCGGGCCGTGTCACGGCACGTCCTTTGGGGCCGCGGAGGGGGATCCCGGTTCTGTCCGGAGTGCCTTCATGCCACTGGTGGGCGATGGCAATTGTCCTGGAGGCTCGGTTTCTCCTTCGCCTGCACCCGGCACCGCAGGCTGCTGGCGGACTGCTGCCCGCACTGCGGGAGGGTGCCGCGGCAGCGGCCCCGTTCCGGCCGGTCCGTCCCCCGGCCTGAACTCTGCGGCAATCCACCGACCCGCCCCACCCGCCCGTTCTCGGCGGGCTGCGGCACCGATCTGACCCGCGCTTCGACGCTCCTCCTGCCTCCTGGCCATCCGGTTCTCACGGCGCAGAACCGAGTGATGGAGATCATCGACGGGGCAGCGGCAGCTTTCGGCCCCTACCGAACCTCTCCCCAGCCGGCCTCGGCGGTGCTGGCCGACATCCGGGCCCTGGGCATACGCGTCCTGAGCGACCTGCCCGCAGCTGTCCTACGAGAACAGATCCCGGCTGACATCGCAGAAGCTCACCTCAGCACCGATGCGGTCTCCCCGCACACCGGACAGGCCATGGAACGTCCGGGGTTCATGGCCCCGCCCCGAGCCGCGGACACGGCCGTCGCGGTCACCATGGCCCTGAGCATCCTGGAGCAACCAGGAATCCACCCGGCCGGCGAGGCCCTGCGGAGCCTGCTGGAAGCAGTACGCGAGGAACTCACGCAGATCTCGGCGACCAGCATCGACAGCTGGGGCAGGGGCATCAGCCCGGTGCTGCAGTCCGTGCACCTGGCGGCCCTCGCCCCTTCCCTCCGCCCCAGCGAATACGTCCGCTACCGCATCATGACCGAGACCCCCCGCCGGCCGACCCGGACCACTCGGGACATCGAGCAGCGAGCCAGGAAGATCCCCACGATGTTCTGGCCGCCTTGGACGATCCGCCTCGCACCACCTGAAGGAATCCATGCGCGGGCTCTGGCTCCCGTTCTCGCCGCCCTGTTGCTGATTCCCGACAGCCGCACATCCCTGGACCAGGCAGCCGGGCTGATCGGTGACGTCATCGACGGCACTGAGGTGTCACGCCTCCTCCAGGAAGTCGACGACCTTCCGCAATGGCCGGACATCGCCACTGCTCTGGACCGGCTCGCGGACTACCTCGGTGCCAACAGCACCCCCATCGACTACGGTCGGCGCCGACTCCTCGACTACACCGGCCTGCTTCCTCATGACCGCTGGCTGGAGATCTGCCGCCACACCGGAACACCACCGGGAACCGGACGGCGCGAACGCATCGCACGCAGCCAGCTCTTCCAACGTCTCAGCGGCCTGCCCGCCGAGTCTGCCCCCGACGACCTGGGCGGGCCCGACAGTGCAGAGTTCCGGGCGACGTCCCTGCGGTTCACCGCGCTTCAGACCCCTGAACTCGCGCACGCCCTCCAGCAGGAAGCCCTCAACTTCCTGGCCTCACACCACATCCACGACGAGCCCATGACCTGGCAGCCGCCCGCCACCCTGCTGGCAGGGCTCTCCCTTCCCGGCCCCGACCCGGCACACGTCGACCTACCCCGCCTGCACCAGCTTGTCCGCGAACGCCAGCACCCTGTTCAGCACGCCGCCCAGGTTCTGGGCACGACCGTCGAGGCCGTCCGACATGTTCTCGACGAACATCCAGCCCCTGCACCCCCGCTGACGAAGAGCACCGCCAGGGCCGCCGGCCGCATCCGGCAGCAGGCCCGGCAAGCCATTCCGGCAGAGCGCTTCACCCGGCTCTACCTTGACGAACACCGGTCCCTCCAGCAGATCGCCACCCTCACCGGCTTCTCCCGCAGAGTGCTGACCGACCTTGCCAAGGAGTACGGCATCCCGCTCCGCGAGGGCCCCAAGGACTACAAGCGCCGCGGCACCGTCGAACGGGCCTGGCTCATCGAGCAGTACGTCCACCGCCGCCGGACCCTGCCAGACCTCGCCCGAGAAGCTGGCATGAGCACCGCGAACATGGCCCGCTGGGCCAAGACCCACAACGTTCCGCTGCGACCACGCGGAGGATCCAGTCACAGCCAGGTACTTCGGGCAATCGACCAGGCCAGCCGAGCACCAAGCATCCTTCGGCCGGCACTCGGCGGCCAGGGGGCCAGCGAACGGTTGAGCCGATTCGCGGCTGCATCTGCCTACCCCAGCCTCGGTGCCGCAGCGAGCGGCCTCGGCCTCAACACGTTCACCCTCGTCGCACAGATCAACCGGATCGAACGAGAACTCGGTGGACCACTCCTGGTCCGGGCGGAACGCGGTAGGCCCATGACGCTCACTCCCCTGGGGAAGAAGGTGCTCAAGGCCATTCGAAAGATGCAGGACAACACGATGCCCTGAGACGCGGCATGATCATTCCGGGTCGGCAATGTGTCGAAACACCCCGTCGAACTCGCCGGATGCCACGAGCCCGGCAATCACGCGCACCATGCTGCCGATGCCGGGATTCCGCACGATCAGCCCGTCCGCGCAGAAGAAGCACTGCCCGGAGACCGCCTCTCCGCTCGCCTCCCAGCTCCGCATGAGCCGATCCACCTCGGCGAGAGTGAAGATCGTGGAACTCCAGCGCGACCCGTCGGCAAGATGAACCTCGGCATCGACGTTGCAGACCTCTTCGATCGCCTCGTCCGGTTCCACGAGGAAGAGCACCTGGAAGCCGGCGGCCCGAACCCGGTAGTAGGGAGCCTCCCAGTCGGCATCAGAAGCCCGACCCTCGGACGCCGGGCCCGCCTGTTGCGGCATCGACGCCGTCACTGAAGCTCCTCACCCGGAGGTATGAAGGCGTCGGCGCTGTCGGCGTCCTCCACATGCCCCTGAGCATCGACTGTGATGGCAGTCGCCCGGCCCTGCGAAGTGATCAACCAGGCCAGCACCTGCTCCGTGAGAGGTGGGGCCTTGACCCGGAATCTTGGACACGGGCTATGCGGGTTGGGCCAGGGTAATTGATGTTGTGTCGAGTGCTGTCTCGTAGGCGATGGGACTGCG
>NZ_JBEZVN010000018.1:0-117855 GCF_040636995.1 Streptomyces sp. NPDC032161 | reverse complement strand
GGGGAGCGGCCGCCGGCGCCCGGCCGAGTCGGTCCCCGCCCCCGTCGCCCCTGTCGGCGTCGGGCGTTCGGAGTCGGTTCGCCGCGGGGCCTCCACGGAGGGCGGACGGGGCCAGGCGGGTCGCCACCACCACGGGTTCGTCACCGGCCACGGCGGCGTCGAAGAGGGCCAGGCCTTCTTCCGGCCCGAGCGGGCCGAACCCGGTGCGGGCCATCCGCTGCCGATCCGCGTCGCCGAGGTGCGCCATCATGCCGTCGTTCTGCCGCCAGGGGCCCCAGGCGATCGACGTACTGGGCAGCCCGAGCCGGCTCCGGTGCCGTGCCAGGGCATCCAGCACGCAGTTGGCCGCGGCGTAGTTGGCCTGGCCGGCGGAGCCGAAGGTACCCGCGATCGAGGAGAACAGCGCGAACACGGCCAGGTCGTGTCCGCCGGTCAGTTCGTGCAGAGCGAGGGCGGCGTCCGCATTGGGTGCAGCACCCGCCTCAGACGATCGGTGGTGAGCGCCGTTACGACGCCGTCGTCCAGGACCCCCGCCGAGTGCACGACGCCGGTCAGCGGGTGGGCGGCCGGTACCGCGTCGAGCAGGGCGGCGAGCGTGGTCCGGTCCGCGACGTCACAGGCGTGAACGGTCGCCCGGGCGCCCGCCTCACGCAGCTCCGCGACGAGTTCGCGGGCCCCGGGAGCGCCCGGCCCGCGTCGGCCGACGAGCAGCGGATGCCGGACGCCGTGGGCGGGCACGGCAGCCCAGGAGTCGGGGTGTTCGTCCACGTCGATCAGGGCGAAGCGGCCCGGGTTCTCCCGCAGGGCCGAGCGGACCAGTCCCCACACCGGTGTGTGCAACGGTACGGACGCCGTTTCGCCGGACCGGCCGTCGTTCCCGCGACCGGCGCCGTCCGCAGGGAATCCGTCGTCGGTGGAATGGACGGCACCGGACGTCAAGAGAACGAGACGGGAGCGGGACAGGTGCGGTGCGGCGAGCCACTCCTGCACGAGCACCAGCGCCCGGTCCGCCGCCCGCAGCAATCCGGCGGCCTGGTCCTGCGTCCCGCCGCTCGTGTCGGGCGGCGGGCACGGCGCCACGACGACGGCCGACGACGCGTCGCACGCCGCCGGGCCCGGGTACACGCGACGCCGGAACCCGGGGGCGCGAGGGCGTCCACCAGCCGTGTGCCCGCCGTGCCCAGAACGCCCCAGCGGGGCATCGCCACGGGGGCGGGCGGTTCGGTCAGCGGCACCCATTCCGTCCGGTGGAGAGCACCGGCGACCGGGTCCGCCGTCGCCGAGCCGGTACGCGGAAGGGGCCGGAGGCTCAGCGAACGGACCGTCGCCACCGGTGAGCCCGTCTCGTCGGTGAGCTCCACTCCGGCCTGCCCGTCGGGACCGGGGGCCGTCCGCACTCGCAAGCGCCGTACGCCGTCGGCGGAGTGCACGCGCACTCCGCCGAAGGCGAACGGCAGGGACAACCCGCCGGCCGCCGGACCGGCTGTACCGGAACCGTTCGCGACAAGACTGTCGAGGGCCAGGGCGTGCAGCGCCGCGTCGAGCAGCGCGGGATGCAGGACGAACTCCGGGCCGTCCCCCTCCGGGCGCGGGGCCCGGGCCGCTTCGGGCAGCGCGACATCGGCGTACAGCTCCTCCCCGTGCCGCCAGGCGGCGCGCATGCCCTGGAAGGCGGGGCCGTACCCCAACCCGTCGGCGGCCAGCCGCTCGTACGGTCCGGTCCCGGGACCGTCGGCATGCAGTGGCGTCGCCGCCTCCGGCGGCCAGGACCCGCCGCCGGTTCCGGCGGCGGCCGCCTCCCGGTCCGCGGGCGGCCGCGCGGCGAAAGAGTGCCGGCGGCGTTCCGGAGCCAGGGCTGGTCGCCGCCCTCCGCGTTCTCCGCCATGGCCCGCAGGGAATCGAGCAACTCGGCGCGGTCCCGGGCCACCACCACGGCCCGGTGCTCGAAGACCGCACGCGTGGTGGCGAGCGAGTGCCCGATGTCCACCAGGGACGCATCGGGGGCGGCGGCCACGTGGTCGTACAGCCGGCGCGCCTGGGCCCGCAGCCCCGGCACGTTCCTGGCCGACACCGGAAAGGCCACCGCGACCGGTCCGGGACGTGCCGCACCCTCAAGCACCGCCCCGGCGTACGGTGCCGCGGCCTCGCCGCCGTCCGGAGCCTCTTCGAGCACCACATGGGCGTTGGTGCCGCTGATGCCGAACGAGGACACCCCCGCCCGGCGTGGACGGTCCGCAGCGGGCCATTCCACCGCCCGGGTCAGCAGCGCGATCCGCCCCGTCGACCAGTCGATACGGGGGGACGGCTCGTCGGCGTGCAACGTACGCGGCAGCACGCCGTGCCGCATCGCCTGCACCATCTTGATCACGCCGGCCACTCCGGCCGCGGCCTGGGTGTGACCGATGTTCGACTTCACCGAGCCCAGCCGTAGGGGACGCTGCCGCGCGTGGCTCCCGTACGTGGCGAAGAAGGCCTCCGCCTCGATGACGTCCCCCAGCCGGGTGCCGGTGCCGTGCGCCTCCACCGCGTCGATGTCCCCGGGAGTCAGCCCCGCGTCCGCGAGGGCCTGCCGGATCACCCGCTGCTGCGCCGGTCCTGGAAACAGACCTTGTCCCCGATGCGCCGGGCGGGTTCCCGAGCAGTTCCGGCAGTGGTGTGACGATGTCGGCGTGCGTACCCACCGCATGACCTCCTTGAGACGACCCGCCGTTGAGGACGACGGCACGGTTCACCGGGTTCCCCACCGGCGGCGGGTGGACCGCCGGGTCCCCCTCCCGGCCGCCGGAAAGGGTCTCGGACGGGGCGGCCCTTTCGGGTCGATGCCACGCGGGCGGGCCCCGGGGTGGAAGGGGTCGCGCGCGATCACCGGGTAGTCGCGCAGCCGCCTCGAAGCGCTGCCGAGACGCGTCCTCCCGTCGCGCTTCCTGGGGGAACCTGTTCACCCGCAGGGCTGATCCGGGCCCGGTCCGCGCCGGGAACCGGGGGAGGGGCGCCGACTATCGGGACGGCCGCCCGGAGCGCCACGAGGGTCCTGCGCGGTCGGTACGAACGGGAGGTCCTGGCCGGTCGACGAAACGACGGGAAGAGGTGCCGATGACGGACCACGGGCAGCAGTTCGTGCGGGAGGAGTTCCTCCGGTACAGCCGGGACACGCAGCAGCTGTGGGAGCGAGAGCCCGCCTCCCCGGGCGGGCCGCTGCCGAGGGCGGTGCTCGACGTGCCGGAGCACCGCGACGGCGGGGCCGGGCACATGCGGCCGGGGACCGGCAGCCCGGCCGGCGACATCGACCGGGCCGCAGCCGCAGCCGAGGACGCGTGGGTCGACATGGAGCACTTCCCGCGGCGGCCGGCGCGGCCGGAGACCGGGTACACCGAGTCCGCCCCCTGCCCCGAACCCGGGGTACCCGGCGGGATCACGGAGAAGGCCCGCCTTTCGTGCGGGAGCCCTTCCCCGGATGTCGCCGAAGCCCCGGAAGTCGCCGAAGCGATCGGCCCGCGGAGATCCGGCGGATCGTCCGGAGGCCGGGACTGATGGCGGTCGCGGATGTCTGGGTGGAACTGCGCAGCGAGGCTCTCGGCGTACGGCTGGTGCGGGCCGACACCATCGTGCAGGTGTGGTGGGACGTGAAGCAGCCTTCGTTCCTGAACGTGACCCTCAGCAGCCCGGAGGTGGTCCGCCAGGACGTGCGGGCCGGGCTCCCTGCCCACGGCATCGCGGAGGGAGAGGCCTCGGACCGCTGCGAAGAGCTGGTGCAGCGCATCGCCCGGGCCGCGCACGCGGGCGGCGGCCACCTGGTGTGGATGAGGCGCGACGAGGGGTCCAGGGGGGCCCGGTGGACACACCGGCCCCTCGTCGAGGCCCGGCACGCCTTCTGACGGCCGTCGGGCACCTGCCGGGCCCGCCCCCGGGGCGCCCCAGGCGTCGAGCTTGCCCGGTCGGATGGGGACGGGCCGTCACATGGGCACGGGCCGTCACATGTGCGCGGGCCGTCACATGGGCACGAGCCGGAATCAGAGCTGAACAGGGAGATGCCGAGGACCGCGAAGCATGGCGTTCTGCCGGTAGGGAGGCGGGTCCTGGACCAGACGCGCCGCGCCCAGGTGGGGAAGCAGCGCGCCGAGTGCGGCCTGGGCCTCGATACGGGCCAGCGGACCGCCGTAGCACAGGTGAATGCCGCTGCCGAAGCCGAGATGCTGGTTGTCCGGGCGGGTGGGGTCGAACCGGTCGGGCTCGTGGAACCTCATGGGATCGCGGCTGCCCGAGGCCAGAGCGAGGATGACGGACGCGCCTTCGGGGATCGTGGTGCCGGCGACGTCGATGTCGGAGTGAGGGATGCGTTCGCGCATGTGGACGGGGGGTTCGTAGCGCAGCAGTTCCTCCACGGCTCGCGGCAGCAGGCCGGGGTCGCGGCGCAGGTGGTCCAGGTGCTCGGGCAGGCGCAGCAGGGTGAGCACCCCGTTGGTGATCAGGTTGACGGTGGTCTCGTGTCCGGCGATGAGGAGCAGTACGGCCGTTTCCGCGAGTTCTTCCTGGGTGAGCCGCAGCTCGGGATCCGGCTCGTTGACGAAGGCGGAGAGCATGTCGTCGCCCGGACTGCCGCGGCGCTGTTCGGCGAGGCCGACCAGGTATCCGCCCATCTCGATCCGTGCCTGGTTGCCGGCCTTGTCCGCCTCGGTGGTGTCCTGGCCGGGCCGGACATCGGCTGCTGTGACCAGGGCGTCGGACCAGGCCCGGAACAACGGCTCGTCCTCGCGGGGGACGCCGAGGAGACGGCAGATCACTGTGACGGGCAGCGGGTAGGCGAAGTCGTCGACGACATCGATCTGCCGTCCTGCCTCGAAGGACGCCACCAGGTCCTTGGTGAGCCGGTCGATCTCGTCGCGCATGGCGTCGACCCGGCCCGGGCTGTGCGGTGGCCCGAAGGGCCGCATGGCCAGCGTGCGCAGCCTGTGGTGCTCCGGGTCGTCGAGCCGCAGGAACGGCGGCTTGTGCGTCACTTCGCCACGGGTACGGGGGTCGACGCTCATGCGTGGGTCGTGAAGCAGTGCGGCGACCTCGTGGTAGGTGCCGATCAGGTAGCTGTCGTCCGCCTGCCGTACGACGGGACCGGCCGCGCGGAGTTCCGCATACAGCGGGTAGGGGTCGGGGCGGCTGGCGTAGTCGGTTATCCGGGCCAGCAGAGTCTCGGAGGCCATGGTGGCTCCTCGTCATGGGACGGACGTGGGTCAGCGCGGGGGCCGCAGCACGGTCAGCCGGCGGTCGGGCAGGTATCCGGTGAGCGCCACGGTGGGGCCGTGGGACAACCCCTTCGGGTCCGGTACGTCGGACGGAATCGGGACGTCGGCCGCGAGCGCACGGTCCAGCGCGCCGGGCGGGGGCGGGAACGGGGCAGCGGTCTCGATCAGGTGCCGGTAGTAGTCGAGCGACTTGGCCATGTCGACGGTGACCGCGGCGGTGACCCGCCCCTGGTAGCCGTAGACCATCGCCAGACGGCGCGCCTCCAGAGAGCCCTGCGCGATGACCACGTGGTCGGAGAAGGTCGGTACGCCCACGGACTTGATGTTGAGCCCGAACTGGGTCGACCAGAATGTCGGGATGGCCAGGTGCGGGCGCTGCCTGGGCCCCGGGTTGATCATGTTGTGGGCCGCCACCTCGGCCTGCTCGACCGCGTTGCCCCAGTGCTCCAGGGAGAGCATCTGATAGCCGAAGAGCGGGTGGGGGAAGCGGGAGACGTCGCCGGCCACGAAGACGTCGTCGGTGACGATGCCGTACATGTTGAAGGCGCGGCACCCGGCGTCGCAGGCGATCCCGCGCGGGCCCGCCGCCAGTCCGGAGTCGGCCAGCCATTCGACGTTGCGTACCGCCCCCAGCGCCACGACACACACGTCCGCGTCGACACGCGTGCCGTCGGACAGGTCCGCGCCGGTGAAGTCGCCGTTCCCGCGCAGGGCGGTGACGGTGACTCCGCAGCGCAGGTCCACGCCGTGGTTGCGCTGCATGACGGCCGCGAGTTTCGAGAGGGTGCCGCCCAGTGCGCCCACCAGGGGCGCGGGGCCGCGTTCGGCGACCGTGACGTCCAGTCCGCGTTCCCGGCAGGCCGAGGCGATCTCCGAGCCGGTGAAGCCGGCACCGATCACCAGCACCCGCTTCGGCCCGGCGTCCAGTCGCTCGGCCAGCCCTGCGGCGTCCTCACGCGTGCGCAGGGTGAACACCCCGTCCAGAGCGCCCTCCGCCGCGTTCGGCCAGGGCCGCGCCCGGGTCCCCGTGGCGATCAGCAGCCGGTCGTACGGCAGTGACTCTCCGTCCGCCAGCAGCACCCGCTTCCCCAGAGGGTCCAGCCCGGTGGCGGCCGTTCCCAGCCGCCAGTCGGCGTCCGGGTCCCGGCGCAGAGGCAGTTCGGTGGTGTCCGCCGTCGCGCGGCCGAGCAGCACCTGCTTGGACAGCGGCGGCCGGTCGTAGGGTGCATGGGGCTCGTCCCCCACCACCGTGAGGGAGCCGGTGAAGCCCTCCTCGCGCAACGTCTCCGCGGCCCTCAGCCCGGCCAGGGACGCACCGACGAGTACGATCCGGCCCTCCCGGAGATCAGCGGCGGCCATCGGGGTTCACCTCTTCACCGACCAGGATGGCCTGGACCGGACAGGCCGCCGCAGCCTGGCGCACGTGTTCGGCCTGGTCGTCGGGGACAGCTGTGGCGTACAGCAGTCCTTCCTCGCCGTGCAGTTCGAACATCTTTGGTGCGAGAAAAACGCACTGTGCGTAGCCCTGACAGCGCGTGAGGTCCACAACGGTTCGCATCCCCACCACTCCCTCTGTCGCCGCACCCCCCTTTTTTCTTCCAGCATGAGCCGAGCATCGCGGGCTCGCACGGTGACCGCTCGCGGGGCGCTGCCTCCGACGTACCAGAAGGAGAAGGCGCTCTCGTTCCCTTCGAAGCCGTCGGCGCGGGCATGCTCCGCCGCACACGGCTCCATCAGGTGGCGAGGATGCTGACGCCGTCGCCGAGCAGCTTGAGTCCGAGGACGAAGAAGAGGGCGGCCATGACGGCGGCGTTGTGCTGGGCGGCCCAGTTCCGCCAGGTGCCGAGAATGCTCTTGGCGCGCTCTCCCGCGAACAGATAGACGGCCAGCGGTGCGAGGACTCCGAGTGAGGCGATGAACACGAAGATGGCGAGTGCCCCGATTTGTTGCGGTACGGAGATTCCGGTGGCGCTGATCGAGGCGCCTGCGGCGATGGTCAGGGGGCCGTTCTTCGCGTTGGCTGCCGACAGCAGCAGCCCCAGTCCGAGCACTTTGGGCGGAGTGAAACGGTCGAGCGCCGTCATCCACTTCGGCAGACGGGCCTCCGTGGGGTCGGTGGGGCGGTGTCGCCACTGATGTGCGGCGAGCAGGACGAGCAACACGCCCAGGGCGAGTTTCAGGGCCCCCACCCAGGTGGCCGGGTGCTTGTTCGTGGACGCGTCGCCCGGGCCGCCCACCACGAGCATGATCGCCCCCAGCAGTGCCAGGCCCAGGATCCAGCCGACCGAGAACAGCGCGCCGTTCAGACGCCCCCGTGGGGTGGTGAGAAGGAGGATGACGGCCACGACAGGGAGTGGGCTGATCGTGACACCGGCCGCGAGGCCGAGTACATCGCCGACCGCATGTCCCAAGGCGGCCTCCTCACAGGTAGGGGTCGGGTAGCGGATCGGGCGGCCGAGGCAGCGGGCCACGCGCCGAACCCGGGAACCACGGCCATCGTTACGCGGAGTTGCCCTTCACGCGCGGTATCGGCATCGATCGGGTGAGGCCGTCTCTTCGAAGTGCCGTCGTTCGGCGCAGGCCGGGCCGAGCGTCCGCGACCCGATCGGAGCGCCCTCGACCCGATCAGAAGGAAGCGGCACCCCCGCGGCGACGCGGCTGTGCTCCAGCGGCCCGGACCTCTTGAGCCAGGGCATCGGCGGTCCCGCATCCCGAGCGCCGCTCGCGTACCCGGTCCGTGTGGTGCCATTTCTGGCATCCCTGGCGGACCAGGACGACAGTGGAAGAGGGACCCCCGGAAAGGTGACAGGACGATGGACCGCTACCCTCCGATCGCCGACCACGGCATCGTTGGCGACCTGGAGACCGCTGCCCTGGTTTCTTCGCAGGGGGTCATCGACTGGTTCGCGGCCCCCCGGTTCGACTCGCCCAGCATTTTCGCCGCCCTGCTCGACCATGATCGCGGCGGCCACTTCCTGTTCGCTCCGGAGGCCAGGAACGCCACGTGCAAGCAGCTCTACTATCCCGACACCGCGGTCCTGGTGACGCGTTTCCTCTCGCCCGACGGGGTCGGGGAGATATTCGACTGCATGCCTCCGGGCCGAACCGGCAGGGCCACCGACCGGCATACGCTGATCCGCGGAGTGCGGGCAGTGCGTGGCACCATGCGCTTCGTGCTGGAGTGCCGGCCACGGTTCGACTACGGCCGGGTCGACCACTCGCTGGACCTCCGCGACGGCACCGCCACCTTCCGGGCCCCGGGTGTCACCGCGTATGCGCAGAGCACATTCCCCCTGCAGCCGGACGGCAAGGACGTGCGGGGCGTCGTCACCTTGAACGCGGGGGAGGTGGCCGCCGCGGTGTTCACCGTCGACTCCGTGGACAGCCGGCCCCCGGTTCCTCCGACACCGGACGGCGTGATCAGGCAGTTCTGGGACGTGGTGGAATTCTGGCAGCACTGGGTCCGCGCCTCCCGGTACCGCGGGCGCTGGCCGGGTGTGGTGAACCGATCGGCCATCACCCTCAAACTGCTCACCTACGCTCCGACGGGCGCTCCGATCGCCGCAGCCACCATGGGTCTGCCCGAGCAGATCGGCGGAGAACGCAACTGGGACTACCGGTACACCTGGATCCGCGACGGCTCCTTGTCGGTGCGGGCCCTGCTCGACCTCGGGTACGTCGAAGAAGCGGCGCACTTCACCCGTTGGCTGGGAGACCGCTTCCGAGCCCGTGAGGGCACCGGAGGCGAACCGCTGCAGATCATGTACCGCGTCGACGGAGATCCTCGGCTGACGGAGGAGGAGCTCACGCACTTCGAGGGCTATCGCGGATCGTATCCGGTGAGGGCCGGGAACGGCGCCGCCGATCAGTTGCAGCTGGATATCTACGGCGAGGCGCTCTACGCCTTGGCCGAGGGCGGCGAGATCACCATGCGGACCGGCTATCACGGCTGGAAGAACGTCGCCCGGACACTGGACTGGCTCGCCGACTCCTGGGACCGGCCCGACGAGGGCGTGTGGGAAACGCGCGGCGGGCGCAAGGACTTCACCTTCAGCCGAGTGATGTCCTGGGTGGCCTTCGACCGCGGGCTGCGCCTGGCGGCCCAGTACAGCCGTCCTGCCGACACGGTGCGATGGACCGCCTCTCGTGATGCCATCCTCGAACAGGTGATGGAACACGGCTGGAACGAGAAGGAGCAGGCTCTCGTGCAGCACTACGGAGGCGAAGTCCTCGATGCCGCGCTGCTGCTCATCCCCCGGGTCGGCTTCCTGACTCCGAAGACGGAGAGCTGGCTGTCCACGCTCGACGCCATGGAACGCACCCTCGTGTCGGACAGCCTTGTCCACCGCTATGACCCCAAGGCATCCCCCGACGGACTGCGCGGCTCCGAAGGCACCTTCAGCCTGTGCACCTTCCTCTATGTGGACGCCCTCGCCCGCGCCGGGCGCTTGCGCCCGGCGCGTTACGCCTTCGAGAAGATGCAGACCTACGCCAACCATGTCGGTCTGTTCGCCGAGGAGATAGGCCCCAGCGGTGAGCAACTGGGCAATTTCCCGCAGGCGTTCACCCATCTGTCGTTGATCATGGCCGCCACTACGCTGGACGATGCCCTCGACCGGCAGCGCACGGAGAACTTCGACGTCCCCTTGGAAGGACCGTGACCATCAGCGCCGAGGACGCTCCGTACGACAATGGACGGCGTCCGCGGGCAGGCGACGGGAAGGGCTGAGCCGTTCGCCTGACAATTGTGCTGCAGACGGGCCAGGTGCGGGCGTCGTCTCCCGCCCCGATCCCGATGCCGGTGCTTCCGTTCCGTGAGATCAGCACGGAGAGGGAGAAGCCGGTGGGCAGCAGTGTCAGCGAAGGGGACCGGAGCAGCTCGCATCCGCTGCTCAAGGGGCAGAAGGCGCTGGTCACCGGAGCGAACTCCGGAATTGGCAGGGCCACCGCCATCGGCCTGGGGAGAATGGGTGCCGATGTCGTGGTCAACTACGTCTCCGGCGGCGAAGCGGCCCAGGACGTGGTGCGGCAGATCGAGGATCTCGGTGTGCGGTCCTACGCGCACGAGGCGGACGTCTCCCAAGAGGACCAAGTGGTCGAGATGGTCTCCAGGATGGTCGGCCAACTCGGCACGATCGACATCCTCGTGGCCAACGCCGGCCTGCAACGCGATGCCGCCGCGATCGACATGACCATGTCGCAGTGGCAGAAGGTCCTCGACGTCAACCTGACCGGCCAGTTCCTGTGCGCCCGCGAGGCGGCGAAGGAGTTCCTGCGCCGTGGCGTCGTACCAGAGGTGTCCAAGTCCGCGGGGAAGATCATCTGCATGAGCTCGGTCCATCAGATGATTCCCTGGGCCGGGCACGTCAACTACGCGGCGTCCAAGGGCGGTGTCATGCTGATGATGGAAACCCTGGCTCAGGAACTCGCACCCCACAAGATCAGGGTCAACGCGGTAGCTCCTGGGGCGATCCGCACCCCGATCAATCGCAGCGCCTGGGATTCTCCTGAGGCCGAAGCCGACCTGCTTCGTTTCATCCCCTACAACCGCGTCGGCGATCCGGAGGACATTGCCACGGCCGTGGCGGCGCTGGCCTCCGACCTCTTCGACTACGTTGTGGGCGCGACGCTCTACGTCGATGGCGGCATGACACTCTTTCCCGGCTTCGCCACGGGCGGGTGAGCTCCCGGGTCCGCCGAGCACCGGGGCTCGCCGGGCTCCGGTTGCGCCGCGGTCGTGCGCATCGCAGGCTGCAGCTATGAATCGCACCCGAGAAGTCGGCGTGCCGCCGATTCTGGTGACGGGCGCGGCGGGCAGTGTCGGCGCGGTCGGCCGATCCGTGGTCGAGGGACTTCGACGGCGTGGCCTGCCCGTCCGGGCCATGGTGCGTCGCGACGACGCGCGGGCGCAGGCGCTGCGTGCGACCGGCGCCGATGTCGTCGTCGGAGACCTCACGCGCGCGGGCGACGTAGCCGATGCCCTGGCCGGCTGTGCGCGCGTGTACTTCGGCATGAGTGTGTCGGCGCAGTATCTGCAGGCCGCCTTGACGGCGGCGGCCGTCGCGCGTGCGCACGGGGGCCTGGAAGCATTCGTGAACATGTCGCAGTTGACTGTCTCCCAGATGGACCTCACCAGCAGCTCCGAGTCCGTGCAGCAGCGGCAGCAGTGGCTGGTGGAGCAGGTCCTCGACTGGTCGGGCCTGCCCGTTGTCCAGCTCAGGCCCACCGTGTTCTTGGAAAACCCTCTGTTCCGTGCCGGCTTCTCCTCGATCGCGAAGTACGGAACCATCAGACTTCCCTTCGGCCGGGCGAAGACCTCCCCCGTGGCAGCCGGCGATGTGGCCGCGGTCGTGGAGGAGATCCTGGTCGACCCGGCCCCGCACATCGGCAGGATCTACGAGCTGACCGGCCCGCGCTCGGAGGACATCGCCGCCATGGCGGCGGAGGTCTCGACGGTTCTGGGCCGACCGGTCGGGTACACCGACGTTCCCCTGCAGGAATGGATCGACGACGATCTCAGACCGCTGGGGTTGCCCGACCATGCCTTCCAGCACATCACCACCATGGCTCGCCTCCACGCGGAGAATCGATACGACCGCAAGGCGGAAGGGGTAGAGCAGGTCACCGGGCGACCTCCTACGGGGGTGGCCGCATACGTTCGTGGGAATCCCGGCCTGTTCAGCTCCTGAAGCCGCGCTCAACCACCTGTCTCACACACCACGGAATACGGCTGACGCCGTGTGAGGCGGTTCGGCGAACGTTCACCTTGACGGGTCGAAGCCAGTGGCTCGATCACATGAATTGCCGGTGGGCGATCGGATGCTGTTGTCTTTCCGCCGCATCCGTCGAACGGCGTCACTCGATGGTCCTCACGGCCCTTGGAAGGGGCCGCGCCACCCAGGCCGACGGCTGGAAGGCATCCTGCCGTGACCGGCAAGGTTTGCCCGGAAGGAGCGTCGTCCGGTGCGTGCGATCGCAAGGCGATCGGAAGCCCCCGTAGCGGGCTACGTGGGCTTTTGGCCAACGCCGCGAGCGTGCGTGCCGGCGGCGCGACGGGGCAAACGTTGCCGGGAGCGGCAGTCCGATGCGGCCGAGTCTCGCCACGCGTCCGCAGCGGCCGCCGACGTGCCCGGAGCGGCCTTCCTCCCCGCGCAGCCGCAGTTCGACCATGCCCAAAACTCCTTGTAGAGGTGTGGTGGCGTGACTGGAATTGAGGGTGAAAGCCAGCCACCTCACGGGGGGAGAGCCAGTGACCCATTCCGGCGCACGGGCGCCGTTCGCGCCGCTCGCGGTCAGGACGGTGGCCTCCTGCCTTCCCCCGGTCTCGCTGAAAGTGGCGGAGCTGCCCATGCTCTCCGCGCTGCCCCCCGAACAACGAGCGGCCTGTACGCAGTTGGGCATCGACACCGTCGGGGTGGACGAAGCCGACGCGACCACCCTGGCCGAGCGGGCCGCGCGCAGGGCACTGGAGGACACCGGGGTCGCGGCCGGCGACCTGGGCGCGCTGCTGGTGGTGGAGCAGCGTGCGCCGGGGACGCTGCTCAGTTCCGCGGCCACCCGTCTCCAGGAGCTGCTGGGCGCCACCGACGCGCTCACCTTCACCGTGGGCGGACTGGGCTGCGTCTCGGTGACCCCGGCCCTGCTCACCGCCCGGGGGCTGCTGGCCGCCGATCCGGAGCTGGGACCGGTGCTGGTCGCCCACGGCAGCAAGCCCGTCTCGGAGCACCGCTACCGGCACCCGGTCACCGTCAACGGCGACGGCGGGCAGGCCCTGCTGCTGGGCCGCGAGGGGCGGATCCAGGTCCGCGACCAGGTGCAGGAGACCGACGGACGGTACTGGGACCTCTTCCACGTCGACTACCGGGACCGGCACCCGTCGCAGTGGCGCGAGGAGTGCACGGACCAGCGCACCTACTCCTTCCGGCTCGCCGTCGAGACCCGTAACAGGCTCAGGTCCCTGCTGGACCGGCTGCTGCGGCGCAACGGGCTCACCCGCGCGGACATACGCGGATTCGTGAGCCAGAACCTGTCCGCCGGCGGACACACCTTCATCGAGGAATCCCTCGACCTCGCGCTTCTCCCTTCCTGCCGGGAGAACCTGCGTACCCATGGTCACCTCGGCCCCAACGACGTCTTTCTCAACCTCTGGTCGGCCCTGGAGGACGGCCGGCTCTCCGACGGCGACCACGCCGTGCTGATCAATGTCAGTCCGGTGGCGGCCTGGAGCCTGCTGCTGGTCCGGATAGGCCCCCAGGAGTCAACGGCGTGAACGAGATCACCGACCAGGTCACCGAGTTCCTCACCCAGGCCCTGCGGCGGCCCGTCGAGCCGGACGACGACTACTTCGCCCTCGGCCTGGCGGACTCCCTGTTCGCGCTCGAACTCGTCACCTTCGTCGAGGAGCGTTTCGCGGTCACCGTCGAGGTGGAGGACCTGGACCTCGACAGCTTCCGCACCGCGGCGCGGATCGCCCGGTTCGTACGGGCCAAGAAGGGCCACTCCGAGCTGGTGCCCGGCGATGACTCCTTCGCCTGAGACCGGGACGGCCCTGGAGAGGGCGGCCGAGGAACTGGCCGGGCGCTGGGCGCTGCCGGCGGCGCAGTGGGACCGGTCCGAAGGACTGCCGGCCGAGGTGGCGCGCGACCTGGCCCGGTCCGGGCTGCTGGCTCCGGACATACCGGTGGAGTACGGCGGTGCCGGCGCTGACCCCCGTCAAGTGGGGGAGATCTGCGCCCGGTTGGGCGGCGTGTGCAGCTCGGTCCGGGGACTGGTCACCGTGCAGGGCATGGTCGCCGCGGGGCTGCGCCGCTGGGGCACCGCCCAGCAGCGCAAGGACTGGCTTCCCGCACTGGCCTCCGGGGAAGTGGTCGCCGGTTTCGCGGCCACGGAGCAGGAGGCGGGCAGCGCCCTGGCGCACCTGGGCACCACCATCGAGGAGGACGGCGACCACCTCGTGGTGAGCGGCCGCAAGAGGTGGGTGACCTGCGGGCAGTTCGCCGATGTCCTCCTGGTGCTGGGCCGGGCTCCGGGGGGCCTGGCGGCGGTGCTGGTGGAGGGCGACCTGCCGGGGGTGACCAGGGAGCCCGTCACCGGACAGCTCGGGATGCGGGCCGCGCGGATCGCGCACCTGGCCTTCGACGCGGTGCGCGTGCCCCGCGACCACCTCGTCGCCCCGGTCGGTCTCGGGCTGTCCCACGTCGCCGCCACCGTCCTGGACCACGGGCGCCACACGGTCGCCTGGGGCTGCGTCGGGATGGCGGAGGCCGGTCTGCGGGACGCGGTCGCCCACGCCGGGACCCGCGTACAAGGGGGAACCCCCCTCGGCGACCACCAACTGGTGCGCTCCTGCCTGGCCCGCTCGGCGGTCGCCGCCGCAGGTGCGCGCGAGCTGTGCCTGCGGGCGGCGCGGGCCCGGACGGACGAGCCGAGCCGCGCCGTGCACGAAACCATCCTCGCCAAGTACGCCGCCGCCGACGCGGCCGCGACGGTCACCCGCGACGCCGTCCAGATCCTCGGCTCGGCCGGGTGCGCCCCGGACAGCAGGGTCGGGAGACTTTTCCGCGACGCCAAGGTGATGGAGATCATCGAAGGAGCACAGCACGTGGCCGAGATGCACATCGCCGACCGGCTGTTCCGGGACCTCGGTGTCCCTGCGGCGCCCCGCGCGAACGGAGCGACGGCATGACGGCGGACACCCCCGGGGCCACGGTCAAGTGCCTGGTGTGGGACCTGGACGACACCCTGTGGGCCGGAACCCTGCTGGAGGGGGACGACCCCCGGCCCGCCGAGGCCACCCTGAGCACCTTGCGCACCCTCGACGAGCGGGGTGTGCTGCACGCGGTGGCGAGCCGGGGCGATCACGCCACCGCCACTGCCCACCTGGCGCGCCTCGGGCTGGCGGAGCTGTTCACGGTGGTGGAGATCGGCTGGGGCGCCAAGTCCGCCTCGGTGCGGCGGGTCAGCGAGGTGCTCGGCATCGGCATCGACAGCCTCGCCTTCGTCGACAACGACCCCGTGGAGCGCGCCGAGGTCGCCTCCGCCCACCCCCACGTGCGCTGCTACGAGCCGGAGCGGATCCCGGCCTTCCCCGAACTGCCGGAGTTCCGCCCCGGGCACCTCACGGAGGAGTCCCGCAGACGCCGGGAGATGTACCGCGCGGAGAGCAGCCGCCGCAGGGCCCAGGAGACGTACGAGGGGGCGCCGGCGGACTTCCTCGCCTCCCTCGCTCTGGAACTGACCGTGCGGGAGGCCACCGAGGGGGACTTCGCCCGGGCGCACGAACTGACGGTCCGCACACACCAGCTCAACACCACGGGCCGCACCTACGACCTGGCGGAGCTGCGGCAGCTCAGCCGCTCACCGGACCACCGGGTCATGGTGGCGCAGCTCCAGGACGTCTACGGCTCCTACGGCACCGTCGGGCTGGTGGTCACCGAACAAGTGGCGGACCGGACCGTGCTGCGCCTGCTGCTGCTCTCCTGCCGGGTGATGTCCCGGGGCATCGGCCCGGCCCTGATCGGCCATGTGGTGCGCCGGGCCCTGGCCGAAGGACGGCGGCCCGAGGCCGAGTTCGTCCCCACGCCCGTGAACCGGGCGATGCTCGTCAACCTGCGCTTCGCGGGGTTCCGGCCGCAGGCGGGCTCCGGCCCGGCCGCGGAGGACGAGCCCCTGGTGCTGGAGTTCCCGCCCGGCGCGGTCCCGCCCGCCGTTCCCGACCACGTACGGCTCGTCATCCCGTCTGGAGGCTCCGATGAGTAGCACCGACCGCCGCGGCGACCGCGCCGTCGCCGACGAGCGGGGCGGGCCGGTCCCGGCCGCACCGCCCCGAGTTCCGATCGGCGTGGTCGGCGCGGGCACCATGGGGGCCGGGGTCGCGCAGAGCTTCGCCGAGGCCGGCCACCCGGTCACGCTCCACGATCCGGACGCGGCGGCCCTGGCCGACGGCGAGCGCCGGCTGCGGGCCGGCATCCGGGCCGCCCGGCTGCTGCGCCGGCCCGCGCCCGAGGCTCCGCCCGGCGCGGTCCTCGGGCGGGTGCGATGGGTGACGGAGGCGGCCGAACTCGCCGACGTGGCACTGGTGGTGGAGTGCGGGCCCGAACGGATGGCCGTCAAGGAGCAGATCCTGCGGACGCTCGACGCCACCTGCGCCCCGCACACCGTCATCGCCTCCTGCACCTCCGCCATCCCCGTGGAGATCCTCGCCGGTCACACCGGGCGCCCCGACCGGGTCCTGGCCACCCACTTCATGAACCCCGCCCACCTCAAGGACGCGGTCGAGGTGGTACGGGGAGCCCGTACCTCCGAGGAGACCCTGAAGACCGTCCTCGGCCTGCTGGAAGGCATCGGCAAACGCGCCCATCTGGTGCGCGACGCCCCGGGCTTCGTCTCCAACCGGGTGCTGATGCCCATGATCAACGACGCCGCCGCTCGGGTGGAGGAGGGCACCGCCGACGCCGAGACCGTGGACCGCGTCTTCACCGACTGCTTCGGACACGCCATGGGGCCGCTGAGGACCGCCGACCTGATCGGCCTGGACACCGTGCTGGACTCCCTCGTCGTCCTGCGGGACACCACCGGCGACCCCCGCTTCGAGCCCACCGCCCTGTTGCGGGACCTCGTCGACCGGGGACACCGCGGCCGCAAGAGCGGCCGCGGCTTCCACTCCTACGAGACCCGGTGATCGCCATGACCGGCCATGACGTGGTGGACCAGTTGCGCGACTCCCTGCGGCGCCACTCCGAGCGCACCGCGGTGGTGGTGGGCCGGGAGCAGCTCAGCTACCGGGAACTGGACGCGGCCACCGACCGGCTGGCCGCACGCCTGCGGGAACTCGGGGTGCGCCCGGGACAGACCGTCCTGCTCCACCTGCGCCAGAGCGCGGACACCCTGGTCGGCATGGTGGCCGCGCTGCGGGCGGGCGCGGCCTGGTGCGTCACCGAGCCCGGCCATCCGGCGGAGCGCCTCGCCGCGGTGACCCGCGATCTGGAGTGCGGGGCGGTGGTCCGGGACGGGGCGGCGGACCCCGACGTACGGGAGGCGGTGGCGCGGCCGGCCGACGAGGCGCCCGCGCCGTTGCCCGTCCTCGACCTGGCGGAGCTCTGGCGGTCCGTCCCGCCGGGCGGGGCCACCGGACCCGGGCCCTGGACGGAGGTGCCGCCGGGCGCCCCGGCGTACGCCATCACCACGTCCGGGTCCACCGGGAAGCCCAAGGCGGTCGTCGTGGGGCGGGACAACCTCTCCGCGCTGGTGGCCGCCCGCGGTGACGAGCCGGGCGGGATCCGCTTCTCGGCCTGCCGGTTCGCCTGGGACGGCGCGCTGATGCTGACCTTCGGCGCGTTGTGCACGGGCGGCACCGCCGTGCTGCCGGACCACGCCGCCCTGCGCGACGCCCGGGCCTGTGCCGAACTGGTCCTCCTGCGGCGGGCCACGCAGATGGTCTGCCCGCCCTCGTACTACCGGCTGATGCTGCCCCACCTCGCGGGCGCCGGCGCCCATCTGCGGGAGGTCGTCGTCGCCGGCGAGGTGGTGCCCCCGGCACTCGTCGCACAGCACCGCGCCGCACTTCCCACCACCCGGCTGCGCAACGAGTACGGCCCGACCGAGACCACCGTGTCGGTCCTCGGCCACACCCTGCGCGACGACTCCCCCCGGACGGTGCCCGTCGGCCGCGCCTCCGGGGCCACCTCGGTCCACGTGCTCGACGAGCGGCTGGAGCCCTGCCCGCCCGGCGTCGTCGGCGAACTGTACGTGGGCGGACCGCAGGTCACCCGCGGATACGCCCGCAGGCCCGCACGGACCGCGGGCAGCTTCGTCGCCGATCCCTTCTCCTCCCGGCCGGGCGCGCGCATGTACCGCACCGGGGACCTCGTCCTGATCGGGGAGGAGGGCGAGATCGAGTTCCACGGGCGGGCCGACGGCCAGCTCAAGGTGCGCGGAATCCGCGTGGAGCGGCACGGCGTCCAGGCCGTCCTGGAGACCCACCCGGCGGTCGGCCAGGCCGGCGTGCTGGGGGTCCCGGGAGACGACGGCGCCCTGCGGCTGGTCGCGTTCTGGACCCCGGCCGAGGACGCGGTGGCACTGCCCGGACCACGGGAACTGATCGCCCACTGCCGGACGAGCCTCGTCGCCGACGCCGTACCGGAGGAGTACATCACCCTCGGCTCGATGCCGCTGGCACCCTCCGGCAAGGTCGACGAGGCCGCGCTGCTCGCCCTGCTCACGCCGCGGAGCGGCGGCGGCCCGGCCTCGGGCCCGGGCGGGGACGAGCGGGAAGCCCTGTACCGCGAGGTCGCAAGGATGTGGGCCCGGGTCCTGCGGCACGAGGACTTCGGGCCCGAGGACAGCTTCTTCGACGCGGGCGGCAACTCCCGCAGCGTGGTGGAACTTCACCTGTGCCTCGACGAGCGCTGGCCCGGCGCGCTGCGCGTGGGCCAGCTCTTCGACCTGGACCGCGTACCGGAGCAGGCGGACGCGCTCCTCGCGGCGGGCGCCCGCCCGACACCTCAGTGAGACGGCCCGACACCGAAGCAGAGCGGACCCCACCTCCGGTGGGCGAGACAGCGGGGGACACAGTGCCGAACAACGGCGGCTCGACAGCACGACGGACGCGGCAGGACGGCGACGCGACCGGCCAGGACGCCACCCACATCCCCGACGACGCGATCGCCGTGGTGGGACTGGCCGTGCGTTTTCCCGACGCCGACGACCTGGCGGAGTTCCGTGCCAACCTGCGCGCGGGCCGCGACAGCGTCGGCGCCCTGCCCGAGGGCCGCGCCGAGGCGACGGGACTCGACCCGGAGGCGGCCTACCTGCCCATGGGGCACGTGCGGGACATCCACACCTTCGACCACGGCCTGTTCCGGCTCTCCCGTCGGGAAGCCGCCGTGATGGACCCGCAGCAGCGCCTCGCCCTGCTGCTGGCCCACCAGGCGGTGGAGGACGCCGGGTACTCCGCCCGCCACCTCGGCGCGAACGACACCGCCGTCGTCCTCACCTCCTCCCCGTCGTCCTACCGTGCCGCCGCCGCGGACCCGGGCACGCTCGCCGCCCTGGGCAACATGGCCTTCGGGACACCGGCCCGGGTCGCGCACGTGCTGGGGCTGACCGGCCCCTGCTACACGGTCGACGCGGGCTGCAACAGCTCCCTGCTCGCGGTCCACCACGCCTGCCGCGAGATCGCCTCGGGCGACGCCCGGTACGCGCTCGCCGGCGGGGTGAGCCTGCGTCCCGGCGGCCTTCCGGCCGAGGAGGCCGACGCGATGCCGGAGCTGGTCTCCGACAGCGGGCGGTGCCGGGCCTACGACGCGGACGCCGACGGCGCCGTCCCCGGAGAGGGCGGGGCCGTGCTGCTGCTCACCACGGTCGCCCGGGCCCGGGCCGACGGCGCACCGGTCCACGCGGTGCTGCGCGGCAGCGCGGTCCTGCACAACGGTGGCGCCGTGGCCACGATCAGCTCGCCCAGCGCCGTCGTGCAGAGCAGGACCATCCGCAAGGCGTGGGCCGCGGCGGGGGTGGACCCCGTCCACGCGGGCTATCTGGAGGGGCACGGATCGGGCACCCCGCTGGGCGACGCCGTCGAACTGGAGGGCCTGGCCGCGGTGTTCGGCACCCGGGACACCCCCGTGCCGATCGGTTCGGTCAAGGCCAACATCGGCCACCTGGACCATGCGGCGGGCGTCGCGGGACTGGTCAGGGCCATCCTCAGCGTGAAGCACGGGGAGCTGTACCCCTCGGTCCACTTCCGCCGGGCGACCGGCGGCGTCGACCCCGCCGACCTCGGGGTGGAGGTCGTCGGCGCCCACCGCCCCTGGGGCGACGGCCCTCGCCTGGCCGGGGTCAGCTCGTTCAGCCTCGGCGGCATCAACGCCCACTGCGTCGTGCAGCGGCCGCCTGCCGAGGACGGCGCGGAGGAACCCGACGACCCGGCGGACGACCCGGCGCCGCACCTGGTGGGCGTCTCCGCCCGCACCCCCGAGGCGCTGGCGGCGCTGTGCGCCCGCCTCTCCACCGCGCTGCGCGCGGGACACCTGCCGCTGGCCGACGTCGCGTTCACCCTCAACCAGGGGCGCGACCACTACGCGCACCGCGTCGCCGTACGGGCCCGGGACACCGAGGAACTCGCGGTGCGCCTGGCCGCCGAGGCGACCTGGCTCGCGCAGGACGGGACCCGTGACGTCCCCGCGCGGCCGCCCCGCGTCGTCCTGCTGCCCGACGCCGAGGGCAGGGCCGCCACCGGGACGGCCGCCGAACTCCGCCGCTGCGGGGTGGGACTGGCCGCCGTGCTGGGCACCGACGGCGGTACGCCTCCCGAGCGGACCGCCGCCGAGGTGGCGAAGCTGCGCTCCCGGGGCCGCCCGGTGCTGTGCGTGGCGCCCGACCCGGCCACCGGGCAGGCGGACGCCCTGGCGGAGCCCGGCTCCGACGAGCGGGGCACCGTCGAGGTGATCCCGCTGGACGCGCGCCACGGAGTGCCGGATGTCCTCGGCGCCCTGTACCGCCTCGGCGTCGACCTGGACTGGCAGGCGGTCGCCCCCACTCCGGCCGACGCCACCCGCCCGCCGCGACGTCACCGGCTGCCGGGCCACCCCGTCCTCGGCATTCCCTGCTGGGCGACGCCCGCCCCCGCCGCACCGGCCCGGGCGCTCACCGCCGCCCCGCCCGTGCCGCCCGCCGCACCGGCGCCGGACGTCCCGGAGACCGCTACCGCCACCGCCACGCCTGCCGACCGACCGGCGACCGGGACCGGACCGCTCCCGGCCGGTGAAGCGCCCCGGCCCGTCGAGCAGGTGGCGGCGGAGCCCGAGGACACCACCGCGTGGCTGTGCCGCACCCTGGAGGAACTCCTCGGCGCGGGCACGCCCGTCACCCCCGAGGCCGACTACTTCTCCCTGGGCGGCAACTCGATCATCGCCATGCAGCTCGTCCAGCGCGTGGACGAGCGGTTCGGCCACCGCCTCAAGCTCATCGACACCTACGACCACCCCCGAGTGGCCGACCTCGCCCGCTTCGTCGACGCGCTCTCCCGCGGCCGCCGGACGGCCGTCCCCCCGGTGAAACCCACCGACGAGCGGGTCCTGTCCTTCGGGCAGGAGCGCATGTGGTTCCACCACCAGCTCGACCCCGACACGACCCTCTACAACCTCCCGATGGTCAGCCGGATCAGCGGGGACCTGGACGTCGACGCGGTGCGGGGCATGTGGGAGGGGCTGGCGCGGCGGCACGAGGTGCTCCGCTCCAACCTCGTCGACGACGACGGCGTCCCCGCCCTGCGCGTCCGGCCCGAACTGGGCCCGGAGTTCTTCCGCTTCTCGGACGTCAGCGACCGCCCCGACCCGCAGGCCGCCGCCCGTGAACTGGTGCGCCGCGCCGCGGACCACCGCTTCGACGTGGAGAACGACCCCCTCGTACGGCTGCAGGTCATCCGCACCGGTCCGCAGGAGCACGTGGTCCACGTGACCATGCACCACGCCGTCAACGACGGCGGTTCGCCCAGGATCTTCGAGCGGGAGCTGCCCGAGCTGTACGCCGCGCACCGGGAGAACCGCGAACCCCGCCTCGACCCGCTGCCGGTCCAGTACCGCGACTGGGCCCACTGGCAGCGGCAGCTCCTGGAGTCTTCCGGCCTCGACGGCGAACTGGAGTACTGGAAGCAGCGGCTGGCGGGGATCGAGCCGCTGCGGCTGCCCACCGACCACCCCCGGCCGGCCCGCAAGAGCTACACCGGCAGGCTGCACACCTTCACCGTGCCGGCGGACCTGGTGCGGCGCCTGCGCCGGATCGCCGCGCAGGAGTCCGCGACCCTCTTCACGGTGCTGCTCTCCTGCCTCTACCTGCTGCTCGCCCGCCACACCGACCAGCGCGACCTGGTCATCGGCAGCCCCACCACCGGGCGCACCCGCCCCGAGGTCCAAGGCCTCATCGGCTTCTTCAACAGCACCGTCGCCCTCCGCGCCGACCTGGGCTCCGCCGTCTCGTTCGGGGACTTCGTCAAGCAGGTGCGCGGTACGGTCCTGGAGGCGCTGGAACACCAGGAGGTGCCCTTCGACCGGGTGGTCAACGCGCTGGTGGGCGAACGCGACCTGGGCCGGGAACCGCTGTTCGACGTGTTCTACGTGCACCAGGAGCTCCCGCCCGTGCAGCACGTGGGCGACGCCCGGACCGACTTCTTCGACACCGGCCACACCCAGGAGAACCTCTTCAGCGGGATGCCCCCCGGCACCGCCAAGTTCGACCTGACCCTCGTCACCGAGGACCGCGAGGGCCAGGACGAGATGACGGCCTGCCTGGAGTACAGCGACGACCTGTTCACCGAGCGGACCGCCGCCACGCTCACCGCCGACTATCTGGACGTGCTGCGCGCCGTCGCCGCCGAGGGCAGCCGGGAGACCCCGCTGACCGCCCTGCTGGCCCCGGGCGACCCGCACCCGCCAACGACCGTTCCCGGCCGCCGCGACGAGCGGGCGGAGGCGGCGCCGGAGGCGCCCGCCACCGTGCACCGGGCGATCGAGGACCGGGCCGCCGCCACTCCCGACCTCGTCGCGGTGCGCGCGGGCGAGGACCGGCTCACCTACCGGGAGCTGGACCTGCGCGCGGAGCGGCTGGCGCGGACTCTGCGGGCGCGGGGCGTGGGTGCGGAGGACCGGGTCGCCCTGTGGCTGGACCGGGGCGTGGAGCTGGCCGTCGCGGTGCTCGGGGTGCTCAAGTCCGGCGCCTGCTACGTGGCGGTGGAGCCCTCCCTCCCGCCGGAGCGGGCCCGTTTCCTCCTCACCGACAGCCGCCCGGCACACGTGGTGGCCACCACCGCGTCGGCGGCCCGGCTGCCCTCGGGAGCCCCCGACGTGGTGCTGGTGGACGACCCGTCCACCCCCGGGGAGGGCGCCGGGGCCGAGCGCGCGACGCCGCCGAGCACCCGCCCGGCGGCCGGCGGCAACGCCGCGTACATCTGCTACACCTCCGGCTCCACCGGGCGGCCGAAGGGCGTCGTGGTCACCCACCGCAACGTCCTCGACTTCCTCGCGTGGATGCGGCGCGAGCTGGGCGGCGACGCCTCGTCACGCGTGCTCGGCGCCGCCTCGGCGAGCTTCGACGTGTCGGTCGTGGAACTGCTGGCCACCCTGGTGGCCGGCGGAACCGTCGACCTGGTGCGCAACCTGCTGGCCCTCACCGAACGGAAGGACTGGTCCGGCTCCCTCATCGTCGCCATCCCGTCCGTCTACCGCCGGGTGCGGCAGGCGGAGTGGGTCGACGAGCGGGCCGACCACTACGTGCTGTGCGGGGAACGGGTCACCGCCGACCTGGTGCGGGACATCCACCGCCGCCACCCCGGGGCCACCGTCTGGAACGCCTACGGCCCCACCGAGTGCACCGTCTATGCCACGGCCTGGCGCTGCGACCCCGACGCGCAGGACGACCCTCCGATCGGCACACCGGCGGACGGCCACCGCTGCCACGTGCTGGACCGCGAGATGCGTCCGGTGGCCCCCGGCACGGTCGGCGAGCTGTACGTGGCCGGTGACGGCGTGGCCCGGGGCTACGCGGGCCGTCCCGGGCACACCGCCGAGCGTTTCGTGGCCGACCCGTTCGCAGCCGACGGCACCCGCATGTACCGGACCGGGGACCTGGTGGTCCAGGACCGGGACGGGGTGCTGACCTACCGGGGCCGTGCCGACGACCAGGTGAAGGTCCGGGGCCACCGGGTGGAGCCCGGGGAGCTGGAGGCACGCCTGTCCGCCCTGCCCCGGGTGGCCTCGGCCGCCGTGGTCGCCGTGCCCGCGACCGAGGGCGGAGACGTGGGGGACCACACCCTCGCCGCCTTCCTCCAGCCCGACCCCGGTGCGCGGCTGGACCCCGACACCGTACGGGCCGCCCTGGCCCGTGAGGTCCCCGCGGCACTGGTCCCCACCACCTTCGAGGTGCTGGACAGCCTTCCCCTCACCCCCAACGGGAAGGCCGACCGGAAGGCGCTGCGCCGACGGGTGGCCGCCGAGCCGCAGCGGCCCGTGGTGCGGGCAGGCCGGCCGGAGGCGGTCGACGTGCTGCGCGAGGTGTTCGCCGAGGTGCTGAACCGCACCGACGTCGGCGCCGACGACAGCTTCTTCGCGCTGGGCGGCGACAGCATCCGCTCCATCCGGCTGGTACGGAAGGCGCGCCGGCGGGGCCTGGCGCTGTCCACGGAGGACGTGTTCGTCAGCCCCAGCCCCGCCGGACTGGCCGCAGCTCTCACCGGCGGCCCCCGGGGCGACGCCGCCGGCCCGTCCGTGCCGCCCACGCCCGAAGCGGGGGAGCCCTCGACCCGGGAGGCGGTGGCCGCCGCGCCCCGGCCCCGCCCGTCCGGGGCCACCGGGACCGGACCGGTGCCCCTGACCGAGGAGGGACGCCGCTGGCTCGCCACGGCCTACCCCGCCCACCGGGACGTGCTGCCGCTGTCCCCCCTCCAAGAGGGGCTGCTGTTCCCGCGCGGGTCCGAGCGGGACGGCGAGGACGCCTTCGTCATGCGGCTGACCCTGGACCTGGCCGGCGACCTCGACGTACCGGCACTCCGGCGCGCGATCCGCGAGCTGGGCCGCCGCCACCCCAACCTGTGCGCCGCCTTCGTCCGACCGCCCTCCGGGCCCGCCGTACAGGTGCTGAGCGGCCGCGAACTGGTCCTGGACGAGCTGGACCTCTCCACGGCGAGCCCCGAGGCCCGGCGCGAGCACGGCGAGCGGCTGACCGCCGAGGAGCGGGCCACCCGCCTGGACCCGGTCGACCCCCCGCTGCTGCGGTTCACCCTGGTACGGCTCGGGTCGAAGCGCTTCCAGCTCCGTATCGTCAGCCACCACCTGCTGCTCGACGGCTGGTCCAACCAACTGCTGCTGCCGGTGCTGTTCGCGCTGTACAACGGGGACGCGCTGCCCGAACCCACCCCCTACCGCGACTACCTGGCCTGGCTCGGCGGGCTCGACCGGGAGCGGGCCCTGACCGCCTGGCGCGAGCACCTGACCGGCGTCGAACCCACCCTGCTGGCCCCTTCCCGCAGCGGCGCCGCCACCACCTGGCCGAACCGGCTCATCCACCGGCTGGACCCCGCGGAGACCGACCGCCTCGCGGCCACCGCCGCCCGTCTGGGCGTCACCGTCAACACCGTCGTCCAGTGCTGCTGGGCGCTGCTGCTCGCCGAGCGGACCGGCCGCGGCGACGTGGTGTTCGGGGCGATCTCCTCGGGGCGGTCCCCGGACCTCCCGGGGGTGGAGTCCGTCGTCGGCTTCCTCATCAACACCTTCCCGGTCCGGGTGCGGCTGCGGCCCGAGGAGACGGTGGCCGCGCTGCTGAGCCGCGTCCAGGCCGAGCAGGCCCGCCTGATGCCGCACGGCCACCTCGGACTGTCCCGCCTGCTCGACGCCGTCGGCCTCGACGAACTCTTCGACACGGCCGTGGTGTACGAGAACTTCCCGGCGGCGGACCCGGAGGCGGCGCGGGCCCTGCGGGGCGTGCGCGTCGACGGGGCCACCACCGAGTCCGCCGGTCACCACCCGCTCTCCCTGATGGTGCTGCCCCGCGACGGGGGCACCGACGTCAACCTCCTGCACCGCACCGAGGCGTTCACCCCGGACGAGGCCCGGACGCTGATGGACCGGCTGCTGACGATCCTGCGTACGGTCGTCGCCGCCCCCGACACCCCGGTGACCGACCTGGGGGCGGTCGACGAGGCCGCCACCGGCACCGCGTCGAGCGGGGACCGGTTGGCCGCCCTGATCGGCGCGCAGGACGTGCACCCGGCGTTCGACACCCTGCTGCCCCTGCGCGGCGAGGGCGGACGGGCCCCGATGTTCTGCGTCCACCCGGCCGGCGGCGTGGGCTGGATGTACGCGGCGCTGACCCAGCACCTCGGCCCCGAGCAGCCCCTCTACGCCTTGCAGGACCGGGGGCTGAACGGGGCGGACCTGCTGGCCGGGAGCGTGGAGGAGATGGCCGCCGACTACCTGGCCGAGATCCGCCGGATCCGGCCGCACGGCCCGTACCAACTGCTCGGCTGGTCCTTCGGCGGGCTGGTCGCCCACGCCATGGCCACCGAACTCCAGCGCCTGGGCGAGCGGGTGGAGCGCCTGGTCCTGCTGGACTCCTACGTCGTCGCCGACCTGCCCGAACTGCCCCCCGTGTCCGACCGGGCGGGGGAGCGGATGATGTACGGGGCGCTGCTGGACTTCGCGGGCATCCGGCCCGACGGCGTGCGCGACGAGGAGCTGACCGACGAGCGGTTCCTGAAGATCGTCCGGGACGAGGACAGCCTGCTGTCCGACATCTCCGAGCGCCATCTGATCGCCATGGGCGGGGCGTACGACAACAACCTCCGCCTGGCGCGCTCCTTCCGTCCCGGCCGGTACGCGGGGGACGTCTCCCTCGTACGGGCCCGTCCCGACGAGGGGCCCGGGGCAATCGCCTTCGACCCCTCGACGTGGCGCCCCTACGTCCGGGGGCGGATCGACGTGCACGCCAGCGACTTCGGCCACGGCGACCTGGCCCGCCCGGAGTCGCTGGCCCGTATCGCCCGCATCCTGGACCCGGAAGCGGCCCCCCGAGCGAAGGACGACGACCATGGCTGACCGGGGTACACCGCTGACGGCCGCGCAGGCCGGCATCTGGTACGGCGGGGCCCTGGACCGCTCGGGGCTGCGCTACGTGGTCGCCCAGTACGTGCACCTCCACGGCCCGCTCCGCCAGGACCTGTTCGTCCGGGCGGTGCGCGCGGTCGTCGCGGGCAGCGAGACCCTGCGGGTGCGCTTCGGCGACGACGGCGGTGAACCGGCGCAGTTCCTGGAGCCGGTGGACGACTGGACGGTACGCCGACTGGACCTGCGCGGGGCCGGGCAGCCGCACGCGGAGGCGCTGCGGCTGATCGAGGAGACGTGCGGTCGCCCCTACGACCTGTCCCGGGCGCCGCTCTTCGACCACCATCTGCTGCGGGTGGCGGAACACGAGTACCTGTGGTGCCTGCGGATGCACCACCTCATCTGCGACGGCGCCGCCGCCGCCAACTTCGTCCGGCGGGTCGCCGCCACCTACACCCGACTGGCGGCCGCCCCCGTCACCACGCCGGACCCGGGCGGTGCCGAGGTGTTCGACACACTGGCCGGCATGGTGCGGCGGGACGCCGACTACCGGGCCTCCGCACGCTTCGAGCGGGACGCCGCCTGGTGGGCGGGGCGGTTGGGCGGGGTGGACGAGGCGCCGCAGTTGGCCACGGGCCCGGCCTCCGCCGGGGCCACCGGCCACGTCCGCCACTCCCGGTGGCTGCCGGCCGACCGCTGGCGGGACGTGGGGGCGGCGGCCGACCGCCACGGGGTGCGCTGGCCCGCGCTGTTCGCGGCCGCCACCGCCCTGGCGGTGCACGCCGACACCGGGGAGCGGGAGGTCGTGCTCGGGCTGAGCGTTCCCGGACGTACCGGCCGGGCCGCCCGCGAGGCGTTCGGCACCGCCGCAGGCGTCGTGCCGCTCCGCCTCGCCGTGGACCCCGCCGCGCCCCTGTCGGAACTGGTCTCCACCGTCTCCGCCGCCACGCTCGGCGCCCTGCGCCACCAGGGCTACCGCTTCGAGGACATGCTGCGCGACCAGGGCGCGGTACGGGGCGGGCGACAGCTCGTGGGACCGGTCCTGAACGCCATGACGATGCGCCGCGACCTGGACTTCGCCGGTACCCCGGCGACCGTCCACATGGTCACCCAGGGCCGGGGCGACCATCTGGCGCTCGGTGTCTACGACAACGGCGCCCCGGAGGTGCGGGTCGACATCGACGTACCGGAGGCCCGCTGCTCCGGCACGGCCGCCCGGGCCCAACTGGACCGCATCGTCGACCTGGTGCTGGCTCTCGGCGACGCGGACCCCGCCACCTTGCAGGGACGGGTGGGCGCCGGGGAGCCCGCGGCCGGGCCCGCACCGGCCGCCGCCGGGGAGGAGACCGGCACGCTCACCGACTGGTTCGCCGCCACGGCCGCCAAGGTCCCCGATGCCGTCGCCGTGGTGTCCGGGAGCGACCGGCTCACGTACGCCGGACTCGACGAGCGGGCCGAGGAGCTGGCCCGCCACCTCGCCGCCCGAGGGATCGGCCCCGGGGACCGGGTGGCGGTCTCCCTGCCCCGGTCCACCGGCCTGGTCGTCGCCCTGCTCGCGGTCCTGAAGGCGGGCGCCGCCTATGTGCCGCTGGACCCCGGCTACCCGGTCGAGCGGCTGCGCGGCATCTTCGCCGACGCCGAACCCGCGCTCACCCTCACCCACCCGGGTGCCGCCGTGACCGGGATGCTGGAGGAGCACCGGGCGCCCCACCTGGCCCTGGACCCGCGCCACGGTGTGCCCACCGGGCCGCCGACCGCTCTCCCCCCGGCGGCCCCGCGCCGCCCGACCCCCGGCTGCCCCGCCTACCTCATCCACACCTCCGGCTCCACCGGGACCCCCAAGGGCGTGGTGGTCAGCCACCGCAACGTCACCCGGCTGATGTCCACCACGGCACGCCACTTCGCCTTCGGCCCCGACGACGTCTGGACCCTCTTCCACTCCTACGCCTTCGACTTCTCGGTGTGGGAGCTGTGGGGCGCCCTGCTGCACGGCGGGCGGCTGGTCGTCGTCCCCGAGGAGACCGCCCGCTCGCCCGAGGACTTCCTGGACCTGCTGGTCGAGGAGCGGGTCACCGTCCTCAACCAGACCCCCTCGGCCTTCGCCCAGCTCGCCGAGGCCGACGCGGACCACCCCGCCACGGGCGACCGGCTGGCCCTGCGCCACGTCATCTTCGGCGGCGAGGCACTCGAACCCTGGCGGCTGTCCACCTGGTACGCGCGGCACCCCGACCACACGCCCCGCCTGGTCAACATGTACGGGATCACCGAGACCACCGTGCACGTCACCCACCACCGGGTCGGCCACGCCGCCGACCCCGCCGCGGACGGGAGCGGGGGTGTCATCGGCGAGGCCCTCCCTGACCTCCGGGTGCGGCTGCTGGACGCCGCGCTGCGCCCCGTCCCGGACGGCGTACCGGGGGAGATGTACGTCTCCGGCCCCGGCGTGGCCCACGGCTACTGGCGCCGCCCCGCCCTCACCGCCGGACGGTTCGTCGCCGACCCCGACGGAGCCCCGGGCAGCCGCGCGTACCGCAGCGGCGACCTGGCCCGGCGCCGGCCCGACGGCACGCTGGAGTACCTGGGACGGGCCGACCGGCAGGTGAAGGTGCGCGGCCACCGGGTGGAGCCCGGAGAGGTCGAGGCCGCACTCGTCCGGCTGCCGGGCGTGCGCGACGCCGCCGTCCTGCTGACCGAGTACGGGCCGGGGGACCGGCGGCTGGTCGCCCACCTGGTGGCCGACCCGCAGAGCGCGGCCCGCGCTCCCGAACGGGCCGCCGCGGTCCTGCCCGCCCACCTGCTGCCGTCCGTCTGGGTCACCCTGGACTCCCTGCCCCTGACGCCCAACGGCAAGCTGGACCGGCGCGCACTGCGGGAGGCGGGCGCAGAGCACCCGGGACACGTCCGCGCGCCCCGGAACGCCACCGAGACCACGCTGCGGGACCTCTTCGCCGAGGTGCTCCGCCTCGGACCGGACCGGGTCGGCGTGGACCGGGACTTCTTCACCCTCGGCGGCGACTCCCTGCTCGCCAACCGGCTGGCCACCCGGGTCCGTGCCGTGCTGTGCCGGGACCTCGGGGTGCGGGACGTCTTCGAGCACCCGTCGGTGGCCGAACTCGCGGCCAGGCTCGGCGAGGTGGGCGGCGAAGGGACAGCGCGCCCGGGACCCCTGCCCCGGCCCGCCAGGGTGCCGGTCTCCTACGCCCAGCGCGGGCTGTGGTTCCTGCACCGCCTGGAACGGCACAGCCCCGCCTACCACGTCCCCCTCCTGGCCCGCCTGGAAGGACCGCTGGACGTCGACGCGCTCCGCGCGGCCGCGCGGGACGTGGGGCACCGGCACGAGATCCTGCGGACGACCTTCCCCCACGACGGCGACGAACCGCGGCAGTGCGTCCAGGCCGCGACCGGGGACGACGCGGCCGACCCGCTGACCGTCGTCCCGGTGGCCGAGGACACGCGCGAGGATATGTACGAGGAGGAACTGCGCAGGCCCTTCGACCTGGCGACCTCCCCGCCCTGGCGGCTGACGCTGCTGCGCCGTTCCCCGTCCGACCACACCCTGCTGGTCGTCCTCCACCACATCGCCGCCGACCAGCACGCGCTGGGCCCCCTCACCCGCGACCTCGCCACCGCCTACGAGAGCCGCCTGCGCGGCCGGGAACCGCAGTGGGCGCCGCTGCCCCTCCAGTACGCCGACTTCACCCTCTGGCAGCGCGCCCGGCTCGGCGACCCGGGCGACCCGGACAGCCTCCTGGCCCGCGAGCTCGACCACTGGCGGCAGACTCTGCACGGCGCGCCCGTCGAGACCCCGCTCCCCGCCGACCGCGCCGGCCTGCCGGACGCGGACCGGCCCGGCGACGCCGTCGGCTTCCACTGGGGGCCGCGACTGGGCCGGCGCCTCAAGGAGCTGGCCGCCGCGCGGGGCGCCACGACCTTCATGGCGCTGCACGCCGCCCTCGCCTGCGCGCTGAGCCGGTGGGGCGCGGGCACGGACGTCGTGGTGGGCACCGTCGGCGCGGGACGGGAGGACCCGGCGCTGGACCCGCTGGTGGGCTACTTCGCCCAGGCCCTGCCGCTGCGCCTGGACCTGTCCGGCCGACCGGGGTTCGCCGCCGTGGTGGACCGGGCCCGCGCCGCGGACCTGACCGCCTTCGCCCACGCCCGGGCCCCCTTCGACCGGATCGTGGAGGCGGTGGGCCCGCCCCGGGAACCCGGGCGGCACCCGCTGTTCCAGGTCATGCTGAACCACCAGTCCGGGCACCGGCCCGTACTGGCGCTCGCCGGGACCGAGGCCACCGAGCTGCCGCCGCGCCGCTCCCGGGCCAAGTTCCCGCTCCTCTGGGACGTCACGGAGGAGACCGACGGCACGCTGCGCGGCTGCCTGGAGTACGCCACCGACCGGTTCGACCGCCGCACCGCCGAGGCACTGCTGGACTCCGTACGCCTCTTCCTGGAGGCCGCCCTCGACGGGCCCGAGGCGCCCTTCACCGACCTGCCCTGCCCCCGCCCCGGGGACGGCGTGACCCACCGGCGGACCCCGCCTCCCGCCGACCGTCCGGAATCCGCGCCCCGGGAGGAGACCCCGGCGGCACAGTCGGCCGCCGAGGAACTCCTCCGCTCCCTGACGGCCACCCTGCTCAACCTGCCCTCCGTCGACCCGGACGCCAACTTCTTCGGCCTCGGCGGGGACAGCATCCTCGCCGTCCAACTGGCCGCCCGCGCACAGGGCGCGGGGGTGCTCATCGGCCCCAAGGACGTCTTCGCCCACCAGACCCCCCGCGCGCTGGCCCGGGTCGTCCAGGGCCGGGTACGCCCTCTCACCGCCCCGTCCACGCCCTCCCACGACCCCGGGCCGCTGGAGCCCACCCCGGTGATGGACTGGCTGGCCTCGCTCGGCGGCGGCGCCGAGGGCTTCGCCCAGTCCGTGGTGTGCCCGCTGCCCGACACGGTCACCACCGCCACCCTGCGCGACGCCCTCCAGCAGGTCGTCGACCACCACGACGCCCTGCGGCTGCGGCGCACCGCCGTGCGGGACGGGCACTGGGCCCTGGAGGTGCGCCCACCCGGCACCGTCCACGCCGGCGAGGTGCTGCGCCGCGTCGACCTCGCCCGGGAGCGGGCCGACCGCCCGGAGGACCTGGACGCACTGATCGAGCACGAGCGCCGCAGCGCCCGCCGGCACCTCGACCCCGACCGGGGAGACCTGGTGCGCGCGGTGTGGTTCCGGGGCGCGGGCACCAACCTCCTGCTGCTGGTGATCCACCACCTCGCCGTCGACGGGGTCTCCTGGCGCGTCCTCCTGCCCGACCTGGAACAGGCCCACCAACACGCGCTGCGGGGCGAGCGGGCCCCGCTCCCGGCGGTACGGACGCCGCTGCGCGCCTGGACCCGGGCGCTGCGCGAGGCCGCCGCGTCCGAACCGGTCCGTGCCGACGAGACCTGGTGGCGGCAGCGCCTCGACCGGCCCCACGCCCGCCTGGGCGCACGGGCCCTGGACCCCGTGCGCGACACCGTGGACCGGGCCGGGCGGCTCAGCACCACCTGGGACGAGACGTGGGTGGAGGGCCTGCTGACGGCCGTACCGGCGGGCTTCGGCGCCCGCGTCCCCGAGGTACTGCTCGCCGCCCTGTCCCTCGCGCTGCGCCGCTGGCCGGGCAACCCGGAGGGCGCCCCGGTCCTCGTCGACATCGAAGGACACGGGCGCCGCACCGCGCTGGAGGGGCTGGCCGACCTCGACCTGTCCCGCACCGTCGGCTGGTTCACCACCCTCCACCCCGTGCTGCTGGACCCGCCGGTGAACGGGGGCGCCGAGGGTGACGAGCTGTCCCGGGCGGTCAAACACGTCAAGGAGAGCCTGCGCGAGGTGCCCCACGACGGGCTCACCCACGGGCTGCTGCGCCAGGCCGGCCGGCTGCCGACGGCCCGGGCCCCGCTGACCTTCAACTACCTGGGCCGCTTCGACACCGAGGAACCCGCCCCCTGGAACGCCCTGCCCGGTTCGCTGCGCGGCGAGGCCGACCCCCGCCAGCCGCTGGGCCACACCCTGACGCTCGACGTCTTCGCCGAGCGCGGCCCCGACGGGCCACGGCTGCGCGCCGAGTGGACCTGGCCGTCCGAGGTGCTGACCGCCGACGAGGTACGGGAGCTCAGCGACCTGTGGCACACCGCGCTGGGGCGGCTGGTCCACCACCACCCCGGCACCGGCCCCGTCCTCTCCACCCCCTCCGACTTCCCCCTGGTCCGGGTCGACCAGGGCCGGATCGAGGAGTGGGAACGGCGGTACGGGCCGCTCTCCGACCTGCTGCCGGCCGTGCCGCTCCAGGAGGGGCTGCTCTTCCACGCCCTGTACGACGCCGACGCACCGCGGGCGGACGAGCCGCGGCAGGACCCCTACCTCGTCCAGCTCAGCCTGGAGCTGACCGGCGACGTGCGGCCGGAACGGCTGCGCGCGGCCGCCCGGTCGCTGCTCCGCCGCCACCCCCACCTGTCCGGCTGCTTCCCCGCGGACGCGGGGGACCGGCCGCTGTACCTGATACCGGCGGCCGAAGGCCCGCTGCCCTGGCGCACCGCGGACCTCACCGCCGTGCCCGGTGACGCACTCGCCGACCGGCTGCGCCAGGAGGAGCAGCGGGAACGCGAGCCGTTCGACCCCGGACACCCGCCGCTGCTCCGGTTCGCCCTGCTGCGTACCGGAGAACGGCGGTGGCGGCTGGTCTTCACCCACCACCACCTGCTGCTGGACGGCTGGTCCGTGCCGCTCGTCCTCGGCGAGCTGCTGGACGCCGGCACGGTCCACGAGGGCTCCTCGGCCGGGCAGCACGCCCCCGCCCACCGGGAGTACGCCCGGTGGCTGGCCACCCGCGACCGGGCCGCCGCCGCCGAGGCGTGGCGCGCCGAGCTGGCGGGCGTCGATCCCACCCGGGTGGCCGACCATGCCCCGGGCACCCCCGCCGCCCTGAGCCACCGGTTCGAACTGCCCGAGCGGCTCGGCCACGCGCTCACCGCGCGCGCCGCCCACTGGGGCGTGACCGTCAACGCCCTCGTCGAGTCCGCCTGGGGCATCCTGCTGAACCACCTGACGGGCGAGGAGGACGTCGTCTTCGGTGTCACCGTCGCCCAACGCCCTCCCGAGGTGGCCGGGGTGGACCGGCTCGTCGGGCTGCTGCTGAACACCGTGCCCACCCGCATCACCGTCCGGCCCGGACAGTCGGCCGGTCACCTGGCCCGGCGGGTCCACGCGCGCCGGGCCGACCTGCTGGACCACCAGCACCTCGGCCTCACCGCCATCGAGGAGGCCGTGGGCACCACCGGGCTGTTCGACACGTCGGTGGTCTTCGAGAACTATCCCCTGGACGAGGACGCCTGGACCCGCCTGCCCGACGGCGTCCGGGTGACTGGGACCGAGATACGGGACGGCACCCACTACCCGCTCAGCCTCGTGGTCCTGCCCCGGGCCGGCCGGGTGGAGTGCCGGCTGTACAGCAGGCCCGGAGCGCTGGACGACCGCGCCACCCCCACCGAACTGGCGGACCTCTTCGTCGCCGCCTGCCACGCCCTCGTGGAGGACGAGCGACGGCCCCTGGCCCACGTCCGGCTCCTCCCGGCCCACCGGCGGGCCGGCCTGCTCGCCGCCGGTCAGGGGCCGTCGTCACCGGTGGGGGACGACGACGTCCAGCTGGCCCGGGTCTTCGAGGCCCAGGCCGCCGCACATCCCACCCGCACCGCGCTGTGCCACGGCACGCGGACCCTCACCTACGGTCAACTCAACACCCGGGCGAACCAGTTGGCCCACCACCTCGCCGAGCGGGTCCCGCCCGGCACCCCGGTCGCCGTCGCCCTGGACCGCTCGCCCGAGGTCGCCGTCTGCTTCCTGGCCCTGGCGAAACTGGGCGCCCTCTGCGTCCCCCTCCACTCCGGGTTCCCTCCGGAGAGGGTCCGGGCCATCCGCGAACTGACCGGCGCCCGGCTGCTGTTGGACTCCGTACCGGACGAGGAGACCCTCGCGGCCCAGCCCTCCGCCGACCTGGGACGCACCCTGCCCGGAAACCTCGCGGCCTGCGTGATGTTCACCTCCGGGTCGTCCGGCGAGCCCAAGGGCGTACGGCTGACCCACCGCAACATCCTCAGCCGAGCCCTCGACCCGGCATGGCGGGGCGAGGACCAGCAGTGCGTCCTCCAGCACTCCCCGCACGCGTGGGACGCCGTCGTGTACGAGCTGTGGACGCCCCTGCTCACCGGCCGACGGGTACGGGTGGCCCCGCCCGGCGAGATGGACGGCGCGGCCCTGCGCCGGGCCGTGCGGGAGGGCGGCGTGACCGCGGCCTTCCTGACCGCCGGACTGCTGGACGTCATCGCCGAGCAGGACCCGGGGGCACTCGAAGGACTGCGGCGGCTGGCCACGGGCGGCGACGTCGTCTCGCCCGCCTCCGTGGAACGGGTGCGCCGGCACCACCCGGAGCTGGAGGTCACCCACCTCTACGGGCCGGTCGAGAACACCACCTTCTCCCTCGGCCACGAGGTCCCCCTCGACGGCTCCGGCACCGCGCCCCTGCCGGTCGGCACCCCGGTGCCCGGCTGCCGGGTCACCGTCCTGGACACGGCCCTGCGACCGGTGCCGCCCGGGGTGCCCGGGGAGATCCACCTGGCCGGCGACGGGCTGGCCGAGGGGTACCACGGCGCCCCGGCCGCCACCTGCCTGCGCTTCGTCGCCGACCCGTACGGCCCCGCCGGATCCCGCACCTACCGCACGGGGGACCTGGGCCGCTGGGACCGGGAGGGGCGCCTGCACTTCCTGGGCCGCGCCGACCGGCAGGTCAAGGTGAACGGCTTCCGCATCGAGCCGGGCGAGGTCGAGGCCGCGCTGCGCGCCGAACCCGGGGTCGGCGCCGCCTGGGTGATGGTCCGCGGCGAGGGCGCCGCCGAACGCTCCCTGGTCGCCTACGTGATGGGTGCGGACGGCGCCGTGGACCCCACGTCGCTCCGGACCCGCCTGGCCGCGCGGCTGCCCCGCCACATGGTGCCCGCCGTGGTGGTACCGGTGACCGAGCCGCCCCTGAGCGCCAACGGGAAGGTCGACCGGGACGCGCTGCCCGCGCCCGAGCGCCCGGCCGCCGCCGACGCCCGCACACCCCGTGCCGAGGTGTTGGCCGCCGCCTTCGCGGCCACCCTCGGTCTGCCGTCGGTCTCCGTCGACGAAGACTTCTTCGCCCTCGGCGGCAACTCGCTCACCGCCATCCGGCTGGCCGGCCGCATCCGCGCCGCCCTCGGCCTCCCCGTCTCGGTACGGGACCTGTTCGAGGCACCCACCGTCGCCGAACTCGACAGGCGGCTGCCCGACGGCGCCGCCCCGGCGCGCCACCCCGAGGACGGGACGGCTCCCGAACGCCCGGAACACATCCCCCTCTCCCCGGCCCAGCTCCGCCTGTGGACCGCCAACTACCTGGGGGAGCGACGCCCCACCTATCTCACCTCCCTCGCCCTGGAACTGCGCGGCCCGCTTCGGCGGACGGCGCTGGAGGAGGCGCTGGGCGACGTGGTGGCCCGGCACGAGGCGCTCCGGACGGTACTGCCCTACGGTCCGCAGGGTCCCGAACAGCGGGTGCTGCCCAGCGAGGACGCGGCGCCCGCCCTCCGCCACCTCGACGTCACCCACGGCGAGGAGCGGTCGGTCGTCGAGGCCGAACTGTCCCGCGGCTTCGACCTGCTGACCGAGACGCCGTTGCGTGCCCTGCTGCTGAGCACCGGCCCGGAACGCCACCTGCTGCTGCTCGTGGTGCACCACGTGGCCGTCGACGGCCACTCCCTGGGTGTGCTGCGCGACGACCTGCGGCACGCCTACGCCGCCCGCCTGGACGGCACGGCCCCCCGGTGGGCGGTCCCCGCCCCGCAGTACGCCGACCACACGCTCCGGCTGGCCGGGCGCCGGGGGGACGAGAGCGACCCCGACAGCCCCGCCGCCCGCCAGGCACGCTACTGGTCGGCCGAACTGAAGGGCGTACCCGACCAGTTGATCCTGCCCGGCGCGCCCCCTCGGACCGGACGCCCCGACGGCCGCGCCGGCCAGGTCCCCCTCTCCTGGGGGCCGGATGAGCACCGCCTCCTGGAGGAGGCCGCCACCCGCTACGCCGCGAGCCCCTACATGGTGCTGCACTCCGCCCTGGTCGCCGCCCTCGGCCAGCTCGGCGCCGGGGAGGACATACCCGTGGTGGTCGCCCTGAGCGGACGGGACGACGACGGGGTGGACGGCCTGGTGGGATGCGTCACCAACCCCGTGGTGCTCCGTGTCCCCACCGGCGGGGCCCCCGACGGCCAGGAGCTGACCGCCAGGGTCCGCCGACGCCTGCTGTCCGCCCACGCCCACCAGGACCACCCCTACGAACAGGTGGTGGAGGGCCTGGCGCGGGACCGCGCCCACCAAGGGCGGGGCCTGTTCACCGCGGCCTTCTCCTACCTGCGCGTCGACCCCCCGGGCCGCTGCGAAGGCCGGTGGGCGGGCGGCCTCCGGGTGGACCACCGCGTCCTCCCGGTCACCCACACCGGCCAGGACCTGCTGCTGCAACTGCGCGACACACGCGACGCCGACGGCGGCCCCGCCGGCCTGGACGGCGAACTGATCCACGCACTCGACTACTGCACCCCGGACACCGCCACCCGACTCGCCCAGCTCTTCAGCGAGAAACTGACGACACTCCTGGCCGATCCGGGGGCGCCGCTGATCAGCGGGTGAACTCCGGCCCGGGGGCGCCGCGCAGGGGGCGTCACCGGGGCGTGCCCGGCGACTCAGCCCCCGTGACCGGTGCAGGTGGACGAGCAGGTCGTGGGAGCGAGCCGGTGTGCTCAGCCGTGATTTCCTTCTGTTCCGACAGCGTTGCCCCCTCCGTCATCGATCACGACACGCATGGCTCGACACCGCTCCTCGGGAGTATCAGTGCCCTACCCTGTCGCCGGCGACGGGGCGGCTGCCAAGGAATCGGCAGCCTCCTTGTCGGAGTCGAGCGCGTCCTCGCCGTAGAGATCCCGCAGCCAGTTGGTCTGGTAGATGGTGTCGAGGTAGCGCTCGCCGAGGTCCGGGCCGATGGCCACCGCGGTGAGCTCGCTCGCGTCATGCCGGGCCAGCCAGTCCGTGGCGCCGCTGATCACCGTGCCGGTGGAGCCGCCGAACAGGAATCCGCGCCTGGCCAGACGATGGCAGGAACGTATGGTGTCCGCCTCTTTGACACAGATCACCTCGTCGACATAGGACTCGTCGAGCAGTGGCGGGCGCATGCTCATGCCCAGACCGGGAATCATCCGGCGGCCCGGCGCACCGCCGAAGGACACCGAGCCGACGCTGTCCACCGCGATGATCCGCACCCGCCGGTGCCATCGCCGGAAGTAGCGCGCACAGCCCATCAGGGTCCCGGTGGTGCCGGCTCCGACGAACAGCACGTCCAGCCGCGGGAACTGACGGGCGATCTCCGGCGCGGTCGTGCGGTAGTGCGCCTTCCAGTTGCTCGGATTGGTGTACTGGCTGAGCCACACATACCGGTCGTCGGAGGCGCACAGCGCGCGGACGTAGTCGAGCCGTGCGCCGAGAAAGCCGCCGTTGGCCTCCTGCTCGGCGATCACGTGCACCTGGCTGCCCAACGCCTCCATCATCATTCTGTTCGACAGATTGCCGCGGGAGTCCGTCACACACAGGAACCGGTAGCCCTTGCTCGCCGCGATCACGCTCAGCGCCACGCCGAGGTTTCCGGACGAGGACTCGACCAGGATCGATTCCGGCGTCAGGATTCCATCCCGCTCAGCGGCCTCCACCATCTCGGTCGCGGCCTTCAACTTGATCGAGCCGGCGAAGTTGAAGCCCTCACACTTCAGGAAGAGCGAGTGCCCGAAGATCGACCGGAGATCGACATAGAGATCCTCTTCGTTGAAGGCGTAGGGAGCGGAAATGACGGGCACGACGGTCTCCTCTGTCTGGAGCAGAGCACTATCTGAACTTCCATCCGGCCGTGGGCGCGTTCCTCGCCTGTGCGGGCGAGACCCCCGTTTCCAACCGGGCGGTACGGGGCCCTGCGTCAGTGGCCGCTGTCTCATGCATCGGGGCCCGCTGCGACGTGACCGGTGGTCTCTCCCGGGATCAGCCCGGAAGAGGCCTCCCGGGCTCCCGGCCCGCTCATCCGTACCGGCTCAGTTCGTGGAAGAAGTCGTCGACGACGTGCAACTCTCCGCAGCGGGCCACTTCGGTGTAGACGTACTTGCCCACCGCGAGGTCGAGCACCCCGAGGCCGAAGGGCGAGAACACCACCGGCCGGTCCGTCGGCACCGTCACCCGCCCGGCCATCACGTCGTCCAACGTGCCGTGCAGGAAGTCCCGGTTGCCCGTGAGCTGCTCGGCCAGATGCGGCGAGGTATCGGCCTTGAGACAGTGCTCGACGTCATCGACGATGTTGGTCGAGGCGAGCAGGATCTCCGGCGCGAGGTCGCGCAGCGACACATGCAGCACCAGCGGATTGTGCGCGAACCACGACGGGTCGCTGACGTGCGGTTGACCGGCGACCGTGGCGAAGACGACCAGGTCGCTGTTCCGGATCAACTGCTCGGCGCTGTCGTGCACGGTGATTCGGCCGGGGGCGTCCGACTGCTCCAGGTAGCAGCGGAAGCCTGCCGCGCTGTCGGCGGACAGGTCGTGTACGCCGATGTCGTCGAACGACCAGCCGGTGCCGATCAGGAAGGTGTGGATGTAGCGGGCGATCAAGCCCACCCCGAAGAACCCGACGCGCGTCGGTCGCGGCCTCTCGCGGCTGAGCCAGTCGGCCGCCGACGCCGCCGACGCGGCCGTCCGGGTGGCGCTGATGATCGAACTCTCCAGACAGGCGAACGGGTAGCCGGTGTCATGGTCGTTGAGGATCAGCACGGCCGATGCCCTTGGGATGCCGGCCGTCACGTTCTTCGGGAAGCTGGAGATCCACTTCAGGCCGTCCACCCGCGTCTGCCCACCGATCGAGGCGGGCAGCGCGATGATCCGGGAGGACGGGCGGTCGGGGAAACGCAGGAAGTACGACGGAGGGTTCACCGAATCACCGGCCCCGTGCACCCGGTAGGTGGCCTCGACCAACTCCGTGATCCGCTTCTCGCGTCCGTGCAGTGTGCGCCGGACCTGGGCGCCGGAGATCACCGCGAACGGTGGCACGGTGATCGGTGCGACGCTCGCGGACTCTGCCGCGGGGGAATCGACGGTGGTCACTGCGTGGTCACCTCCACGGTCGGCGAGCAGTCGGCCAGACGCACCGGCTCGGCCATGGCGACGAGCACCTCGCGCGGTCCCTCGAAGGGCTCCCTGCTGTGCGCAGTGCGGACGTTGTCGACGAGCATCAGGTCGCCGGCCTGCCACGGTTCGCGTGCGGTGTTCGCCTCGTAGACGCTGTTGAGCAGCTGGACGACGTCCTCGCCGATCGGGTCGCCGTTGCCGAAGCGGGTGTTGAACGGCAACCCGTCGGCGCCGTAGACGTCCACCAGGTACTCGTGCACCTCGGGGGCCATCGTCCACTCGTTGAGGAACGCGATCTGGTTGAACCAGCAGCGTCGGCCGGTGACCGGGTGGCGCACCACGGCGCTGCGGCGCTGTCTGGTGCGCAGTCCGCCGTCGGGCTGCCACTCGAACGCGATGGCGTTGGCGCGGCAGTAGCGCTCGACGGCGTCCCGGTCGTCGGTGCCGAAGGCCTCGGCGACGGACGCGCCGATCTCGTCGTTGTAGCTACGGGTGAGCAGCCAGCCCTCGCGCTCGAACCGCTCGGTCAACTCGGCGGGCAGTGCGTCCAGCACGGTCGGTGAGTCGGCCACCGCGGTCGCTCCGCCGGCGGTGGGCGCACTGAGACAGGCGAACATCATCAGGCCGGGGAACTCAAGTGTGTAGCTCAGTTCGTGGTGCATACACATGGGCTGGTTCGGCGGCCACTTCGATGAGGAGTACACCCCCTCGGAGTAGGTCTGCCGGGGTGCGAAGGCCTCCCGCTCGGTCATCAGACCGGTGGCCAGCTTGGAGAAGACGGCTCCGGTCTCGGTCGCGTCACGCAGCCCGAGGCCGCGGACCAGGACCGAACCGTGCTCGGCGACGACTGCGCGCAGCGCGTCCCGGTGCTCGGCCGCCCAGGCCGGCGCGTCGCCGCCGGCCTCGGCCCGCAGCCGTGGGGGTGCGCCGGAATTCAGTTCCACGTCGACCGGCAACGCCGTGGATGTGAACGACATCTCGATTTCCTTTCAGCTGACACTCAGGAAGAAGCGAACAATTCGGCGGAGTGCAGTACGGCCTTTGCCGCCTCGACCGGACGGGTACGCAGGAAGTAGTGGCCGCCGTCGGCGAGTTCGTGCAGGTCGACCTGCTCGGCCAGGAGCTGCCAGTCGAGGTACCGGCGCGGGTACTCCGCCGTGCTCGGGTCGTCCGCGGCGACGACCACGGTGACCGGCGCGGAGAGCTTCTGAGCCGGCGGGCGCTCCAGGGCATCGGCGAAGTAGTGGTGTGCGGACACGCAGTCGTGCCGGTAGGCGGCGCCGACGTGCTCGGCGTGCTGCGCACCCAGCTCACCGAGCGAGGTGTGACCGCCGTGCGTGCTCAGGCTCGCGGCGATCTCGGCGTCGCTCCGTCCGGCCAGCTCGGTGATGGTGGCGCGCCGGTCGTCGGCGTCGCCGAGCAGTTGCGCGCCGAGGAACACCCGTTGGACGTCCACCCCGCGCTCCAGCAGCCTTCTGGCCGTCTCCACGGCCGGCGCGGTGCCCGAGGAGTGGCCCCACAGCAGGACCCTGGTCAGGCCACGCCCGGTGATCTCGTCGACGACCTGCTCGACCACCTGCGTCATCGGCGCGAGCGGCTCGCTCCCGGCGGTCATGTCGTGACCGGGCAGCTCGACGGCGTAGACCGCCGGTCCACCGTCCGGCAGCGCTCCGGCCATCGGCTGGAAGTTCACCGCGTTGCCGCCGGCGTAGGGGAAGCACACCAGGGCCGCGGTCTGCGCACCGTCCGATTCCGACAGCGGCTGAAGCAGCCCGGCACTCCGTGCGGACCTGCCGTCGATCAGCCCGGCCAGATCGGCGAGGACCGGGTGACCGGTGACATCCTTGAGGGACACCGCACGGTCCAGGACGACGGCCAGCCTCACTGCCGACAGCGACGTGCCGCCCCGGTCGAAGAAGTGGTCCCGCCGTCCGACCTGGTCCTGCGGGATGCCGAGGACCTTCGCCCATGCGGCCGCCAACCGCTGTTCGGTCGGCGTATCCGGCGCGCGGTAGTCGTCCCGGACGACGTCGAGTTCTCCGGCGAGTGTCTGCAGGGTCCTTCTGTCGATTTTGCTGTTGGCCGTCAGCGGCAGAGTCTTCCGCCAGTGAAAGGCCGACGGGACCATGTACGCGGGCAGCGACTCACCGAGCCGGCCCAGCAGTACGTCGGCCTCGATCGGCTGCCGACCGGAGTAGAACGCCACGAGGTGCTTGCTCCCGTCGGCCCGCTCGGCGACCACGACCGCACCGTCGCGAACACCGGGTACCTGCAGCAGGGTGTTCTCGATCTCGCCGATCTCGATCCGGAAGCCACGGATCTTCACCTGGGTGTCGCGGCGCCCGAGGAACTCCAGCTTTCCCTCGGGCGTCCAGCGGCCGTAGTCGCCGCCCCGGTAGAGACGGGCGCCCTCACGGTGCGGATCGGTCAGGTAGGCCTGCCGGGTGCGCTCGGGGTCGTTGACGTATCCGCGGCCGACGCAGACGCCGGAGAAGACGATCAGGCCGGGGGCTCCGAGCGGCACCGGGTTCAGGTGCTCGTCGACGACGTAGACGTGCACGTTGTTGACCGCGGGGCCCAGCAGGACCCGGTCCCCGTCGGGCACGCGGTCCATGACCTCGTGGTTGGTGTCGTCCGAGGTCTCGGTCAGCCCGTAGGCGTTGACCAGCTTGATCCCGGGCTGGGCGGCGAACCAGCGCTGCACGAGCTCCTTCTTCAGCGCCTCGCCCGTGACCGACACGCACCGCAGGTCCGGCAGCTCGCGGGGGTGCTGCTTCAGCCAGGACACGACCACGTCCAGGTAGGAGGGGACGACCTGGAGGACGGCGACCCGGCCGTCGACGATCTTGTCGACGAACCGCTGGACGTTCAGGATCACCTCCTGCTCCACCAGTAGGGTCCGTCCCCCGACCAGGAGCCCGGACACCAGCTGCCACAGCGAGATGTCGAAGCATTGGGGTGCGGTCTGGGCGACCACCTGTCCCTCGCCGATCTCCAGGTCGTCGATCTTGGCGTAGAGGTGGTTCAGCATGCCCGCGTGCTCGCACATCGCGCCCTTGGGCTCGCCCGTGGAGCCGGAGGTGAAGTAGATGTAGGCGAGCTGGTCCGGCGCGATGTGGAGGCCCAGATCGTCGTCGGCGTGGTCTTCCTCGTAGGCTGCGCCGACGAAGAGCTTCCGGACCCCGGACAGCGAGTCGAGGGCCTGGTCGAGCGTGGAGGTGCTGCCGGGTTCGGTCAGCACGAGACCGCATGCGGCACGGGAGAGCATGGTCGCGAGACGGTCGGCCGGGAAATGCGGTTCGATGGGCAGATACACGCCGCCGGCCTTGAAGACGGCGAGGACTGCGGCCATCCAGTCCAGGTTGCGCTCGGTCACCACCGCGACGACACCCTCGGGGCGCAGCCCCCGAGCCAGCAGGGCCCGTCCCACCCGGTTGGCGCGCGCGTTGAGTTCTCGATACGTCAGTTGCTGCTCCCCATGCACCGCGGCGACGGCGTCCGGGTGTGCCGCCACCCGCTGCTCGAACAGTTCGTGGAACCGGTGGTCCGGCAGTTCCCGGCGTGGACCGGCGAGTGATTCGAGCTGGAGACGGAGTTCCTCGGCGGAGAGCAGGTTCTGTCGCCCGTGCTCGGCGTCCGGATCGGCGGCGATCAGCGCGAGTGCGGTGAGGTGGTATCCGGCGATCCGGACGACGCAGTCCTCGTCGAGCGCGTCGGTCCGATGGCGCAGCCGTAGCGCAAGGTGGCCGCCGCGCTGCGAAAATCCCACCCACAGCACGGTGTTGCCGGCGACTTCGCCGCCCACGCCGTGCGGATCGAACACAGCATCGATCGACGGCTCTGCCAGGCCCAGTTCGCACCTGAGATCATCGACCGGGTAGTCCTTGTGCGACAGCAGGTCCGACGCGACTCGATGAGCGTCCAGCAGCAGCGTCCGCCACGAGCCGGGCTCGGTCGTCAGGCGGCAGAGCAGCGGTCGGCCGCCCTCCGCGGTGACGTATCCGGTTGCGACCTCGTGCTCGCCGGACAGCGCGGCGAGCACCTTGGAGTGCGCTGCCAGCAGCACCGAGTCGAGCGGTACCGCCAGGTCCTCGGCCAGCCGGCCCAACGCCGCGACGACGTCGTCCGGGACCGGCGCCTCGTGTTCGCCGACGCCCTTCACCGGATCGAGCGTCCACCGCGGGATTTCGGTGGATCCACCGGCGACGAGCACATCGCGCCAGAACTCCCGGTCGGCCTGCGCTTGCATTCCCATCTGGTCGTCCCTCTCCATTCGCCTTCGCCACCGTGCTGTTCAGCGCCGACAAGGGCGGAGCCGCTATCCCGTCCGCGTCAGCGCCTCGGGCCGATCAGGGGCGTCTCGCATCTCCGTGGCGGGGTTCCCTCCCCAGCGCGCGTGCTGCGGGACCTCCTCGCCCTTCATCAGGAAGGAGTCGGGCGCGAGCACCGCGCCGGCGCCCATCGTCACGCCGTAGTGGACATGGGCTCCCACGCCGATGGTGCAACCGGCGTCGAGGGTGCTGCGATCGGATTTGAAGGTGCCGTCCTCCTGCGAGTGGCACTGGATCTTGCTTCCCGCATTGAGCGTGCAGTCGTTCCCGATGGTGGTGAGCGTCCGCTCCGTCACATAGCAGCCGTCGTCGAAGACCCTGCTGCCGATCCGAACCCCCAGCATCCGCCAGATCACGTTCTTGAAAGGGGTGCCGTTGAAGATGTCGAGGTAGGTGTCGGGCACCTTCCAGAGGCGCTCGTGCCACCAGAAGTACGGGTCGTAGATGGAGCACACCTGCGGCTGCAGCGCGCGGAATGCCGCGACAGCGCGCTCCACCAGTACGAAGTAGACAGCGGTGAACCCGAGGCTGAGCACCAGGAAAGCGCCGATCAGCACATTCCCGTAGGAGTCGTACAGCTCGGCGCTCGCCAGGCCGAGCATCGTGAGCACGAAGAAGTGCAGCCACCGCACGAGCAGGAAGAAGAGCATCGAGCGGATGTTGTAGTGGTTCTTCGCAGCGAGGTTGCGGCTCAACTCGTCGCCGGTGCGCAGATGGTCGAACCGGGAATCGCGCTCGACCGACCGGGGAATCTCGAAGCACGGCGAGCCGAGCAGGCCCACCCCCTCGCGCACCTCGCCTTCGAGCGGAACCATCACCTTCGTCGCGAGGAGACAGTTCTCACCTGTCCTGGCCCCCGAGGGATAGGCGATGTTGTTCCCGAGGAAGTTGTGTGACCCGATCGAGGCCCGGGACACCCGGAAGGACGTGCTCGAATAGTCGGCGTTGACGACGGAGAGCCCGTCGGCGACCATCGTCCCGCTCCCGAACGAGCACAGGAACGGGGTCTCGTGTTGCACTTCCGTGCCGAAGTTCGACCCCGTCTGCTCGACCCGGGACAAGTCGTATCCGATGCCGCGCAAGTAGTGGACGATGTAGGAGCTGTCACCCAACAGCCATGTGAAGAACTTGATGTTGGTCATGCGCCCGATCGCCCGGTGCACCGAGTAGTGAAACCCGTACAGCGGATAGGTCCTGTCCGGCTTGACGACCAGGTTGAGCAGGCGCGGAAGGGTGAAGATCACGGCCAGGCCCACGACGACGAAGCCGAAGAACAGCAGCAGGGAGAGGACCAGCGCGTCGACGTAGAGGTCCAGCGACGTGAGCTCCGCCGTGCCCGGGACCAGCCGGTTGTGCAGCGCCGGGACCAGGGTCACCAGCATGTACGCGCCCCCGACGGACAGCGGTACGTAGAGGAGGAGCAGCTGAAGCACGGTGACGAGGCCGAAGCCGGCCCGGCGCAGCGTGCCGCATCGGGCCGGCCCGATCCTCAGGTAGTCGTGCTGCGTGAGCTGTGCCGGGGACCCGTGCCAGCGCTGACCGTCCGGGACCGCCTGGCCGCTGTACAGCGTGGACGTGTGGCCGAGTTGGGCCCCGTCGCCCATCGACGTGTCGATGTCGAGCACGGTCTTCTCGCCGATGAACACGTCCCGGCCGAGCGTGACCCGGCCAGTCTGGATGCGCCCGGCGTGTGCCCGGTAGCAGAGGAAGAACGAGTCTTTGCGGATCACCGTGCCGGCGCCGACCGTGAGCAGGTCGGTGCATACCGGAACGCTGCGGGAGAGGATCGTGACCCCTTCGCCGATCCGTGCGCCCAGCGCCCGCAGATACAGCACGTACAAGGGATTGCCGACGAAGAGGATCATCGGGTTGGCGTGGATCAGCACTTTGACGGTCCAGAAGCGCAGATAGGTCAGACTCCAGACCGGGAACTCTCGTGATGTCCACCGGCCGATCAGGAGCCACTTGGCCGCGATGGGGAAGGTGCACAGACCGACGAAGCCGATGCCTCCGAAGACGAGCGATCGCAGGTAGATGTCGATCACGCCCGACCCGGCGGAGACCCATGTATAGCCTCGGCTGGCAACCAGTCCGGCGAGGAAGGAGTATCCCAGGAAGAGCAGGAACTGCAGGGTTCCGCAGAGGGCGTACCGCACCGTGCCGACCGGGGTCACCACCTCGGACGGCGTCGGCGCCGACGGCTCGACGGGGGCGTGGTTCGCGAGCCCCGTCGCCAGACTGCGGATCGTCGGGTGCCGGTAGATGTCCTTCATCGATGCCGAGGGAAGGTCGGCTCGCTTCCTGACCCGTGCGCAGAAATGAGCCATCACCAATGAGTTGGCGCCGAGATCGTCGAAGAAATGACTGTCGACCGACACCCGTTCGACGCACATGACGTCGGCCAGTACCTCGGCGAGGTCCTTCTCGATGTCGGTCTCCGGACTGGTGAACCTGCTCGTATCGATTGCGGATTCATCAGGCCCGGGCGTCAGGACATCGAGGGATTTCTCCTCCATGCGAGCTCCTTGAGGAACTTTCGAGCGCCGTCGCCATTGCGGTGGGCGCTCCGTACTCGCGCTTTTCGATGGCTGGAGCGAGTGGTCCGGGAATCACGAGGTCGGGGTCTGCTGTCCGGATCCCGAACCGCTGCCTCAGTCTTAGCTGTCCACCGGCGGGCTGCCACTCGAACTCGGTCGCATTGGCCCAGCAGTGGCCCCGGTTCACTCCTCGTCCAGGATCCTGCCCGGCGGGACGGCGATGAGCTGCGCGTGCGTCTCGCCGTGCTGCACGCGAGTGGTCCGTTCCCGGTCCGGGAGGAGTTGCGCCGGGGTGTGGGGCGGTGGCGGTACTCCGGCCGTGCCGGTGCCCGAGGGGGAGACCGCCGTGACCTGGGTCGGGGATATCCGGGTGATTTCGGTGGTCGGTTCGCTGTCGAATGTCACCTTGGTCGTGGGGGCAGGTTCGTTCCCGTGATGGTCACCAGGGTTCCGCCGCCGGTGGAGCCCTGGTTGGGAAAGAGGCATGTACAACGCTCCTTGTTCTCCGATGGAACATACGGGGACCGGTGGCACGCGCCCAGCCCAAGCGTTCGGCTTCCGCGGGAAAGGTCGGTTGTCGACGACGTCAAGTGACGCCGTGTGGTAGCGCGCAGTTGTTGGCATTGCCGAGAGTCCGGGGAAGCGGGCGCATAAGGTCGCGGCCCGGGCCCCGGCTGCCGGAACTTCTTCTCGGGCACGGAGAAGAACCGGCAAACGCTGTCTGTTCTCAACTTCCTCGGCTGGGGTGGGCAGCCCGCCCGTTCACCATTTCAGTGACCCACAGGCGGATTTGAGCGGCAAGGCTCGTAACCTCGTATCACTCGAAGGTGGGAGTTGCCCGACTTGTACGAGCGGATTTCACGCATCGACGGCCGGCTCGGCCTGCCCGAGCACTCCTGGTGCACCGATCCCGAGCGCCGCCAGGAGCCGGGACACCCGAGACGGTGCGGTTCGCGACCGTGCCCCGTCCGGCCCGGGAGACGATCGCCGCCGCGCTGGATGCCGGGGTGGAGGCGCCGTGGGTGACAGGCGACGAAGCCTATGGGCAGGACCCATGGCTCCATGCCGCCCTGGGGGCACGCGGGACCGGCTGCGTTCTCGCCGTGGCCTGCTCGACCGGAGTGCGGATCAACCACGGTCGCACCCCGTCCGTGCGGTCGCCGTCGCCGGCCGCCTGCCCGCCACCGCCGGGCAGCGGCAGAGAGCAGCCGCGATCCGATCCCGTCGGCCGTCCCGGAGACACGCCATCTGCTCGCCGTGGTCCTCGGCCCACCGGCCCTGACCGCGGCCGGGGGTCCTGCACTGGTCCACCTGGCGCAGACGCCGCCAGGCATCAGCCCGACACAGCCACTACCGACGACGCTCCGCCGACGAACCTGCCGGATGGACGGTGAAACCGCACTGGAGTGCTGAGGGTCGTCCCGGGAAGTGGCTCGTCCTGCGCCCCTCGCATTCCTGATGTGCCGTCAGGCAAGTCGGCATCCGACCTTCGAGTCCGACGCGTGCCAGTGTAAGGTGAAGAACGCCCCTGACCTGCAGAAAGCTGGCAGGGAGCCGTATTCCAGGAGTCCAAAATGCTGCGTACTCTGTTCAAGTCCAAGATCCACCGGGCCACCGTGACCCACGCCGACCTCCACTACGTCGGGTCCGTCACCGTCGACGCCGACCTGATGGAGGCGGCCGACCTGCTGCCCGGCGAGTTGGTGCACATCGTCGACATCGACAACGGCGCCCGGCTGGAGACGTACGTCATCGAGGGCGAGCGCGGTTCCGGTGTCATCGGCGTCAACGGTGCCGCCGCGCATCTCGTGCACCCGGGCGACCTGGTCATTCTCATCAGCTACGCGCAGGTCGACGAGGTCGAGGCGCGTACGCTGACACCCCGCGTCGTGCACGTGGACGCGGACAACCGTATCGTCGGGCTCGGTGCCGACGCCTCCGAGCCCGTACCGGACGCCGCCACCGAGCGGAGTCCGTACGCCGTTCCCGCGGGGCGCCGGTCGTAACCGTCCCACCGACGAGGAGCACCCACCGTGGCAGAAGAGACCGGCCGGACCGAGGTCGACATCGAGATCCGTGACGACCGCGCGGGCGGCAACCTGCTCGCGTACGAGAACGGCGAGGCCGCCGGAGTCATCGCGTACTTCGTGATGGAGGGCGAGCCCGCCGCGCTCGTCGCCGTGCACACCGTCGTCGAGCCCGGCCACGAGGGCAGGGGCATCGCGGGCGCCCTCGTCCGGGAGTTCTACGCCATGGCCGACAGGGAAGGGGTTCCCGTCGTCCCGCTCTGCCCGTACGCGGCGAAGTGGGCGCTGCGCCACCCCGATCTGGCGCCCGTGCCCCCGGCCGAACTCGTGGAGCGGGCGAAGGAGCAGCTCAAGTCGCACCCCGAGCTGTAGCGCAGGCCGTCGGTCACCGGCCCGTGACGGTTGCCGCCCCGCTCCCGCGGGCCGTACCGTTCGGCCGGTGACGCTCGCGCTTCTGCACACCTCCCCGGTCCACGTCCCGGTCTTCGACGCGCTCCGCGACGCGGACCACCCCGGACTCGTCCTGCGGCATCTCGTGGACGAGGACCTGCTGCGCCGGGCCGGGGACCGCGGGCCCGGCGCGGTGTCGGCCGAGATACGGGAACGGCTCGCGGACGCCGTCGGAGCGGGCGCCACGGCCGTGCTCTGCACCTGTTCGACGATCGGCGGGGTGGCGGAGTCGACGGCGGCGGAGGTCGGCGTCCCGGTGCTGCGGGTCGACCGGCCGATGGCGGCGGCCGCCGTACGGCACGAGCGGGTGGTGGTGCTCGCCGCGCTGGCCGCCACGCTGGCGCCGACCCTCGCGCTGCTCGCCGAGGAGGCGGGGGAGCGGTCCGTCGACGTGCGTCCCGTCCTGGTGGAGGGGGCCTGGGAGCGCTTCGCGGCCGGTGACCGTGACGGCTTCCTGGACCTCGTCGCGGCAGCGGCCGACGCGGTGACGGACGCCGATGCGATCGTGCTGGCACAGGCTTCCATGGCCGACGCCGCCGAACGCGTGAACACCCCGGTCCCGGTGCTGTCCAGCCCTCGATCCGGCCTGGCCGCGGCGGCGTCCGTCGCGCGCTGATCCGTCGGTGTCCGGGCGGCGGCGGAGCCGCGGCAGCCGTCGCCCCGGACGGATCATTCGGAACCCGTACGCATGGGCTCACCGGGCGCGGGTGGCCGCTCCGGGGGACGGTGGAAGGAGATCCACCACGAAGCGCTCGGAGACCCGCGATGACCAACCCGTACCCCGACCCCGTGCCACCGGCGCCCACCCCCGGGCCGATGCCCGAGCCGCCGCCGATGCCGCAGCCACCACCGGTACCGCCCGGGCCCGTACCGCCCGGTCCGGCACCCGACCCCATCCCGCAGCCGCCCGCTCCGAACCCCGAGCCCGTGCCGGAGCCGGAGCCGTCGCCGCACCCGCCCGGCTGATCACCGCCGGACGCGGCGCGGTGGGCGCGCACCGGCCCGTCCGGCCGGTGCGCGCCCGTCGTGTGCCGGTGCTCGGCCCGCTCGCGCGGGGGCCCGTCGGCCGGCCGGTGCCCTCGGCCCGGCCGCCCCGGGCGACGCGGTCGCGGGACGTCCGTCAGGCGATGATCGGGACCACGGCCTCCGGAGTGAGCATCCGGAACACGAACGACTGGTGGAAGTAGAGGTGGATGCCGTTCGCGTCGTGGTCCTGGTAGCCGATCGACAGGTCCTGGCCCAGGCGCAGTTCGAAGTCGCCGCCCCGGGTCGACAGCAGGACACCGCCCTTGACGGCGGGCGCCCACAGGATCTGGTCGTCGAGCAGCCGGGCCAGATGGGTGGCCACCGGGTACCCGTGGTCGGACGTCTCCGTCGCCTCGGTGAAGGCGTCGGCGCCGAGCAGCAGCCGGTACGGCCCGTCGACACCGGCCAGGCGCAGCTGGGTCAGTGCCTGGCTCACGGTGGCCGGATAGTCGCGCGCATCGGCCGGCAGGGCCAGCGGCGGGTGCGACGAGCCGTCCCGGAGTCCGGTGACGCCCGCCGACGCGTATCCGTCGATGATCGTCATGTCCTCGGCGAACGCGCAGGTGCGGGCCCCGTCCTTGACGGGCTGCCAGTCGCTGTCGTCGGAACCGCGCTCGACGTCGTCCACGGCGGCCCGGGTCACGGTGAAGGGCACCCGCCACTCGATCACGGGCATCGAGGTACGGGCCCGCGCGATCACATCGGGCGTCGGCGGGTCGATGTCGCGCAGATGACCGTCGCCGACGGCCGCCAGCTCTGGCCCGGCCGGTGCGGTGACGTCGACGACGCGACGTCCCGCCACATGGCGCCCGAAGGTGCGCCGGGCCTCTTCCTCGATCTGGGCCCAGGCGGCTTCGGTCACGGGGGCGAGTTCGCGGTGGAGATTGTTCATCACTGGGCGCTTTCGTGCAGGCTGCCGATGTGCAGCGATCCGTCGTCCGGCCGGATCGCGGCCGGGTCCTGCGCCGGCACGGGCACCGGCTCGGACGGGTTCCCCGCCGCGGCCGCGTCGGGCGACGGCGGTGGGTCGGCGAAGAACCCGGCGCCGGGGGCGTAGAACAGCGTGCCGGTGACCGCCGTCGAGAAGTCGAGGATGCGGTCGTGCGTACCGGGCGGATCGCCCAGGAACATGTTGCGGAGCATCCGCTCGGTCACGTCCGGGTCGGCGGCGTAACCGATGAAGTACGTGCCGAACTCGCCCTGCCCGAAGCTGCCGAACGGCATGTTGGCGCGGAGGATCTCGCGGGCGGTGCCGTCCGGATCGGTGATCGTGTTGAGGGCGACATGGGAGTCGGCGGGCTTGACGTCGTCGGGGAGCTCGACATCGGTGAACTTGGTACGGCCGATGACGTGTTCCTGTTCCTCGGTGCTCAGTCCGTTCCAGGCCGCGAGGTCGTGCACGTACTTCTGCACGACGACGTAACTCCCGCCGGCGAAGTCGGGATCCTCGGCGCCGACCAGGGCCGCCGACCGGGCGTCCGCGCCGACGGGGTTCTCGGTGCCGTCGACGAAACCGAGCAGATCCCGGTGGTCGAAGTAGCGGAACCCCTGCGTCTCGTCCACCACGCGAACCGCGGTGCCGAGCCGGTCGAGCAGCCGGGCCGCCCATTCGTAGCACACGTCCATGCGCTCGGCCCGGACGTGGAACAGCAGATCCCCGGGGGTGGACGGGGCATGGTGCCGGGTGCCGCGCAGTTCCCGGAACGGATGCAGACCGGCGGGGCGCGGCCCCGCGAACAGCCGGTCCCACACATCGGAACCGAAACCGGTGACGGAGGCCAGACCGGCGTCCGGGAACCGGAACCCGATGGAGCGGGCGATCGCCGGCAGGTCCGGCAGCACCTCGCGCACGGCGCCCTCACCACCGGGTTCGACCGTGGCGACCAGGATCAGCGCGGCGCTGGTCAGCGGCGCGATCACGGGCTGGGCGGCGACGGGTTCGGATTCCGGTGGGGCGTCGGGCATGCGGGGGCTCCAGGAGGGGCGGTGGGCGCGGCTTCGGGTGCGCGGACGTGCACACGCACGGCTTCGAGGGCGTATGCGCGGAGACGCCCGCTGCCACTTACCCACACCTTCGCCACCTCCGCATCCCGGGAGCGCCCGGACGAGTGGCGCCGGTCCGGGCGCGCCGCGTCCGCGGGTCCCGCCGTGCCCCTGCTCCGCCGCCCGCAGGTCCCGCCGTGATGCGGCGCCACCGGGCTGTTGCGCGGATCCGCCGCGGGGCATCCCGGTCAGCCTGCTTCGACCTCCGAACGGTCCCCGCCCCAGAGCGTGTGGAACGAGCCCGGGCGGTCCGCGCGCCGGTACGTGTGCGCGCCGAAGAAGTCGCGCTGTCCCTGCGTCAGCGCGGCGGGCAGCCGGTCCGCGCGCAGCCCGTCGTAGTACGCGAGCGCGGCGGCGAACCCCGGGGTCGGCACGCCCTGCCGGGCCGCCTCTGCGACGACCACGCGCCAGTCGTCCTGCGCCGCGCCGATCTCCTGGGCGAACCTCGCGTCGGAGAGCAGGCCCAGCAGCTCGGGGCGGGCGTCGTACGCCGCCCGGATCCGGTCCAGGAACGCGGCCCGGATGATGCACCCGGCCCGCCAGATGCCCGCCACCGCACCGAGATCGATGTCCCAGTCGTAGGTCTCGCTGCCCACCCCGATCTGGTGGAAGCCCTGCGTGTACGAGACGATCTTGGACGCGTACAGCGCCTGTTCCACGCGGTCGGCGAAGGCTGCGGCCGCGGCCTCGTCGAGCGGTGCGGCGGACGGCCCGCTCAGGTCCTTCGCCGCCTCGCGCAGATCCGTGTGCCCCGACAGGGAGCGGGCGAAGACGGCTTCCGCGATACCGGAGACGGGGACCCCGAGGTCGAGCGCGATCTGCACCGTCCAGCGGCCGGTGCCCTTCTGTTCCGCCCGGTCCTGCACGATGTCGACGAACGGCTTCCCGGTGACCGCGTCGGTATGGGCGAGGACCTCCGCCGTGATCTCGATCAGATAGGAGTCCAGACGGCCGGTGTTCCAGCGGCGGAAGGTCTCGGCGATCCGCTCCGGGGAGTAACCGGCCACCTGGCGCAGCAGGTCGTACGCCTCCGCGATCAGCTGCATGTCGGCGTACTCGATGCCGTTGTGGACCATCTTCACGAAGTGCCCGGCGCCGTCCGGGCCGATGTGGGTGGTGCACGGTGTGCCGTCCTTCGCCTTGGCGGCGATCCTCTCCAGCATCGGCCCCAGCGACTCGTAGGACCGAGCGGAACCGCCGGGCATGATGCTCGGCCCGTGCAGCGCGCCCTCCTCTCCGCCGGAGATGCCCACACCCACGAAATGGATGCCCCGCCCGCGCAGTTGCCTCTCCCGGCGGCGGGTGTCCTCGAAGTGCGCGTTGCCGCCGTCGATGATGACGTCGCCCTCCTCGAGGAGCGGGGCGAACTCCTGGATGACGGCGTCCGTCGGATCGCCCGCCTTCACCATGATGAACACCCGGCGCGGACGTTCCAGCGCCGCGACGAACTCCTGCGGCGTGCGCGCGGCCACGAAGGAACCCTCGTTCCCGAACTCCTCGACCAGGGCGTCCGTCTTCGACGTCGTCCGGTTGTGCACGGCGACCTGGAAGCCGTTGCGGGCGAAGTTGCGAGCGAGGTTGCGGCCCATGACCGCCAGCCCCGTGACGCCGATCTGTGCGGTACCGCTCATCAGTGTGTGCTCCGCAATCCGTGTCGGGAACCGGGTTCTTCGGTGGTCGCGAACCGGGTTCTTCAGTATGGACGCGGAGTGGCGGGAGGGCCTGTTCTGTGTGGGCCGTCCGGTGTTTCCTATGTATATTAGGCGCCTTCCTAGAGGGTCTAGGTACGCATGCATGGACTGCATGGTGCTCCGGTGGGGGTGGCGGATGGTGCGCGCGGGTCTCACGACCGAACGTGTGGTGGAGGCGGCGGCGGATCTGGCGGACTCCGTCGGCTTCGACCAGGTCACGATCTCCGCGCTGGCCCGAGGTTTCGGGGTGAAGGACGCCAGCCTGTACTCCCATGTGCGAAACCTCCACGACCTGCGGACCCGGGTGGCCCTGTTCGCCGCGGGGGAGTTCATCGACCGCATCAACGCCGCGGTCGCGGGCAGGGCGGGCAAGGACGCCCTGATCGCGTTCGCCGACGCCTACCGGTCCTTCGCGCTGGAGCGGCCCGGGCGGTACGAGGCGACGCAGATGCGGATCGACCCGGCCGTGGCGGTCCGGACCTCGGCGTACCGGCGGACGGTCGAGACCATCGGCGCGATGCTGCGCGCCTACGGACTGACCGAGCCCGATCTCACGGACGCGGTACGGCTGTTGCGCGGCACCCTGCACGGCTACTGCGCCCTGGAGGCGAACGGGGGGTTCGGCGCGCCCCGCGACGTGCGCACGTCCTGGGACCGGGCCGTCGCGGCGCTGCACTTCCTGCTGGAGCACTGGTCGTCCGCAGTGAGCGAGGAGGAACGCGATGACTGACCGCACGAGCCGTACGACGCGGCGCACCGCGTCCGGTGCCGCCCCGCCCGAGCGCGGGGCATCCGGCCCTGCGCTGCCCGATCGCACCGGACTGCTGCGGGTGCCGGGGGCGACGCTGCACTACGAAGTGCGCGGGCAGGGGCCGCTGTTGCTCATGTTGCCCGGCGGGAGCGCCGACGCGGGGATCTACGACCGGCTTGCGGCCCGACTGGCCGACCGGTGGACCGTCGCCGCCTTCGACCCGCGCGGCTACTCGCGCAGCGTCCTCGACGACGGGGGCGCCGAACAGCGGGTGCGGGTACACAGCGACGACGCGTACCGGCTGATCGAACTGCTCGCGCCGGAGGGCGGTCCTGTGGCGGTCTTCGGCACCAGTTCGAGCGCCGTCGTCGCCCTCGACCTGCTCTCGCGTCATCCGGAACGGCTGAGCCGGGTGGTCGCCCACGAGCCGCCGCTGGTGGAGCTCCTGCCCGATCCGGAAGTGGGGCGCGAACTGTTCGCCGCCGTACGCGAGTCCTTCCGCGCGGACGGCGTGGAAGCGGCGATGGCCACCATGGCCGCGGGGCTCATGGGGCAGGCGCCGGACCGTCCGGCCCAGGGCGGGAGCGGTGAGACGGCTTCGGCCTCTTCCCCGAAGGGGGCCGAGGTTGTTCCCTCCCCGAGGGAGGCCGGGGCGTTCCGGCGGATGCGGGCCAATCTGCCCGTGTTCCTGGAGCACGTGCTGTGTTCGTTCAGCGGCTACGTGCCGGATCCGGAAGCCCTCGGGCGCGGCGCGGAGAAGCTGGTCGTAGGCGTGGGACGGGACTCCCGCGACCTGCTGACGGCCATTCCGGGCGTCCGGCTGGCGGGCAGGATCGGCGGTGGGCCCGTGGAATTCCCCGGGGGTCATGTCGGCTCCGTCGAGGAACCCGATGCCTTCGCCACCCGGCTGAGGGAGACGCTGCTCGCCTGACCGGGCGAGGACGAGCGGCCGTCCCGGCGACCGGTGGTTCACGATGTGCCGCGGCGATGTCGAAGCGGTGGCACACGTGGCCGGCCCCGGGGCCGGAGCCGGAGCCGGAGGTCTGCCGGGAGGCCGACGTGTCCTGACGAGGCGTGCCGTCGGCTAAACAACTCACGTTCGGACAGCAGCTGTTGGATCCGAATCGGATGCCGGACGCAGCCGTCGGCCCTCGCGCTCCCGCATCGGGTACGAGGGGCGAGGGGGACGCGGGCACGGGGTCCGGCCGACCGGTGGCGCGGCCAACCCGCCGTGACGATCGGGTCGTTCCGGGTGCTCTTGTCATCTTGCTTTGTGTGCACATAAGTTGGCGCTTGCGACGTGTCCTACTGCCAGTGGGGGAGCCACATCATGGCCGCGAACGGACGGCACCGCAGATATCGGCCCAGCCGGCTGAACCGTGCCTCGCTCACCGTCACCGCCGGTGGTGCCGGCCTGGCGCTACCGCTCATCGCGGCCGCCCAGGCGGGCGCCGCGTCGCCGGACGTCTGGGAGAAGGTCGCCGCCTGCGAGTCCACCGGCGACTGGCACATCAACAGCGGCAACGGCTACTTCGGCGGTCTGCAGTTCTCCCGGTCGACCTGGGCGGCCTACGGCGGCACGGTCTACGCCCCGCGGGCGGACCTGGCCACCAGGAAAGAGCAGATCGCCGTCGCAGAGAAGGTGCTCGAAGGACAGGGGCCCGGCGCCTGGCCGCGCTGCTCGACGCAGGCCGGGCTGGCCAAGGGCGGGAAGTCTCCCGACATCGCCCCGCAGTCGGAGCGCATCAGCCATGCCCGGAGCGGCGATGAGCGGCCCTCCGGGCAGTCGCCGGAGAAGAAGACCGCGGCGAAGCGGTCCTCCGCCCCCGTGACGCCGACCACCGTGCCCGGCAAGCACGAGGCGTACACCGTGGCCCGAGGCGATTCGCTCTCCGCGATCGCGCAGAGCGAGCGACTGGCGGGCGGCTGGCAGCGTCTCTACGCGGCGAACCGTGAGGGGGTGGGCGACGATCCGGATCTCATCTTCCCCGGACAGCGTCTGAACCTCGATACGGCCCGGGCACCGAGGACGGGCTCCGCCGCGAGCCCGGCACCGACGGCGCGAGCGAAGAAGGCGGAGACGAAGCCGTCGACCGAGTCGCACACGAGGACGGAGCCGCAGCGCCAGGAGGCCAGGCCCCATGACGGGGCCGCGAAGCCCGACGCCCGGCCCGCGAAGTCCCAGGTCCAGGCGGCGAAGTCGCAGGACGGGGCCGCCGTCTCGCCGCACCGGCGGGCCACGGATCCGCAGGACCGTGCCGCGGCGGCCCAGAGTCGCGCCACCGAGCCCCGGCGCCAGGCCGTGGAGCGGCACGAGACGGCGAAGACCCCGCACCCGGCCGCGAAACCGAAAGCGAGGCCGAAGACGCCTTCGAGGGGCACCGAGGCCCGCCACCCGGCGCGGTCCGAGACGCGCCAGGGCCTCGTCGCGCCCGTGGCGGCGGGCATCGGCACGCCGTACCACCGGGCCGGTGCCTGGGCCAGCGGCTTCCACACGGGTGTCGACTTCCCCGTCCCGACCGGCACATCGGTGAAGGCGATCGGCTCCGGCACCGTCGTCTCGGCCGGCTGGGCGGGTGCGTACGGGTACCAGATCGTCATCCGGCACGCCGACGGCAAGTACAGCCAGTACGCGCATCTGTCCGCACTCCACGTACGGGAGGGGCGGCACGTCTCGGCGGGGCAGCGGATCGCGCGCTCGGGTTCGACCGGCAACGTCACCGGGCCGCACCTGCACTTCGAGATCCGCACCGGCCCCGGCTACGGATCGGACGTGGACCCGCTGGCCTACCTCAGGGCGGGCGGGGCCAGCGTCTGACGGTCCCGCGTCCGGCGGTTCCGGGCCGGGCGTCCGCGCCCTCCCCGCGCCGCCGCCGGACCCTCCGTGCCCGGCCGCTGCACCGTGAGCAGAGCGATCCCGCCCGCGGCGATCGCGCCGCAGGCGGACGCGAGCACGATGCCCGTCGTGCCGTGCAGGAACCGCTCGTCGAACATGGTGATGCCGACCAGCGCGGCCGTCACCGGGTTCACCACCGTCACCGTGGCCAGCGGCGCGGTCAGCCCGGCTCCCCGGTACGCGGTCTGGGACAGCAGCAGCCCCGCCCCGGCGAGGGCCGCGATCGCCGCCAGCGACGGCACGCCGGCCGCCACCGCGCCCGAACCCCACCGCACCGCCACCTCCTTCGTGAACACCGACGCCATGCCGAACGCGATGCCCGCGCCGACCGCGAGGACCACACCGCGCGTCACCGGCCGGGGCACCGCCCCGGAGACGAGGAGGAGCGCCGCGAGCGCTCCGAGCGTCACCATCACGAGCCCCAGACGGTCCGGTCCGTCCAGCGTGTGCGCCCCACCGTCCCCGGTGAGGGCGAGCAGACCCGCCAGTCCGACGGTCGCCAGGACCGCCCCGCGCCGGGCCGCCGCGCCCGGCCGACGGCGTACGAACACCGCAGCCATCGGCAGGGCGAAGACGATGGTGAGCGCCCCGAGCGGCTGGACGAGGCTGAGCGGACCGTACGCCAGCGCCACCACGTGGAGCACCGCTCCCGTCCCGTTCAGCGTCACGGCGCCCCACCAGACGCGATCGCACGCGAGCGCGAGCGGTCGGCCGTCCCCGGCCGCGGCCACGTGCTCCTGGAGGATCGCCCCGGCCGCGTAGGCGACCGCCGAGATCAGCGAAAGGAGCACGGACAGCGCGAGGGAACTCATGTGCACCACCCTGTCGTCTCGAAGCCGCCGCGTCGTCGTACCTGAGTCGGCGATCACGTGTACTGCCTCGGTTGTACGGCGCACGGACCGGCGTCCCTCTCGCGTCGCCGGTCCGCCCCGCGCGGGACCCCGGGGCGTCGGTCCCGAGAGGTACGGTGAACGCGGTCATGGTCGACGCGGGCCGTACGGCGCCACCGGCGGCGACGGAGAAGTGGGGGAGAACGGCGTGACGGACGAGTCGGCCGCGGCCTCGTTGGGCGGGTTCTTCGCCCTGCGCGCCACCGCGCCGCCGGAGGGCGCGCACCGGCCGCTGGCACTGCTGTACGCGGGCGGGACGGCACCGCTGTCCTCCCGCATCGACCTGGTCGCGGCGCGGCACCGGACGCACGAGCGCAGAGTCGCCGCCTCCATCGCGCAGTTGGGGCTCGCGGCGCGGCTCTGGTCGATCGCGCTCGGCCCGGCGGCGCTGACCGGCCGCTTCCCCGATCTGTCGCCCGACGCCCTGCGCTGGGACCCCCGGGCGAGCCGCCCCGACGACCTGTGGCTGAGCACCGCCGAAACGCTGCCCGGTACCGCCGAGCGGATACGGGAGGTGGTCCAGTACGGTCATCTGGTGCCGCTGGCCGAGGCGATCCACCGGGACGGCCCGCTGGCGGACCGGCTGTTGTGGGGCAACGCGGGATCGGCCCTGGCGGGTGCGCTCGGCCAGCTCGTCGACTGGGCGCGCACGAACCACCGCCCCGATGTGGCCGCGAGGGCCCGCGCACTGACCGCCGAGCTCTTCGACCACCCGGATCTGCGGAACACCGGCGCTCCGCACGACACGGCGTTCCGGCGCCGCAGTTGCTGCCTCTACTACCGCTGCCCGGCCGGAGGGCTGTGCGGTGACTGCGTCTTCAATCGCACCTGACACGCCTGACAAGGGCTGACATACCTGACACGCCCGACGCGTTCGGCGCGACCGGTGTGCCTGACAGGGCCTGACACGTGTGGGACGGACCGGGGCCGACCCGGCCGGGGCGTGGTCGTGGGGCGGGCGGCGTCCCGCCCGCCCCACAGCTCAGCTGCTCAGCTCGAACTCGGCGCGGATGCGCTTGCCCACCGGCACGCGCTCGGCGGTCAGCCGGTCGCACAGCGCCACGACGATCTCCATGCCATGGCCTCCGGGGCGGGTTGGATCGGGCGAGAAGAACAAGGGGAGCGCCGTGCTGCTGTCGTACACCGTGACGCTGACGCGCTCCGCCGTTCCCTCCAGCTCCAGCAGATACGGTCCCTGCGTGTAGCGGTCCGCGTTGGTGACCAGTTCGCTCACGGCCAGCATCAGATCGCCGCGGGTGCGCTCGCCGAACACCGCGAGCCACTCGGCGGCCAGCCGGGCCAGGAAGCGGTCGGCCAGGGCACGGGCCCGCGCGATGCAGCCCGGCTCGCCGTCGAACACCTCGGCGCTGTGCAGAACCTCGGTGGGGTCGTGGTCGGCGGGACGGTCCGGGCGGGGACGGTCGGCCGGCCGTGCGGTGACCTGTTCGTTCATGTGCTCCAGCCAGGGCGACGCAGGGGTGTTCGGTGTCGGCTTCTCGACGTTCGCCTACCCGCGACGAACGGTCTCACTCCGGGGAGCCGCCGCCCGCGTCCGCGGGCCCGGCGTCCTCCCCGACGGCGTGGAACTCCTCGACGGCGTGACGGGCGTACGGCTTTCGCGGCCCTGGTCACCGAGCGTGGCCCCGGCCGCACCGGAGGGAAGCATATGTGACCCGTCCATGCCGGAATCATGGGGGCGGAGCAGGGAGGGCTCTGCGATGGAACGGGCGCGCACCCGGACGGAACGGGGCCTCGGAGGGAGGCGGAGCGGGATCGGGACGCAACGCGCCACGGGGCCCGCACGGTACCGGGGCCGGGGGAGCGGGACGCCGGACGGGCGGGCCGCGGGGGACGGCGCGGTCGGCCGCCGCGCCCCGGCCCACGCGCGCGGGTCACGCGAACGGAGCAGCATCCGGTGCATGGCAGACTTGACCGGGGCGTTCTGCCCGGCAGGAGCAGGTGCGGCGGTCTCCGCCACGAGCGACGAGTGACAGAGGAATGGCAGTGACGGTGACAGAGGACGGTCCGGAGCTCGTTTCCGGTGCGGAGGAGTTCGGTCCCGGCATCGATCCGGAGCGGCTGGCCGTCTGCCTGAGCGTGCTGGAAGAACTCGACGGCATCGAGATCGACCACCCCGACGCCATCGCCGTACGCCGTGCCACGGCCGGGATCTACCGGACCGTCAAGCAGCGCCGCCGTCAGGAGCGCCGCGCCGCGAAGACCGCCCACGACAAGGCCGTCACCGAGGCGACCGCGACCGGTTCGGCCGACCGGATCGACGACGAGACCAACGGCGTCCTGCCGTCGTCCTCCACGGCGTCCGAGATCGCCGGCATCCTTCAGCGCCCGCGGTCCTGCTACATCTGCAAGACCCGGTACGTGGAGGTCGACGCGTTCTACCACCAGCTGTGCCAGCCGTGCGCCAGCGAGAACCGGGCGCGCCGCGACGCGCGCACCGACCTGACCGGGCGTCGCGCGCTCCTCACCGGCGGCCGCGCGAAGATCGGCATGTACATCGCGCTCCGGCTGCTGCGCGACGGCGCGCACACCACCATCACCACCCGCTTCCCCAACGACGCCATCCGCCGCTTCAAGGCGATGCCGGACAGCGACGAGTGGATCCACCGGCTGAAGATCGTGGGCATAGACCTGCGCGACCCCGCCCAGGTCGTCGCGCTCGCCGACTCCGTCGCCGCCGAGGGCCCGCTGGACATCCTGATCAACAACGCGGCGCAGACCGTACGCCGTTCGGCCAACGCGTACAGCGAACTGATCGGCGCGGAGTCGGCCCCGCTCCCCGCGGGCGAGCTGCCCGCCGCCGAGGTCATCGGTGCCTTCGGCAGCGGTTCCGTCGACCGCGTGGCGGCCCTCCCGGCCGCCCGCCAGGAGGGTCTGACCGCGCAGGACGTCACCGAGCTCGCCCTGGTCAGCGGATCCGCCTCGCTGGAGCGGATCGCCGCGGGCCGGGCGATCGACGCGGGCGGTCTGGTGCCCGACCTGCACGACACCAACAGCTGGATCCAGACGGTCGACGAGGTCGAACCGATCGAGCTGCTGGAGGTCCAGCTCTGCAACTCCACTGCTCCGTTCATCCTCATCAGCCGGCTCCGCCCGGCCATGGCGGCGACCGCGGCCAAGCGCGCCTACGTGGTCAACGTCTCCGCCATGGAGGGCGTCTTCAGCCGCGGCTACAAGGGAGCGGGCCACCCGCACACCAACATGGCCAAGGCCGCGCTGAACATGCTCACCCGCACCAGCGCCCAGGAGATGTTCCAGAGGGACGGCATCCTGATGACCGCCGTCGACACCGGCTGGATCACCGACGAGCGTCCGCACCCCGACAAGATCCGCCTCGCGGAGGAGGGCTTCCACGCCCCGCTCGACCTGGTCGACGGCGCCGCCCGCGTCTACGACCCGATCGTGCGCGGCGAGGCGGGCGAGGACCTGTACGGCTGCTTCCTCAAGGACTACGCGCCCGCCAACTGGTAGCCGCCGGGGAGCGATCACGCCCGTCGTCCGGTGATCGGCGGGCGCTCGGGGCCACGGACCCGGCCGGGAGCATCCTTCTGGCCGGGTTTTTGCCGTATGGAGTGGCCAAAAGTGACCTATGGCACACGTTCCATCGAGCGGGATCATGCTCATTTGGTTACTCTGATGCGAACGGACGTCATCGGGGAGTTCACAAATCCTCCCCGACCGTCCAGGGACAGGCTCGTCAACCGAGTCGCCGTCCCGCCCCGCATACGGCGCCACCGCGACCGAACGATCTTTTCCCTGCCCCTCACGGGTGGTCGACTCCCGGAATGAGGCCGGGAAGTCGGCGGCGCCCCGGGTTACGCGACACGAAGGAGTGCGCGGTGACGACACCAGAGCTGACGAAGCAAGAGAAGCCACCGGCCGAACGGTACGGAGAGCGGGCGCGGCGGCCCGAGAGGCTCCGGAACATCGAGGTCTGGGCCAGGTCCGCGCCGATCAGACTGGCCGGCTACGAGGACGACCTCGCCGAGCCGCACATCCTGCCCGGCATCGACTGACCGCTCCGCGCCGGGGCTCCGGGGCCGACCTCCGAACGCGGGGACGGACCCGGAGCCCCGGCGCGTGCCCCGGGCCCCCTCAGAGCCGCCCGTCCGGCCGGAACCCCCCGGTCCGGCCGCGCAGGGAGGGCGCGAGCGCGACGGGCGGCATGAAGTCCCGTACGAAGGTCCGGTGCCACCACCGCCCGGTGGCCCGCAGCTCGCGCCAGGTCGTGTACCGGTAGCGGTACAGCCGGGCGCGGACATGGGTGGGCGGGGCGTCCGGGAACGGGTTGTGGTGCAGCAGCCGCAGGGTGTCCCGGTCGTTCTCCAGCAGCCGCTCCACGAACGGGCCGAACCAGGGGCCCGCGTAGGCGGGGGAGAGCGCCGCGAACCACATCAGCCAGTCGAGCCGCAGGTGGTACGGGGCGAACTGCCGGGGCAGCCGGCGCGGGTCGCCCGGCTTGCCGCTGAACCCGTACTCCCGCCAGACCGTGCCCTCGTCGAGCACCTCCTCGTCCGTGCCCTCGACCACGACCTCCAGCCGTACCCGGCTGATGCTGCCGAACGCGCCGTAGGTGTTGACCAGATGCAGCGGGTCGAACGAGCGGTTCATCACCTGGCGCCGGGAGACCAGATTGCGCGCCGGGCGGTAGCTCAGGAACAGCACCAGCGCGGTGACGGCGATGACGACGATCTCGTACCAGAGCGCTGGCGCGGACTGCGTCGGCGGCTCGGCGAACAGGGACCAGTCGACGGCGGGCAGGGCCAGCGTGATCGTCAGCCAGTTCAGCCAGGCGAAGTTCCCCGAGACCACCAGCCACAGCTGGGTGACGATCATCAGACCCGCGGCGACGCTCGCCACCGGCTGCGGAGTGAAGAGGAACACCGGCACGAGGAGTTGGGTCACATGGTTCGCCGCCACCTCGATCCGGTGCACCGGCTTCGGCAACCGGTGGAAGAACCAGCTCAGCGGCCCCGGCATCGGCTGCGTCTCATGGTGGTAGTACAGGCACGTCAGCCTGCGCCAGCACTCGTCGCCCCGGATCTTGATCAGCCCGGCGCCGAACTCCACCCGGAACAGCACCCAGCGCAGCAGCCACAGCACCAGTACCGGCGGAGCCGTGTGCGCGTTGCCGAGGAACACGGCGAGGAAGCCGGTCTCCAGCAGCAGCGACTCCCAGCCGAAGCCGTACCAGGTCTGGCCGACCTGGACGATCGACAGGTACAGCGCCCACGGCAGCGCCCAGAGCGCCGTCGCGGCCCAGAGCGGGACGTACGAGTCCGCGCCCGCGAGCAGGGCGACGGCGAGGGCGCAGCCCGTCCAGGCGACGCACGCGAAGAAGCGGTCGGAATAGTGGAGCCGGAACAGACCGGGCGCGTCGCGCCAGTCCGTGCGCCGGAGGAAGTCCGGCACGGGCAGCATGCCGCGTTCACCGATCAGCGCCCGGAACTGGAGCGCGGCGGCGAGGAAGGCGAACAGGTAGACCCCGGCCAGGGCCCGCTGGAAGATCAGCCGGCTGAGCCAGTACCCGTCCGCGGTGAACCACTGCATCACCTCCAGTATCGGCCCGGCGGGGCGCCCCGGCCCTTCAGCCCGGCGCGCCCCGTCCGCTCGGACCGCCCGTACCGTCCTCCCGGGCGGACCCGTCCCGACCCCTCAGCCCCGCGCGTCCCGGCCCTCGGCGACGAGACGGCCCAGCGCGATGCCGAGCCGACGGGCGTACCACCGCTGGACGACCGGCACCAGTGGTCCGGCGAGGCGGCTGTACCACGCGGCAGGGCGGCTGAACGCCATGACGGTGAACCACACCGATCCGTCGTCCGCCAGGTCCACCACGAAGCACTCCTCGCCGCACTCCGGGTGCCCGGCCTCCGTTCCGTAGCCGAAACCGACGCGCTCGCGCTCGTACGCCGTCCAGACGATCCGGCAGGGTGCGGTGAACCGGAACGGGCCGACGCCCAGGGACACCCGGACACCGGCCTCCGGCTCGGCGCGGGCGGCCGAGGCGCTGATCCGGGCCCCGCTGCGGCGGTGCATGCCCCAGCCGGTGACCGCCGCGCCCGCCGCCTCGAAATCGGCCCGGCCGCGACCGACGCGGGCTCGGTGGTGGAGGTGGTGGTACCCGTGGGGGAGCGGACCGAGGCGGGTGGCGCCGACCTCGGGGTAGGTGAGCGTGCTCATGCGGCCTGCCTTCGTGGGGTACGGATCCGGACCAGCAGATTTGAACGTGTTCAAGCCTGCTCGGCGTGACTCTACGATCCCTCTTGAACACGTTCAAGAGGGATCGAGCCGAGGCGCGGAGCCGGGCCGGGCGGCGGCATGGACCGGGGCGGGGTGGCGCCACCGGGGACGGCCGGTGCCGCCACCCGGGGACGTGCCCCGCCCTGCTCTCTCGGTCCCACCTCTCACAGAACGCCGCGGCGCCACTCCCGTACCAGCAGTCGGCCCAGGTACAGGCCCCCGATGGCCATTGTGTAGATGCCCACCGGCAGGTTGTCGAACAGCGGCAGCTGCTGGGCGCAGAGATCCGCGAGGACCAGCAGCAGCGCACCGGTCAGTGCCGACAGCATCAGATGCGGGCCGGAGACCCGGGTGAGCCGCTTGGCGATCTGAGGAGCCGTCAGCGAGATGAAGGCGATCGGCCCGGCGACGGCGACGGCCCCTGCCGAGAGCACGATCGCCAGCACCACTCCGGCCGTCTTCGTGCCGCGGGGCCCCGAGCCGAGCGTGCCCGCGATGTCGTCGCCCATCTCCCCGATGTCCAGCCGTCGGGACACCAGGGCGATGAACGGGGCGACCACCAGCAGCACGAGCCAGATCGTGGTGGCGTCGCCCCACGAACGCGCCGACAGACTGCCGTTGACGTAGGCGGTCAGGACGGCGGCGCGGTCCCGCTCCATGGCGTAGACGACGTACTGGGTGATCGCCGTACCGATCGCGGCCACCCCGATCCCCGCGATGACGAGCCGGGCGGGATCGCGGAATCCGGTGCCGGTCGACACATGGACCAGCGCCATGGCGAGCACGGCGCCGAGCAGCGCGCCGAGCCCCGCCGGGACGGAGTCCGGGAAGAGCAGGGCGGCGATCGCGGCACCCGCCCCGGCGCCCGAGGCCAGGCCGATCACGTCGGGGCTGCCGAGCGGATTGCGGGTGACGGACTGGAACAGCGCCCCGGACAGACCGAGCGCCGCGCCCGTTCCCACGGCGACCGTCAGCCGCGGTCCGCGGAGCCGTTCCAGGACGAAGGCGTTCTTCCCCTCGGCCCCGCCCGTCACCGCCCCGGCGAGATCGGCGAGCGGAATGCCGAGCCGTCCCAGCGACAGCGTGGCCACGGCTGCCACCACGAGCAGGACGAACAGGACCAGGGCCGCCAGCAGCGAGACCCGCCGGACGGGCAGCGCCACGTTCCGGCCGGCTCCGAGCAGCAGCCGCGGCGACACGGCGCGCGCGGCGGGCCGACGCGATGTCGTGCGAAGTCCGCTCATCCCGCGCCGCCCCTCGTCCTGCGCACGGCGACGAGCAGCGCGGGCGCCCCGAGGAACGCCGTCACGACACCGACCATCAGCTCCTGCGGGCGCATCACCACGCGGCCCACGACGTCTGCGAGAAGCAGCAGCGCGGGACCGGCCAGGGCCGAGAGGACGATCCGGGCACGGAAGTCGACACCGACGACGGCCCGCACCACATGGGGGACGGCCAGTCCGACGAAGGCGATCGGGCCGACCGCCGCCGTCGCCGCCGCGCTCAGCAGTGTCGCCGACAGCAGCCCGCCCGCCCGCACCAGGGCCGGATTCGCCCCCAGGGACGCCGCCGTCGAGTCACCGAGCGCGAGCGTGTTGAGGGCGGGACCCGCCAGGGCCGCGAGCAGCAGACCGGCCGCGGCGAACGGCATCACCGACCGGAGGACGTCGAAGTCCCGGCCGCCGAGCGCCCCGACGACCCAGTACCGGTAGCTGTCGAAGACCTGCGGCCGGCTCAGCGTGATCGCCTGGATGTAGGCCATCAGCACGGCGGAGAGCACCGCGCCGGCGAGAACGAGCCGCACCGGTCCGCCGCCCGAGCCCACCGAGCCGATGGCGTGGACCAGCAGGCCCGCGAGCAGCGCACCGGGCAGCGCCCACCACATGGTGTCCGCGATCCCCGAGGCGCCGAGGAAGGCCGTCGCGGTCACGATGCTCGCGGAGGCGCCCGCGTTGATCCCGAGAAGACCGGGGTCGGCCAGCGGATTGCGGGTCACGCCCTGCATGAGCGTGCCGGCGACGGCCAGGCAGAGGCCGGTGAGCACGCCGAGTGCGGTCCTCGGCCAACGGCTCTCGACGACGGCGGTGACGTCCGGGCCGGCGGTGCCGGACAGGACGTGCAGCACCTCGTCGAACGAGGTGGTCCGGCTGCCGAACATGAGGCTCGCGAACACGGCGAGCAGGAGCACGGCGAGCGCGACGGCGACGGAGGACACCCGCCGGGCGGTGCCGACCCGTGACCGGACGGCACCGCCCGGCGGTGCTTGTGCGGTGGAGACCATGGGCGCGGCGGTCAGCTCCGGCCGCCGTCGGCGGCCTCGACCGCCTTGTCGATCAGCGGCAGGTAGCGGTCGACGACCCACGGCACGGTGAGCGGGTTGATGATCGAGGAGGCCGTGACGAAGGAGTTGTCCTCGCCGTACACCACGGCACCCTTCTTGACCGCGGGGATCGCCGCGTAGAGCGGCTGGGCCTCGATCTCCTTGCGGGCCTTGTCGTCCGTGTAGAAGGTGAAGACCAGATCACTGTTCTTCAGCTTCGCGGCGTTCTCCAGGCCGATCACGGCCGAGTCGGTGCCCTTGGTCTCCTTGAAGGTGTTCACCACCGGGTCCACCTCGAGCCCGAGCGAGGAGACCATCTTGACCCGCTGCTCGTCGGGCTTGAACACGCCGAGGGTGCCGGGGCCGGTGTTGTAGATGTACGAGAACGTGTGGTTCCTGTACTGCGGCCGGGACGCCGCCGCGTCGGCCAGCTGCTTCTCGATCTTCGAGACGAGGCCCTTCGCGTCCGCCTCCTGGCCCAGGGCCCTGCCGATGACGTCGATCTGTTCGTCCCAGTCCGTGCTCCACGGCAGGTCGGGGTAGGCGACGGTGGGGGCGATGTCCTTGAGGATGTCGTAGTCCTTCTGCGTGATCCCGGACCACGGGGCGAGGATGACATCGGGTTCCAGCTCGGTGATGGCCTCGAAGTCGATGTCCTCGCCGCCCGCGAACTGGGTCGGCAGCTTGTCGCCCTTCTTCTCGACCGCCTCGTGGATCCAGGGCAGGTAGCCCGTCTTGTCGCTGCCCCACTCGTACTTCTCGATGCCCACCGGGGTGTGGCCCAGCGCGATGGCGGTCTCCGCGGACCCCTGGCCGAGGGTGACGATCCGCTCGGGCCGCTCCTTGATCTCGGCCGTGCCGAGCGCGCTCCTGACGGAGACGGGGAACGCCGCGTCGTTCTTCCCGGACGCGCCGGGCGACTCCTTGCCGTCGTCGCTCGACGAACAGCCGCCGAGTACGAGGGCGAGTGCCGCGGCGGCGGCAGTTGCGGCGGGCGTCCGGCGACGCGCGCGGGTGAACCGGGACATGCGTGTTCCTCATGGGTCGGGGGATCGAGAAGGTGAGCGCTCGTAGCACGAATACTTAGGGAAGCCTAAGCTAAGCAATTTTCCCGCCGCAACCGACCCCGTTCATGGATGCCGAATGCCGGGGGTCGCTCCTGGTCCAGACCTCTTGACGAAAGGTCTGGACCAACCTACGGTGAGCGCACCGTGGCGCGTGGAGCTCGCGGTCGATGCCTGTCGGGCGGTTGTCAGGATCATGACATTCACGTTCGATTCGTCCGGAAGGAAATGGAAATGAGCGGTCGGACATCGCGTCTGCTGGGGCTCGGCCTCGCGGTGGCAGGCGTCGTGCAGATGGTGGTCGGGGCGACGCCCGCCGCCGCGCAGGAGGACACCTGCGCGGTCAAGCCGAAGCCCGCGGGCAAGGTGCTCCAGGGGTACTGGGAGAACTGGGACGGCGCGGCCAACGGCGTGCACCCGCCCCTCGGCTGGATCCCGATCACCGACAGCCGCATCACGGCGCACGGCTACAACGTGATCAACGCGGCCTTCCCCGTCATCCGCTCGGACGGCACCGTGCTGTGGGAGGACGGCATGGACGCGACGGTCAAGGTCCCGACCCCGGCCGAGATGTGCCAGGCGAAGGCCTCGGGACTCACCACCCTGATGTCCATCGGCGGCGCGGCCGCCGGTATCGACCTCAGCTCCAGCGCGGTCGCCGACCGGTTCGTCGACACGGTCGTGCCGATCCTCAAGAAGTACAACTTCGACGGCATCGACATCGACATCGAGACCGGTCTGACCGGCAGCGGCAACATCAACCAGCTGTCCGCCTCGCAGGCCAACCTCATCCGCATCATCGACGGCGTGCTCGACCGGATGCCCCCGAACTTCGGCCTCACCATGGCCCCGGAGACCGCCTACGTCACCGGCGGGAGCGTCGTCTACGGATCGATCTGGGGCGCGTACCTGCCGATCATCAAGAAGTACGCGGACAACGGCCGCTTGTGGTGGCTGAACATGCAGTACTACAACGGCAGCATGTACGGGTGCTCGGGCGACTCGTACGCGGCGGGCACGGTCCAGGGGTTCACCGCCCAGACCGACTGCCTGGACAAGGGTCTCGTTGTCCAGGGCACCACCATCAAGGTGCCCCGCGACAAGCAGGTTCCAGGACTCCCGGCCCAACCGGGAGCCGGCGGCGGGCACTTGACACCAGGTCAGGTCGGGCAGGCGTGGAACCACTACGGCAACGGACTGAAGGGCCTGATGACCTGGTCGCTCAACTGGGACGGCTCCAGGAACTGGACCTTCGGCGACAACGTCAAGGCTCTCCAGGGCCGTTGAGCGCGCCATGAGCCGGGCGGCTCCGCCGAGACGGACGGAGCCGCCCCTCGCCATGCCGTACGGAGCCGTCCGTACGGAGCCGTCCGTACGGTCAGGGCCGGGGCTCGGAGGCGTCCAGCATGGCCTCCCGCTCCACCACCTTGATCCGCTCGCGCCCCTGCGCCGCGCCCAGCGCCTGCTCGTGCGCGTCCAGGCGGTGCCAGCCCTCACGGGTGGTCCAGCGGACGCCGCGCTCCTCCAGGAAGGCGGTGACGGCAGCCGGGTCGGGGCTCGCCGGGGCCGGCAGCCGGCCGGACGCGTGGTCCTCCAGCAGGCAGGCGACCGTCTCGTTGGCGTCGCCCTTGGTGTGGCCGATCAGGCCGACCGGGCCACGCTTGATCCACCCCGTGACGTACACCGAGCTCATCGGCTCCTCGCCCTCGACGACGCGGCCCGCGACGTGCGGGACGGTGCCGGAGACCACGTCGAACGGGAGCTTGGGAAGCTCGCGCGAGTAGTAGCCGACCGCGCGGTAGACACTCTGCACGTCCCAGTCGGTGAAGCGGCCGGTGCCCCTGACGTTCCCCGTGCCGTCCAGCTCGGTCCGCTCGGTGCGCAGACCGACGACGCGGCCGTCCTCGCCGAGGATCTCCACCGGGGACTCGAAGAAGTGCAGGAAGATCTTGTGCGGGCGGTCGCCCACGTCGCGGATGGCCCAGTTCTCCAGCGTGGAGGCGACCATGTTGGCCTGCTTGTTGGCGCGCCGGGTCTCGACCGACCCCTGGTCGTACTCGATGTCCTCGGGGGCGACGACGACCTCGATGTTCGGCGAGTGGTCCAGCTCCCGCAGCTCCATCGGGCTGAACTTGGCCTGTGCGGGGCCGCGTCGGCCGAAGACGTGCACCTCCAGGGCCTTGTTGGCCCGGAGCCCGTCGTGGACGTTCGCGGGTATCTCGGTCGGCAGCAGTTCGTCCGCCGTCTTGGCGAGGACGCGTGCCACGTCCAGGGCCACGTTGCCGACCCCGAGCACGGCGACCTTCTCCGCCTCCAGGGGCCAGGTGCGCGGCACGTCGGGATGCCCGTCGTACCAGGAGACGAAGTCGGCCGCGCCGTGGGAGCCCTCCAGGGTGCTGCCCGGGATGTCGAGCGCGCGGTCCCGGTCGGCACCGGTGGAGAAGATCACCGCGTCGTAGAACGTCCGCAGGTCGTCCAGGCCGATGTCGGAGGGGTAGTCGACGTTGCCGAACAGGCGCAGCTGCGGCTTGTCGAGCACCTGGTGCAGTGCCTGCACGATGCCCTTGATCCGCGGGTGGTCGGGGGCCACCCCGTAGCGGATCAGGCCGAAGGGGGCGGGCATCCGCTCGAACAGGTCGATCGACACCCCCGGGTCCTGTGCGGCGTCGGATTTCAGCAGCGCGTCCGCCGCGTAGATTCCGGCGGGGCCGGCTCCGACTATGGCGACGCGGACGGGGCGGGTCATGGAGTGCAGGTCCTTAGAACGGGTGACGCGGGCAGTGCGGCGCAGGCACAGGTAAGGCTGGACTTACCGTGCTCCACGGAACACGGTAACCGCTTCTGACCTGCGGCCTCGCGTCGGGCCGCGCTGCGCGCCGGCCGACGCGGGGGCGTCCGTGGCCCGGGGGCGGGGATGAGCCGGGGGCCGGGCGGCGCGCTCCGGACTCGCCCGGCGGCACCGGCGTTCGCTCGAACAATCGGACAAATGATGGCAGAGTGACGGTCATGGATGATCGGGTAGCGGGTGCCCTGTCACTCCCGGACGACTGGCCCGCCCACCCGGATCTCAGTCTCGCCCTGAACCGAATGGGCAGCTTCGACTGGGACCTCGACAGTGGCCTCATGCACATGGACCGGCCCGCACTCGACGTGTTCGATCTGCGGGCCGAGGAATACGACGACCGGCCGGAGTCGCTCGCGGCCCGGGTGCCGCCGGACGAGGGCGTGCGCCTGGACGCCATGGTCGCGCAGGCGCTCAAGAGCGGGCGGAGCAATTACGGCGCGTACTTCCGGTTGCAGCGGCGTGACGGGACCCTGCGCTGGACCCACACCCAGGGCTTCATCCGGCGCGACGCGTCGGGCCGCCCCCGGCGCATCATCGGCATCGTCCGTGACGCGACCCAGGAACTGGCCGACTCCACCGCCCGCCACGAACTCGACCAGGAGCGCCGACGGCGCACCAGCCTGGTGGACGGGGCCACGGCCGCGCTCGCCCACGCCCGCACGGTCCGTGACGTGATCGAGGTCCTGAAGAACTCGCAGGGGCTGGCGCACCTCGGCGCTACCAGCCTGGTCGTGGGGCTGATCGAGGCCGGGCGCATCCACCTGGTCGCGGACGGCCCGGAGGGCTCGTTCGTCCCCGGCACCCGGTACACCCGCACGGACGAGCCGTACCCGATGAGCGAGGTGGTGAGCACGCTCGCGCCCCGCTTCATCGAGTCCGCGGCGGACTTCGCCGAGTCGTACCCGATCCTCTGGCCCCACATCAGCCACCTCGGCATCACGTCCGCCGCCTATCTGCCACTGATCGCCCAGGCCCGGCCCATCGGCGCCCTCGGGCTGCTCTACAGCGAGAAGGACGGTTTCACCGCCGACGAGCGCAATCTGCTGGTCGCGCTCGGCAGCTCCATCGCCCAGAGTCTCCAGCGGGCCATGCTCTACGAGCAGGAGCACGATCTGGCCGAGGGGCTCCAGCAGGCGATGCTGCCGCGCCGGATCCCGGAGGTGCCCGGGGCGCAGGTCGCCGTGCGCTACCGATCGGCCCGGCTGGGCCGGGACATCGGGGGCGACTGGTACGACGTCATCCCGCTGCCCGGCGGCCGGGTCGGCGCCGTCATCGGGGACGTCCAGGGGCACGACACGCATGCCGCGGCCGTCATGGGACAGCTGCGCATCGTGCTGCGGGCGTACGCCGCCGAGGGACACAGCCCGGCCACGGTCATGGCCCGCGCCTCCGTCTTCCTCCACGAACTCGACACGGACCGCTTCGCGACGTGCACCTACGCCGAGGTGGACCTGACCACCGGGGTGGTGCAGCTGGTCCGGGCCGGGCACGTCGATCCACTCGTGCGCGACACCGACGGCGACTGCCGCAGACTGCCCGCGGAGGGCGGGCTGCCGCTGGGGCTCTCCGCGGAGTTCGGGCGGCTCGAATACCCGGTCGGCACGATGGAGCTGGACCCGGGGCAGACACTGGTGCTCTTCACCGACGGGCTGGTGGAGCTGCCCGGCGCCGACCTCGACGAGGGCATGCAACTGCTGACGTCCATGGTGCGCGACGGTCCGCGTGACCTGCAGAAGCTGGCCGACCGGCTCTGCGAGGAGGTCGACGACCGCGGTGGCGAGGACGACGTGGCAGTGCTGCTGCTGGGCCGCAAGGCCGCCCACGCGCCCCAGCCGGGCGGCCGGCTCCAGCAGCACGTCGCCCAGGGCGATCCGGAGGCGCTGAGCGCCGCGCGGCACATGATCCGCGCCGCCGTGCGGGCCTGGGGGGCCCGGGTGCGGGCCGACGAGGTCGAGTTGGCCGCCGACGAGCTGATGACCAACGCCCTGATACACACGGACGGCGGGGCCATCGTGACGATCCGGGTGCTCACCGGCCCCGAGCGGCGCCTGCGGATCGACGTCGAGGACCGGTCCAGCGCGCTGCCCCGCCGCCGCGACGCGGGGGAGACCGGGGTCTCCGGCCGGGGGCTGATGCTCGTGGACCGGCTCACCGACCTCTGGGGCGTGGAGTCGCGCGGCACCGGAAAGTGCGTGTGGTGCGAATTCGTGATTCCGGGGCGCGACTGACCGCCGATCAGGCGCTACCCGACAGTAGCTGAGCGCGATGGGCTATTGAGTGATCGTGAGTGATCGGAGGCGACCGACCGGTTTCGTCGGTTTCCGTCCGATGGCTCGCGCCGCTCCGTTCCGACCGTCGGGCGGCGTTCGTCCGTTCCTCGCCCTTCTGTGTCTTCTTCGCCTCTTCCACTCCTTTCACCTCCTTTCACCTCCTTTCCTTCTTTCCTTTCCTTCTTTCCTTCGACTTCGACGACCTGGGGACGCGGTGGGTACTGAGCTGCTGGCACCTCTCGATCTGGCCTTCTGGCACCTGGAGTCCGATGCCCACCCCATGCACCTGGGCGCGCTCGCCGTCTTCTCACCGGCGTCCGGCACGGCGCGCGCCGATGCCGACGCCGTCCTGGAGCTGCTGCACACCCGCGCCGCCGCGATCCCCCGGCTGCGGATGCGGGTCAGGGACGTACTGCTGCCGGTCGGCGGCGCGGCCTGGTTCGTCGACAAGGACTTCGACGTACGCCGGCACATCGAGCGGGTGCGGCTGACCGGGCAGGAGGCGCTGGGCGGGCACGCCGGGTTCATGGTGGGCGCCACCCGGCTCGCCGGCGAGCTGATGGAACGGCCGCTGGAGCGGGGCCGTCCGCCGTGGCGGATGTACGTGATCGGCGGAGCGGACGGCGGCCCGTTCGCCGTCCTCGTCAAGCTCCATCACGCGCTCGCCGACGGAATGCGCGCGGTCGCCATCGGCGCCGGGATCTTCGACGAGATCGCCCCCCTTGCCGGACGCGCCCCGGGCGTCCCGCCGTCCGTCCGGGCGCGCGCGGTGCCGCCCCGCTCCTGGATGCCGGGCCCGCGCCAGGTGGCCGGCCTGGCCCTGGGCCGGATCGAGGATCTCGGCCGGGCGTTCGGCGTCGGCGCCTCCGTGGTGCGGGCCAGCCGACTGGACCTTCGGGGCGCGCCCGCGCTCACCGCGCGATCCAGCGGCACCCGGCGGCTGGCCACCGCGGACCTGGACCTCGCCGCCGTCCGGCGGATCCGCCGGGCCGCCGGGGGCACGGTCAACGACGTCCTGCTCGCGGTGGTCGCCGGGGCACTGCGCCGCTGGATGCGGGAACGGGGCGAGACACCGCCCGTCGACGACCCCCGCGCCCTGGTCCCCGTCTCCCGGCGCAGACCCGGCCAGCCCGCCGCGACCGGGAACAGGCTCTCCGCCTACCTGCTCGCCCTCCCCGTCGGCGAACCCGACCCCCGGCTACGGCTGCACCGCGTGCGCACGGCCATGGACCGCAACAAGGCCGCCGGGCCGCTGCGCGGGGCCGGCGCCGTCGCCGTGCTCGCCGACCAACTGCCCTCGCTGGCCCATCGCTTCGGCGCACCGATCGCGGGCAGCGCGGCCCGGATGCTCTTCGACCTGCTGGTCACCAGCGTGCCGCTGCCGCGCTCGGCCCTCTCGCTCGGCGGCTGCCCGCTGCGCGCCGTCTACCCGATGGCGCCGCTGGCCCGCGGCCAGGCCCTCGCCGTCGCGCTCTCCACGTACGGGGGCAGGGTGCACGTCGGCCTGGTGGCCGACGGCAAGGCGCTGCCCGATCTGGACCGGCTCGCGCACTGCGCCGACGAGGAGGTGGCGGAACTGCTCGCCCTGCTGCCGGTGCCCTGACCGGTCGCCCGGGCCGTGGCCCGGACGGGCGCACGGCCTCCGGCGGGCGGACGGCCCCTGACGGGCGTACGGGCCACGCTTCCGGCACCCTGGAACCATGCCCGAACTGCCGGAGGTCGAAGCGCTGCGGATCTTCCTCGACGACCGCCTGGTCGGCAGGGAGATCGACCGCGTCCTGCCCCTCGCCGTCAGTGTCCTCAAGACGTACGACCCGCCGCTCGCGGCCCTGCACGGAACGACGGTCACCGGCACCGCCCGGCACGGCAAGTTCCTGGACGTCCGGGCGGGAACGCTGCACCTGATCATCCATCTCGCCCGGGCCGGCTGGCTGCGATGGCGGGACGGTTTCCCCGCAGCCCCGCCCCGCCCCGGCAGGGGGCCGCTCGCGCTGCGCACCGTCCTCACCGGCGGCGACGGCTTCGACCTCACCGAGGCGGGCACCACCAAACGCCTCGCCGTGCACCTGGTGCACGAACCCACCGAGGTCCCCGGCATCGCCCGCCTCGGCCCCGACCCGCTCGACGACGCCTTCGACCGCGACACGTTCGCCGCGCTGCTCGCCGGGGAGAACCGCCGGATCAAGGGGGCCCTGCGCGACCAGTCCCTGATCGCCGGCATCGGCAACGCCTACAGCGACGAGATCCTGCACGCCGCGAAGATGTCGCCGTACAAGCCCACCACCGGTCTCAGCGAGGACGAGATCACCCGGCTCCACACCGTGCTGCGCGACACGCTCCGCGACGCGGTCGCACGCTCCGGCGGGCTGACGGCCGGAGAACTCAAGGCCGAGAAGAAGATCGGGATGCGCGTCCACGGACGCACCGGCGAGGCGTGCCCCGTCTGCGGGGACACCATCCGCGAGGTGTCGTTCAGCGACTCCTCGCTCCAGTACTGCCCGACCTGCCAGACCGGCGGCCGGCCACTGGCCGACCGCAGACTCTCCCGGCTCCTCAAGTAGCCCGCTCACCCCGGCGGCCGACAGCCCGCCGGAAGGGCCGTCGGCGGCAGAGCCCGGCCCGTGACCCCGGACACGTTCTACACTCCGCCCATGCTGCGCGTACTCGCCGTCGACGACGAAGAACCCGCACTGGAGGAACTCCTCTACCTCCTGCGCGCCGATCCCCGCGTCCGCAGCGCCGAGGGCGCGTCGGGCGCCACCGAGGCGCTGCGCCGCATCGGGGCCGCCGTCGACGCCGGCCCCGACGACCCCGCCGCCATCGACGTCGTCTTCCTCGACATCCACATGGCCGGACTCACCGGTCTCGACGTCGCCCAGCTGCTGGCCGGGTTCGCCGCGCCCCCGCTCATCGTCTTCGTCACCGCCCACGAGGGCTTCGCCGTCCAGGCGTTCGACCTCAAGGCCGTCGACTACGTCCTCAAACCCGTCCGGCGCGAACGCCTCGCGGAGGCGGTCCGCCGCGTCGCCGAGCAGGTGGGCGACCGCTCCGCACCCGTGCTCGACACCGCGGGCGACCAGATACCCGTGGAACTCGGCGGGGTGATCCGGTTCGTGCCGATCGACGACATCGCCTACGCCGAGGCCCAGGGCGACTACGCCCGGCTGCACACCGCCACCGGCAGCCACCTCGTCCGCGTCCCCCTCACCACCCTGGAGGAACGCTGGCGCCCGCGCGGTTTCGTGCGCATCCACCGCCGCCACCTCGTGGCACTGGGCCGGATCGACGAACTCCGGCTCGACGCGGGCAGCATGAGCGTGCGCATCGGCACCGCGGAACTCGCCGTGAGCCGCCGCCACAGCCGTGCGCTGCGCGATCTGCTGATGCGCCGGACCGACCGCTGACCAGGGGCGACCCGGACGTCACCCCCTTCCCAGGGCCGTCCCGCGCTGCGTACACTCCGGGCCCATGTCCGCAGAGCCAACACCCCGGCGCGAAGTGGTGACGGGGGAGCCCCGACGGGTGCGACCGCTGCCGCGCTACCGCACCCAGTCGGAGATCGACGAACAGACCGCACTCGGCGGCGCGTACGTCCGATCGCTGATGCGCAGTCAGCTTCGGGCCGGGCTCACCGTGTTCGTGGTCCTCGCCGTCGTCGTCGGCACCCTGCCCCTGGTCTTCGAGGCCCTGCGCGGCGACGCCCCCGTCTGGGCCGTGCTCGGCTTCGCCGCCTACCCGCCGCTCACCCTGGCCGCCTGGTGGTACGTACGGCGGGCCGAGCGCAACGAACGCGACTTCGCCCGGCTCGTGGAAGGCCGCCCCGCGCAGTGAGCCGTACGTACGCGGTGACGGCCGTCGCCGTCGTCGTCGCCGCGACCGTCCTCGTCGGCGGCTTCGGTCTGCGCATCTCCCGCACCACCTCCGACTTCTACGTCGCCTCGCGCACCGTACGGCCCCGCCTCAACGCCGCCGCGATCAGCGGCGAATACCTCTCCGCCGCCTCCTTCCTGGGCATCGCCGGCCTGGTGCTCGTGCACGGGCCCGACATGCTCTGGTACCCGGTCGGATACACCGCGGGCTATCTGGTCCTGCTCGTCTTCGTCGCCGCGCCCCTGCGCCGCTCCGGGGCCTACACGCTGCCCGACTTCGCCGAAGGACGGCTGGAGTCGCGGCAGGTGCGCCGGCTGGTGAGCGTCTTCGTCGTGGCCGCGGGCTGGCTGTACCTGGTGCCGCAGCTCCAGGGCGCCGGGCTCACTCTGAAGATCCTCACCGGGGCGCCCGGCCGGCTCGGCGACGTCCTCGTCGCGGCGGTCGTCGTCATCGCCGTCGCCGCGGGCGGCATGCGATCCATCACCTTCGTCCAGGCTTTCCAGTACTGGCTCAAGCTGACCGCGCTCCTCGTCCCCGCGATCTTCCTGGTCCTCGCCTGGCAGGGCGACGGCCGGCCCAGCGTCTCCTTCGACGACCAGCTCCCGGTCTTCCGCGCCGACCACCCGCTGTACGCCACCTACGGGCTGATCCTCGCCACGTTCCTCGGCACCATGGGCCTGCCCCACGTCGTCGTCCGCTTCTACACCAGCCCCAACGGGCGGGACGCCCGCCGCACGACCGTCGCCGTCCTCGCGCTCATCGGCGTCTTCTACCTCCTGCCACCGGTCTACGGGGCACTGGGCAGGCTCTACGCCCCCGACCTCGTCCGCGGCGGGGACGCGGACGCCGCCGTGCTGCTGCTGCCCGGGCGGCTCATCGGCGGGGTCGGAGGGGATCTGCTCGGAGCGCTCGTCGCGGGCGGCGCCTTCGCCGCGTTCCTGTCGACCGCGTCCGGCCTCACCATGGCCGTCGCCGGGGTCATCACCCAGGACGTGCTCCCCACCCGGGGCGTACGGCACTTCCGGCTGGCCACCGTGCTCGCCATGTCCGTGCCGCTGGCCGGTTCACTGCTGGTCAGCCGGGTGCCGGTGGCCGACTCGGTGGCCATGGCGTTCGCCGTCTCCGCCTCCTCCTTCTGCCCGTTGCTCGTCCTCGGCATCTGGTGGCGGCGGCTCACCCCGCCCGGCGCGATCGCCGGACTGCTGCTCGGCGGCGGCTCCGCCTTCCTGGCCGTCGCCATCACCGTCAGCGGCGCGGTGCGCCCGCCCGGCTGGACGCACGCCCTGCTCGCCTGGCCCGCCGTCTGGTCGGTACCGGTCGGATTCCTCGCCATGGTCCTGGTGTCCCTGGCCACGCCTGGCCGGATACCGCCCGGCACGAACGCCGCCATGACCCGCTTCCACCTGCCGGAGGCACTGACCTCGGGGAGACACCGATGACCGGGGCCGGATACGCCGTGCTCGTCGTGCTGGCCCTTCTGTTGCCCACCGCCGGATTCCTGCTCGGCCGCCGTGCAGCCCGCACCGTCCGTCCCAGCGACGTGGGAACCCCCGTCGAGCACGCCACCTTCGAGACCCTGCACACCGCCTCCCTCGCCGCGCCCCCGCTGCGCGCCGGGCTCACCGAGGAGAGCGCCCGCAAGGCCGCCCGCAGGCTCCGTTCCCTGCTCGGCACCGACGCGCTCTGCCTCACCGACCGCGACCGCGTCCTCGTCTGGGACGGTGCGGGCGAGCACCACGGCCGGCACGTCATGGAGCGGGTGCGGGGCCTGCTCGACAGCGGACGCGGCACCGCCTTCCCGAGCCAGTGCGACGATCTCGACTGCCCCCTGAGCTGGGCCGTCGCCGTCCCCCTCACCGTCGACCACCGGGTCCTCGGCACCCTGGTCGCCTACGCCCCGCGCGAGTCCGCCGTCCTCGCGAGGGCCGCCGGGGAAGTGGCCCGCTGGGTCTGCGTCCAGCTCGAACTCGCCGAACTGGACCGATCCCGCACGCGTCTCATCGAGGCCGAGATCAGGGCGCTGCGGGCCCAGATCTCCCCGCACTTCATCTTCAACTCCCTGGCCGCCATCGCCTCGTTCGTCCGCACCGATCCCGAGAAGGCCCGCGAACTCCTCCTGGAGTTCGCCGACTTCACCCGCTACTCGTTCCGCAGCAACGGCGACTTCACCACCCTCGCCGACGAACTGCACTCCATCGACCAGTACCTCGCGCTCGTCCGGGCCCGGTTCGGCGAACGGCTCTCGGTCACCCTCCAGGTCGCCCCCGAGGTGCTGCCGGTCGCGCTGCCGTTCCTCTGTCTCCAGCCCCTGGTCGAGAACGCCGTCAAGCACGGCCTCGAAGGAGCCGCCGACCGGGGCGGCGAGGAGACCCCGACCCACATCACCATCCGCGCGCTCGACGCCGGATCCGAGGCCGAGGTCGTCATCGAGGACGACGGCGCCGGAATGGACCCGGAGCGCCTGCGCCGCATCCTGCGCGGCGAGGGCGGCAGGTCCACGGGTGTCGGTCTGCCGAACGTCGACGAACGGCTGCGCCAGGTGTACGGCGACGACTACGGGCTCGTCATCGAGACGGGCGTCGGCGCCGGGATGAAGATCACGGCACGGCTGCCGAAGTACCGTGCGGGCGTGCACGGTTCCTGATCACCGGACGGGGGGGCGGTCAGTGGAGATGGATGGCCAGATGCCCCAGCGGCAGGCCCAGCTGCCAGGCCGGGATCCACACCCGGGCCCTCTCCTCGGTCTCCTCCGTGCCGTCGGCCGGGTCCGGGAGCGGCGGGCCGATCGCGTCGAGGTCGGCGGCGAGCAGTTCGGTCTCCTCCAGCCACCGCCAGGCCGCGCTGGCCAGCGCCACGTCCGGGGCCGTGCCGCCCACCGGCCCCGACGCCGACTCCCGTGCGTCGAGCCGTTCCCGGACCCAGTCACGCCAGGCCGTGCCGTACGCCGTCAGCAGCCGCAGTTCGTCCATCCGCGCCGTGGGCAGCACTCCTGCCGTTCCGTCGTCGGGAGGACGGAGGCCGGGGCCGCGGATGCCGGAGAGGAAGACCGTGAGCGCGAGGGCGGCGCGGCCCGCCCGGTACTCCAGCGTGCCGGGCTCCATCAGATCGCCGGCCCGCAGCAGTTCGTCCGCGACGTACTCGGCGCACATCCAGGCCATCGGGACCAGCAGCCCGCCCCCGCCGGTTCCGTCACTGGTTCCGTCCTGACGTTCCGGGCGCATCCCGTCTCGCCTCTTTCCGTTCTCGGCAACGGGCTTCACGGAGCATTGAACCGGCGCGGCGCGGCCCGCGTGGCCAGAAGCACAGGATCCGTCACGAACGGACCCGCCCACGATCCGAGGACGCGATGACCGCAGATCCCCGCGAGAGCCCGCACGTGCGGCGACTGCTCGGTGCCTACGTCCTCGACGCGCTCGCCGTCGACGAGACGGGCACGGTCACCCGCCACCTGCGGACCTGCGACGCCTGCGCCGCCGACCACGTGGAGATCGCTCAGGCCGCCTCGCTGCTCGCGCTGCTGACCGGGGACGATCTGCCGGAGTAGCCCGGCAGGCTGCGGGAGAGCCGGCGCAGCGCGTAGTAGGACCGCGACTTGACCGTGCCCGCCGGAATGCCGAGGACCTCCGCCGTCTCGTCGACGCTCAGCCCGCGGAAGTACATCTGGACGAGGACCGCGCGGTGCTCCGGGCTGAGCGCGCGCACCGCCTCGCGCACGTCCAGCGCCGCGACCGTGGCTTCGGCGGTGTCGTGCTCGCCCGCGGTGGCCTCCAGCACCACGTCGCTGACCTCGGCGGGCCGGGCCTGCCTGGACCGCCGCGCGTCGATCGCGAGGCGCCGGGCGACGGTGAACAGCCAGGGCCGCATCGACGCGTAGGGGGCGTCGAGGGCCTCCGGATGCTGCCAGGCCCGCACCAGCGTCTCCTGGAGCAGGTCCTCCGCCCGCTGCCGGTCGCCGAAGGTCAGCCCGAGCAGGAAGCGGAACAGGGCGGGGCCGTGCTCCCGCTGGAGATCCGCGAGGGCCCGCTCGTCCGTCGTCATGGTGGTCATCGTGAACGCCCTTCCCCGCGCCGGCCCTGCCGTTTCGTTGTCGACGGGCGTATCCGAACGCATCGGGGCGCCCGGGAACAGGCGACGGGCGGTGTCGTGCGACGAGCGGTCGCACAGTGCGGCGAATGGTGCGGTGAACGGTCCGGCGGACGGCGGGCGGGCGACGGACGGTCGGCGGCCCGCCGTCCGACTTCGAACGGATGTCCGGTAAATCCGGTGGTCCGGGGTGATCCCGTACGGACGCTCCCAGCCGTCCGAGGCGTGTTCGCCTACGGGCGCTCCCGGTCCGGCCGGCCCGTGCCCGCCCCCGGCGTCCTCGCCATCTCCGACTTCCGGTACGAGTAGCCGAAGTAGATCACCAGACCCACCAGGAACCACACGAGGAACCGCACCCAGGTCTGCCACTGCAGGAACGTGATCAGCCAGAGGGAGAACACCACGCCGAGGGCCGGAACGAACGGCATACCGGGGGTGCGGAACGTACGCGGCAGTTCGGGACGCCTGTACCGCAGCACGATCACCGCGACGCACACCACGACGAACGCCAGCAGGATGCCGATGTTCGTCAGCTCGGCGGCCTCGCCGATCGGCAGGAACCCGGCGATCACGGCCGACGCCCCGCCGACGATCCAGGTCACCCGGGTCGGCACGTGCCGGGTCGGATGGGTCTTGGCGAACCACTTCGGCAGCAGTCCGTCACGGCTCATCGAGAACCACACCCGCGTCACCCCGAGCATGAAGGTGAACATCACCGTGAGGATGCCGATGATCGCGCCCACCGCGATCACATCCGCGAGACTGCTCAGCCCCACCGACTTGAACGCGGAGGAGAAGCCCGACTCGGGGTCGATGTCCTTGTAGCTCTGCATGCCCGTCAGCACCAGGCACGCCGCCACGTACAGCACCATCGAGATGGCCAGCGAGTACAGGATCGCCTTCGGCATGTGCCGCTGGGCGTCCTTGGACTCCTCGGCGGCGGTCGACATGGCGTCGTAGCCGAACACCGCGAAGAAGACCGTGGCCGCCCCGGTGAAGACACCGCTCACCCCGAACGGGAAGAACGGACGGTAGTTGGCCGCGCTGACGTGGAACACGCCGACGCCGATGACGAGCAGGACGACGAGGACCTTCAGCGCGACCACGACGGTCTCGAAGCGGGCCGCGTTCTTGATGCCGAGGGTCAGGAGGTATGCCACGAGCAGACAGAGCAGCGCGGCGAACAGGTCCACCCGGTGGCCGTCCCCGGTGCCGGGCGCTCCCAGCATCCACGCCGGCAGCTTCAGCCCCGTCTCACCGAGCAGGAAGCCGAAGTAGCCGGAGATGCCGATCGCCACCACCGAGACGATCGCCGTGTACTCCAGCAGCAGGTCCCAGCCGATGAACCAGCCGACCAGCTCACCGAGCACCGCGTAGCCGTAGGTGTACGCGGACCCGGCCCTCGGGATCAGGCCCGCGAACTCCGCGTAGCTGAACGCGGCGGCGGCGCTCGCCACGCCGGCGATCAGGAAGGAGACCAGCACCGCGGGCCCGGCGGTGCCGTTCGCGACGGTACCGGCGAGCGTGAAGATGCCCGCGCCGATGATGCCGCCCACGCCGATCGCCGTGAGCTGCCACAGACCGAGTGATCTGCTGAGCCGGGTGGTGGCGTCCCCCGTCGGCGCCTTCTCGTCGATCTGCTCGATCGGCTTGCGGCGCAGCACGCCCTCGCCCACTCGCAGCCCGGCCATGAGTCACCTCTCCGCTGACGGATGTCGCTGACGGGCGCTCATGATGGCCCAGGCGACGTCCGTTCGAAAGACGGCGTGCCGTCGGGCCGGGGCGGTGAGCCCGCGACTGTCACGGGACCACCGTGACGGGCCAACGCCCCGCCTTCACCAGCCGGACGGCCACCGAACCGATGAACCGGTGACCGGCCGACTCCGAGGCGCCCACCACGACCGCGTCCGCCTTCAGCTCGTTCGCCGCCGTCACGAGACCGTTGTAGGGATCCCCGCGGAAGGTATGGAACTCCCATCGCACGTCCCATACGTCCTTCATTCGTTCGGTGGCCTCCCGGATCTCGTGGGCCAGCCCCTCCGCGACCTCCTCGGTCGCGTCGGTGACCGGTGCGCCCAGCGCGGCTCCCGCCGGGAACACGGGCTGGACGTAGACGAGGGCGAGCACGGCTCCCTGTCGACGGGCGAGCCCCGCCGCGTAGGCCGCGGCACGCATCGAGGAATCGGACCCGTCGAGTCCGGCGACGATCACTTTCGGTCCATCTGTGCCACGTTCGAACCCATGGCGCTGCTGGTCTGTCACGGCAGCGAGGCTATCCGCTCCGGCCTCGGGTGCCGGGAGCGGGCGGGTGTACGGCCACGGGCCGTGGCGAGGGCCCGTGGGGCGCCCCGGGGCCGGATGCGAAGCGTCCCGGACACGATGCGGAGGCCGGCGGGAGTGGCCGGATCCGCGACCGGTGCGGCGGCGGTCGCTTCGGGCCGGGACTCCGCTCGTGCCGCAGGCATGCCCCCCATCAGGTGCAAAACAGACGGCGGCCGGTGTCGCTGATCGGCGCGGGGCGGCGGACGTGCGAGCAGTTGGTCATGAAGAATGATCAGAGGATGCCGGGGCGCAGGGCACTGCTGCGGCTGGCCGCCGGACTGGGCACCGCCGGTGCCGTGCGCGTGATCGCCGCGGACCCGGCCGACACGCCGGTCCGGCCGCCCGCGCCGGAGCGGGCGGGTGCCGCCGGTCCTTCCTCGGCCCTGCGAGAGGCGCACTCCTCCTACCGCCTGGCACCCATGATCGCAGGTGCCCCACCCCACTTCCGCCCGGCGGCGCCCCCGGTCCGCACCCGGCCCTTCGAACACCTGCCGGAGCTGGGGCGCGCCATGGTGCTCACCTTCGACGACGGCCCCGACCCGCGCTACACCCCGAGCATCCTCGCCGCCTTGCGCGAACACGATGTCCGCGCGATGTTCTTCGTCTGCGGCGAGACGGCCGACGAGCACCGGGACCTGGTACGGGCGATCGCCGAGGACGGGCACACCGTCGGGAACCACTCCTGGACGCATCCCCTGGTCACCCGGCTGTCCCGGGCCGGGGTGCGCGACGAACTCGGCCGTACGAGCGAGGTGATCGAGAAGGCCACCGGCACCCCGCCGGGCTGGTACCGGGCCCCGTACGGGGCGTGGAACCGGAACTCCTTCGAGATCGGCGCCGAGCTCGGCATGGAGCCGATGGCCTGGGCCGTCGACACGCTCGACTGGACCGAGCCAGGAGCCGGAACCATCGTCCGCAGGGTCCGCGACGGGGCGGCGCCCGGCGCCGTGGTGCTGTCGCACGACGCGGGCGGCGACCGTTCGCAGAGTGTGTCGGCATTGCGCCGCTATCTGCCGGAACTGCTCGACCACGGCTACCGGATCACGGTGCCGCGCCGCCGGTGACCGCCGGGGGCCGGGCACTGTCGTCGGACCGCCGCCTGTCGTGCGCCGTCCGGTGCGCACGTTCGCGAAGTCGTCGGCGTCGTCCTCGTGCATCCGGTACGAGGACGATCCTCCGCCTTGCGATCAATGGGGTCTCCCCTGTTCGAGCGAAGCCGAGAACTCGGGGAAGCACCGGACGCCGTCCGGCCCGGCCCCGGCCCGAACGACGGCAGTGCGACCGCATTCCAGCGGCAGGGCCTAAGTGCCCGCCGCGCCGGGGAACAGGTCGAGGAACGGTTCCGCGGTGGCCGAGATGCCCCGGCCGAAGGGGGTGTCGAAGTCCCAGATCAGGAAGAGCAGAAAAGCGATCAGGGCGCTGAAGAGGCCGGCCAGCAACAGTTCGCGGGGGGTCCTGCGGATCTGCAGCGTGAAGATCAGCCCGACGGTCACCAGCGCGCCGATGACGAGACCGAACCAGACCACGCCGGGCATGGTCGCGCCCGCGCTCTGCCCGCGTGCGCCGCGCGCGTCGTCGACCGCGGCGACCCGGTCGACCAATGGCTGGTAGGACTCCGCCTCGTGGTCGTTCGTCGGCCGGTAGTCGGTGACGTCGGCGCGCACCCGGTCGAGCAGGCGGGTGCCCTCGGCATCGAGGGAGCCTTGCTCGGCCATCGTCCGCCACTCGTGATGGACGACGTGGGCGACATAGGCGTCGACGTCGGCGCGGATGCGCTTGCGGACCTCGGCCGGGTACACCGAGGAGCGCGCGCTCACCTCGTGCAGCGCCTGGGCCTCCTGGCGAACGTATTCCTGGGCGGCGCTGCGGCCCTCCCAGACGCCGGCGATCGCGAGGCCCAGCACGATCGCGTAGACCACGCCGATCATCATCACCATGTACTCGATGACGTCGGGGGTCTGGGACGGGTCGTCGTCCGCCGCGACCCGGCGGTTGTTGAGCACGGCGATGGTCAGGACCACGGCGCTGACCGCGACCATGGCGAGAGCGAGAACGAGCCATTCCGACATGGATGTCTCTCCGGAGGTCATCGGGAGCGGGGGCGCAGCACGGCGACGGCGAACACCGCGGGGGCCGTGATCAGCAGGGTCAGGGTGATCAGGGAGGGGCCGTGCCGCGGGACCTTGCGGGACGGCCCGCGATAGTCCGGGTACGCCACGGGCCGGGGCGCGGCCGGTGCGGGACGTGCGGAGGGGGCGGGCGACAGGGAGGGCGGCACGGCTTGTGGTCCGGGTCGTGAGGGTTCGGGACGGGGCGGTGCGGAACGCGGCGGTGTGGCTGGTTCCGGGGTCGGCGCGGGGGCCGGCGGCGGTGACGGGGGAGGCGACGGCGGTGACGGGGGAGGCGACGGCGGACGCGGTGGCGCGGGCCTCGGGGGCGGTGGTGGTGGCGGGCTCGTCCGACAGGGGCCGCCGCCCGCCACGGCGACGGCCGAAGTCCCGCCGTCCTCGCCGAGGGTGACGTACGCGCAGCTGTCCGCTCCCGCGGGTACCGGGGCGGACAACAGCCAGAGGAGCACCGCGGCGGAAACCGACCGGGCTATGAATGATCCGTACACGAGCGGGAGCATGTTCCCGCCGCTCGCGCGGCACGCGGTGAAGGAGCCGGAATTCCCCTGATGGTGGGACATGGCGCCGGAGCGCTTGCGGCGCCGGGGAATTCTCTGAACAACGCGGGACCGAAGGGGACTTGGCGCCGCACTCACGCGTCCGGCGCGGGCGCCGGGCGGTCCCCGACCGCGTTCACGGCGGAGCCGCTGGGATACCATTCGGCTGCGATGCGGCCGGGAGGCCCGTGCCGCGTTGCGATGGTGACCGCGCGAAGACGGGGCAGGGGATTTCGAGGAGCGCGCCGGTGCCTCGACGGTGGGGCCCGTCGGAGGGTCCGGGCCGCGCGCGAGGGCCGGTTTCACGGTCGAAGCCGAAGGTCCGTTCGGTCCGAACCCGGCCGCCTTCCCGGGCATTTGCCCCGCGACCGACCGGAACTCGAAGTCGTGACCGCGGGACGGGTGCGGCATGGTGCGCCCACCGGTTCGAGAAGGAAGCGGTCCGCGGCCACGTCGGTGCCGAGTGTGCCCGCGGTGATGGCCGGTCGTTGCCCTCGTGGTAAAAGGGAGAGGGAAAGGCTCCGCCGGTAAGGGATTTGCCGTCTCCATTCGGTCCGGGGAACGGATGGAACCGTTCGCCACTATGGTCCGTACCTGTTCCCGACCGTCAGGTCTGTACCTTTTTCGGTGATGTGACTACGTGATGGCGCCGGGCCCGGTAAACGTCGGCGAACGTGTACGGGAGGCGGATGGCGTACACCCCCTCGGACCTTTCCTCCGGCGGGCGGTTGCCCATCGGGCAGCGGTACTTCACGATGGCGGAGGACCCCGCGAATGTCACGCGCAGCGACGGAGCGGTTGCACATGCCACTGGTGTGTGACCAATAACGGACGGCTAATTTCCGTTTCCGCTCGCTCTCTTGGCGGTCGATCAGTAGCCTCTGGTCCACACTGACCATGAACATGGCCGGATCGCCGTGGCGACTTGTTGGAGACATCGATGGAGCGTCCCGCCTGGGCACCGCAAGGCATAGACATTTCGGTGCCGAGCGTGTCCCGCATGTACGACTTCTATCTGGGCGGATCGCACAATTTCGAGGTGGACCGGGAAGCGGCTCGCAAGGCCATGGAGTTCATGCCGGGGCTCCCCAAGATCATGCAGGCGAATCGAGCCTTTATGCGCAGGGCGGTGCGATACGCGGTGGGCGAGGGCATCACCCAGTTCCTGGACATCGGATCCGGAATACCGACTTTCGGCAATGTGCACGAAGTCGCCCAGGCGGCCGATCCGGAGGCCCGGGTGGCATATGTCGATCACGATCCCGTTGCGGTCGCGCACAGTCAGGCCGTACTCGAGGGAAACGAACGGGCGGTGGTCGCCGCCGCCGACCTCCGCCGCCCGCGGGAGATCGTGAAGAGCGCGGAGATCACCCAACTGCTCGATCTGGAGCGCCCGGTGGCCCTGCTGCTCGTCGCCGTACTCCACTTCATCCAGGATTCCGACGAGCCGCAGGCCGCGGTCGCCGAACTGCGCGAGGCACTCGCCCCAGGCAGTCTTGTCGTCATCACCCACGCCTCGTACGAGGGAATACCGCTCAGCAAGGAGCGGGCGGGCGCCGCCGTCGGTGTCTACGAGGACATCCGCAGCCCGCTGATCATGCGGTCCCGGGACGAGGTCGCCCAGTTCTTCGAGGGGTACGAGATGGTCGAGCCGGGACTCGTGGCGATGCCGAACTGGCGGCCCGACAACCCAGCGGCGCCGGAGCAGGAAGATCCGTTCGCCTTCTCGGGCTTCGGCGGAGTGGGACGCAAGGCGTGAGCATCCCCGCCCAGTCGTCCGGAACGTCCGCCACGCAGGCCGACGGTGCCGAGGACCGGCTCCGCAGATTCGCCACGATCTGGAGCCGGGCCATCTTCCCCTCGACGGCCACCTCCCTGACGCGCACGGAGTTCGAACAGCATCTGTTGCCGCTGGCCCGCACGCTCAGCGACATCCTGCACGCGCGCCCCTTCGACGCGGCGCCCGCGGGCGCGGTGGGCGGCGCCCTCGTCGCCGTCCACTGCACGGACCCGGACGCGCTCAGCAGCACGCTCGGCGTCATCGACTCGTACCTGGTGCTCTACTGCGGCGGCAGCGGCGCGACCGCCCTGCCCATCGAGGACGCACGGGCCCGCTGCTCCCGCATCCAGCACGCCGTCGCAGGCGGATTCACCCAGGCGCTGCGCGAGCGGACCCTGGCCGAGCAGGAGGCCATCGCCCGCTCGGCGCTCGCCGCCCGCACCCAGGCCGAACAGGCCCTGCACGCCACCCAGGCACGCTTCCGGGCCGTGTTCGACGACGCCGCCATCGGCATCGGGATCGCGGACCTGGACGGCAATGTGCTGGAGGTCAACGACACCCTCACCCGCATGTTCGGCGGGCTCGAACACCATGTGCTCAGCCGCCGCGTCGACGAGTGGGTGCACCCCGAGGACTCGCCGCAGGTGTGGAAGTACCACGGGGAGCTGGTACGCGGCGAGCGCGAGCACTTCCGGGTCGAGAAGCCGTTCTACCGCAACGACGGCACGGTGCTGTGGACCAATCTGACGGTGTCGCTGCTGCGGGACGCCGAAGGCAGGCCCGAGTACCAGCTGGCGCTGATGGAGGACACCACCGAGCGCCGGCTGCTCAACCTGCGGCTGCGCTACGAGGCCACCCACGACGCGCTCACTGGCCTGCCCAACCGGACGCTGTTCTTCGAACGGCTGGAGAAGGCGCTGGGCGCCGAGGACGGCAGCCGCTTCGGGCTCTGCTACCTCGACCTGGACGGCTTCAAGGCGGTCAACGACAGCCTGGGGCACGCGGCGGGGGACCGGCTGCTGGTCGAGGTGGCCGACCGGCTGCAGAGCTGCGCCACCGCGCCCGGCGAGATGGTGGCCCGGCTCGGCGGCGACGAGTTCGTGGCGCTGACCACCGGACCCGACACCCAGAAGGAGGTCGACGAACTCGCCTGCCGCATCCTGGGCGCGCTCGCCGTCCCCGTCCGGCTGGACGGCCGCGAGCTGACCGTGCGCGGATCCATCGGGATCGTGGAGGGGCCGGCCCGGGAACGGGGCGCCGCGGAGGTGCTGCGCAGCGCCGACATCACGATGTACCGGGCCAAGTCCGCGGGCGGCAACCGCTTCGAGCTCGCCGACGCAGAGGCCGACGCCCGCGCCATCACCCGGCACGGGCTGACCACCGCCCTGCCCGCGGCCCTGGAACGCGGCGAGTTCTTCATCGAGTACCAGCCGCTCGTGCATCTGGGCGACGGCACGGTGCACGGGGCGGAGGCCCTGGTGCGCTGGTGCCATCCGCAGCACGGAGTGCTCGGTCCGGACCGGTTCATCCCGCTCGCGGAGCACACCGGCCTGATCGTGCCGCTCGGCCGCTGGGTGCTGGAGGAGTCCGTGCGCCAGGCCAACTTCTGGCAGGAGCGGCACAGCGACGGCGGCCCGCTGCGGATCAACGTCAATGTCTCGCCGACCCAGCTGCACCATCCGCGTCTGGTCGCCGAGACCGTCGACGTGCTGGAGCGGTCGGGGCTGGAACCCCGGGCGCTGTGCCTGGAGGTCACCGAGTCCGCGCTCATCGGGGCCGACGACGACCTGCTCAAGCCGCTGCGTCAACTGGCTGACATGGGCGTGGACATAGCCCTCGACGACTTCGGCACGGGCTACTCGAACCTGGCGAACCTGCGCAGGCTCCCGGTCAGCGTGCTCAAGCTGGACCGTTCCTTCACGCAGGGGATGCAGCGGCACCCGGCGGACCCGGTCGACCTGAAGATCGTCGAGGGGATCGTCTCGCTGGCGCACAGCCTCGACCTCGCGGTCACGGTGGAGGGCGTGGAGACCGGGGCGCAGGCCGAGCAGCTGCGGAACCTGGGCTGCGACACGGCCCAGGGCTGGTACTACGCGCGGCCCGGCGCTCCGGACCGGATCCACTCGCTGCTGCTGGCCGACGCGGTGTGAGCGGGGCGGCCGGCGGACGTCCACCGGGTGGCGAGGGACACGAGGCGGCCCGGGACCGGAGGTGCCGTCGGCCCCGCGCAGAGCTGTCGGGTGACCTTCGATCGGTCAGGGCACCCGACGGGCTCTCAGCCGTCGGAGGGGTCGGACGCACCCGTCCGGCTGGCCAGCAGCACCCTCTGCAGCTCGCGGGCCGCGCGCGGCGGCGCCACGTCGCTGCGGTGCGCCAGCGCGATCGTGCGCCGCAGCCCCGGGCGGGCCAGCGGGGTCGTCCGCAGCCCGTGCCCGGCCCGGCCGGCGACCATGCTCGGCACCACCGCGATCCCCAGCCCCGCCCGGACGAAGCCGAGCACCGCGTCCATCTCCCCGCCCTCCACCGTGAACGAGGGCTCGAAGCCCTCCGCCCGGCAGGCCGCGACCGTCAGCTCGCGCAGGTCGTAGCCGTGCCGGAACATCACCAGGGGCTCGCCCTGGAGGTCGGAGATCGCCACGCTCCCGCCCCGGCCGGGCCGCGGCGCGTGCGCCGACGACACCACGACCAGGTCCTCCCGGAGCAGCTCGACCGTGGTGAGCGCGGGCGACGAGGCGGGCAGCGGCAGCACCACCAGGGCGAGATCGAGTGCGCCGCGGGCCAGCTCTCGCACCAGGTCCAGCGAGCCGCCCTCCTCCAGGAGCAGCCGGATGCCCGGGTGCCGGTCGTGGAAGGCGCGCAGCACGTCGGGGAGCAGACCCGTGCAGAGGCTCGGCGTCGCGCCCAGCCGCACCCGGCCCCGCCGGAGCTGGGCCAGCTCCTGCACCTCGTGGCGCGCGGTGTCGGCGTCCGCCAGGATGCGGCGGGCCAGCGGAAGCAGCGCCTCGCCCGCGTCGGTGAGCGTGATGTTGCCGCGGGCCCGGCTGAACAGCTCCGCCCCCAGCTCGGTCTCCAGCGCCCGGATCTGCTGGGAGAGCGAGGGCTGCGAGACGTGCACCGCCTCGGCGGCACGCGTGAAGTGCAGGGTCTCGGCGACCGCCACGAAATACACCAGCTGCTGGAACTGCATGGACGCACCTTAACCGCCATCAATAGCCACAGCCTATGAAGATGAGCTGCTTCATGTCTTGGACTGATGAGGCCGTTCGGCCCTAGCGTCGTGTCCATGGCATCGGCAACAGGGACGGACCGACGGCCGTCCGTGACGCGTACGCTCTGGGACTCCTCCGTCGGCAAGAAGACGATCATGGCCGTGAGCGGCCTGATCATGCTCCTCTACTTGGTCGCCCACATGGTCGGCAACCTGAAGATCTTCTTCGGTTCCGGCGAGTTCAACCGCTACGCGCACTGGCTGCGGACCATGGGCGAGCCCGTCCTGCACTACGAGTGGGCGCTGTGGCTGCTGCGCCTCGTGCTCGTGGCCGCCGTGGTGCTGCACGCCGTCTCCGCGTACCAGCTGAGCCGCCGCGACATCCGGGCCCGCCCCGTCGCGTACGTCCACAAGAGGCCGCGCGCGAGCTACGCCACCCGGACCATGCGCTGGGGCGGGATCATCCTCGGCCTCTTCATCGTGTGGCACATCCTCGACCTGACGACGGGCACGGTGCACTCCGGCGGCTTCCAGCCAGGGCACCCGTACCAGAACGTCGTCGACACCTTCTCCACCTGGTACGGCAACGTCATCTACATCGTCGCCGTGGTCGCCCTCGGGTTCCACGTCCGGCACGGCTTCTGGAGCGCCGCCCAGACCCTCGGCGCGGGCAACGCGGCCCGCGACCGCCTTCTCAAGACCCTTGCCGACATCCTCGCCCTGGCGCTGACGGTGGGCTTCGTCTCCGTACCCGTCGCCGTCATGACCGGAGCCGTGAGCTGACATGACCGACTACACGCACTACGAGACCGGCGCGCCCGTCACCGACACCAAGGCCCCCGACGGACCGATCGCCGAACGCTGGGACACCCGACGCTTCCAGGCCAAACTGGTCAACCCGGCCAACCGCCGCAAGCACACCGTCATCGTCGTCGGGACCGGCCTGGCCGGCGGTTCGGCCGGCGCGACCCTCGCCGAACAGGGCTACCACGTCGTCCAGTTCTGCTTCCAGGACTCGCCCCGCCGCGCCCACTCCGTCGCCGCGCAGGGCGGCATCAACGCCGCGAAGAACTACCGCAACGACGGCGACTCGATCCACCGTCTCTTCTACGACACGGTCAAGGGCGGCGACTTCCGCGCCCGCGAGTCCAACGTCCACCGGCTCGCCCAGATCTCCGTGGAGATCATCGACCAGTGCGTCGCCCAGGGCGTCCCCTTCGCCCGCGAGTACGGCGGCCTCCTCGACAACCGCTCCTTCGGCGGCGTCCAGGTCTCCCGCACCTTCTACGCCCGCGGCCAGACCGGACAGCAGCTCCTGCTCGGCGCCTACCAGGCGCTGTCGCGGCAGATCGCCGCGGGCAACGTCGAGATGCACGCCCGCACCGAGATGCTCGACCTGATCGTCGTCGACGGCCGGGCCCGCGGCATCGTCGCCCGCGACCTCGTCACCGGGAAGATCGACACCTACTTCGCCGACGCCGTCGTGCTGGCCAGCGGCGGATACGGCAACGTCTTCTACCTGTCGACGAACGCCATGAACTCCAACGCCACCGCCATCTGGCGGGCCCACCGCCGCGGCGCGCACTTCGCCAACCCCTGCTTCACCCAGATCCACCCCACCTGCATCCCGCGCACCGGCGACCACCAGTCCAAGCTGACGCTGATGAGCGAGTCGCTGCGCAACGACGGCCGGATCTGGGTGCCGAAGGCCAAGGGCGACAACCGCCCCGCCAACGAGATCCCCGAGGGCGAGCGCGACTACTACCTGGAGCGCGTCTACCCCTCCTTCGGCAACCTCGTGCCCCGCGACATCGCCTCCCGCGCCGCGAAGAACGTCTGCGACGAGGGGCGCGGCGTGGGACCGGGCGGCCAGGGCGTCTACCTGGACTTCGCCGATGCCATCCGGCGCATGGGCCGGGCCAAGGTGGAGGAGAAGTACGGCAACCTCTTCGACATGTACGCGCGGATCACCGCGGAGGACCCGTACGAGACACCGATGCGGATCTACCCGGCCGTGCACTACACGATGGGCGGACTCTGGGTCGACTACGACCTCCAGACCACCGTCCCCGGCCTCTTCGCCATCGGCGAGGCCAACTTCTCCGACCACGGTGCCAACCGCCTCGGCGCGTCCGCGCTGATGCAGGGGCTCGCCGACGGGTACTTCGTCCTGCCCTCCACCATCAACGACTACCTGGCCCGCAACCCGCGCCACGACGACGTCGACGCCTCGCACCCCGCGGTCGAGGAGGCCGTCGCCGAGACCGAGGACCGGCTCAACCTGCTGCTCTCCGTCGACGGCGACCGCACTCCCGACTCCTTCCACCGCGAGATCGGCGAACTGATGTGGGAGTACTGCGGCATGGCCCGCGACGAGCGGGGGCTGCGCACGGCGCTCGCGCGGATTCCGGAGATCCGCGAGGAGTTCTGGCGCCGGATCAAGGTGCCGGGCACCGGCGACGAGCTCAACCAGTCCCTGGAGAAGGCCAACCGCATCGTCGACTACCTGGAGCTCGCGGAGCTCATGTGCCTCGACGCCCTGCACCGCACCGAGTCCTGCGGAGGCCACTTCCGCGAGGAGTCCCAGACCCCGGACGGCGAGGCCGCCCGCCGCGACGAGGACTTCTCCTACGCCGCCGCCTGGGAGTTCTCCGGCACCGGCGAGGCGCCCGTCCTGCACAAGGAAGACCTCGTCTTCGAGTACGTCCACCCCACCCAGCGGAGCTACGCATGAAGCTCACCCTGCGCGTCTGGCGCCAGAAGAACGCCGACGCCACCGGCGCCATGTCCACCTACGAGGTGGACGGCATCTCGCAGGACATGTCGTTCCTCGAAATGCTCGACACCCTCAACGAACAGCTCATCCTCGACGGCGACGACCCCGTCGCCTTCGACCACGACTGCCGCGAGGGCATCTGCGGCGCCTGCAGTCTCGTCATCAACGGCGATGCCCACGGCCCCGAGCGCACCACCACCTGCCAGCTCCACATGCGGTCCTTCGAGGACGGCGACACCATCGACATCGAACCCTGGCGCGCCTCCGCGTTCCCGGTCGTCAAGGACCTGGTCGTGGACCGTTCGGCCTTCGACCGGATCATCCAGGCCGGTGGCTACATCTCCGCCCCGACCGGCACCGCCCCCGAGGCACACGCCACTCCGGTGCCCAAACCGGACGCCGACTTCGCCTTCGAGCACGCCGAGTGCATCGGCTGCGGCGCCTGCGTCGCCGCCTGCCCCAACGGTTCGGCGATGCTCTTCACCTCGGCGAAGATCAACCACCTCAACGTCCTGCCGCAGGGCGCCCCCGAGCGCGAGACCCGGGTCCTCGACATGGTCGCGCAGATGGACGACGAGGGCTTCGGCGGCTGCACCCTCACCGGCGAGTGCGCCACCGCCTGCCCGAAGGGCATCCCGCTGCCGTCGATCGCCGCCATGAACAAGGAGTGGCTGCGGGCGACCCGGAAGGTGCGTCGCTGAGAAGGCGTCGGGTTCCTGGCCCCGGAGGCCGCCCACCTCCGGGACCAGGAAGTCACTGGACGTCCCGCGCGGTCAGGACGTCACGGCGAGGTCGTCCGCGTAGACCGTGCCCTGCCCGTACCAGCCGTGCACATAGACGGTCACCTTGCCGGTCGAGCCGGTCGTGAACGCGACGGACTGCTTGGCGTAGCCGCTCGACGAACCCCAGGTGTTCGCCGAGGCGTCGCCCCGGACTCCGAGGTAGCCGTAGCTGCCCTGGAGCCAACCGCTCAGCGTGTACGCGGTGTTGGGAGCCAGGGTGAGCGTCTGCGCGCACTCGCCCGTCTGCGACGCGGTGGCCGCCACGGCGAGCGCGTGGCCGCCGCCGTGCACGGGCGCGGAGACGACCGAGCCACCGGACCCACAGGTCCAGGGACTCGGTGAACCCGTCTCGAAGTCGCCGTTCACCAGGGAGCCGTTGCCGCCGCCCGGACCGGACACGGTCAGGGTGAACGCGGCCGAGTGGCTGAGCGTGCCCGAGGCGCCGGTGACGGTGACCGGGTACGTGCCCGGCGCCGCGGACGCCGACGCGACGAGTGTCAGCTTCGAGGCGCCGCCCGCGGTGACCGAGGTCGGGCTGAGCGTCGCGGTCACACCGGCGGGCAGCCCGCTCGCCGTCAGCGCCACGGTCTTCGCGGTGCCCGAGACCACCGCGGTGTTCACGGTCGCCGAGACGGAAGCGCCGGGGGCGACGGTGGCCGAAGCGGGCGTGACGGACACCGAGTAGTCGTCCGTCACCGGACCCCCGCCGCCCGTGAAGGGCGCGAAGGTGTGGGTGAAGTACCACGTGTCCTGGGCGATGCCGGAGCAGGAGTCGCTGCCGCCGGTGCCGGGGCAGCCTCCGTTGTCGCGCTGGAGCGCCCAGAACGACAGGGTGTTGACCCCCTTGGACACGGCCCAGTCGTACACCACGGGCGCGTCCGCCGTGGTGAACGTCTCGGCGGGGCCGTAGTCGTCGATGCCCGGCATCTCGGTGATCCCGGTCATGCCCCACAGCTGCGCGTCGGTCTTCGACGGGTACAGCTCGGCCAGCTGGCCCTTGAGTCCGGTGATCGCCGTCTTGGTGTCCTGCGCCATGTTGTGCGAGGCGCCGTCGTAGTAGTCGAACGTCATCAGGTTCACGACGTCGACCCGGGTGCCGTTGGACACGGCGTTCTCCAGCACCGCCAGACCGCTGTCGGCGAGTCCGCTCGTGGTGGTGGGCAGGGTGTAGGAGATCTGGAGCGGACGCCCGTTGGCGGTGGCCCACTCCTGCACCTTCTTGATCGCCTTGTTGCGGCGGTCGATTCCGGCGTTGTTCTCCAGCGAGTTGTCCTCGATGTCCATGTCGAGGCGGGACACGTCGTAGGTCGTGATGACCTTCTGGTACGCGGCGGCGATCGAGTCGACGCTGGAACAGCTGTCGGCGATCTCCGTGCCGCCGTTGTCGGCCGTGTAGCCGCCGAACGACGGGATCACGTCGCCGCCGCGCGAGCGGATGGTGGTGAAGTCGGCGCCGAACTGCGACTGCGCGATGGGCTGATCGGGGTCGCCGTTCCAGTACGGCGTGCAGGAGCCGCGCGCCTCCGTCTGGATGAAGGCCATGGTCAGGTACTTCGCACCGGACTGCTGCGAGAGTGCGGCCGGACTGTCTCCGGTCCATGCCTCGAAGTACGGGGCGAAGACGTGCGCGGGCAGGGGAGTGGCGGCGGTCGCGGCGGCCTGCGCGCCGCCTCCCGATCCGAGGACCAGGCCGGCGGACGCGACGGTCGTCGCCAGAACACTCAGGAACGCACCGAGTGCGCGTGGACGTCTCATGGGGTCTGCTCCCAGCGGGGTGAGACAACGGGCGGATCGCAAGGCTCTGCCGCGCCCCGTCGAAGGGCGCGGCCCGTTCCTGTGAATCCCGGCCGGGGTCACAAGCCGCACGGCGCGGATAGGCCGCGAGGCATGCCCATGATTGGTCTGGACCAGCGCGCGGTCAATGTTCTTTGCCCATTCATTTCCGATTGCTTGCCTGAATCGGCAACTCGCCATGAGAAAGCCGTAGTTGCAGCGCGCCCGTTCCTTCAGCGGATTCCGAGGGCGGAGGCGAGGTACGGCGCCGTACGGCTGCCCTCCGCGCGGGCGACATCGGCGGGCAGGCCCGCCGCCACGATCCGCCCGCCCCGGTCGCCGCCGCCCGGCCCGAGGTCGATCACATGGTCGGCGCCCGCCACCACCGCCATGTCGTGCTCCACGACCACCACCGTGTCACCGGCGTCGACCAGGCCGTGCAACTGCCGCATCAGCACCTCGACATCGGCCGGATGCAGCCCCGTCGTCGGCTCGTCCAGCAGGTACACGGTGTGCCCCCGGCGGGTGCGCTGGAGCTCGGCGGCGAGCTTGATCCGCTGCGCCTCCCCGCCGGACAGCTCGGTGGCCGGCTGACCGAGCCGCAGATAGCCGAGGCCGACGTCGAGCAGCGTTCGCAGGCTGCGCTCGGCGGCGGGGGTCCCGGCGAAGAAGCCGGCCGCCGACTCCACCGTCAGATCCAGCACCTGCGCGATGTCGAGACCGCGCAGGGTGACCTCCAGGGTCTCGGGGTTGTACCGCGCGCCGTGACAGTCCGGGCAGGGCGCGTACGTGCTGGGCAGGAAGAGCAGTTCCACGGAGACGAAGCCCTCGCCCTGACAGGTCTCGCACCGCCCGCCCGCCACGTTGAAGGAGAACCGCCCCGCCCGGTAGCCGCGCTCCCGCGCCGTGTCCGTCCCGGCGAACAGCTTGCGCACCACGTCGAACAGCCCCGTGTACGTGGCCAGATTGGACCGGGGGGTACGGCCGATCGGTTTCTGGTCCACCTGCACGAGCCGGTCCACCGCCTCCACGCCCTCGGCCGACGCGCACCCGGCCGCGGGCAACGGTGCGGGCATGTCGGACGTGGACCGCCGGTCGGCCAGCACACCGGCCAGCACCTGGCCCACCAGCGTCGACTTGCCCGATCCGGAGACACCGGTGACGGCCGTGAACACACCGAGCGGGAACGCGGCGTCCACGCCCCGCACGTTGTGCCGGTCGATCCCGCCCAGCCGCAGCCAGCCCGACGGGGTACGCACCTCCCGCACCGGAGCGCGCCCGTCGCCGAAGAGAAAGCGCCGGGTCGCCGACTCCGGCACGTCCGCCAGGCCCGCAGGTGGGCCGCTGTGCAGCACCCGCCCGCCGTGCTCGCCCGCCAGCGGCCCCACGTCCACCAGCCAGTCCGCCCGGCGCACCACGTCCATCTGGTGCTCCACGACGAACACCGAGTTCCCGGCCTCCTTCAGCCGGCCCAGGACCGTCAGCAACGACTCGGTGTCCGCCGGGTGCAGACCGGCCGACGGCTCGTCCAGCACATACACGACACCGAACAGCCCGGACCTCAACTGTGTGGCCAGACGCAGCCGTTGGAGCTCCCCGGACGACAGCGTCGGGGCCGTGCGGTCGAGGCTGAGGTAGTCGAGGCCCAGCTCGGTGACCGTCTCGATCCGGGCCAGCAGGTCCGCCGCCAGCACCCGTGCCGTCTCGCCGCCGTCCGCCGCGTGCAGCACCTCGGCGAGCGAACCGAGCGGCAGCGCCGCGAGTTCGGCGATCGTACGGCCGGCGAAGGTGACGGCCAGGGCCTCGGGGCGCAACCGGCTGCCCTCGCACACCGGGCACGGCGAACCTGTCAGGAAGCGCTCGGCCTTGGCGCGCAGGGTGCGGCTCCTGGAGTCCGCGAAGGTGTGCATCACATAGCGGCGGGCGCTCATGTACGTGCCCTGGTACGGGCGTTGGATGCGCCCGGCCTCGCGCACGGGATGGACCGTCACCACCGGCTGCTCGTCGGTGAACAGGATCCACTCCCGGTCCCGCGCGTCCAGCTCGCGCCAGGGCCGGTCGACGTCGTAGCCGAGCGCGTCCAGTACGTCGCGCAGGTTCTTGCCCTGCCAGGCCCCCGGCCAGGCGGCGATCGCGCCCTCCCGGATCGACAGCGAGGGGTCCGGCACCAGCAGTTCCTCGGTGGTGCGGTGGACCAGACCGAGACCGTGGCACTCCGGGCACGCCCCGGCGGCCGTGTTCGGGGAGAACGCGTCGGAGTCCAGCCGCTCGGCGCCCTGCGGGTACTCCCCGGCACGCGAGAACAGCATGCGCAACGAGTTGGAGAGCGTGGTCACCGTCCCGACCGAGGAACGAGCGCCGGGCGCCGATCGGCGCTGCTCCAGCGATACGGCGGGCGGCAGCCCGGTGACCTCTCCGACCGCGGGCGCGCCGACCTGGTGGATCAGCCGCCGGGCGTACGGTGCGACCGATTCGAAGTAGCGGCGCTGTGCCTCCGCGTACAGGGTGCCGAACGCGAGGGAGGACTTCCCGGACCCCGAGACGCCGGTGAACACGGTGAGGGTGTCGCGCGGGATGTCGACCGACACGTCCTGGAGGTTGTGCTCGCGGGCGCCGCGCACCCGGACGTACGGATCGTGGGGGGTGGGCATGGCGTCGGACTCCGTACGAATCGGATCAAGGCTGATGGGCGCGAACAAACACTCCGATTCTAGGCGGATGCGGACGTGGCGCCGCGGGGCCCGGCCCGGCGCCGGACGCCCGGGACGGCACCCCGTCCGGGCGCGGGGTGCCGGTGGACGGGGCGTGGTGCCCCGGGGCGGGAGGCGTGCGGGGACGGCCTTCAGCGGGAGGGGCGCAGGGCGCGCTTGAGGGGACGGCCGACGGCGCTGCGGGCCCGCTGGTAGGTGGAGCGTTGGGTGGGAATCGCGGCCTTCTTCGCGAGCTGACGCTTGAGCAGGGTGTTCTGCGCGGCGAGCTCCGTCAGCTGCGTCTGCAGCCAGTTGAGACGATCCCCCATCGCGGCGGCGTCGTTGCCGTTCCAGGGCCGGATGCCCGGGGGGAAGGCCAGGGCGCTCATCCGTGCCTCGAACGCCGCGCCGCCGTCGCCGTGGGAGAAGGTGTTCTCCAGGCCGTTCTTGTCCAGGAAGCCCGTGAACCGTTCGAACCGTTCCTGGTGACCGCGCCTGAGCGGTCCGAAGTCCGCCTCCGCGTACAGCTCGGCGGGGTCGATGTCGGTGGGCACCTTCGTCAGCATCCGATGCGGGATGTCGAAGTAGCGGCACAGTTCCAGGGTCCGGGAGTCGCCGCAGAGCACGGTGGCGGGGGTTCCGGCGAGGAGCGCCGCGATGTTGCCGTGGATGCGGGAGCCGAAGGAGAAGTCGAAGCCCCGCAGGTCGTTCATCCAGGTGATCGGATCGATGTAGACCCGGACCTTGTCCTCCCGGTACATGGGGTGGTCGGGGTGGGTGGGGATGCCGGTCACGGCGGCGTTGGGGTGGGACAGGTCACGCCAGTGCAGCTGGCGCGCGTCGGAGAGGTTCTGGCCGACGAACCGGAGGTGGGGGTAGCGCGCGTGGGCGCGGTCGATGATTCGCCCGAGCTTGTGCTTGCGCACCGCGTCGTGCGATCCGTTGACGGCGATCCGGGACCCGGGGCCGAGCGGCCCGCCCTTCGCGCGGATGTCCAGCCGGGGGCCGTGGAGGAACATCGAGGGGCAGCCGATGACGTCCACGTCACGGAAGCCCATGTCCCGCAGATACCGCTCGGTGAACTCGCCGCGCACACCGATGGAGGCGCTGTGGTCGAGCACCGCCGACACGAACGCGTAGACCGTGTCCTTCATCGGACGCAGCCGCTCCGCCGAGTAGTCGACCCCGGTCTGGGCGCCCACGCCCGGGACGACGACCGGGATCCTCAGCTTGGTGATGAGCTGGGTCAGGCGTGCCAACTGCCGCTCGAAGGACGGGCGGAAGGCGTTGGCGAGCGGCACGACGAACACGTCGTACTCGCTGTTGATGCGCTCGGCGTCGGCGACCCGGGTGGCGATGCCGTTCGACACCACCTCCGCGCGCGGCGTCTCCAGGAGCTTGTGCGCGGCATCGCTGAAGATCAGATTGCCCGCGTTGGTGGCGAACACGTCCTCGTGCAGAGCGCGCTCCACGGGGACGACGTCGTAGGGACTCTTCCCGGAACGCAGGAGTATTCGCTTCACATGTTGAACGTTGGATGCCACAAACCTGAATATAGCTTTACGAATGCTTCAGGTTCCATGCGCATCCTGCACAACTTTTTGCCAACCATACGGAACGCAGGTACATGATCACACATCCCTGCGCGGGTGCGCGCGGTTCGTGGCGGACGGATCCGCGTGACCGCCGGCCGGCTCCCGGGGCCGGCGGTGGCCCGGCTCCCCGGATCCGACGGCCCTCCGAGCCCCGGGCCGGTCGGCCCCGACCGGATGCCGCGGTCCGCACGCGGACGTGCCGCCGGGGCGGCCGTCGCCCGGAGCCCGATGCCCGGCCCGCGGATGCTCCGGTGCATGGAGACGCATCCCACACGCCCCGAGTCCGGGACCCGGCACGCACGACGCGTCGGACCTGTCGCGGCGCCGGCCCGTGCGCGTCGCCGCATGGGTCGCCGTCGCGGGCGTACCGGCGCTCCTGGGTGCGTCGCCGATCTGATGTGATGGAGCGGTGAGAGACGACCACCGGCCGCTGGCCGTATTCGACTTGGACGGAACGCTCGCGGACACCGGTCACCGCCAGTACCACCTGGAAGGTGCCCGGCGCGACTGGAACGCCTTCTTCGCCGCGGCCGTCGACGATCCGCCGCTCCCCGAGGGCGTACGCCTCGTCCTGGTCAGCGCCGACGAGTGCGAGATCGGGTACCTCACCGGGCGGCCCGAGCGGTGCCGCCGGGACACCCTGGCCTGGCTGGCCGAACACGGGCTGCCCGAGGGGAAGTTGTACATGCGCCGCAACGACGACCGCAGGCCCGCCCGGCACACCAAGCTGGACGTCCTGAAGCGGCTGGCCCGCGAGCGCGAGGTACGGATGCTGGTCGACGACGACGAACTCGTCTGCGATGCGGCGGAACGGGCCGGTTTCGCGGTGGTGCGGGCCGGCTGGGGCGCGGTGTCGCCCGCACTCGTGGACGCGCAGGAGAGCCAGGGGCGTACCTGACCTTCGAGGGTCCCGGCGGCCCGTGCTCCGGCGATGGCGGACGTCCGGTGTTCCGGCGGTCCCCGCCGGTCGCGGTGGTTCAGCTTGGTTCGTCGAGTCGGAAGCCTACTTTCAGCCCCACCTGATAGTGCTCGATCCGGCCGTTCCTGATCTCTCCGCGAACCTCGGTGATCTCGAACCAGTCGAGATTGCGCAACGTTTCCGACGCCCGTGCGATACCTCTGCGGATGGCGTCGTCGACGCCCTCGTGGGAGGATCCCACGATCTCGGTGACTCGATACGTGTGGTTTGACATGCTTTGTCTCCTCTTCTTTTCTACCAAGGTGCCCCACCCTGCCCGGGTACGCGAGAGATTGGTGTGCAGAATGTGATGAACGGGGCTTGACGGAACCAATGGTCCATACCAAAATCCAGCCACGCCCGTGCGAGCACCGCCCGCAATCCCCCACACCGGGTTCTGGATTTCGTCGTGCCGATTCACAGAAGGTGAACCTGGTGAAGAACCGCTTGCTCGTCGGAGCCGTCGCGCTCGTTTCCGCTGTCGCGCTGAGCGGGTGCGGAATCATCTCCGGCGCGGACGCGTCCGGCAACAAGAAGGTCACGATCTGGCTGATGAAGAACAGTGTGTCAGCCGATTTCCTCAAGCGCTTCACGGAGGCGTACGAGGACGAGCACCCTTCCGTCGAGCTGGAGTTCAAGATCCAGAGCTGGACCGGCATCGGTTCGAAGGTCATGGACGCCCTCAAGGGCAAGGACACCCCGGACGTCATCGAGGTCGGCAACACCCAGGTGTCCCAGTACGCGGAGAGCGGCGGTCTGCGCGACCTCACGCTGGAGTCCGTGCGCGACCTGGGAGGCGCGGACTGGCTGCCCGGACTCGCCGACCCCGGCAGCATCGACGGGGTCCAGTACGGAATTCCGTGGTACGCGGCCAATCGAGTGGTGATCTACAACAAGGATCTCTTCGAGCAGGCCGGTATCGAATCCCCACCGAAGACCAGGGACGAGTGGATCGCGGACACCGAGAAGCTCGGCCGGAACGGCGACCAGGGCATCTACCTCGCCGGCCAGAACTGGTACGTACTCGCCGGATTCATCTGGGACGAGGGCGGAGAGCTCGCCTCCGACGGCTCCGGCGAGTGGGAAGGCACCCTGGACAGCCCCGAGGCGCTGCGCGGCATGAGCTTCTACAAGAAGCTCCAGGCGCTCGGCGACGGCCCGAAGGACTCGGACGAGGCGAAGCCCCCGCAGGCCGAGGTCTTCGCCAAGGGCGACGTCGGGCAGATCATCGCGGTGCCCGGTGACGCCGAGCAGATCGAGCGGCTCAACCCCGAACTCAAGGGAAAACTGGGCTACTTCCCGATACCGGGCAAGACCGCGAAGACACCCGGTTCGGTGTTCACCGGTGGGTCCGACCTGATCGTTCCGCAGAAGGCGGAGCAGCGGACCCAGGGCATCGAGGTGGTCAAGGCACTGGCGAGCCGCGCGTGGCAGGAGGAGCTCGCCAAGGAAATGAGCTACGTCCCCAACAAGCCGGAGCTCGCGCACGTCATCGAAGGACAGCCGGGTACGGCGGCGATGGCGCGCGGTGCGACGAAGGGACGCGCCACGCCCAACTCGCCCCAGTGGGCCGACGTCGAGGCCGACAACCCGATCAAGCCGTACATGACGGTCGTCCTGGAGGGCGGCGACGCGGAGAAGGCGGCGAGGGTCGCCTCGGAGAAGATCTCCGACCTGCTCGCGGGCAGCTGATCGACGCCTGAGCGGCCCGGACGTCACCGGGCGCGCATCGGCGGTGCGTACACCCGCGGCTCTCGCGCCCGCGGTGCGGACCTCTCCCGCCCCCGCGTCCCCGGTGCGCACCCACCGGTACGCGCTTCCCTCGCCCCCGTCCGCGCGGCGGCAGCCCGCGTCGGGGGCGCTCGGGGCACCCGACGGTGGACACACGGATCCGGCCGCACCCGGGATTCAGCCGCCGCACATCCGGGCTCTCCCGTCCGGTCATGTCGAATCCAGCCGGTCACGGAAGAAGTAAGGGGCCGGGCCCTCGCAGCGGTGCGACGGTGCCCGGCGGCCGCCCTTGCCGATCCGTCATCGGAGTCCGTCATGAACGCGCTGCCCGTCACCTCCCCGCCCACCGCCCCCGTCGTCCCGGCGCAGCCCATACCTTCGACCGCACCGCGCTACCGGGTGTCCCTCGCCGCGGACCAGGAGGAGGTGCGCGCGGCCCAGCGCCTGCGCCACCTGGTCTTCGCGGGCGAACTCGGCGCCCGGCTGGAAGGCCGCGAACCCGGCCTGGACAGCGACGCGTTCGACGCCTACTGCGACCATCTGCTGGTCCGGGAGCAGTCCACCGGCGACATCGTCGCCACGTACCGCGTGCTGCCGCCCGACCGCGCACGCATCGCCGGACGGCTCTACGCGGAGGGCGAGTTCGACCTCGGCCGCCTCGCCCCGATCCGCGACGACCTCGTCGAGGTCGGCCGGTCCTGTGTCCACCCGGCCCACCGGGACGGCGCCGTCATCGCGCTGATCTGGGCCGGACTCGCCCGCTACATGCAGCGCACCGGCCACGACTGGCTGGCCGGCTGCTGCTCCATACCCCTGGCCGACGGCGGTGTCGCGGCGGCCGGGGCGTGGGAGACCGTACGCACCAAGTACCTGGCCCCGCAGGACCGTTGGGTCACGCCCCACCGGCTCTGGCAGGCCGATGCGGCGGTCGCCGGACGCGCGGACCTGCCCACGGGACTCGGCACACTCCCGCCCCTGCTGCGCGGCTATCTGCGACTCGGCGCGCGGGTGTGCGGGGCGCCCGCCCACGACCCCGACTTCAACGTCGCCGACCTGTACGTCCTGCTCTCGCTGAGCAGCACCGACCCGCGCTACCTGCGCCACTTCCTCTCGCTCGCCCCGCTGCGATGAACCCCTGGCTGCCCGCCGCGCCCTGCACTCCGCGCGCCTGCGCCGCACACGAGGGCCCCACCCGGCCGCGCCCGCTCGCCGTGGCCCTGCTGTGCGCCGGCTGCGCGCTCCTCCTGGCCGGGGCGCTGTTCGCCCCCTTCGCGCTGCTGCTCGGTCCTGCGCGGCGGGAGCGGCTGATCCGCCGTTGGTCGCACGGGATCGTACGCGCCTTCGGCGTACGCGTGCGGATCACCGGCGGTCCGGTGTCTTCCCCGGGTGTCCCCGGGGCGCCGGGCACACTCGTCGTCGCCAATCACATCTCCTGGCTGGACATCCCTCTCGTCGCGGCCGTGTTCCCCGGCCGGATGCTGGCCAAGCGCGAGATAGGGGACTGGCCGCTGCTCGGCCCGCTCGCCGCCGCGGGCGGCACCCTCTTCGTCGACCGCGACCGGCTGCGGGCCCTGCCCGACACCGTGCGCGAGATCGCGGAAGCGCTGCGCGACGGCTCCCGGGTCGTCGCCTACCCGGAGGGCACGACCTGGTGCGGGCGGGGCGGCGGCCGGTTCGGCCCCGCCGTGTTCCAGGCCGCGATCGACGCGCACGCCGAGATCCGGCCCGTACGCATCAGCTACCGGACCCGGCCGCCGCGCGACGTCCCGCAGGGCGGCCGGGCGCCGGGGCTCGACGGGTCCGCGCCGACGGAGCGCCCCGCCCCGGCCGGCGCGGCCGCGTTCGTCGGCGACGATCCGCTCATGTCCTCGCTGTGGCGGGTGGTGACGTCCGCCGGACTGACCGCCGAGGTCCACGTCCTGCCGCCGCTCGCGGCCGACGACCCGCCGGACCGCCGGACCCTGGCCCGTCTCGCTCAGACGGCCGTCGCCAACGACAGCGCGAACCGCTCACCGGAATCCGTCCACCACTGATCCAGCCGCAGCCCGGCCCCGGCGAGCTCGGCGCGGACACCCTCCTCGCGGAACTTGGCCGACACCTCCGTACGCATCTCCTCACCCGCCTCGAAGGGCACCACCAGGTCGAGGGCCGGGATCTTCACCGTCAGCGTCGAACGGGCCCGCAGCCGCATCTCGATCCACTCCCGCTCCGGATCCCACAGCGCCACGTGCTCGAAGTCCGCCGGGTCGAAGTCCGCCCCCAGCTCCCGGTTGACGACCCGCAGCACGTTCCTGTCGAACTCGGCCGTCACCCCCGCCGCGTCGTCGTACGCGGCGACCAGCACCTTCTCGTCCTTCACCAGATCCGTGCCCAGCAGCAGCGCGTCGCCGGGGGAGAGCAGGGACCGCACCGACCTCAGGAACACCGCCCGCTCGTCCGGCAGCAGATTGCCGATCGTGCCGCCCAGGAACGCGACCAGCCGCGGCCCCGGGGTCCCCGGCAGCGCCAGACCGCCCGTGAAGTCGGCGATCAGCGCGTGCACGGAGAGCCCGGGCCGCTGCGCCAGCAGCGTCTCGGCCGCGCCGCGCAACGCGCTCTCGCTCACGTCGACCGGCACGTAGCTGTGCAGCCCGGGCAGCGCGTCCAGCAGGTGCCGGGTCTTGTCCGACGAGCCCGAACCCAGCTCGATCAGGGTCCGCGCCCCGGAGACCCGGGCGATCTCCTCGGCGCGGTCGATGAGAATCTCCCGCTCGGCACGGGTCGGGTAGTACTCGGGGAGCCGGGTGATCTCCTCGAAGAGCTCGCTGCCGTGCGCGTCGTAGAACCACTTGGGCGGCAGCGTCTTCGGGTACCGGGTCAGGCCGTGCAGCACGTCGGCGCGCAGCGCCGCGTCCGTCGCGTCCTCCGGCAGGGTGCGGGTCAGCAGGAAGGGGCTCACTGGGTCGGCTCCTTGAGCGGGGTCAGCAGAAGGTCGGCGCGGCTCGCCGTCAGCAGCGTCCGGTCGGGGACCTCGCGCCAGCGCGGGTCGTCGTCGTACGGCTCCGAGGCCACGACCGTGCGCGGACCGGGGCCGGTGAGGTACCAGAGGGTGTCGCCCCAGGCCGTCGCCACGATCGAGGTGCCGTCGGTCAGCAGCAGGTTCAGGCGTGAGCCGGGCGCAGCCGACGCCACGTCGAGCACGGTGTCGGCCACCGCCTGCGGCAGCGGGTACCCGTCGGCCAGGCGGTGTTGCACGAGGGCCCAGACCAGGGCCGAATCGCAGCGGGCGGTCAGGGACAGCAGCTCGGCCGGTGGCAGTGCGGCGGCGAGCGACGCAACGGAGCCGGGCCAGCCCTTCACCGCGCCGTTGTGACTGAACAGCACCTCGCCGGCGGCGAACGGCGCGGCGGCGGCCTCCCCGTCGGCACCGGCCTCGGTCGCGTCGCGCACCGCGGCCAGCAGCGCGGTGGTGCGCACGACCCGGGCCAGATCGGCGAACGTCTCGTCGCCCCAGACGGGGCCCGCGCGCCGGTACCGGCCCGGCACCGGGTCGCCGTCCGCGTACCAGCCGACGCCGAAACCGTCGGCGTTGACCGTTCCGTGCCGCTGACGGCGCGCCGCCCAGGACTGGCGCACCAGGCCGTGCGGCGGCCGGGTCAGCACCTCGCCGAGCGCCATCGACGGTCCCACGCAAGCGATATGTCGGCACATCAGGCATCCCTCGCGGTGCGGAACCCGGAGAAGATCTGACGCCGCACCGGCAGGTCCCAGTTGCGGAACGTCCCCCGGCACGCCACGGGAGCCACGGCGAACGAACCGCCCCGCAGCACCTTGTGGGCCGGACCGAAGAACACCTCGGAGTACTCGCGGTACGGGAATGCGGAGAAGCCCGGGTACGGCAGGAAGTCGCTCCCGGTCCACTCCCACACGTCGCCGATCAGCTGCCGCACGCCCAGGGCCGACTGTCCGGCCGCGTAGGCGCCCGCCGGGGCCGGGCGCAGATGGCACTGGCCCAGGTTGGCCCGCTCGGGGGTCGGGTCCTCGTCGCCCCACGGATAGCGCCGTGAACGCCCCGACGCCGGGTCGTGGCGCGCCGCCTTCTCCCACTCCGTCTCCGAGGGGAGCCGGCGCCCCGCCCAGCGGGCGTACGCGTCCGCCTCGTACCAGCTGACGTGGAGCACGGGCTCGCGCTCGGGCACCGGCTCGGTCACGCCGAAACGGCGGCGCAGCCACTGACCGGCGTCCCGGTACCAGAACAGCGGGGCGGTCAGCTCGTGCTCGCGGACCATCGCCCAGCCCTCCGGGGTCCACCAGCGCTCCCGCGCGTAGCCGCCGTCCTCGACGAAACGCAGGTACTCCCCGCAGGTGACCGGGGTGGAGTCGATGAAGAACGCCGGAACGTCGCGCACATGGGCGGGGCGCTCGTTGTCCAGGGCCCATGGCTCGGTCGACGTGCCCATCGTGAACGGACCGCCCTCGACCAGGACTTCGGCGGACGAGGGGCCCGCGTCGGTGGGCGCGGGCGGTTCCGGAGCGGTGAGCACCGCCGGACCGGAACGCAGCTGATGGGTGATCAGCATCGTTTCGTCATGCTGCTGTTCGTGCTGGGCGATCACGCCGAACGCGAACCCGGACCGGAGCAGCGGACGGTCGTCGCGCAGCACCGTACCGTCGAGGACGTCCAGCGCGCGGTCCCGTACCTGCGCGGTGTACGAGCGGGCCTCGGCGGGTGGCAGCAACGGCAGCGAGGGCCGGGTCGCCCGGGGGTGCTGGAAGGCGTCGTACAGCCCGTCGATCTCCGGGCGCATCGCCTCCCGGCCCGCCACCGTGCGCAGCAGCCAGAACTCCTCCTGGTTGCCGATGTGTGCGAGGTCCCAGACCAGTGGGGACATCAACGGCGAGTGCTGCGTGGTCAGTTCGTGGTCGTCCACGCTGTCGGTGAGCAGCGCGGTCCGTTCCCGGGCGGCGAGCAGTGCGGTCAGGGCGCGCCGGCGGAGCGCCTCGGTGTCCATGGGTTCCGTCCGGTCCGGCCCGGCCGAGCGGGCGGTGCGGGAGGTGCCGGGTGCGGGGGAGTGGGTCATGAGCGGTGTCCCTCGAAGTGGCCGGAGCCCTCCGCCGGTCGCGGCGCGAGCAGCCCGGGAAGATCGTCGGCCGGGCAGCGGCCCCGCGCGACGAAGCGGTCGTCGAACTCCGCGACCGCGTCCCGCACGGCCGTGGTCGCCCCGATCCGGGGCAGTGCCTCCAGCGCGGCCTCGAAGCAGACGGTGGCCGCCGCGCGCAGTTCCGGGTCGTTCAGCCCGTCACGGGCTGCGGCCACCCACAGAGGATTGCGTGGGGCGGGCCTCGGCCCTGCCGTCTCGGCGAGCGGCTTGACGGCGCGGTACACCGTCTCGGCGGCCTCCGGATCGTCGAACACGGCGGTCGCGACGGCGAGCGGCACCAGCCATCCGTCCGTGCCCGACTGCGCGTCGATCATGCGCAGTTCGAGGTGCCCGCGCGGGCGCACCGGCGGGAAGAGGGTGCTGAGGTGGTAGTCGAGATCGGCGCGCACCGGTGGTCTCGGAGCGCCGGTGCGGATCCACTCGCGGAAGGTCAGACCGTCCGGCACGATCCACGGCCCGGTGTCGTCCCGGACGCACATCACCGGCGAGTCCAGGACGTGCGCCGCCCAGGCGTGGCGGGGCGGCAGGTGGCCGACCGGGGCCAGCGAGCGCCGCGGATCGAGTTCGGCCCACAGCGACTGCCGGGCGGACCGCCACGGTGTGCGACGGCCCCGGCGCAGGGGCGAGTTGGCGAAGACCGCCACCAGCACCGCACCCAGCAGGTGGGCCAGCTGCCAGCGCCGCGCGTAGCCCAGCGGGCCGGGTTCCTCCTCCCCGGCGTCCAGGCAGACCTGGACGGACGCGGTGGTGCACATCATGGCGCGCCCGGCCGGGCCCGACCGGTCCAAGGAGATCTCCATGGCGTCGTAGCGCGGTTCGCGCAGCACGCGGCGAGGGGGATGCCAGGGGTCGAGGCCGAGCCCCACCGGCGCGAGATCCAGCCGGTCCAGGGCGCCGCGCACGGCGGCGAGGTCGGCGGACGTGGCCTCCACGCAGGCCATCAGGGAGTTCGCGGGCCGCGAGCTGAGCTCCAGCTGGCCACCGGGTTCGAAGGTGAGAGCCGCGCTCAGGGGCAGCTCCCGCAGGGCCGCGCGGGCGGCGTCGAGACGTTCGGGCGGGACCGGGACGCGAGGCCGGTCCCGGTGGTGGATGAGCCATTCGAGTTCGACCCCGACGGTGCGGGGCGGCCCGGTCTTGAAACAGATGCAACGCAGTAAGTCCTCCGCCCCGCCCTCGTCGAGGGGCGGGGCATGGACGGGCGGACCGTGGTAGCCCGATACGCCGTCGGATGACATGCCGGGACCTCCTTCTGCTCGGTTCGTCCGTACCACCCAAACCCCTGCGGAGGGATCGCACAAGAGTGCCCTTCCGCGTCGGAAATTCGATTGCACGGGTGCCCCCGGAGCGACGACGATGCCCGGTATGCACCACACGGGGGAGTATCGATGAGCGCACGGCTGCGCGCCATCGCGCGCGAGACCGAGGACATCGTGGCGGCCGGCCGCTACCGCACGCCGGACGGACGCGAGGTGGACATCGAGCGCGCCGTCACGGCCGCGCTCTCGGGCACCCGGCTGTACGGTCCGCAGCCGGTGCCCGTCGTGGCACTCGACACCGACCGCACTCCCGCCATCGAGGTGACCGACGAGAGCAGTCTGCGGGCGGCGCACCGGATGACCGGCGAGGCCCCCGGCAGGATCGCCGTCCTCAACTACGCCTCCGCCCGTAACCCCGGTGGCGGTTACCTCAACGGCGCACAGGCCCAGGAGGAGGCCCTGTGCCGCGCGTCGGCCCTCCACGCCACACTGCTGCGCGCGCCCGAGTACTACGCCCGTCACCGCGCGGAGCGCGGCGCCCTCTACACCGACCGGGTGATCCACACACCGGGCGTGCCGGTCTTCCGCGACGACCGGGGGCGGTTGCTCGACACCCCGTACACCGTCGGTTTCCTCACCTCCCCGGCGCCCAACGCCGGGGTCGTCCGGGACCGCACCCCCGAGGAGGCCCACCACATCCCCGCCGTCCTCGCCTCCCGCGCCGAACGCGTCCTGGAGGTGGCGGCGGTGCGCGGCTACCGCAGGCTGGTGCTGGGCGCCTGGGGCTGCGGTGTGTTCCGCAACGATCCGGAGCAGGTGGCCCGGGCGTTCCGGGCGCTGCTCCTGGACGGCGGGCGGTTCGCCGGGCACTTCGAGCAGATCGTCTTCGGCATCCTCGACCGTGCCCCGGATTCCGTTACCCGGTCCGCCTTCGCGCGGGTGTTCGGCGGTCAGTGCCAGCCGTAGCGCTCCCGCAGCCGGCCGACGACCCGGTCGAACCGCTCGCGGTCCAGGGCGCACGCCTCGCGCCGCATCCCGTCCTCGTGCACCCGCAGCACGCGGTCCAGATCGACCCAGGACGGCCGACCGGAGCCGTCCCACGGCCCGGACCCGAGCGCCACCCACTCCCGGTCCATGTCGTGCTGCTTGCTGGACAGTTGCACGGCGAGGAAGGCGCCCGCCGCCTCCCGCGCCACCACCAGCACGGGCCGGTCCTTGCCCCGCCCGTCGTTCTCCTCGAACGGCACCCAGGTCCAGACGATCTCCCCCGGGTCCGGCTCCCCGTCCCGGTCGGGAGCGTACGAGGTGCGGACGGGTCCCACGTCGCGCGGGTCCGCCTCACGGGTCGCTGAGGGGCCGGTGCGGCCGGGGACGAAGGCCGCGTCGTCGGTGTGGTCGTCATAGTGCTGCGCGTTCATCCCCACACCGTAGAACCCGGCCCGGACCGTCCGGCGGGCGGGGCCGCGGAACGGGTCGGTCCGGCCGGACTTCGTGTCCGACGGGGCGTCAGGTCGGCGCGATCGGGCCGCTCCCGGGGCCCGGGTCTGCGAGACTGCCCGACGCCATGAGCCAGTTACCGAAGCAACCCACCGAGGGCCCCGTCCCGACCAGCGCAGATGTGGCACGACTCGCCGGCGTCTCCCGGGCCACCGTGTCGTACGTACTGAACGACAGCACGACCGTGCGGATCAGCGAGTCCACCCGGCGCCGGGTCCGGGCGGCAGCCACCGAACTCGGCTACGTCCCGCACGCCGCCGCACGCAGCCTGCGCGCGGGACACAGCCGCACCGTGCTGCTGCCCACCGTCGACCTCCCGGCCGGCCCGCTCCACCACCGCTTCCTGTGCGAACTGGAATCCGGTCTGCGCGGCCTCGACTACACCGTGGTCCAGTACGGCAGCACCGGCCTGGGCGCCGACGAGGCGGCCCTCGCCTGGGCCGAACTGCGCCCCGTCGCCGTCGTCGCACCCGGCACCATCGCCCTCACCCCGCAGGGCATATCCACGCTCCGCAGATCGGGGGCCAGAGCCGTCGTCACCCTCGGCCCACGACCGGTGGCCGGTGCCCACGCGCTCGTCATGGACCAGCGGGAGATCGGCGGCCGGGCCGTCGGCCATCTGCTGGCCCGCGGCCGCCGCCGCATCGGCGTGATCATGCCGGAGGACCAGGGCCTCGCCCCGTACGCCGAACCCCGGCTCTCCGGGGCCCGGCACGCCGTGCGGAACCACGTGGCCCTCGTCGAACCCCTGCCGCTGCGGTACGAGGAGGACTCCGCCGCCCGGCTCGCCGCCCGCTGGCGCGCCCTGCGGCTCGACGCCGTGTTCGCGTACGACGACGCCCACGCCATGCTCCTGATGCGGGCGCTCCAGGACGCCGGGGTCGACGTGCCCGGCGAGACGGCGGTGATCGGCGCCGACGACCTGATGCTCGGCCGGCTGCTGCGGCCCCGGCTGAGCACGGTACGGACCGAAGCGGCCACGGCCCAGCCGCTCGCGGACCTCGTCGACCGGCTGGTGCGGCAGCCCGGCGGCGCCCCCGAGTACCACGACCTGCTCAGGGCCGAGGTGGTCCACCGCGAATCCAGTTGAAACCGCCCCGCCTCCCCGGGCCGCCACGCGCGGGCCGGGGAGCGCGCCCGCCCCGGGGGAGCGGCGACGTGCGCACCGCGCGCCGCTTGCCCAAGGGCTGTCCCGTATCGCTGGCGGGCGCACGACGACGGCTACGGCACCTCGCCGCGTTGTCGGAACGCCCGCATACATCCAGTAGGCGGGCGTCCCTCCGCCTCGCGACGCACCGAATCCGATGCCGCGCGCCGATCCACCAGGGACTACGGGACAGCCCTTAGCGTCGTGACCATGAGCCATCCGCAGAGTTACGAGATCCTGCTCGTTCCCGGATTCGCCGAGAAAGCCGCCGACACGTCCGCGACGGACGCCGGGAAGGACGCGTCGGAGACCGGTGCCGGGAAGGACACCTCCGGGGCCGGTGGCGCGACGGACACGTCCGGAACCGGAGCGGACGAGACCGGCGGCGGCGCCGGGAGCGACGACACCGTCGTCCTCCGTTCGGCCGTCGTGGCGGCGACCGGCGAGACGGGCGCATCGGGCTATCCGCGGTACGCGGGCGAGGGCATCGTGGCGGACATCGACCCGGCGACGCACACGGTCGAGGCACTGCTGGTCGACGGGGCCGAACTGGACTACGGGCTCTCCGTCCGCATCAACGAGCGCACCACCGACGCCCCCGGCGGCGGAGCCGACGCCTGAGCGGCCACGCCGGCCCCGCGGCGGGCACCGATCACCCGCACAGGCGACCGACGGGGGCACCGGCCCGGGGGCCGTCTTCGAACCGTCACCTGCCGTGCGGCGCCCGGCGCGTCCCCGCTCCCTCGGCCTCACTCCACGGGGGGAATCCCCGCCCCCTCTACTTCCCCTGCCCGTTCTTCTGCTTCTCGATCGACTGGCGGACCTCGTCCATGTCCAGCTTCCGAGCCTGGCCGATGACGTCCTCCAGCGCCGCCTCCGGCAGCGCCCCGGGCTGCGCGAACACGGCGACGTTCTCCCGGACGATCATCAGCGTGGGAATGGAACGGATGTCGAAGGCCGCGGCCAGCTCCTGCTGCGCCTCGGTGTCGACCTTGGCGAAGACCAGGTCCTCGTGACGCTCGGACGCCGCGTCGTACACGGGGGCGAACTGGCGGCACGGGCCGCACCAGGAAGCCCAGAAGTCGATCAGGACGAAGTCGTTGTCGCTGACGACCTGATCGAAGTTCTCCTTGGTGAGCTCGACGGTGCTCATGTTCTGTCCCTCTTTCTGTACGGCTCGGATCCGCCCGGCACAACGGTGCCGGCACGCGTCCTATTCCGCCTGCCCGTGTGGCCGTCGCCCACACCCGCGACCAGACTGTCCCCATGACAGATCCCTCCCTGAACGCCGAATACGACGTCGTGGTGATCGGAGCCGGGCCGGTGGGCGAGAACGTCGCCGACCGGGCCCGCGCGGCCGGGCTGAGCACGGCGGTCGTCGAGTCGGAACTCATCGGCGGCGAGTGCTCGTACTGGGCCTGCATGCCCAGCAAGGCGCTGCTGCGCCCGGTCGTCGCCCGGGCCGACGCCCGCCGCGTGCCCGGCCTCGCCGGGGCCGTACAAGGACCGCTCGACACGGACGCCGTCCTCGCCCACCGGGACGAATACACCTCGCACTGGAAGGACGACGGACAAGCCGCCTGGCTGGAGGGCATCGGCGCGGACATCTTCCGCGGCCTGGGCAGGCTCACCGGCGAGCGGACCGTCTCCGTCGCCGCCCCCGACGGCACGGAGCACCTGCTCACGGCCCGGCACGCCGTGGCCCTGTGCACCGGCAGTCGCGCCGTGGTGCCCGACCTGCCCGGCGCCGCCGGGGCCCACCCCTGGACCAGCCGGGAGGCGACCAGTGCCAAGGAGGTGCCCGGCCGCCTCGTCATCGTCGGCGGGGGCGTGGTCGGCACGGAGATGGCCACCGTCTGGCAGGCGCTCGGTGCCCAGGTGACGTTGCTGGTCCGGGGCCCGGGGCTGCTGCCGAGGATGGAACCCTTCGCGGGCGAACTGGTCGCACGGGCCCTGACGGAGGCCGGGGCCGACATCCGTACCGGAACCTCCGTGACCGCCGTGCGTCGCCCCGCCCCCGACGGGCCGGTCACCGTGGAGACGGACACCGGCGAGCGCGTCGTGGCCGACGAGATCCTCTTCGCCACCGGCCGGGCCCCACGCACCGACGACCTCGGGCTCGACGCGGTCGGCCTGACGCCCGGCTCCTGGCTCACCGTCGACGACAGCTGTCGCGTCGACGGCTTCACCTGGCTGTACGCCGTCGGCGACGTCAACCACCGGGCGCTCCTCACTCACCAGGGCAAGTACCAGGCGCGCGTCGCGGGCGCCGCGATCGCCGCCCGCGCCCACGGCACCCCGACGGACACCGGGCGCTGGGGGGCCCACGCGGCCACCGCCGACCACGCCGCCGTGCCGCAGGTGGTCTTCACCGACCCCGAGGCCGCCTCGGTCGGCCTCAACCTCGCCGAGGCCGAACGGGCCGGTCACCGCGTACGCGCCGTCGACCACGACCTCGCCGCGGTGGCGGGCTCGGGCCTGTACGCGGACGGCTATCGGGGCCGGGCCCGCATGGTCGTCGACCTCGACCGCGAGATCCTGCTCGGGGCCACCTTCGTCGGGCCGGGCATCGGGGAACTGCTCCACTCCGCGACGATCGCCGTCGCGGGCGAGGTCCCCATCGACCGGCTGTGGCACGCCGTCCCCTCGTACCCGACGATCAGCGAGGTCTGGCTGCGGCTGCTGGAGGCGTACCGGGACGCGTAGCCCCGGCGGATCCGCCCCTCCCAGGCGTCAGGGCGCGTCCCTCGCCGGGTGCTCGGACCGTCTCTCCCGGGCGTCCGTCCAGGAGCGACGGCTCCGGGCCCGACGCAGGAGCCGCGAGCCCCCGGGGCCGGTCCCGGCCGCTGCGCACGCCCGCCGCCGCGGTGACGGAGACGCCGACCGCCGCGGCGATGGTCGGCAGCGGCGGAGAGACCAGGAACGTCTCGGTGCCGTTCAGGAACAGCAGCAGATGGACACCCGTGTGCGTCGGCCACGGCATCCGGGCGGGCGGCGACCCGTCCGGCCTGGTCGCTCCCGGACAATCCCTTTCTCTCACAAGGAAATTGACGTGAGATCAGGGAACGCGGTCGCCGTCGCGACGGAGGGGCGGCGACAACGGCTGCCCGCAGCGCAGGTTCCACCGCCCTGCCCGGCCGCTGAGCCCGGTCAGTGTCAGCGGGGCGACGTCCAGCCGCCAGAACGACTCCGTCGGCAGCGCGAGCGCCCGGACGATCAGCGCCCGGATCACCGAGGGTTCGGCGACCACCAGCATCCGGACGTTCCCGTCGTCGGACCGCCCGGCCACGGAGTCCAGCCAGTCGGCGACCCGGGCGCAGAACGCCGTCAGCGACTCCCCGCCGTGCGGCGCCGCCGAGGGGTCGGTCAGCCACGCCGACACCGCCTCGGGTTCGCTTCCGCTCACCTCCGTCAGTCGCCGCCCGCTCCACCGGCCCAGCTCCCAGCCTCGCAGGGCGGGTTCGGGATCGGCCCGCAGGCCCAGCGCGTCGGCGGTTCCGGCACACCGCTGCGACGGCGCCCGCACATACCGGTCGGCCGCCGGTACCGCCGCGGCGGCGTCCCGGGCCTGCCGGACACCGGCCGCGTCGAGCGGTGCGTCACCGTCGAAACGGGCCTCGCGCAGCGCGGAGTTGAGAGCCGGCGAGACCGACATCACATGCACCGTCATGACCGGAACTCCCCCTGGAACCATGGACACCGAGTGCGCACACCATGGCATGCGGCCGTCGGCGGAGGGGGCGGTTCCCCACCACGGGACGCAGCGGCCCCCGGCCCCGGAGGATGCCAGGTCCGATCGCCGAAGGGCCCATGGTCGTGCCCGCTCCCAGACGGTATCGTCCGGGGGGACATGACGAAGGTGTGACGGAAGTCCGGTGAGAGTCCGGCACGGTCGCGCCACTGTGTACCCGTACCCGTACGGGAAGTCAGACCCAGCACCTTCGCCTCGGCACCACGATCGGGACGCGTGTTCCCCCAGGAGGTTCTGCCATGGCACAGACCGCTGCCGTTCCCACCACCGCCGCACCGGCGATCACCCCCATCTCCCTGAAGGCCATCGCCCCCTGGGCGGTCTTCTTCGGGATCCTCATGCTCGTCCTGCTCTACTTCGTCGGCGCCGAGCAGGGCGCCACCTCGCTCATCTCCGGCACAGGCGTGCACGAGTGGGTCCACGACGGACGCCACCTCCTCGGCTTCCCCTGCCACTGACGTTCCGTCCGACCAGGGGAAATCCACATGAACTCCATATCCGTCAGAGCCCTTCTCGTCCGGGGCATGCTCGCCGGGCTGATCGCCGGCGCGCTCGCCCTGGCCGTCGCGTACTTCCTCGGGGAGTCCCGGGTGGACGCGGCCATCGCGCTGGAGGAGGCGCACAGCCACGACCACGGCGGCGAGGAACTCGTCAGCCGCACCGTGCAGTCCACCGCCGGGCTCGCCACCGGTCTGCTGGTCTTCGGGGTGGCGATCGGCGGTATCGCCGCCCTCGTCTTCTGCTACGCACTCGGCCGGATCGGCCGCTTCGGACCGCGTGCCACCGCCGCCCTGATCGCGGGCGCGGCGCTGCTGTCCGTGTACGTCGTCCCGTTCCTGAAGTACCCGGCCAATCCGCCGGCCGTCGGCGACCCCGACACCATCGGCCGACGCACGGGGCTGTTCTTCCTGATGGTCGCGCTCAGCGTGCTGCTGGCCGTGGCCGCGGTCATCCTCGCCAGGCGGCTGGCCCCGCGCCTGGGGAACTGGAACGCGTCGGTGGCCGGGGCCGCCGCGTACGTGGCCGTGATCGGGACCGCCTATGCGTTCCTGCCCTCGTTCAACGAGGTCGGGCCGGACTTCCCGGCGACCCTGCTGTGGGAGTTCCGTCTGGCGACCCTCGCCGTACAGGCCACCCTGTGGGTCGTCTTCGGGCTCGTCTTCGGCCACCTGACGGAACGGCTCCTCGTCCCGGCCGCCGACACGGTCGGGGCCGGGGGCGCACCCGGGCGTGCCGCAGCGGTGGCCGGCTGACCACTTCCGTCGGCACCAGCGGCGGGGGGGGGGGGCCCCCCGCCCACCCCCGGCGCCCCCCCCCCCCCCCCCCCCCCCCCCCCCCCCCCCCCCCCCCCCCCCCCCCCC
>NZ_JBEZVN010000017.1:0-129084 GCF_040636995.1 Streptomyces sp. NPDC032161 | reverse complement strand
AGGTCGGATCTGACGTCGGAGCGGTTTGTCGCGGATCCGTTCGGTGAGGGTGGTCGGTTGTATCGCACGGGTGATGTGGTGCGGTGGCGGGCGGACGGTCGGCTGGAGTTTTTGGGTCGTGGTGACGGTCAGGTGAAGGTGCGGGGTTTTCGTATCGAGTTGGCCGAGATCGAGGCGGTGCTTTCCCGGCATGAGTCGGTGGGGCGGGTGTCGGTGCAGGTCCGTGAGGACCGCCCCGGGGTGAAGCGCCTGGTCGCGTATCTGGTGGCTGCGGTCGGGTGCGGGGTCGACGTTTCTGTTCTGCGTGGGTATGCGGGGGGTGCGTTGCCGGAGTACATGGTGCCGTCGGCTTTCGTCGTTCTGGATGCGCTGCCGTTGAGTGTGAATGGCAAGGTGGACCGCAGGGCGCTTCCCGCTCCGGAGGTGGAGGCGGGGGAGGAGTACGTCGCGCCGCGTACTGATGCGGAGAGGATCCTGGCGGGTGTGTGGGCGGATGTGCTCGGTGTCGAACGGGTCGGTGTCCACGACAATTTCTTCAGTCTCGGTGGTGACTCCATCGCCAGCCTCCAAGTCGTCTCCCGCGCCCGCGACACCCTCGGCGTCGTGCTCTCGCCGCGCGCTCTGTTCGACCACCCCACCGTCGGCCGGCTCGCCGCCTCCCTCACTCCCGCGGCGGCACCGGAACCGGTCTTCACGCCCCCTCCGCGACCGGCCGACGGGCGGCTTCCTCTTTCCTATGCACAGGAACGCCTCTGGTTCCTCGACCAGTTCGCGCACACCACCGTCGAATACAACGTGGTCGACGCCCTCCGTCTCACCGGCGCCCTCGATCTGTCCGCTCTGCGTGTCGCGCTCGCTGCCCTGGTCGCCCGGCACGAAGCGCTTCGTACGACGTTCGACGAGGTCGACGGCCGCGGCGTCCAGGTGGTGCACGACACGAGCACCACGGTCGAACGGGCCACGGCGGCGATCGCCCTCACCGACGCCTCCGACCTCCTTCGTGTCGTCGACGTCACAGGAAAGGACGAACTGGACGCCCTTCTCGCCCAGGAGGCGGTCGCTCCCTTCGATCTGCGCAACGGACCTTTGTTCCGCGCGCTTCTGGCGCGCCGGGCCGATCGGCCGCAGGAGCATGTACTGGTGCTGGCGATGCACCACATCGTCACCGACGGCTGGTCCATGGGCGTGATCACGCGCGAGCTGAGCGCGCTCTATGCCGCCGCCATCCGGGGTGTGGCCGCGGACCTCCCCGAACTTCCCTTCCAATACCCGGACTTCGCTGTTCACCAGCGTGTGCAGCGGCCGACGGCCGACGACGGTGGCGAATCGGTGGACGACGGTCTCGCCTACTGGCGGCAGCGGCTGGCCGGCCTCGAACCCCTGGACCTGTCCACCGACCGTCCCCGCCCGGCCGTCCGGACCACCGCCGGTGCGTTGTGCTCCTTCGACGTGCCCGAGGCCCTGGCCGACCGGTTGCGCGAGGTCGGCCGTGCGCACGGCACGAGCCTCTTCATGAGCCTGACGGCGATCACCCAACTGCTTCTCTCGCGGTGGAGCGGGCAGCGTGACATCGCGCTGGGCACGGCGGTGTCGGGCCGTGAGCGCGCCGAGTGGGAGAACCTGGTCGGCTTCTTCGTCAACACCCTGGTCCTGCGGACGGATGTCGACGAGTCGCGCGGATTCGGTGAGTTCCTGGCGGCCGTGCGCGAGACGGTGCTGGGAGCCTTCGCCCACCAGGACGTGCCGTTCAGCAGGCTCGTCGAGGAGCTGGCCCCGGACCGGGACACCAGCCGCACCCCTCTCGTGCAGGCGATGGTGAGTCTCCAGAACACCCCGACCGCGGACCTCGATCTGCCCGGCCTCCATGTGGAGCCGGTCGAACTGGAGCGGGAGACGGCTCAGTTCGACCTGACCTTCGGCTTCCTCGAGGACGAGGGCCGGCTGCGTGCGGGCGTGGAGTACAACACCGACCTGTACGACGCCAGCACCATCGGTCGTATGACGGCGCACTGGCTTGCTCTGGCGGAGGGGCTGCTCGCCGCGCGGGCCGACACGCCCCTCCACACCCTTGCCACTGACCACGAATCCGCCGACAACGCGACCGCCAACCGCGGAACGGCCGACAAGGGAACCGCCGACAACGCAGCCGCCGGCGACGGAACCGGCGCCCGGAAAATGGCGCGCGAACCACTCCCCACGCCCGAGACCTCCACCTCCGAGACCTCCGTGCCCGCGACCTCCGCGCCCGCGCTCTTCGCCCTGCGCGTCGCCGAGGCGCCCGACGCCCCGGCGCTCATCAGCGCGACCGCGCCCGACGCGGAACCCGTCTCCTACCGCGAGCTCGACCGACGGGCCAACCGCCTCGCCCGGCACCTGATGGAGGCGGGCGTCGGCGTGGAGTCGAGGGTCGCCCTGCTGCTGCCGCGCTCCGTGGACCAGGTCGTCGCCGTGCTGGGCGTCCTCAAGGCGGGCGCCACGTACGTTCCGGTGGATCCGGGCTATCCCGAGGACCGGATCGGCTACATCCTGACGGACAGCGGCGCCGACCTGCTCCTCACCCGCACCGCACTGCTCGGCAGGCTGCCCGCCTCCGGTACGCCCCGGGCGCTTCTGCTCGACGCGCCCGAGACCGTTCGCGCGCTCGCCGCGCAGGCCCCGGGCGACCCGGGCGTCCATGTGCCGGTCGGCGCCGGGGCGTACGTCATCTACACCTCGGGGTCGACGGGCCGTCCCAAGGGCGTCGCCGTCACCCACGCGGGGATCGCGGCACTGGCCCGTACACAGGCGGAACGGCTGGGTGCCGGTCCCGGCGCACGGGTGCTGCAGTTCGCCTCGCCGGGCTTCGACGCCTCCTGGTGGGAGCTGTCCATGGCGCTCCTGACCGGCGCCGCCCTCGTCGTCGACGAGACACCGGGAGGACGGGAGGCCGACTGGGGGGCCAGGCTCGGTCCGGTCGTCGCCGAGACCGGGGTCACCCACGCCACCCTGCCGCCCGCCCTGGTCGCCGCGCTCGACACGGCAGCCCTGCCGCCGGTCCTGACCGTCGCCGGCGAGGCGTGCCCCGCCGACACGGCCGACCGGTGCGCGCCGGGGCGCACGATGCACAACGCGTACGGGCCGACCGAGACCACCGTCTGCGCCACCATCAGCGCACCACTCGTCGCCGGGGCGGGCGTACCGTCCATCGGCGGCCCCGTCACCGGCACACGGGTGGCCGTCCTCGACGCCTGGCTGCGGCCCGTCCCGCTCGGCGTCCCCGGCGAGTTGTACGTCTCCGGGACCGGACTCGCCCGCGGCTACCTGGGCCGGCCCGATCTCACGGCCGCTTCGTTCGTCGCCGACCCGGGCGGGAGCGGCGAGCGGCTGTACCGCACGGGCGACATCGTGCGGCGGCGCGCGGACGGCACGCTGGAATACGTGCGGCGGGCCGGCGACGGCCAGGTCAAGGTGCGCGGGTTCCGGGTGGAGACCAGGGAGATCGAGCACGTGCTCGCGGCCCACGCCTCCGTGGCCCAGGTCGTCGTCGACGCACTCGCGGACCGGCCGGGCGCGCCAGCCCGGCTCGTCGCCCATGTGGTGCCCGCGCCGGGCGGACGGGTGGACGCGGCGGTCCTGCGGGAGCACGCCGCCACTACGCTGCCGGAGTACATGGTGCCGTCGGCGTTCACGACGCTGGACGCGATCCCGCTGAACGCCAACGGCAAGGTCGACCGCAAGGCCCTGCCGACGCCCACGGCCGAGGCGACCGACGCGTACGTCGCGCCGCGCACGCCCGTCGAGGAGACCCTCGCCGCGATCTGGGCCGGCGTGCTGGGCGTCGAACGGGTCGGCGTCCACGACAACTTCTTCGACCTGGGCGGCGACTCCATCCTGAGCATCCAGCTCGTCGCCCAGGCCCGTCGGGCCGGTCTCGGTCTGTCGTCCCGCGACGTCTTCGCCCGGCAGACCGTCGCCGCCCTCGCGGGGCTCGTGGGCCTCGCCGCGTCCGGGGACGCCGCGGGTCGGGACGGCGAGGGCGCCGGACCGGCCCTGTCGGCCGAGCAGGGGGAGGTGACGGGCGAGGTCGCCCCGACACCCATCCGGGAGTGGTTCTTCGCCACGCACACCGAGGACCCGGCGCACTTCGCCATGTCGATGGCGTTCGAGCTGACCGAGGACCTGGACGTGTCCGCGTTCCGCGCGGCCGTGCGGGCCGTGCTGAGCCACCACGACGCGCTCCGCACGGTCTTCGCCGAGACCCCGTCCGGTTCACCGACCGCGCGCATCGTGTCCGTCGCCGATCTGCCCGACCTCGGCGGCGTCGTGGAGGAGCACGACCTCTCCGCCGCCGCCGACCCCGAGGCCGCCTGGACCGCTCTGGCCTCCTCGGCCGCCTCCCGCATCCGCCTCGACCGGACCCCGCTGCTCCGGGTCCTCGTCGCGCGGGGAGCCGGGCAGCGGCCCCGGGTGCAGTTCACCGCCCACCACCTGGTCGTCGACGGGGTGTCCTGGCGGATCCTGCTGGACGACATCGAGACGGCGTACCGACAGGCACTCTCCGGCAAGTCGCCCGATCTCGGCGCGAAGACCACTTCGGTGCGCCAGTGGGCCGACCGCCTCGCCGCGCACCTCCGCGACGGCGGCTTCGACGACCAGCGCGGCTACTGGGCGTCCGCGCTCGACGGTGCGCCGACGGCGCTGCCGCTGGACACGCCGGGCGGCGACGACACCGTGGCCGCCGAGCGGACCGTGCTGTGCGAGCTGGGCGCCGACGAAACGGCGGCACTGCTGCACCGGGTGCCCCAGGTGTACCGCACGCGTGTGGACGAGGTGCTGCTCGCGGCCCTCGCCCGTACCCTGCGCGGCTGGACCGGACAGGACCGGGTGACGGTGGACCTGGAGGGGCACGGGCGCGAGGAACTGTTCGACGACGTCGACCTGACCCGTACCGTCGGCTGGTTCACATCGCTGTACCCGGTCGCGCTCCCGCTGCCCGCGGGCGACGCCTGGCCGGACACGATCGTCGCGGTCAAGGAGGGGCTGCGCGCCGTGCCCGACCGGGGCGTCGGCTACGGAGCACTCCACTTCCTCGGCGCGGGCGCCCTTCCGGAGCGGCCGGGGGTCAGCTTCAACTACCACGGTCAGTTCGACGTGACGGCCGCCCCGAGGCCCGGGGCCCCCTCCACCCCGCGGACCGCCTCCCCGGCCGCCCCACGTTCCGGATCGTCGCCCTCCACGCACCCCGGCACGGATTCCCCGGCGCAGGCCCCGGACGGCGGGCTCTACCGTGCCGAACTGCCCGACGCGGGAGGCGACCGCGGCGGTCGCGAGCGGCGCAGCCATCTCCTGGAGGTCGTCGGCGGTGTCCAGGACGGCCGGCTCGTCTTCTCCTGGACGTATTCGCCGGGGCTGCACCGGGAGGAGACCGTGCGGAGGCTGGCCGACGCCTTCACGGCCGCGCTCGCCGACTTCGTCGCGCACTGCGCACAGCCCACGGCGGGCCGCTGCTCGCCCGCCGACTTCCCGCTCGTCGCGCTGACGCAGGACGAGGTGGACCGGGTCGCCGGCGACGGGCGGAACGTGACCGACGTGCTGCCGCTGACGCCGCTCCAGACGGGAATGCTGTTCCACACCCTCGCCGCACCGGACTCCGCCGCGTACCTGGAGCAGTTCGCCTGTGTCCTCGACGGCGTGACCGACGCCGCCGCGCTGGCCCGTGCCTGGCGGCGGGTGGCGGACCGGACGGACGCGCTGCGGGTGTCGGTGGCGTGGCAGGAGACCGAGCGGCCGGTACAGGTCGTGCACCGCGAGGCGCCGCTGCCGGTCACGTTCCTCGACTGGTCCGCCTGCGCCGACGAGGAGGACCGCGCCGCGCGGGTCACGGCCCTGCTCGCGGCGGACCGCGAACGAGGCGTCGACCTCGGCACGGCACCACCGGCCCGGCTCACCCTGGCCACGCTGCCCGGCGGGGCCGTACAGGTCCTCTGGACCTTCCACCATCTGCTCCTGGACGGGTGGAGCAGCGCCGCGCTCCTGTCGGACGTGATCGCCGAGTACGCGGCACTGACCGGTGCGGACACCGCGCGACCGGCCCCGGCGCGGGGTGCGTTCCGGGACTACCTGGAGTGGCTGGGGGCACGCGACCACACCGAGGGGCGCGCCTACTGGCGGGAACGGCTGGCCGGTTTCGCCGAGCCCGTGTCCCTGCCCTGCGACCGTCCGGCCTCCCGGGAACGCCAGGGATGCTCGACCGAGCGGGTGCCGGTTGTGCTGTCGGCGGCCGAGGCGGAGCGGGCGCGGGTGTTCGCGCGACGCCACCGGCTGACGCCGAACGCCGTCGTGCAGGGCGCCTGGTCGCTGCTCCTCGCGCACCACAGCGGAGCGCGGGACGTCGTGTTCGGAGCGACGGTCTCCGGGCGGCCCGCCGAACTGCCCGGCTCCGACAGCATCCTGGGCCTGTTCATCAACACCCTCCCGGTGCGGGTGGACGTCTCCATGGACCACCCCGTCGTGCCCTGGCTGAGCGGGATCCAGGAAGGGGCCGTCGAGGCCCGCCGGCACGAATACGTGGCGCTGAGCGACATCGAGACCGAAGTTCCCTCCGGCACCGCGCTGTTCGAGACCCTGGTGGTGTTCGAGAACTATCCGGCGGACGCCGACGCCGCCGCCCGGCACGGGGTGGGGCTGCGGGAGGTGGAAGCCGTCGAGGCCACCAACTACCCGCTCACGCTCATCGCGGGCGGCGGCAGGGGCGACACCGGTGGGCTGAGCATGGACCTGGCCTACGACCCGCTGCTGTTCGACACCGTCACCGCGCGGCGGCTCGCCGAGCACCTGGCCCGCATGGTGCGGGAGTTGACCTCCGGGGAGGCGACGACCCTCGCCGACGTCGCCCCGCTGTCCCCGTACGAGGCACGCCGCGCCGCGCACTGGGGCACCGGCCGCGAAGGTTCCACTCCGGTCGCGTTCGGCGAGTGGTTCGCCGGACGGGCCGCGGCGCACGCGGACGCGCCCGCGTTGGCGTGGGGCGGCGAGGAGATCTCGTACCGCGAACTGGACGAGCGGGCGGACCGGATGGCGGGGCTGCTGTACGCCCGCGGCGTCCGGCTCGAATCACGGGTCGCGGTGATGCTGCCCCGCTCGCCCGAATGGGTGGTCACGGTGATCGCGGTACTGCGGGCCGGCGGCGTGTACGTCCCGGTCGACCCGGGCTGGCCGGCCGAGCGGCTGGACTACGTGCTCTCGGACTGCGGCGCGACCGTGCTGGTGACCGACCGGACCGGCGCCGACGCGCTCAGCGCCGCGCCCGCCCGGCCCGGGGGCGCCGCGCCCGTCGTCCTCACGGTCGACGACCCGGCGCTCGTCCGGGCCGACGCCGGGTCGGCCGCGCGGCCCGTGCGCGTGCCGGTACCCGCGTCGGCAGCGGCGTACGTCATCTACACCTCCGGCTCGACGGGCCGTCCGAAGGGCGTGGTCGTCCCGCACACCGGTCTGGCCTCCCTCGCCCGCACCGTCCACGACCTGGACGGGGAGGACACCGGGGCCCGGACCGTCCGGGCCCCGGACGGGCACGCCGCCGCGGACCGGGCGTCCGGGGACGGCGGGCGGTTCCTCCAGCTCGCGTCGTCGGGCTTCGACGCGTCCGTGCTCGAACTGCTGATGGCGTTCAGCGGCGGCGGCACCCTCGTCCTGCCCACCGACCCCGGGGCCCGGGACACGGACGGCGCCCCGCTGCCCAGCGGCCCGCTCGCCGGGGAGGACCTTGCCGACGTCCTGGAGCGAGAACGCGTCACGCACGCCTTCATCCCGCCGACCGTCCTCGGCAGTATCCCGGCCGGCCGCGCGCCGGGCCTGCGGACGCTGCTGTCGGGCGGTGAGGCCGTCACCGCGGATCTCGTCGCCCGCTGGGCCGACGGGCGCCGGATGCTGAACGCGTACGGCCCGACCGAGACCACGGTCGTCGCCACCCTCAGCGGGACGCTGCCGCTCGCCCCCGCGACCGCGGCGGCCGTGCCCCCGATCGGCGGCCCGGTCTCCGGCACGAAGGTGTCGGTGCTCGACGGACGGCTGCGCCCCGTCCCGGTCGGCGTACCCGGGGAGCTGTACGTGACGGGCGCGGGCGTGGCCCGCGGCTACCTGGGCCGCCCGGGCCTGACGGCCACCCGTTTCGTCCCCGACCCGGCCGACCCGAAGGGCGCCGCGCGGCTCTACCGGACCGGCGACGTGGTGCGCTGGCGGGCCGACGGGCGGCTGGAGTTCGTCGGCCGCGCCGACGACCAGGTGAAGATCCGCGGCCTGCGGATCGAGCTCGGCGAGATCGAGGCCGCGCTCGCCGCCCATCCCGCGGTCGAACAGGGCGCGGCCGTCGTACGGGAGGACCGGCCGGGCGCCAAGCGGATCGTGGCGTACACGGTTCCCGCCGAGGGCGTGACGCCGTGCCCGCCCGAGGAACTGCGGTCCCATCTGGCCCGGACACTGCCCGACTACATGGTGCCGTCGGCCTATGTGACCCTGTCGGCGCTGCCGGTGAACGCGAGCGGCAAGACGGACCGCAAGGCGCTGCCCGCGCCGTCGGACACCGGGTCGGTCGCCGGGCGTGTCGGCCCGCGCACGGAGACCGAGCGGACGCTCTGCGCCATCTGGGCGGACGTGCTGAAGGTCGACGAGGTCGGGGTGCACGACACCTTCTTCGACCTGGGCGGTGACTCCATCCTCAGCATCCAGGTCGTGTCCCGGGCCCGCCGCGCCGGTCTCGAACTGTCCTCGCGGGACGTGTTCGTGGGCCAGACCGTCGCGGTTCTGGCGGCGGAGGCCGACGCGGCCCGCGACACGGCGTCCCCGGCGGCCACCGCCGAGGACACCGAGACCGGCGAACTGCCGCTCACCCCGATCGCGCGCTGGTTCTTCGCGACGCACCCCCTCGCCCCGGCCCACTTCGGCATGACGAACTCCTTCGAACTCGCCCCCGGCACCGTCCCGTCGGCGCTGAGGGCGGCCGTGGCGGCCCTGGTGGCCCGGCACGGGGCGCTGCGCTCCACCTACGCGCCCACCGGTCCGGACGACCGGTGGACCGGGCACGTCGCGGCCGTCGAGGACACCGACCCGGACGCCCTGTTCACCGTGCACGACCTGTCCGGCACGGCGGACGAGGCCGCCGCGCACGCCCGTTGGGACGCCGTCGTCCGTGCGGCGCAGGCAGGGTTCCGGCTGGGCGACGGCCCGCTGCTGCGGGTCCTGTACGCCGACCGGGGCCCCGGTCGCGCGCCCTGGCTCACGCTCACCGCGCACCACCTGGTCGTCGACGGCGTGTCCTGGCGGATCCTGCTCGACGACCTGGAGGCCGGTTACGCGCAGGCGGTGACCGGTGAAGCGGTCGAGGTACGGCCCCGGACCTCGTCGGTGCGGCAGTGGACGCGCCGACTGGAACGGCACGTCGCGGAGGGCGGGTTCGACGCGGAACTGGACCACTGGCGGGGCGCGGCCGACGCGGTGCGCGCGGCCGCGGGCACCTTGCCGGTCGACCGCCCGGACGCTCCCAACACCGGGGCGGAGCTGGACGCGGTGGCGGTCACCCTGAGTGCCGAGCGGACCCACGCGTTGCTGCACGCCGCGCCCGGCCGCTACCGCACCCGGATAGACGACCTGCTCCTGGCCGGGCTCGGCCGGGTCCTGTCGGACTGGACCGGCCGCGACGACCAGGTCGTCGCGCTGGAGAGCCACGGTCGGGAGGACCTGTTCGAGGACATCGACCTGTCGGGCACGGTCGGCTGGTTCACGGCCCTGCACCCGGTGGCGCTGCACACCCCGGCCGGGGCCGGCTGGGCGGAGACCGTCCGGGCGGTCAAGCGCCGGCTGCGGGCCGTGCCGCACCACGGCGTCGGGCACGGCGCCCTGCGCTGGCTCGGCGCGGGCCTGCTCCCGGACGCGCCCCACCCGCAGATCAGCTTCAACTACCTGGGCCGGTTCGACATGGCGGGCGGCGACAGCGGAGCGGGCGGCCTGATCCGCCGCGAACTGGACGTGGTCGGCCGCGACTTCGACCTCGGTGAAGCCAGGCCGCATCTGATCGACGTCGGCGCGCTGGTGCAGGACGGTCGGCTGACCGTCAGTTGGTCCTACTCCTCGGCACAGTACGAGCGGAGCACCATCGACGGTCTGGCGGACGCCTATGCGCGGGCGCTGGGAGAACTCGCCGAGGGAAGGTGACATGACCGACAGCCGGTGACCGCCGGAAGCGGGGGCGGGGCGGCGGGCGCCCCGCCCCCTTGCGTGCGGAGCGGCGAGTGTCCCGCCCTCTTGCGTGCGGGGCGGTGCGGCCGGCCGACCGGGCTCCGCCGTACTCCTCGTGTTCCGCGTGCCTTCCCGTGCTCCGGGCGGGGCCTCGCCGCCCTTCCCGTCAGGCCGGAAGCGCCCGCGGATCCACGACCCAGTGGTTGGTCCTGAGGACACGGCCCGCGAACGTCATGTCGGTTTCCGAGAGGAACCGGAAACCGACGGAGCGGCAGATGCCGTTGGACGCCGCGTTGCCCGTCGCCGGGAAGGCGTGCACGAGGCCCCAGCGGTCCTGATCCCGGGCCTGTTCCAGGAGGGCGCGGACGGCGCGTTTGCCCAGTCCCCGCCTCTGGAACCCGGGCAGCACCATCCACCCGATCTCGGAGACCGGTCCGTCGTCGGTGTCGTGGGACCAGAGGTTCACGGTGCCCGCCACCACGTCGGGTTCGGTCGGATCGGGAATGATCATCTTGAGCCACGCGAGGTCGTCCGCCGCCTTCCGGGCATCCCGGAGGACCTTGTCCTCGATCCCCTCGCGCGGCAGAGGTCCGCCGAGATCGGCCATCATCTCGGGATCGCACTGCATCCGGATGTAGGCATCGACATCGTCCGGAGTGACGTTGCGCAACTGCACGGGTTCCTCCTCGGTCTCACGCGGATGGCCCCATGTTCCGGGAACGCCGGTCACCGGCGCTCCCGGGGGCCGCTTCGGCGCGTACTGCTGCGGCCGGAAAGGTCTACCGGCTCGCGACGCCAGGCACGGCACCTCGCCGCGTTGTCGCATCACCCGAGTACGTCGAGTACAAGGGCGATCCTCCGCCTTGCGATGCACCGCACCGGACGCCGCGAGCTTCCCGGCAAACGTTTCCGGCCACAGCAGTACGACGCCGGGCGGTGCTTCGCCCGCCGGCGGTACGGCCGACGCGCCGGGCTGCTCGCGGCGTCCCGTCACAGCCATCCGCTGCGCTGTGCCTGCAGGGCCAGCTGGAAGCGGTTCACGGCGCCCAGCCGGGCCATCAGGATCTGCAGGCGGCGGAAGAGCGTGCGGCGGCTGATCCCCAGCTCGCGGGCGATGACGTCGTCGCCCGTGCCGCCCGCGAGGAGCCACAGCAGGCGGCGGTCGGCGGGGGACAGGCCGCCGGGGCGGGTGGTGCGGCCGTGCAGGGGCAGCGCGTTCTGCCAGCACTGCTCGAACAGCGCGATGAGAGCGGAGAGCAGGCCGCACGGCTGCACGACCAGCATGGTGTTGTGGACATCGGCCTCCTTGCTCGACAACGACACGAGGGCGTACGCCTCGTCGATGACGAGAAGCTTCACCGGCACCGACGGCAGCACCCTGGCCTGCTCGCCCGCCTTGACGCACGGCTCGACGGCATCCTTCAGATGACCGGGGTGCTCCAGGGACTCCCGCGAGTACACGACACGCTGCGTCACACCCCGGGCGAGCGTTGCCAGCGCGTCCTCCGTGGCGCCCGTCAGAGGGAAGTACGGCGGGGACTCGAACTGCCGGATCTGGTCGCGGGCGCTCATCCAGGCGCGACGCATCCTCGGGCCGATCGCCTCGCCGGTGACGACCTCGACGAGATGGTCGTTGTACGCGGCGAGCCGCTGCCGCCGGAACGACTCGAAAGCGCCCCCGACGGCGAGGCGCGACTCCTCCACCTCGGCCACGCGATGCCGGGCGAGGACCTCCAGACCGGCGGTCGGCGGAACCGGGGCCACCACGTCCCCGCCCTCCTCCGCGGCACTGGCCAGACCGGCGTCGACCAACGCGCCGTAAGCAGCGGTCAGTGCCGGACCGTCCAGACCGACGGCGGCCGCGATCGCGTCGAGCGGGGCGGGAGCCAGTTCGAGCAGCGCCAGATAGACCCGGCCCGCAGTGTGATCGATGCCCAGGAGCCGAAGGGCCTCGCCGAGTCTCGCGTTCGTCATGCGTCGCATTATCGACGTCTCCGGCCTGGGCCGTGGCCGATCGGTGCCAGTGTCACTTTCCGGCACCAGGCGCGCCCGGCACGGGATACCGTCCCGGGAGCCGCCGACGACCGGCGGTGGCGAGGGCACCCCGACCGCACCCGGGTCAGGTCCGTCCGCGCGGACGCCCCGCCCTCGCCGCTGAGCGACCGAACCCGTCCAGAAGAAGGGTGTATGCCGTGGCGAAACGCCGGAAGAACGGTCTGTACTCAGGGATCTCCGAGGAACTGTCCGCGCTGATGCGGACGGGGTGGGCGGACACCGAGCGGCACGACCTCGGCCTCGACGAGCAGGCCCCGTACGCGGCCCGCCGCCGCGCCGCGCTTTCCGCGCGCTTTCCGGGCGAACGGCTCGTGATCCCCTCCGGACACCTCAAGATCCGTTCGAACGACGACGTCTATCCGTTCCGGCCGTACTCCGGCTACGTCCACATGACCGGGGACCGGGCCCGGGACAGCGCTCTCGTCCTCGAACCCCGGGCGGACGGCGGCCACGACGCCCACTGCTACCGACTGCCGCGGGACAGCAGGGACGACAACGAGTTCTGGACCGGCGCCTCGGCGGAGCTGTGGATGGGCCGGCGCCGCACCCTCGCCGAGTCGGAGCGGGTGCTCGGTCTGCCCTGCCGGGACATTCGCACGGCGGCCGACGACCTGGCCGCCGCCCCCGGTGTGCCGACCCGGATCGTCCGGGGCATCGCCCCGTCCCTGGAGGCCGCCGTCGCCACGGAGGAGGAGCGCGACGCCGAACTCGAAGAGGCGCTCGGCGATCTCCGCCTCGTCAAGGACGACTGGGAGATCACCGAGCTCCGCAAGGCCGTGGACTCCACGGTCCGCGGATTCACCGATGTCGTCGGTGAGCTCTCCCGGGCGATCGCGTCGTCCGAGCGATGGATCGAGGGCACGTTCTTCCGCCGCGCGCGTCTGGAGGGCAACGCCGTCGGCTACGGCACGATCTGCGCCGCGGGCGAGCACGCCACGATCATGCACTGGACGGACAACGACGGCCCGGTGCGCCCGGGAGACCTGCTCCTGCTCGACGCCGGTGTCGAGACGCACACCCTCTACACCGCCGACGTCACGCGCACCCTGCCGGTCGACGGCACCTTCACCCCCTTGCAGCGCAAGGTCTACGACGCGGTGTACGAGGCCCAGGAAGCCGGCATCGCGGCAGTCAAGCCGGGCGCCGCGTACCGGGACTTCCACGAGGCGGCCCAGCGTCATCTGACGGCACGGCTGGTCGAGTGGGGCTTCATCGAAGGTCCGGCGGACCGCGCGTACGAGCTCGGCCTCCAGCGCCGCTTCACGCTGGCGGGCACCGGTCACATGCTCGGCCTGGACGTCCACGACTGCGCGCAGGCCCGGAACGAGGAGTACGTCGACGGCGTACTGGAACCGGGCATGGTGCTCACCGTCGAGCCCGGCCTGTACTTCCAGCCGGACGACCTCACCGTGCCCGAGGAGTGGCGCGGCATCGGCGTCCGGATCGAGGACGACCTGGTCGTCACCGACGACGGTTACGAGAACCTGTCGGCGGGCCTGCCCCGGTCCGCGGACGAGGTCGAGGAGTGGATGGCCCGGTTCGCGGGCTGAGTCCGTCGAGGACGGGCCCGGCGCCGGGTTCTCTCCGCGGGGAGCGGACTCCGGTGCCGGGTCCGGGACTTCGAAGGCGCTCGCCATGGAAGTGGAATCACGGAGGCGTGCCCGACGCCCCGCTGCGCCGCCCGATGGACTGAACGGTCCGGTCGGCCGACCGTTCGGAACGCCCCCGAGGAGTGTCACTCCGGTGGCACGACCGGCCGTGGGGCGGCCCGGCCCACGCCGCCGTGGCCCGGGCCACCGAACAGGCCGGTCCCGACCGTCACCGAGCGGATCGGTGCCCGACAGGGGAGAATGGCACCTCTGGGCCGGATGAGGTGGTGGGTGATGCCCGCATGGCATCTGCGCGACTATCACGACGACGATCTCGACCAGGCGATCCAGGTCTGGGACCAGAGCCGGCAGGTCTGCCGCGACCCGATCTTCCCCGTCTCCGAGGTGATGGCCGCGGCCAAGGCCGGTCAGCCCGCGGTCGTCGCGGTGGTCGGCGACGAACTGGTCGGCATGGCCGTGGCTCAGGCGTACGGCGGGCGAGGCTGGATCCTCCTGGTCGCCCTGGCCTCCCGCTGGCGCGAGCGCGGGATCGGCAGCGCTCTCCTCGCCGAGTTGGAGCGTCGCCTGCGCGCACTGGGCGTGCGCCACGTCAGCGCGCTGCTGTCCGCGGGTGCCGCCGGGACGAAGGCTCTGGAGAACGCGGGCTACCGGTTCCGTGACGACCTGACCTACTACGAGAAACTCGATCCGCCCGGGGCCGCGAACGCCGACGCCCTGGCGGCGCTGGGCGGGCGCATGCTGCCCGGGGACCTCTGGGACGCCATGGCCGGAATGGACCGGGAGAAGCAGGTCGTCGAACGTCGTGTCGTGCTGCCGCTGAAGGAGCCGGCGCTGGCCGACCGCTACGGTGTGGTTCCGCCCAAGGCGATCATCCTGTTCGGCCCGCCCGGCACCGGAAAGACGAGTTTCGCCAAGGCGGTCGCCTCACGGCTCGGCTGGCCGTTCGTGGAACTCTTCCCGTCCCGGCTCGCGGCCGACACGAGCGAGGGGCTGGCCACGGCGCTGCGGGAGGCCTTCGCCGAACTGTCGGAACTGGACTCGGTGCTGCTCTTCATCGACGAGGTCGAGGAGATCGCCGGCGTGCGGTCCGGGAAGGCGGTCGATCCCGGGCACGGGGTGACCAACGAGTTGCTCAAACTCATCCCCGTCTTCCGTGAGCAGGACGCGCGCCTGCTGGCCTGCGCCACCAACTCGGTGCGTTCTCTCGACGCGGCGTTCCTGCGCCCCGGGCGATTCGACTGCGTCATCCCCATCGGGCCCCCGGACGCGACCGCGCGCTCGGCGATCTGGGCCCGCTATCTCAGGACCGCCACCGACTCGATCGACCTGGCCCAACTGGTGGCGGCCAGCGAGCTGTTCACCCCGGCCGACATCGAGTTCGCGGCTCGCAAGGGCGCGCAGGCGGCGTTCGAGCGTGAAGTCACCCAGCGCCAGGGCCGGCCGGCCACCACCGAGGACTACATGACCGCCATCGCCGATACACGGCCCACCCTCACCACGCAGGCGATCGAGGAGTTCGCGGAGGACATCGAGAAATTCAGCCGGCTATGAGCCCCGGTTCCCGCGGCGGGCTCCGCCCCGATGACGGGGTGCCGCGGATCCGGCGACGCACGGTGCGACGCGCCTCGACCGTCGACAGGGCCTCGCTCCGTACGGACAAGGCGTACTCCTCCCATTCCTCCTCCGTGTGCGGAGGAACAAGGCGCGCCATCGGGCTTCCCCCGCCTCGCCACCGCGCCGACCTGCTACGAGAAGCCCGGCAAGTATCGCCATGTGCGACAAGCACCCGATCTCGAAGACGCGCTTCGGAGCTTCTCTGTCACCGGTCGATATCGAGATTTCGACGGGTCCGAACTCTGAACGCGAACCGACCGGCCGTCGGGCGGGCCTCCTCCCGCGCCGGGGCGGCTCCGCGAAGTCCTCGTCGCCGCCGAGCGCGGGGTCAGCGCGACGCGCCGTCATGGATCTCGGCGATGTATCCGCCGGGGAACTTCACGAGGGCACTGTTGCGGCCCGCCGAGAGGCGGGGCCCCCACAACACCGTGGCACCGGCGGCCCTGGCCTTGACCAGCGTCGTTGCGAGGTTCGCCACCTGGTATCCGGTCACCTCTCGCCCGAACGGGTAGGGCAGATGTCCGTCGGAGACCGCGACGACGGTCTTCCCGAACGGCGAGGTGAGGCGGACCCTGCGGTACGTCTTCCCGGTCAGCCCGATCTCGACCGCGTCCGCCCTCGGAGTGTCGGAGACGATCGAACCGCCGGTGAACCTCAGATAGGAGCGCAGGAACGCGCTCACGGCGTCGGGGGACACGTACACCCGGTTCTCCGGGACCGTCTCCAGCGGCTTGTACGCCGGAGCCTTGGTGTGCCAGTAGATCTGCGTGTTGACCCCGCCCGGGAACTGGATGACCGCGTCCTGACCGATGGGGTCGGGGAAGGGGGAGACGATGACGCCGGCCCCGCTGGCGCGCGCGTGCCGGATGCCGGCGTCCATGCTCGTCACGAGCCATCCGGTGCGCTCTGCTCCGAACGGGTACGGGACGGGCGTCTGGAAGTCGAAGACGGACAGGTTGCCGACCGGCGAGAAGATGAGTTCGGACTTCGTCCGGCTGGGGGTGGGGGTGACGTCGGTGACCGATACGGCGGTGTTCGTCCCGCCGAAGGTGGCCTTCCAACTGGCGGTGAAGGCGGGCACCTCGCCCGGTTCGACGTACACGTGCGTCGTGTCGTACTGAGGACCGACCGCTATTCGGGTGCTGTCCTGGGCGGGGGCCTGTTCCGGGGCGTCCGCCGAGGTGGGGGCCGGGTGGGTGGCCAGCAGGCCGGATACGGCCGTCAGGGGCAGAAGGCAGGCGAGAACGCGTTTCCTCATGAGGGCTCCTCCGAGTCGTGAACGACTGTCGGGATGTTCTCGGCCCGGGCTGTCCCTGCCGGGGCCTTCCGTCGAATCCCTGTGACCGCGTACCGGGACCGCATACCTACGTAGAGTAAAAAGGTCCGCGCACGGCTGCACCTCGGAGAGCTCGGAGAGCCGATCACGCCGCGAACGCCGGGCCGTCGCCGCCGCCCGCTCCTCGGCCGACACCGGTGCTTCCCCGGTGCATACCCGGGGTGATGCCCGACCCCGACGCCCGGCCCCGATGCGCGCGTCCGGCCACTGGGCCCGTCGTGCGGAGCCGGGACGGCGAGTGCCGGGGCGCCGCAGGCTCCGCGAGCCGCTCTCACCGCCGCGGGGCGGACTTCATGAGCCAGTTCACCGTACGGCTGACGTCGGACAGCGACAGGATCCCGACGAGTTCGCCCTCGTCCACGACCAGGACGCGGTGCTCGGCGCCGGGTTCCATGCGGGGCAGCAATTCCGCGAGCGCGGTGTCCGGACCCGCGACGACGGTCTGTGACAGCGGCACCATCACCTCGCCGACCGTCACCGTCCCGCCCTGCCCGGGCGGCACCTGCCTGGCGGAGTTCAGGGTCACGAGCCCGACCGCCTCTCCGTGCTCGCCGGTCACGGGGAACGCGGAGTGCCGGTACCGGTATCGCGGGTCGGCCAGCAGGTCCGCCACCGCCAGGCCCACGGGCGCGGTGACCGGATCCCTCGTCATGACGTCACGCACCGGCACCCCTGCGAGCAGACCGCGCAGCTGGGCCTGCCTCCCCTCGGCGGTGGCGGCAGCGATGAGGAACCAGCCGATCAGGGCCAGCCAGAGTCCTCCGAACCCGCCGCCCCTCATGAACGCCACCAGCCCCAGCAGGACGAGCAGCCAGCCGAGGACGCGTCCCGCCGCGCTGGCCCCGGCGGTCGCCCGCAGCCGGTCTCCCGTACGCCACCACAAGAAGGCGCGCAACAGCCGTCCGCCGTCGAGCGGGGCGGCGGGAAGGGCGTTGAAGACGGCGAGCAGCAGGTTGATGCCCGCGAGCCAGGCCACCACCTCGATCAGGAGCCCGGGCGCGGACACCAGGGTGAGCAGCCAGTCGCCCAGGACGAAGAGTCCGCCCAGCAGGAGGCTGACCAGCGGACCGACACCCGCGATGCGCAGTTCCGCGGCCGGGTTCGACGCCTCCGACTTGAGCCGGGCCACCCCGCCCAGCAGCCACAGCACGATGTCGTCGACGGCCACCCCGTTGTGCCGGGCCACCACGGCGTGCGCGAGTTCGTGCGCCAGCAGTGAGGCCAGGAAGACCAGGGCGGCCCCGAGGCCCGCCGCCCAGTACACGACCGGGGCATGGCCCGGATACGTGTGGGGGAACCGGCCCTGTGCGAGGCCGAACGCGATGATGACGAAGATGAACAGTACGCTCCAGTGGACCCCGACCCGGACCCCCGCGATCCGCCCCAGCGTCAAGGTGGCCCGCACGGCGTCCCTCCTTGCCCGGCGTTTCTCCAGCGCCGCTCGACGTACGACAGGTCTCCGCCCATGGCCGACGGGCCGAAGAGGGCGCCGGCGTGCAGCGGACGTGCGCCGAACAGGTTCCGGTCCCGTCGGGCCCGGTTCAGATCAGCGGAACGACGACGGCGACCGCCAGCACGATGATGATGATCAGGGTGATCCACACCCAAGGGGTCCGGTGCCGGGGAGACGGATCCTCCGGACCGCCTCCACGCGGCCGGTCCTCGGGAAGACTGGCGTCATCGGGCCGGTCACGGCGGTAGAACTCGGAGTCGGACATGATGAAAGCCCTTCTCTCGCCCGGTCGCCCCATTCGAGTGGGACGTCCCACACGCCCCATGGTCCCACTTCCGTCTCTTGCGCGACGCAGTGCCGTCGCCCAGCGGCCGGGGGAGCTTCGGCGGCTGTGCGCCGCACCCTGGGAGAAACACCCCTGACCGGTCCGTGCGTGTGCCGGGCCCGGCCGGCCGTGCCCGAAGACCGACGTCCCCCGTCCGGCGGCACCGCGCGAGTGCCGTGCCCCTGATCTGCGTAATGCGGGAGTACGCGCAGGACAGTCCGCATAGTGCACAGGGGCGCACTGTGCGCCGCGGGCGCGCTTCCCGGGTGTGCCACCCGCAAGCCGTGGAGGGAGTCGACCGGTGCTTCTGTTCCCCGGACGCAGGCGCGCGCTCAAGGAGAAGACGCGCCGGATCGCCGAGGCGGGCTATGTCGCGGCCGACCGGCGCGCGCCCGTCTCGGAGGCCGCCCGGGGGATGATGCGCAAGGCGTTCCCCGACCACTGGTCCTTCCTCCTGGGCGAACTCGCCCTGTACAGCCTGATCGTCCTGGTGGTCACGGGCACCTTTCTGACGCTCTTCTTCGATCCCAGCATGAAGCAGGGGACGTACCTGGGTTCCTACAGTCCGCTGCACGGCCTGAGGGTCTCTCAGGCGTACGCCACGACGCTGCACCTCAGTTTCGACGTGCGGGGCGGGCTGCTGGTCCGGCAGATGCACCACTGGGCCGCCCTGATCTTCGTCGCGGCCCTGGGAGCGCATCTGCTCCGGGTGTTCTTCACCGGCGCGTTCCGCCGGCCTCGGGAGGGCAACTGGATGGTGGGCGTGACGCTGTTCCTCCTCGCCCTCCTGGAGGGCTTCTGCGGCTACTCCCTGCCGGACGACCTGCTGTCCGGAACCGGACTGCGCACCGCGGACACCATCGTCGGCTCCCTGCCCGTCGTCGGCACGTACCTGAGTCATTTCCTGTGGGGCGGAACGTTCCCGGGGCAGTCGATCCTCCCGCGCCTCTACGTCGTCCACGTCCTGTTCGTCCCCGGTCTTCTCATCGGCCTGGTGATCCTCCACCTGGGAATGGTCGTGTACCTGAAACACACTCAGTGGTCGGCGCCGGGGAGGACCAACCGCAACGCGGTGGGACAGCCGATGTTCCCGCACTTCACCGCCAAGTCGGCGGGACTGAGCATGATGGTCGCCGCTGTCGTCGCGTGGCTCGGCGCCACCGCCCAGATCAATCCGGTGTGGAGCTACGGCCCCTACCGGGCGGATCAGGTCTCCACCGGGTCGCAGCCGGACTGGTACGTCGGCTTCCTGGAGGGCGCGCTGCGGCTCATGCCCGCCTGGGAGAACGTGGTGGCGGGACACACGCTGATGTGGAACGTGCTGGTTCCGGCGGTGCTGCTGCCGGGGCTGTTCTTCCTGGTTCTCTACATGTACCCCTTCTTCGAGAAGTGGGTCACCGGTGACGTGGGCGAGCACCACCTGTGCGACCGCCCCCGGGACCGTGCCACGCGCACGGGCCTGGGCGTGGCGGCCATCGCCTTCTACGCGGTGCTGCTGGCCGCGGGCGGCAACGACGTGACGGCGTTCGTCTTCGACGTCTCCATCGAGACACTGACATGGATCCTCAGGGTCGTGCTGGTCGTGGGGCCGCTGATCGCCTACCTCGTCACCAAGCGTGTGTGTCTCGCGTTGCAGGCACGCGAACGTCAGCTGGTGGAAAAGGGACTGGAGACGGGGCGGGTGGAGCAGAACGTCTACGGCGCGATCGGCGGCGGCCATCGGCCGCTCGACAGCAAGCGGCGCTACCGGGCACTGGTGAGGGATGTTCCCCCGCCGCTGGCCGAGCCCGGCAGGAGGGCCTCGCGCCGGGCCCGCGTCCGCTTCCGGCTGAGCAATTGGTACTACGGCGACCGGGTCGACATGCCGACGACGGAGGAACAGCGCGCACAGATCGAGGAGAGGCTCGGAGACCCGGTCGGCGAGTCCGAGAAGCGGTGAGGGACGGTCGCCCCGGTCATGTGGCAGCGGCGCGTCCGTATGCCGGGTCCGGCGTCGGCGCGCGCCGACGCTCCTGAGCGGTCTCAGTCCTCCCGGTCGGCGAACTGGAACGTCATGCCGAAGACCCCGCACAGCGTGATGCCGAGGCCGATGAGGAACAGGAAGAGTGCATAGACCACGCCCAGGGCCATCAGCACCATGCCCACGGCCACGGTCACCGGATAGGCGCTGTGCGGCGGGAAGAAGTCCACGAAGCCGGAACGCTCCTGGATGTCCGAGTCCGGACGGTCCTCGGGTCTCGCGCCCCTCCTGCGGTGGTTCGCCCAGCAGAAGAAGCTGACGAGCGCCGACATGAGGAAGGAGACGGTGAGCGCCACGGCGCCGGCCGGTTCGCGCGCGAACCAGATGTAGGCGGCGCCGGTGAACAGGAAGAACAGTGCCACAACGGCGAAGAGTCGTGCCTCCGGTCTCATGCGCCCCGCCCTCCGATCGTGTCCGGTGTGGGCGTGTCTCCGCCCGGCCGCGCCGCCTTCGGCGCGAGTGCCTCCGGATGATGGAGATCGAACGCGGGGGAGTCGGAGCGGATCCGCGGCAGTGACTCGAAGTTGTGCCGCGGCGGGGGACAGGAGGTGGCCCATTCCAGTGAACGGCCGAAGCCCCAGGGGTCGTTCACCGTCACCGCCGGAGCGTGCCGGGCCGTCTTCCAGACGTTGTGGAGGAAGGGGAGTGTGGAGATCCCGAGCAGGAAGGCGCCCACCGAGGAGACGGTGTTGAGCACGGTGAAGCCGTCGTTCGCGAGGTAGTCCGCGTACCGGCGGGGCATCCCCATCTCGCCGAGCCAGTGCTGTACGAGGAAGGTGGTCTGGAATCCGATGAACAGCGTCCAGAAGTGGATCCGGCCGAGCCGCTCGTCGAGCATCCTGCCGGTCATCTTGGGCCACCAGAAGTAGAAGCCGCCGAACATGGCGAAGACGATGGTGCCGAACAGCACGTAGTGGAGATGGGCCACGACGAAGTAGCTGTCGGTGACGTGGAAGTCCAGTGGCGGCGACGCGACGAGGACGCCGCTCAGTCCGCCCAGGAGAAACGTGGTGAGAAAGCCGAGGGCCCAGAGCATCGGTGTCTCGAACGACAGGCTTCCGTGCCACATCGTGCCGATCCAGTTGAAGAACTTCACGCCGGTCGGCACCGCGATCAGGAACGACATGAGCGAGAAGAAGGGCAACAGCACGGCCCCAGTGGCGAACATGTGGTGAGCCCAGACGGAGGCCGAGAGCATGGTGATGGCGATGGTGGCCCCGACCATCCCGACGTAACCGAAGACGGGTTTTCGGCTGAACACGGGAAGGATCTCGGTCACGACGCCGAAGAACGGCAACGCGACGATGTAGACCTCCGGATGTCCGAAGAACCAGAACAGGTGCTGCCAGAGCAGTGCCCCGCCGTTGGCGGGATCGTAGACGTGCGCCCCGAACTTGCGGTCGGCCATCAGCGCCAGCAGGGCCGCCGTCAGCACCGGGAACGCCAGCAGGACCAGGATCGAGGTGAAGAGGACGTTCCAGGTGAAGATCGGCATCCGGAACAACGTCATTCCCGGGGCGCGCAGGCAGACGATCGTGGCGATGAAGTTGACGGACCCCAGCGTGGTGCTGATGCCGCTCAGGACCAGCCCCATGGCCCAGAGGTCACCGCCGGCCCCGGGCGTGCGGATGGCGCTGTTCAGCGGGGCGTAGGCGAACCAGCCGAAGGAGGCGGCACCGCCGGGGACGACGAGACCGCCGACGACCATCAGCCCTCCGAAGAGGAAGAGCCAGTAGGTCAGCGCATTGAGCCGCGGAAACGCCACGTCGGGCGAACCGATCTGCAGTGGCATGACGGCGTTCGCGAACCCGGCGAACGTGGGCGTCGCGAACAGCAGCATCATGACCGTGCCGTGCACGGTGAACAGCTGGTTGTACTGCGTCGGATTCAGGATCTGGAGCCCCGGCCGTGCCAGTTCGGCGCGCATGACCATCGCCAGAGCCCCGGCGAGCAGGAAGAAGGCGAACGAGGTGACGAGGTACATGTTGCCGATCGTCTTGTGATCGGTGGTCGTCACGATCTCCCGGATCCGGCAGCCCATGCGCACACGGGGGTTGTCGGTCACGGCCTTCTCCGGCGGTGTCCGCTGCAGGTGGTCCAGCTGTGACATGGTGCCTCCGTGGTTCCGCGCGGCGGCGGTGACGGGGCCCGCCGCCGCGCAAGCTGGGTGGTCTCCTTCTGACGGCCGGACACCTTCCGGTGAGCCGACGACCCGCCGCGGGCACCGGTGGGCGCCCGCGCTCGGCGGCACGGGACGCCGGTGAGATGGCGGTGAGGCCACGGCGGAGTGCCGCTGGGGAGGGGTGTGGGCCGTCCTCCCGGACGGAGGGCGGTGGGGACGAGGAGCGACGGCTCCGCTTCGGTCACGTCGGGGCCCGGGCAGAGCCGTGACGGTGTCCGGCACCCCGAGTTCCGGACACCGTCACGGGGAGCCGAAGCGGGCAGCGGCTCTCCACCGATATGAACGAAACCCCCTCTGCGGAGGATTCGCCGCCGAACGGGTGAGCGGTTCAGGCCGACGGAGAACGCCGTGCGCCCCTGCCGGAGCGATGCGTCTCGGTGGCCGTCCCACCGGCCATGGGGCCGAAGCTAGAAAGCGGTTTCTGCATACGGGGATCCGGTCGGCGCGGTGGGCGCACTCCGCCCGCCGCCGGTGCGCGCGGCGACCCCGTTACGCGAACACGCCAGGGCTGCTTGTCATACCAACACGGCATAGACGAGGAAGAAAGCCGCCACGAATACGACGATGACAAGAATGGCGATCAGTGGCCCCGCCGCCCATCCCCTGGGGGGTTCGTTGCGCGGCCCTGCCTCGGAGGTACTGCCTTCGGCGGGAGGCGTCTCACCGGGTGGGACGCCGCCGCCGGGCTCCAGGCCGGTCGTATGGCGCGGATCAGGATCCGGATTCCCAATGGTCATATTCTGTATCTACCCATTTGATATCAATCGCACCATCTCCTCGTGGAGAGGTCCGCTCTCCACGAGGAGATGTCCGGCGCTCTGCCGCCTGGACCGTGCGGTGGGATGGGTCTCTGTTGTGCCGTCGGGGTCCGTGCCTCTTTGCGCGGGAGAACTCACGGCTGAGGGTGACGACGGAAAGCCCTATATCATGAAGTAGCGCCGCATTGTGGTGAGAACGGTAGGTTATCTCCGCCTTCGGAGAGTGAACATGGCCGCAGCCGAAGAAGACGAGACGCAGCGCCTCAAGCGACCGTCGGGCAGGAAGGCCGCCGAAAGAGCCGGTGACCGGCAGGGCGACGACCGGACGAATGGAGCCGGACGTGCGACACACGCCGTGACCGCGCCGCAGGCCATGCGACGCGCGGCCGACCAGCTGCGGGAGTTGCTGGGGCGAGCACCGGAATCGGTGTCGGCGGTCAGACCGACCGATGAAGGCTGGCAGGCCGACATAGAGGTGCTGGAACTGGAACGCGTTCCCGGCACCACCAGCGTCATGGCGAGCTACCGGGTCCTGCTGGACGAGGAAGGCGAGCTGGTGGCGTACGAGCGCACCCGCCGCTACACGCGGGGGCAGGTGGACCGGGGCGGTTGACACACCGGACGCCGTCGGCGTGCCCGAGAAGGAGGGGTACGGCCGCGCCCGGCGCCGGAGGCTTTTCCTGAAGGGAGGCACCCATGACTGTGGTGCCGCAAGGCGCGGGAACCGTCGCCACGGGCGGCGGAGGCTCCGCCAATCTCTACGACATCCTCGACCTGATACTCGACCGCGGCCTGGTCATCGACGTCTTCGCGCGGGTCTCACTGGTAGGCATCGAGATCCTGAAGGTCGACGCCCGCGTCGTCGTGGCCAGCGTGGACACGTACCTGCGCTTCGCGGAGGCGTGCAACCGCCTCGACCTGGAGGCGGGACGCAAGGCGCCCGCTCAACTCACCGACGTGGTCGGAGAGGTGACGGAGGGCGGCTCCCGCGGCAAGGCCAAGGGCGCACTGAGCGGCGCGGCCGAAGTCCTGAGCGACGCTCTCAAGGGAGGCCGGGACGACGAGGAGACCGAGGAGACCGCGGAGGCCGAGGAGGAACGGGAGCGGCCGAGGCGTCGGCCCGCTGCCCGGCGCCGGAGGGAGTGAGCCATGGCCGTGTACGTGTACACCGTCGTCGACAGAACGCATCCGCAGCGGCTGGACGGCCTGCCCGGCGTGGGCGACCCGCCGACGACCCTGCGCACCGTGGGATCGGAGAAGTTGTCCGCCGTCGTCAGCGACGCCCCGGAGGGGCTGCGGCCCAAACGCCGGGACCTCGCCGCACATCATGCGGTGCAGGAGCGTCTGATGGGCGACGGCACCGTACTTCCCCTGCAGTTCGGCTTCGTCACGACGGACGACGACGCGGTACGCGCAGTGCTGGAGCAGCGTGCCGAGTGGTTCCTGGAGCGTCTGCGGGCACTGGAAGGGTGTGTCGAGTACAACCTGAAAGCCGGCCAGGACCAGAGCGCACTGCTGCGGCAGATCCTGCGTGACTCCGAGGAGGCGCGCAGGCTGAACGACGAGATCAGAGGCGGTCGTGACGATCCCCAACTTCCGTTCACGCTCGGTGAGTTGGTAGCCGGTGAGGTGCGGGACCGGCAGGGGCGCACGGCCGAGACGATCGTCGATTCTCTGCGCGGCTTCGCCCGGGAGGAGCACGCCTCGCAGTCGACGGGGGACGACTTCCTCAACGCGTCCTTCCTGGTGGAGCAGGAGAAGGAGAAGTCCTTCCTCGCCGCCGAGCGGGAACTCGCGAAAGGACTCGGATCGGACTACGACCTGCGGCTGCGTGGACCGCTGGCCCCGTACAGCTTCGTTTAGGAGGCGGGATGGGACTGCTCACCCAACTGGTCACTCTGCCCCTGGCCCCCGTGCGCGGGGCGGCGTGGGTGATCGAGCGCGTCGTGGAGGCGGCGGAGAACGAGTACTACGACCCCGGGCCGGTCGAACGGGAACTCGCCGCTCTCGAACGCCGGCTCCTGTCGGGCGAGATCGACGAGGAGACGTTCGACCGGCGCGAGGACGAACTCCTGGACCGGTTGGACGAGATCAGGGCCCGTGGCCGGGGGAACACCGCCTGAACAGGCAGCTTCTCCTCCGTGGGACCGCGCGCTCCCGGCGTGTCGCCGACGCGCCGGGACAACAGGGAAACGAGGTGCAGTGGCTGTGACCGAACCCGTCGCCAGGAGGCTGGGAGACGTGCCGTCCCGGTCCGCACCCTACGGACCCTACGGTCAGGGAACGTCGGCCAACCTCGCGGACATACTGGAGCGGGTCCTGGACAAGGGAATCGTCATCGCGGGGGACATACGGATCAACCTCCTGGACATCGAACTGCTCACCATCAAGCTGCGTCTGCTGGTCGCGTCGGTGGACAAGGCCAAGGAGATGGGCATCGACTGGTGGGAGCACGACCCGTCGCTCTCCTCCCGCGCTCACGACGGATACCGCTCGCTCACCGACGAGAACGAACGTCTGCGCGCCGAGATCGAGGCGCTGCGCCGAGGTGCCGAACCGCTGACCGGCCGACAGGGGGAATCCACCGCGGAGATCAGCCGCGGCGCTCCTCACAAGGAACGGGAACAGGGGCGGGAACAGGAGCGGGAGCCGGAACGGGAACGGAGGCGGAAGCGGGAACGACCGCGCCGGACCGATGAACGGGACGAGCCATGACCGCCGACGCCATCAGCTACGCGTACGCGGTCGCACGCGACGACGGCGGGCTGGAGCGGGCGCTGGCCGGTCTCTTCGGTGTCTCCGGGGCGCCGGTCCACCTGGTGCGCTCGGAACACTGCGACGGCTTGGTGATCGCCGTCAGCCTCGTACCGGAGAGCGAGTTCGAGGAGGACGCGCTGCGGCTCCGTCTGGAGGACCTGGACTGGTTGGAGTCCACCGCCAGGGCGCACCACCGGGTGGTGGAGGCGCTGGCGGCACGCACCACCGTCCTGCCGTTGCGGCTGGTGACCCTGTACCGCGACGACGAGCGGGTGCGGTCCGTGCTCGCGGACCGCTGCGACGCGTTCGGTTCCCGGCTCGAGGCCCTGGCCTCCCGAGCGGAATGGGGCGTCAAGGTCTTCGTCGACGAGCCGACGGCGGAAGGCCGGGAGGAACCGTCCGCCGATGAGGGCCTGGGCCCCGGACGGGCCTACCTGAGCCGCCGCCGGGCCCAGCGCAGCGCCCGGGACGACGCCTATCGCCACGCCGGACACGTGGCCCGACGAATCGAGTCGGCCGCCCGGTCCTACTCGGTCGGCAGGGTCAGGCACCGCCCGCAGCAGGGCGTTCTCGCACCCGGGGCGGGACAGAACATCGCCAACGACGCCTATCTCGTCCCGTCGAGGTACACCGACGAATTCCGGGCCCACGTGGCGTCGGCGGCAGACGGGTTCGAGGGCGTGCGTGTCGAGATCACGGGGCCCTGGGCCCCGTACTCGTTCGCGACTCCAGACCTGCCGCAGGGCGGGGAGGGGGTGGCGCGGTGACGGCCATGGGGCCGCCGGTGCCGTCCGAGGAGCCGCTTCCCGACCGGCAGGTGGCGCTGATCGACCTGCTGGACCGGTTGCTCAGCGGTGGGGTCGTCCTCACCGGCGACATCGTGCTGTCGATCGCCGACATCGACCTCGTGCGCGTCTCCCTGCGTTCGCTGATCGTCTCCATCAGTGAGCGGAACCCCGCCCCGTGGGAGACCTCTCCACGCCCGTGGAGGTGACGATGACCGGCGAGCAGCACCTGCCGCACAGCCGTCTCGGCGAGATCGCCGAAGCCGCCGACCGCGCGCTGCGTTCCCTGCCCACGAGGGAGGAGGACGTCCCGCACGTCCCGCGAGGCGCTCGGCGGCCGGCCCGCAGGGTGAACGCGGACCCCGACACGGTCGAACGCGACCTGATGAAACTCGTCCTCACCCTCGTCGAGTTGCTGCGGCAGCTCATGGAGCGGCAGGCGCTGCACAGGGTCGAGGCGGGGGACCTCACGGCGGAACAGGAGGAGCGCCTGGGAGCGACACTGATGATCCTGCACGACCGCATGACCGAACTCTGTGCCCGGTACGGCCTCACCATGAGCGACCTCAACCTGGACCTCGGCCCGCTCGGCACTCTGCTGCCTCCCCGGGAATGAGAGCGTTCGGCGTCCTGCGGTGACCGAACGCGGCCGGCACCGCGGGCCACAGCGACGAGTGGCGGCTCACGGAGCGCTTCGACCCGCTCCGGGCAACCGGACGCGCACGATGCCGTCACCGTCGACACGCACGTCGAAGGCCGGTTGCGGAGCGGTGGCCGGCCCGCGCACGTTGACGCCGTCCGACAGCCGGAAGACACTGCCGTGCCAGGGGCACTCCACGCAGCCGTCGGCGATCCTTCCCTCGGAGAGCGGGCCCGACTGATGACTGCAACGCTCCCCGAGGACACGGATCCGTCCGTCCTCGCAGCGGAACACCAGAAGGGCCACCTCGCCCACCTGCCTACGGACCGCCACACCCGCCGGGAAGTCCGCAATGGCGCCAACGGGATGCCAGCCCGCCCCCAGCAGACGTGGAACGGACTCGGCCCTGTTGGCGCCGACCGCCTGCCGATAGGCGAGATGGCCACCCAGCAGTCCGCCGACGCCGACGGCGCACAGCCCGGTGAACCCCAGTGCCTTGGCCAGAACCGTGCGGCCGTCACGGCGACGATGCGCCCAGGAGCCGGCGTACAGCGCGACGGCGGCGGTGACGGACGCCGCGTGGACCAACCCGGTGCGCATGTGCTCGGGGGGTTGCTCCGCCCAGTCCACCCATCCGGCCAGCGCCGCGGGAGCGGCCCCGAGGACTCCCACGCCGACCAGCACGCGTGCACCGCGCCGACTGCCGGGTACGCAGTCCAGCACCGCTGCCGACAGCCATGCCCCCACCGGGACCTGCACGAGTGCCGGGTGCAGCGGATGGCCGATCGGCAGACCCCGTAGAGCGTCACGGGAGCGGCCGAGGGGGAGACGGCGTACCACCCACCGCATCGGGGACGACAGCACGTCGAGCTTCTCCATGCGACTCAGCGCGTCGAGGCGGTCCAGGAGAAGACGCTCGGCGCGCGCGACACCGCCCCTCGTCGCGTCACCACGCGCAACCGGGTCCGCGCATTCCGTCTTTCTCGCCGAAGGCCGCATGGCAGGCGTTTGCCATGCGGGCGCGTGCCTCAAACGTCCGGGGTCCCCGCTCCACCCCGCTGGTCGCGACACAGGGCGGGGTGCGAGGGGGAAAACGTCGGTCAGTCCGGCTCGTCGTCCTCACGCCCGTCCTCCTCGTCCTCGTCGTCCTCGCGCCGGTCCTCGTCCTCGGGTTCTTCCTCGTCCTCCTCCCACGCGTCTTCGGCCTCCGGCCCCTCTTCCTCCTCGTCTCCTTCGCTCTCCTCCTCCGCCTCGTCCGACTCGCGGTCCCACCGCGCCTCCTCGTCCTCGACGGCCTGCTCGTGGGTTCGTACCACTTCGCCGTCACGGATCTCACCGCGCCACCCCTCGGGCTCCTCGTCGGTGAGAGTGACGTGGCGCTGGAAGTGCTTGAGGTCCAGCCGCAGTCTCCGTCCCTGTGCGCGCCAGAGATTGCCCGTCTTCTCGAACAGCCCCGATGCGTAGTACTCGACGACCAGCACGATGCGTGTCAGGCCGGGAGCCAGTTCGTGGAAGCTCACGGCACCCCGTGTCGTTCCCTTGGCGCCGTCGGACGTCCAGACGATGCGTTCGTCGGGAACCTGCTCCTGGACAGTCGCCTTCCAGCCACGGGTCGAGGGGCCGACCTTGGCCTTCCAGTCGCTCGTCGTCTCGTCGGACAGCGAGACGTTGCGCACACCCTTGGTGAACCCGCTGAACTTCTCGTAGTGCGTCCAGTGGTCGTAGGCCGTGCGCAGGGGGACTCCCACATCGATCACCTCGACGATGTTGGTGACCTTCTTGTCTCCCGGCGCCTTTCCCTTGCCGCCGAGGAGGCTCCCCGTCTTGTCCAGGAGCGTGTCCTTGACACTCTTCGCCGTTCCGGAGAGCAGCGCTTTGACGGGGGAGCCGCCGCCGAGGAGGCTCGCACCCATCCGGGAGAGCGACCCGCCGTTGCGCGCGACGTCGACGAGCTGGTCCGTCACGTCGAACAGCTTGTCGCTCGCCCGCTCCGCCAGGTCTCCGACGCGAGCCGACAGATAGTCCCCCAGTTCGTCGCGGAACCGGTCGAGCCCTGAAACCTCGGTCTCCTTGAGCCGCTGTGCCATGACTGGTCACCTCCGGTGCCCGGCGTGTGACGGCGCTTTCTCCGAGGAAGGAGTCTTCTTCTTCCCGGGGGCGGCCCTTTCGGTGGTCTTCCGCCGGGCCGGGGGTTTCTTGGAAGGCGCCGTCCCCCCGGCCGCCCGCTCGCGGTCCCCCGTCTTCCTCGTGCCGTCGCCTCTGTCCGCGCGGTCGCGGGGCTTCTTTCCCGAGGTGCCGCGGGCGCGCGGCCCTCTCGCACGGCCCTCGTGCGCGTGCTCCTCCTCGTGTTCCTCTTCCTCGTCGTCCCGATCGAGGTCCTTCCCGTCCGGCCGGTCCCGGACCTCCTCCTCACCGGAGCCCTCCAAGCGAAGAGTCCGCTCGTGAAGAGCATCGGCGAACGCGGAGAGACGACGATCGGCGGCCGCTGATACGGCTTCGCGACCGACCGTCATCAGTTCGCCCCGCAATTGATCGCCCAGGTCCGCGACCTGCGGAATCTCCCCGAGCCTTTTCACGCCCTCGGTGACGATCTTCCGTGGCTCGACCCCGTAATGACGGCCGGCCGCATAGGACGCCACCGTGAGGGCGAGCCGCCCCTTCTTGGTCCGCCCCAGAACGTAGCCGCCTGCCACCGCCACGGCGAGCAACAGTCTGTTGACATCGGTCATGGGTTGTTCACCCTCTCATCGACGTCGAGCTCTCACGGACGTCGAATTCTCCTGGGTGCCGAGTTCTCACGAGTGTCGAGCGGAGCCGTGGGAGATAGGGATTCCTCCGGCTCTGTTCCGCTGCTTCCGTCGTTTCGTGCGCGCGCCGTCGACCGGGCCTTCGCGGGAGCCCCTGGAAATGGGCCCGGAGGAGCGGGAGAACGCGCCGGGGCCGCGAACGGCCCGCACTTCCCGCAGGGGCGTGCGGGCCGTCACGCGACTTCCGCCCCGCCGACCTTCTCCGGTCGTGCGGCGGAAGGGTGATCGATGGCTACCGAGAGGGCGGTACGTGAGGCGGGGTGCGGTCACGGCCGCCACTCATCTTCTTCTTGATCTCGCCCTTGGCCTGCTCGGCCTTTCCCTCGGCTTCCTTGCGGCGGTCTCCCGCCAACTTGCCCAAGGTTTCCTTCGCCTTGCCCTTGATCTTGTCCTTGCCGCTTCCGTGAGCCATTGCGACTCCTCCGATGGGCTGTTCAGGGCTCTCCTTCAAACGTAGTTCCTGTCCGAGTCATCGGCGCGGTGTGGAAGAGATTCACTGAAAGCGGGCCGATGCGGAGGTGCCGCTGGGGCCGCGTTACCAGCCGGTCGAGTCGGATACTGGCTGGAGAGACGCAGCCACGGCCCACTGCCCGGCCTCGCCGACCGATGCGCGCACCCGCGGAGGAGGAGCCGATGAAGGACAGGGAGCAGGCCCGGCGAGGCGGCGTCCGGGCCGCCGATCCGGCCGACGGACCGATGCCCCCGGGGACGACGTCCCACACGGGTGCGCGACCGGAAGGGGCGCCATGACCAGCAGTGCGAAGGGTCCGCGCGAGAGCGCCCTCGACTACGTACCCGCACGGGGCGGCCTGCCCGCGCTGCGCCGTGCGGCGGCCGATTGCCGCGGGTGCCCGCTGTACGCGGACGCCACGCAGACGGTCTTCGGTGCCGGGCCGGCCACCGCGCACACGGTCCTGGTCGGGGAGCAGCCCGGCGACCAGGAGGACCGCCAGGGCGTGCCCTTCGTCGGTCCGGCGGGCCGGCTGCTGCGCAGGGCACTGGCCGAAGCCGGCATCGATGAGGAGCAGGTCTACTTCACCAACGCCGTCAAGCACTTCAAGTTCTCGCCCCTCACGGGGACGCAGAAGCGGCGTATCCACAAGGCACCGAACCTCCGGGAGATCACGGCCTGCCGCCCCTGGCTGGCAGCCGAACTGCGCCGGATCGATCCGGCGCTCGTGGTGGCGTTGGGCGCCACCGCGGGCAAGGCCCTGTTCGGCGGCTCCTTCAGGGTGACGGAGGTGCGTGGCGCGCTGCTGTCCCTGCCGGACTGGGACATCCCCGCGACTCCGGATGCCGCAGGGGAGGGCGAGTGGAACGGCCATCGGGTGCTCGCCACGGTGCATCCCTCGGCCGTGCTGCGGGCGAAGGACCGGGACGTGGCGTACGGAGGACTGCTCTCGGATCTGCGGACGGCCGCACGGTTCCTCGGCTGAGGCGTTCCTCCCGCGGCCGGGGCCTTCTCGTGCGGCTTCGGGCCGCCGAGTTCGAGGGCGCGGTCCGCCGAGCCGTGTGGCGCGGTGCGGTGGACGCGCCCTCGGCGTCGTCCACGGCACCGGCGCCGTGCGGTCGACTCACGCCCTGAACGAGCTGCGGACGGTGGCCGTCCGACGGCCGGCGACGAGCCGTTGCCGCCGGGCACCAAGAGGGTGATCTCGGCGGTGGTTGGGCCGGATGGAGCAGACAGGCACGGGCGAGCACCGCGAAGAGGGAAGCTCCTTCGGAGAGAACTCCGGATCCAGGTGCGGGAAGGGAGGCCGACGGTGGCCACGATGACGGGTGAGACGCGGGACGGTTCGGTGTCGGGGTGTCTCAGGTTGCCCGGCATCGTGCTCGGGGTGGGGATGGGCGGGTTCGCCGACGGCATTCTGCTGCATCAGGTCCTGCAGTGGCACCACATGCTCAGCAGCACCGACCACGACCGTATCGGAATCAAGTACTACGACCCGAACACGGTCTCCGGCCTGCAGATGAACACGGTGTGGGACGGCGTCTTCCACACCGTGTGCTGGCTCGCCGTACTGATCGGACTGGCCATCCTGTACGCGCGCGTCACCCGCGACCGGCGACGGGTGTGGCGGTCGCGGGTGCTGTGGGGCTGGATGCTCGTCGGCTGGGGCCTGTTCAACCTCGTCGAGGGCGTCCTGGACCACCATGTCCTGGGCATCCACCACGTCCGCTCCGGAAACGGCCAGGTCTGGTGGGACATCGGCTTCCTGGTCCTGGGCGCTGTGCTGATCACTGCCGGCTACCTGATGCAGCGCAGCGGCCGGCCCTTCGAGCCGGCCGCGCCCGCCCGCCCTGAGGAAGGCCGGTACGCCTGATGGGACATGACGTGTCCGTGCACCAGCATCCGGGCAACGGGGCCCTTGAGACGCTGCTGCCCGTCCTCGCCCTGTCGGCGGCCGTCGGCGCGTACCTGCTGCTGGCACGCCGGGCCCGCCGCCGCAACCCGGTCCTGGGCTGGAGCCCGTGGCGAACGGCGAGCTTGCTGACCGGGGCCGTCCTGCTCGGGGCGGCTCTGCTGCCGCCGGTTGCGTCCCTGGCCCACGACGACTTCCGCGCGCACATGATCCAGCATCTGCTCATCGGCATGTACTCACCGCTCGCGCTCGTCCTGGCAGCGCCCGTCACCCTTCTGCTGCGCACCCTGTCCGGGCCCCGGGCCCGTCGGCTGACCGGCATGCTGCGCAGCACGCCGGCCCGGTTCGTCGCCCGACCGGAGGTGGCCCTCACACTCTCCGTCGGCAGCCTCGTCCCGCTCTACTTCACTCCCTTGTACAACGCGATCGCGGGTGTACCGGCGGCGCACTGGCTGTTGCACGCGCACTTCTTCCTGTCCGGATGCCTGTTCACCCACGCCATCGCCGGTCCCGACCCCGCCCCGTCGCGACCGGGCGTGCGCGTACGTCTGGTCTGCCTCGGGGTGGCCGTCGCGATGCACGCGGTGGTCTCGCAACTCATGTACGGCGGCTTCCGGGTCCACATCCACGCGCCGATCGACCAGGTCCGAGGGGGCGCGGAGATCATGTACTACGGCGGTGACGGCGCCGAACTGCTCCTGGCCGCCGCCTTGGTGACCACGTGGCGACCCGACCGCCGGCGTACGGCACCGCCACGCGTCGCCGGGACCGGAGCCGCTCCGACACCTGTCTGAAAGTCGACATGTCACGGCGATGGGGGAAGGTTGGGCGAACCGGACCGCGCGGCGGCCCCGAGGACCTGACGCAGGGCGTGGTACCGGACACGGGCGCCCGGAGTGGGCTCCGCAGGCGCCGGTCCGTCAGCGGGGCCCCGGGGCGGCGGACTTGACCGTGTGCGTGGGCGCGGCTCCGGTGTCACGGGAAAGAGCGACTCCGGGAAGTCACGGGGAAAGGGACGCCAGGGACCGGGCGGGATGGCGTGGGCCGAGGAACACGGCGATGCCCTGACCTCGGGCGAGGGGTGGGTGGCCGGTGTCAGGCCCAGGCGACGGTAGAAGGCCATGGCACGGGGGGACCGGGCCGAGGTGAGCAGCCAGGCGCGGCCCTCGGGTGCGTCAGCGGTCACGGCCTCCCGCAGTTCGGCGGCGAGGCGGGTGCCACGGAAGGCCGCGCGGACGGCGAGTTCGTCCGTCTCGCGGGCGTCGCACAACCATTCGGCGGTGCGGTCGGGACCGAGGCCGGCGGCGGCCTGTGCGTAGCTGCCGCGCCCCATTTCCGCACGTCTGCGCTGCTCGGCGGGGCCGGGGCGCTGGCGCCCCGGCCCCGGTGTTCCGGCCGGCTCAGGACGGGGAGAGCTCGCCGCGGACCGTGCGGGCCGCGGCGACCAGGTTCTCCAGGGAGGCGCGGGTCTCGGGCCAGCCGCGGGTCTTCAGGCCGCAGTCGGGATTGACCCACAGCCGCTCCGCCGGGATGGCCTTCAAGCCGGTGCGCAGCAGATCCGCCGCCTCTCCGGCGCTCGGGACGCGGGGGGAGTGGATGTCGTAGACGCCCGGTCCGGCCTCGCGCGGGTAGCCGTGGTCGGCGAGTTCACGGGCGACCTGCATGTGCGAGCGGGCGGCCTCCAGGCTGATGACATCGGCGTCGAGGTCGTCGATGGCCTGGACGATGTCGCCGAACTCGGCGTAGCACATGTGGGTGTGGATCTGGGTGTCCGCACGCACACCACCGGTGGTGAGCCGGAACGCCTCGGTGGCCCACGCGAGGTAGGCGTCGCGGTCGGCGGCGCGCAGCGGCAGGGTCTCGCGCAGGGCGGGCTCGTCGACCTGGATGACCGACGTACCGGCCGCCTCCAGGTCGCCCACCTCCTCGCGCAGCGCGAGGGCGACCTGCCGGGCGGTCTCCCCGAGCGGCTGGTCGTCGCGGACGAAGGACCAGGCGAGCATGGTGACCGGCCCGGTGAGCATGCCCTTGACCGGGCGGTCGGTGAGCGACTGCGCGTACGTCGTCCAGCGGACCGTCATCGGATCCGGGCGGGAGATGTCGCCTGCCAGGATCGGCGGGCGCACGTAGCGGGTGCCGTAGGACTGCACCCAGCCGTGCTGGGTGGCGAGGTAGCCGGTCAACTGTTCGGCGAAGTACTGGACCATGTCGTTGCGTTCGGGCTCGCCGTGCACGAGGACGTCCAGGCCCGTCTTCTCCTGGAAGGCGATCACCTCCTGGATCTCGGCCCTGACGCGTTCCTCGTACCCTGCTGTGTCGATCCGGCCGGCCCGCAGGTCCGCTCGCGCGGCGCGCAGCTCGTCGGTCTGCGGGAACGAGCCGATGGTGGTGGTCGGCAGCAGCGGCAGGCCGAGATGTGCGTGCTGGGCGGCGGTGCGCTCGGCGTACGGCTGGGAGCGGCGCGCGTCGGCCTCCGTCGTGGCGGCGGCACGGGCACGGACCGCCGGGTCGTGAGTGATGGGCGAGTGCGCGCGGGACGCGAGGTCGGCCCGGTTCGCGGCGAGTTCGGCGGCGATCGTGTCGGTGCCCTGGGCGAGGCCCTTGGCGAGTGTGACGATCTCCCGCGTCTTCTGCCGTGCGAACGCCAGCCAGCGCAGGATCTGCGGTTCGATGTCCCGCTCCGGTGCCGTGTCCAGCGGCACGTGGAGGAGGGAGCAGGAGGCAGACACATCGACGCGGTCGGCCAGGCCCAGCAGCGTGCCCAGTGTGGACAGGGACTTGGCGAGGTCGTTGCCCCAGATGTTGCGGCCGTCGACCACCCCGGCGACCAGCCGCTTGCCGGGCAGTCCGCCGACGGCGGCGAGCGCGTCCAGATGGGCGGCGGCGCCCTCGGTGAAGTCCAGCGCGAGCCCGTCGACCGGCGCCTTCGCCAGGACCGGCAGGGCGTCGCCGAGCCGGCCGAAATAGGAGGCGACCAGCAGCTTCGGCCGGTCGGCGAGCGCGCCGAGGCCGCGGTAGGCGCGCTCGGCGGCGTTCAGCTCGGCAGGGGTGCGGTCCTGGACCAGGGCCGGCTCGTCCAGCTGTACCCACTCGGCGCCGGCGGCTCGCAGGTCGGCGAGGACCTCGGCGTACACCGGCAGCAGCCGGTCGAGCAGGGTGAGCGGATCGAAGTCGGCGGCCACGCCGGGAGCCGGCTTGGAGAGCAGCAGATAGGTGACCGGACCCACGAGCACGGGCCGGGCGGTGAGTCCGAGCGCGAGGGCCTCCTTCAACTCGCCCGTCTGCTTGGCGGAGTCGGCGGTGAAGACGGTGTCAGGGCCCAGTTCCGGGACGAGATAGTGGTAGTTGGTGTCGAACCACTTGGTCATCTCCAGTGGCGCCACCTCCTGGGTGCCGCGGGCCATGGCGAAGTAGCCGTCCAGGGCATCGGCGGTGACGGCGTCCCGGTGGCGTTCGGGGATCGCGCCGACCATGACGGTGGTGTCCAGGACATGGTCGTAGAACGAGAAGTCGCCGGTCGGCACCTCGTGGATGCCTGCGTCGGCGAGGTGCCGCCAGTTGTTCCGGCGCAGGTCGGCGGCGGTGGCCCGGAGGGCCTCGGCCGTGACGCGGCCCTTCCAGTAACCCTCGACGGCCTTCTTCAGTTCCCGGTTCCGGCCCTGACGGGGGTAGCCGTACACGGTGGCCCGTGTTGCCGCGGCTGCGGACTTCGGTGTCACGGAGATCTCCTTCGCGAGATGAATCCCTGAGATCCCGGGGACGGGACGAGAGCGCGAAGGGATGACGAACCGGGCGGAGACGATCCCGTGCGGCAAGGCACGGTCATCCGCCTGGTATGTACGCCGACCCGCCCTCGAGGTCACCGGGATGTCCGCGCACGACTGGTCCGTGCGCGGGCAGTTGGCAGGTCTTCGGACTCGCGGGCACGTCCTCACCTCATGAGGACATCTACTGGCCGTCGCTTCCCAGACCCTGTACGTCGGGTCCAGTGCGTATGACGGCGGTCGTTCCCGCTCACCGCTGCGGGGCAGTCCCGGATTCCCACCGGGTTCCCTCTTGCGACGCTCCCGCCTGGCTGACGGGGGCGAACCAGCTGCTGCCCGCAGCCTACGGGCTGACGCGCGAGGAAGGGCGAGGTCGTCCATCATCCGGATGGTGAATCAAGTCACGTGTGGCGGACGGCGCGGGGGCATGGACGCGGTGGGCGCGATCCCGGTCCACACCCCGCGGCGTACCGGATCCTGAGCCCCGGTCGCGGGCGTGGAAGCCCCGCTTGGAGGGCCGCCTCTCGGATCCGTCTGTGGTTCGTTCTCTCCAACGGGCAGCACGACGAGTATCCGGACGAGGACACCGTGCCGATCGGTGAGGCGTTCAGGATCGTGGAGCACATCGTCGGCGCCGGATCCTGGCCCGCCGACGCGCACCGGGTGGTCGATCGCTGATCCGGCGGACCTGTCGCCGGGCTCGGACGCCAGGATTTCGGTACGACGGCCGGTCAAAGAAGTCCCCGCACCGCGCGGTGATGCTGCCACGGGAGACATGCGGTGAACGGGATTGATCCGATCCTGCGAACGCTGAACACGGCGAGTTCCTGCTCGCCAATGAAATCGAGCGCCGCCCGGTGCCAACGGGGGCCCGGACGAAGAATGCCGAACGCGGCCACCGGAATAGCGTAAAAGCATTGCAGTCCCTCAGGATTCCGAATGTTCTGCCTTCGGAGGTCTCCGAGGTATACCGACGCAGTGGTGCCAAGCATGCTCTCCGGGTGGGCGACGGCAGCGACGCAAGGACGCCGGGCAACCGAAAGGGCCGCAACGGATCTGCTCGTTCCCCGGTACGGCACTGAACGTCGAGGCGGTGGCCTGATCGGAGGATCACCCCTGGTCAGGGCCTTTGGGGGAGGTGCCGGTAGTGAGTTGTTCACGTGACTCGGCCGTATTGCTCACGCCGGTCGGCACGCCGTCAAGGGCGACTTTCCTCACAGTGGGAGTTTGCTCTCCGCGGGCCCTTCCCGGTGATTACGCGATGGTAGCCTCGAGTGAGTGAGGGATCGACTCGCCATTGCGGAAGCCCGCCGAGATATTCCTGGTGAAACGTCTGTCGATTTGCCTCGGAATGCTTCGCTTCTATGTACCGAGGTCCAGATGGCTGGTAAATCGCTCTTGGTATTCGACACGGCGTTCACAGGGGTGCGAAGCCGTTGTTCGAGGTCCTTTTCGGTGTACGCCCGCAGGATCGTCGAGCAGCTCGAAAAGCCGGACACGGATTTCCTTGCGAGGATTTCATCGACGATCGGCACCGATGGGCGGTACATCGCGGAGGGCACCCCGACACAGGTCGTCCGTCCCGCCTTGTGCACGGGCGGATTCCCTCGCCCGCTGCTGGGGGCGGCATGAGCCCGGGGCAGACGGAGACCGGTGAGCTGCTCGTCGAAGAAGCTCCGGTGGAGACGGAGGACGACACCGACGCCCTCCCCGCGCAACTCCTCCCCGACGGAGGCACGACGGACCCGGTCAAGGACTACCTGCGGCTCATCGCCCGTGTCCGTCTGCTCACCGCCGAGGAAGAGGTGGATCTGGCCAAGCGGATCGAGGCGGGGCTGTACGCCGAGCGCCTGCTGGCGGAGAGGCCGGACGCGGAGCCTTGTTCCAGACGGGAGTGGGCGGCGCTCGCGGCCGACGGGCATCGGGCCAAGGACCACCTCACCGAGGCCAACCTCCGCCTGGTGGTTTCCATCGCCAAGCGCTACACGGGCCGGGGGCTGGACCTGCTCGACCTGATCCAGGAAGGGAACGCGGGTCTCATCCGCGCCGTGGAGAAGTTCGACTACACCAAGGGATTCAAGTTCTCCACCTACGGGACCTGGTGGATCAAGCAGTCCGTCAGCCGCGCTCTCGCGGACCAGAGCCGTACCATCCGCATTCCGGTCCACGCCGTCGAGGTCATCAACCGAGTCACGCGAGTCCGCCACGAGATGCTCCGGGACACAGGCGTCATGCCGACGCCTGAACAAGTCGCGGAAAAGATCGGCATCTCGACGGAGCGATTGCTCGAACTGGACCACTACGCCGCGGAACCGGTCTCCTTGCACACGGCGATCACCGCAGCCGGCGACGTCGAGCTCGGGGACCTCATCGAGGACGACGACTCCCCACCGCCCTGGGAGGCCGTGATCCACGGAGTCCTGCGGGAGACCATCGACAGGCTCCTGGCCGGAATGACCGCGCGCGAGGCCGGCATCATTTCCCTGCGCTTCGGACTCGCCGACGGCAGGCGGTGGACCTTGGAGGAGATCGGGCGCGTCTACGGCGTGACACGTGAACGGATTCGTCAGATCGAGCACAAGACGATGTCCAAGCTCCGCCATCCGTCCCGCTCGCAGGCACTCGAAGACTACCTGCGGGCCGACTGACGCGGCCGGTGAACGGCGGTCTGGAAACCGAGGGGGTGGGCCAGGGGCCGCGAGGCCGGTCGAACCGACGACCTGCGCCGACGGCCTGCGGGCGGGGATTCGCCTGCCGGGGATACGAGCGTGTACCGATCTCGATCCATCGGATCCCGGCCGGGACCGGATCCCGGCGGGACCGCGTCAACATGGTTGTTCCGCCAGCGAGGGTGGCGGGGTGTCGGTCCAGGAGCGGTCCGGATCCCGGACCGGCGGGCAGTCAGGACGGCCCGAGCGCGCGAGGCCTGCCCGTGCCGGGCGTGGGGCACGCTCGCCTGTCACGACGCCTCGCCACGTTGTCCGAGCGCCCGAATACATCCAGTGTGCGGGCGCCCCTCCGCCTTGCGATGCACCGCAGCCGACGCCGCGCACTGATCCACCAGGGATTACGGGACAGCCCTCAGCGCTTCGCGACGTCGTCGATCACCGGTACGCGTGACGCGATGCCGCCGGACGGCAGGGGCGGTACGGAGAATGCCGTGCGCCACGGGCGCCCCAGCAGCTCTTCGACACCCTTGAGGTCACCGGCCGCCAGGCGGCTGCGTATCAGAGTGGAGGAGCAGGTACGGCCGTCGCGGGCGACGAGCGGCACGGCGTCCACGGTGAAACCGAGCCGCCTTCCCGCGCGGCCGAGCAGGGCGGTGTCGCCGCCGCCTCCCCGGCCGAAGCGGAAGTTCTCGCCCACCACGACGGCGCGGGCTCCGAGTGTGCGGCCGAGGAACCGGTCGGCGAACTCGTCGGCCGCCATGTCGGCCAGTGCCGTGGTGAACGGCAGCACGAGCACGACGTCGACGCCGAGACCGTGGGCGAGGCGGACGCGTTCTTCGAGGGACGTCAGGTGCTTGGGCGCGCGCTGCGGACAGGTCACCGTGAGGGGGTGCGGGTCGAAGGTCAGCAGCACGGACGGCAGCCCGTGGTGAGCCGCCCGTTCGCGCACCCGCCGGACCAGTGCGGCATGGCCGCGGTGGAATCCGTCGAAGACGCCCATGGTCACGGCGCAGCCCCGCCAGTCGGAGGGAACGTCGTGCGGGCCCGTCCACACGGCGCCCGAGGCGCGGACTGCCGGTGCGAACTCCGGGCAGTTCGGGGAAGATTGCGCTGTCACATCCGCATCCTTGGTCTCAGGCCCGTTCGAGGACGAAGTCGTACCGCTGCACGAGGCCGCCTTCCCCGTCCGCCACGGGGCGCAGGATCAGTTCGGGCTTGGTCGCCCGGGCGACGTCGTCGTCCACCCACGCGCCGCCCGCGAAGTACAGCTGCGTCGTGACCTGCCGGTGCCCCTCCGCCCGGACCATCACATGCAGATGAGCGGGACGCCAGGGGTGCCATCCCGCCGCGGCGATCATGCGTCCCGTGGGGCCGTCGGCCGGGATCCGGTACGGGGCCGGGCGGACGGTGCGGATGGAGAACCGGCCCTCGTCGTCCGTGACGACCAGGCCGCGCAGGTTGCCCTCGGGCAGGTGCGGCGCGAAGCCGGAGTAGTGGCCGTCGGCGTCCGCGTGCCAGATGTCGACCTCCGCTCCCGGCAGGGGAGTGCCGTCCACGTCGCGGACCCGGCCGGTGAGGGAGAGCGGTGTGCCCTTTTCGTCGGCCCGGCGGGGCAGTTCGCAGTGGGCGGGCAGACGGCGGCTGCCAGGCAGGTAGTACGGGCCCTCGATGGAGCCCTTGGTGCCCTGTCGGCTGCGGGAGGCCACCTCCTCGACGGCGTGCTCGACGAATACGTCCAGGAGAAGAGGCCATTCGCCACCCTCTCCGACCTCCATCAGCCAGCTCTTGGCCGCCTGGAACTCGGGATAGGTGATCTCGTGGTCGGAGACGACCTGATGCACCGCGCCGAGCAGGGCCTTCAGGATCGTGTCGACGCGTTCGGCGGAGGTCTCCGCCGTGTCGTGGTGTCGCCTGTCGGCCCGGAACGCGGCGCCGGCCGGCGCGCCGGAATCCGCGGCTGTGGGGGACGTCGAAGGATCGGTGATGCTCATCGTGCGGCTCCGAGGTGGGCCGGGGCGGCACCGGACCGCCCCGGCGAAGTGATCAGCGGCGGTGGATGCTCACGTCATCCGGGTTGATCAGGTCCGGCACGGTCCAGCCGTTCAGGTCGTACTCGGCCATGCACTGCTCCGCGAAGCCCTTCATGGCGTCGGCGGCCCCGGAAGCCTGGGCGGTGAAGAGCATCTCCGCGCGCACCTGCTCGTGGTTGCCCGAGTAGTTGCGCTCGTACAGCTCGTGCCGGCCGCCGAACTCGCTGCCGATGGAGTCCCAGATCAGCTTCATCAGCTTGACCCGCTCGACGGAGTCGTAGCCGTTGGACCCGCGCACGTACTTGTCCAGGTAGGGGCGGATCTCCGGGACGGAGAAGTCCTTGGCGTTGGAGTTGAGGTAGATCAGCCCACTGCCCAGGTCCTGCATGATGATTTCCTTGATCCGCGGATAGCCGAGGGTCATGAACCAGCGGTAGGCCAGGCCGTAGTCGAGCTTGGGCAGGAGGGCGTCGTCCTTCCACGAGTCCGGGTTGTTCGCCATGGCGTCGGTCAGACCCCAGAACAGGTTGCGCCAGGCGATGACCTCGCCCACGCGGGTCTGGATGCCGCGGAAGTCCTTGGTGCCGGTGACCTCCACGCCCTTCATCAGCAGTCCGGCGATAAAGTCGAGCTTGACGGCGAGGCGCGTGCAGCCGTGGAAGGTGAAGCGGTGCAGGAAGCCCGAGCCGGGGAAGAACGTGCTCGCCTTTTCGGCGTCGCCGTAGATGAAGACGTTCTCCCAGGGGATCTTCACCTTGTCGAGGATGAAGATGGTGTCGTTCTCGTCGAAGCGGCTCGACAGCGGGTAGTCGAAGGGGCTGCCCATCACGTCGGCGTTCATCGCGTAGGAGTGCCGACTGATCAGCTTCATGCCCGGCGTGCCCATCGGGACGGTGCAGACCAGCGCGAACTCCTTCTTCTTGATCGGCAGGCCGTAGTGGGCGATGAAGTTGTAGTGGGTGATGGCCGAGCCGGTGGCCACCACCTTGGCGCCGCTGATGACCAGGCCGTCGTCCCGCTCCTCGTCGACGTGGACGAAGATGTCCTTGACCTCGTCGGGGTTGCGGTCGCGGTCGACCGGCGGGTTGATGATGGCGTGGTTCCAGTAGAGGACCTTCTCCTGCGACTCGGTGTACCAGCGCCGGGCATTGTCGCCGAAGGGCTGGTAGAAGTCGCTGTTGGCGCCGAGGGTGCCGAGGAAGGCCGCCTTGTAGTCGGGGCTGCGGCCCATCCAGCCGTAGGTCATCCGCGCCCACTCGGCGATCGCGTCGCGATCGGCGACCAGGTCCTCGCGGCTGCGCGGCGTACGGAAGAACGGATGGGTGAAACCGTCGCTGCCGGTGTCGGTCGGCACCGTGAGCACCGACTGCTTGTCCGGGTCGTGCAGCGCGTCGTACAGCCGCGCGGTCATGCGCACCGAGTTGCGGAAGGCGGGGTGCTCGGTGACGTCCTTGACCTTCTCGCCGTAGACCCACACCTCCCGTCCGTCACGAATGGACTCGATGTACTCGTCGCCCGTCAGCGGGCGGGTCTTGCGCACGCCCTCCGCGGGCGGGGTGGCCGGAGAGCGGGTGTCTTCCTGAGTCATGTCCGTCCTAGCTGATCTCGAAGGTGGGTGAAAGGTGCGTGAGCGGGGATTACGAGGCGTGGTGCGTGACGCGCTCCGCGTGCATCGCGGTGAAGGCGGGGGCACCGGTGAACCATCCGCTCTCGGGGCTGTCCAGGCAGGCGCCCCAGTGGACGCCCGCGTCCTGTCGGCCCAGGTGGCGGAAGGTTCCGGCGTGGAACAGCAGCGGCTCCAGATCGGTGATGTCGGCCTCGACCACCTCGCCGATGACGATCAGGTGGTCCCCGCCGTCGTAGGTGCGCCAGGGGCGGCACGAGATCGTGGCCGCCGCTCCCGTGAGCACGGGGCCGAGGGGCCCGTCGGACCACTGCGGTTCCGGCTCCACCGGCCGCCCGGCGAAGTGCCAGGCGGTGTCGGTCTGGTCGGCCGCCAGGATGTTGACCGCGAAGGGCGCGTCCTTCAGATAGAGGCACGCCTTGGACTGGCGGGTGAGGGTCACCTGGCACAGGGCCGGTTCCAGGGAGACGGCCGTGAACGCGTTGACCGTGGCGCCGTGGCGTCCGCCGTCGGAGGTGGCGCAGGTGACGACCGTGACACCGGTGGCGAAGCGGCCGAAGGCGTTCCTGAGGTGGCGCTGGTTCATGTGGCCCGCCCCGGAGAGCCTGCGGACGCGAGGTGCTCGCCGGCCCGGCACCCGCTGCCGGATGTCCGGCCCCGGGCGCGCCCGGACGGGGCCGTCCCGTCGCGTGTCGTGTGCACCGAGTGGAGTCCGGCGAAGCCCGTGCCGACGATCATCGCGCCGGACGCTCTTCCGGGTGCCTTCACCGGGCGGCTCGTCCTCGTGGGTGTCATTGCCCCGCTCCTGACTGTCGGAGGTGTGGCACGCGGACCGATGCCGTGCCTGCCACAGCACCGGCCCGCGTCGTGGTGACAGAACTCTGGGCACGGGCGCGGCCGTGGTCTCGGGTGAGATGACCCCCTTGGGTACCCCCTCCACCCACGTGGGTACCCCGCACGTCGAACCTGTGATCGGATTGAGTCGCGGACGATATGGGCTCCGGGCATGGGCCTATGGATCAAGGCGCTGACCGGGGAAAACGACTCTCTCTTCGGGTGCGAGTTCTTGGCACGACGTGTCCTTCGGCATAGCGTCGGGGGAAGCGGAACGGGCGAGGCGAGGACATCGAGGACCATGTACGACGACAGTGGACGCGGTTGTCTGGTCGGCTCCGGCGGCCTCACCAGCTTCGTGGGGCGCCGACAGGAGATCGCCGACGTACGCAGGAGCCTGTCGACCTCCCGGTTGGTCACGCTCACCGGCCCCGGCGGCATCGGCAAGACACGGCTCGCCCTGGTGGTCGCGGACCGGGTCCGCAGAGCGTTCCGGGACGGTACTCAGGTCGTCCAGCTGGCCAGCCTCGACGACGTCCGGGAGGTGGCCTCCGCGTTCACCTCGGCTCTCACCGTCCTGGACCAGTCGAACCGGTCCGCGACCCAGCAACTGGTCGATCATCTGGGATCCCAGCAGGTGCTGCTGGTCGTGGACAACTGCGAGCACGTGCTGACCGCCACCGCCGAGCTGCTGGCCGAACTCCTCGAAGCGGCACCGGGCCTGCGCGTCCTCGCCACCAGCCGCGAACCGCTCGGCATCGCGGGCGAGCTGGTCACGGTGATCCCGCCCCTGTCGGTGCCCACGGCCGAGCAGTTGCACGACGCCGCGAGCGTCGACCACAGCGAAGCCGTTCAGCTGCTGGTCGACCGGGCGCGGAGCGTCGCCCCCGACTTCGCCGTCACCGATACCAACCGCCCCGCTGTCCAACAGCTGTGCGAACGGCTCGACGGGATGCCACTCGCCATCGAACTCGCCGCCATCCGGCTGCGCACGTTGTCCGTCGGCCAGGTCGTCGAGCGCCTGGACCGCCGATTCGAACTGCTCACCGGCGGCAGCCGGGTGGCACGCCCCCGACAGCAGACCCTGCGCGCGCTGATCGACTGGAGCCACGAACTGTGCTCCGCCGACGAACGCCTGCTGTGGGCACGGATGTCGGTCTTCCCGGGCGGATGCGATCTGAAGGCGGTCGAGGAGGTCTGCGCCTTCGGCGACCTCGCCTCCGAGCGCATCGTCGACGTCCTCGACCGGCTCGTCGCCAAGTCGATCGTGATAGCCGAGCACACGGGTGAACAGGTCCGCTACCGACAGTTGATGACCGTGCGCGAATACGGCGCCGAGCGGCTCGACGGGCTCGGGGAACCACCGGTGCTGCGGCGCCGGATGCGCGATCACTACCTGCGCCGGGCCCGCTCCATGGTGGAGCGCTGGTGCGGGCCCGGGCAGCACGAGATGCTCGCCACCATGCGGCGCGACCACGCCAACCTGCTCGCGGCTCTGGAATGGTCCCTCACCACGCCCGACGAGCGACCCGCGGGCGGCCGGCTCGCGTCCTTCCTGTGCTACCACTGGATCGCCGGCGGCTCGCTCAGCGAGGGAAGACGATGGCTGGACCGCATCCTCGGCGTGCTCGACGGTGACACCGTCGAGCGGGGCTCGGTGCTGTGGGTGGCGGCCTGGGCGACGCTTCTGCAGGGCGACCGCGAGGCCGCCGCCGTCCGTCTGACGGAACTGGAGCACGTGGCGGAGGTGCTGGACGACCCCGAGCTGGCCGCGCACGCCGCGAACTGGCGGGCCCTCCACCACCTCTTCAGCGGCAGTCTGCCCACGGCGATCGGCCTGTACCACCGGGCCGTGGAGGGGCACCGCGCGCTCGGGAGCACCGGCGCGGTGCTCACCGCGCAGTTCCAGCTGGCCATGGCACGGAACTTCCAGGAGCCCGCGGGCAACGCCCTGGAGACCTGCCGGGAGGTGCTCGCCGTGAGCGCCCGGCACGGAGAACGCTGGAATCACGCCTACGCCCTCTGGATCAGCGGTCTGCAGCACTGGCGCGCGGGCGACATGCCCGCGGCCAAGCAGGCCGCGACGGCGGCCCTGGAGATCCAGCGCGACTTCACGGACGGCGTCTGCACGGCCCTGGTACTGGAGCTGATGTCCTGGATCGCCATGTCCAATCGGCACGCGGACAACGCGGCCATGCTGGGAGCCGCCGCCGGAGCGGTGTGGCAGCGGCTCGGTACCTCCATCGACGCGTTCGGACCCCACATCACCGCGGAATCCCGGCGTATGGCCCGACAGGTCGTCGAAACGCTGGGCACGGAACGGGTGGAGAAGGTCACCCGGCGACTGGCCCATCTGACCAAGGCCGAGGCGATCGAACTCGCACTGGAGATCGCCGCAGCCGTCAAGCCCACGACCGCGACGCGTGTCGTCCGGAGCTGCCCGCTCACGGACCGGGAACTGGAGGTGGCGCGTCTGATCGCCACGGGACTGAGCAATCGTGCCATCGCCGAGAACCTGGTGATCTCGCATCGCACCGTGGACGGCCACGTCGAGCGCATCCTGGGCAAGCTGGGCTTCACCTCCCGCACCCAGGTCGCCTCCTGGATCGCGTCCTTGGACGAATCCGGTGGCGAAGCCCGTCCACATCGGGCTCCAGCGCCCTGACGTGGGGGAGCACGGCCGCCCCATCGAGGCCGCCACTGCCGTGACGAACACGGCACTGCCGTAGTGCCGGCTTCGACACCCTGATCGTCCGGCCGTTCCGAGCGCGGCGACCCCCCTCTACCGACGCTCCGGTTTCCAGCCCCCGGGAGTCCTGCTGGAACTCCCGGTCGACACCTGAGGAGGCGCCCCCGATACACGCCCGAGTCCCGGACCGGGCGCGGGGTGCCGACGAGGATTCGCCGGCCCCTGTCTCACCGGGACCATCGCGACGGCGAGTGGCGGCTTCACCCACGCACGGTTGGTCATCGCCGTTACCATGACCACCGGAATGGCTGTCTTGCCGACCACAGGGCGCTGGACGGAAGGACCGGACGGGAGTCTGTCGTGACCACCGCACTGATCATCGGCGACATTCAGCAGGGCATCACGAGCAACTACCCCTTCGCCAGGCGTGTCGTGCCGCCGCTCACCGAACTGCTGCCGCGCGCCCGCGCGGCCGGTGCCCTCGTCGTGTTCGTGCACTTCGCCTTCCGGGGCAACGGGACCGACCTGCCGCCGGGCAACGCGCTCTTCAGGACGTTCTACGAGGCCGGGGACGCCTTTCACGAGGGATCGGCCGGAACGGAGATCGCCCTGCCGGTCGCCGACGAGGACGTCGTCGTGATGAAGCGCCGCGCCAGCGCGTTCGCCGGCACGGATCTCGACCTGGTGCTCCGCGCGTACGGTGTCGGCACCGTCGCGATCGCCGGAGTCGCGACCAGCGCGATGGTGGCCGCGACGTGCTACGACGCGGCGGACCGCGGCTACGAGGTGACCGTGCTGCGTGACGGCTGCGCCGACGGCGATGCGGCGATGCACGACTTCTTCATGGATGCCGTCTTCCCCAGCCGGGGATTCGAGGTCATGCCCTGCGCCGGCTGGCGTGGGGAGGGGAATCGATCTCGACTCGGACGGTGATCACGGCGGACTCGGATCAGCTGCTGAGAGAGTCCTGGTTTCCGGCGCCCCGGGCGGACCGTGATGCCCGCGTCCCGCCCTCGACGAGGCTCGCGGACAGGTGAGCGGCGAGAGCGGTCTGCAGTGCTCGGGGGGCCTCGACGGCCAGGTGCCCGCAGTCGATGACCTCCAGGGCGGCCCGCGGGATGCCCTCGGCGAGTTCCTCGGCGTGGTCCGGGGGGGTGGCCGTGTCGTGCGAACCGCCGACCACGAGGGTGGGCGCGGTGATCCGTCCCAGGGCGGGGCGCAGATCCGACGTGGCGAGGGCGTCGCAGCAGGCCGCGTACCCCGACGGGTCGGCTTCGGCGAGGTTGTCGAGCAGCCTGCGGCCGAAAGGGGTGCCCGCGGTGTCCGCGGTGGCGAACCAGCGGTCCGGGACGGTCGGAAGAAGAGGGGCGGTGCCCTCGTGCCGGACGAGTTCCGCCCGCCGGTGCCAGGTCTCGGGCGCCCCGAAGCGCGCGGAGGAGCAGACGGCGGCCAGGGAGGCGACCCGCTCCGGGCGGAACGCCGCGAGATGGGTCCCGATGGCTCCGCCCAGGGAGATGCCGGCGTAGTGAAAGCTGTCCCAGCCGTGGTGGTCCGCGAGATCGAGCACCAGGGACGCCAGGTCGTCGACCGTGGTACGACCCGGTGCGGGATCGCGCAGCAGCGCGGTGGGTGAGCCGCCGTGTCCGGGCAGGTCGAAACGCAACACCCGGAAACGGCGGGTCAAGGAGGGCAGCTGGGGTTCCCAGATCGCCTTGGAGGTGCCCAGGGACGGGCCGAGGATCAGGGGTGGTGCGTCGGCCGCGCCGACCAGGTGGTGGTGCAGCAGATGGGGCATGGACACCGTGCCTCCTTGGACGGGGTCAGCGTTCGAGGACGAGGGCCAGTCCCTGACCCACGCCGATGCAGAGGGTGGCCACACCGATCCCGCTTCCCTTACGGGCGAGTTGGTGGGCGACGGTGCCGGCGAGACGGGCGCCGGACGCGCCCAGCGGGTGGCCGAGAGCGATCGCCCCGCCCTGGGGGTTGAGGACGGCAGGGTCGAACTCGGGCCATTCGGCGAGGCAGCCGAGGACTTGCGCGGCGAATGCCTCGTTCAGTTCGAGTACGTCCAGGTCGGCGAAGGACCGGCCGGCCTTGGCGAGTGCCCGGTTCACCGCTTCGACGGGGGCGAGTCCGAAGTACTGCGGGTCGACGGCGGACACCCCGGTGGTACGGACGCGGGCGAGCGGCTCCCGGCCGGTTGCCCTCAGACCTTCCTCGTCGGTGAGAAGCACCGCGGCGGCGCCGTCGTTGAGCGGGGAGGCGTTGCCCGCGGTCACCGTGCCGTTCTCGGTACGGAAGGACGGCTTCAGCCTCGCCATCGCCTCCGGTGAGGTGTCCGGGCGGACGGACTCGTCGGCGGTGAAGGCGATCGCCCCGCCCTTGGGCCGCGGGACGGCCACGGGTGCGAGTTCGGCGTCGAAGCGTCCCTCGGCCTGGGCCCTGGCGGCCTTCTCGTGGCTGTGCAGGGCGAACTCGTCCTGTCGCTCGCGGCTGATCCGGTGCTTCTCGGCGATGAGCTCGGCGGACTCGCCCAGCGGGATGGTCCACTCGGGGTTCATCGCCGGGTTGACCATGCGCCAGCCGAGGGTGGTGGAGTACAGCTCGGCGTGGCCGGCCGGGAACGGTCTGTCGCTCTTGGGCAGCACGTACGGCGCGCGGGTCATCGACTCCACGCCGCCGGCCACGACGACGGAGGCGTCGCCGACGGCGACGGCACGGGCGGCCTGGACGACTGCTTCGAGGCCGGAGGCGCACAGCCGGTTGACCGTCACCCCGGGCACGGTGGTGGGCAGACCCGCCAGCAGGACGGCCATGCGGGCGACGTTGCGGTTCTCCTCGCCCGCCCCGTTGGCATTGCCGAAGTAGACGTCCTCGATGCGGGTCGGGTCCAGCTCGCTCGTTCGGGCGAGGAGTTCGCGGATCGTGTGGGCGGCCAGGTCGTCCGGGCGTACGCCGGCGAGGGCGCCGTTGTAGCGGCCGATCGGGGTGCGTACCGCGTCGACGAGGTAGACGTCTCTCATGACGGAGTTCCTTCGGGGATGCGGAGCTCGGCGTCCGTCCGGTCGCTGATCTCCGCGGTGGTGATGCCGGGTGCGGTTTCCACCAGGACCAGGCCGTCGTCGGTGACGTCGAGGACACCCAGATCGGTGATGATCCGGTTCACACACGCCCTGCCGGTCAGCGGCAGCGCGCACTCGGGCACGATCTTCGCCGAGCCGTCCTTCGCGGTGTGGGTCATCACCACGACGACCCGCCGGGCTCCGTGGACGAGGTCCATGGCACCGCCGATTCCGGTCACCAACTTGCCCGGAACGGCCCAGTTGGCCAGGTCCCCCTTCTCGGAGACCTGCATGGCGCCCAGTACGGCGACATCGATGTGCCCGCCGCGGATCATGCCGAAGGACAGGGCGGAGTCGAAGAAGGACGCGCCCGGCAGGACGGTCACCGTCTCCTTTCCGGCGTTGATCAGGTCCGGATCGACCTCGTCCTCGGCGGGGTAGGGGCCGGTGCCCAGGATTCCGTTCTCCGATTCGAGGACGACCTCGACTCCCGGCGGCAGGTGGTTGGGAATGAGGGTGGGCAGGCCGATGCCGAGGTTGACGTACTGCCCGTCCTCCAGCTCACGTGCCGCACGGGCGGCCATTTCCTGACGCGTCCAGGTCATCGGTTGCTCACCGTCCGCTGCTCGATCCTCTTGTCCGCGGCCTGCTCCGGGGTGAGCGCCACCACCCGCTGCACGAAGATGCCCGGCAGGTGAACCGCGCCCGGCTCGATGTCACCGGGCTCCACGAGTTCTTCCACTTCGGCGATGGTGACCCTGCCGGCCATGGCGGCGAGCGGGTTGAAGTTGCGGGAGGACTTGTTGAACACGAGGTTGCCGTGCCGGTCTCCCCGGGCCGCGCGGACCAGGGCGTAGTCGGTGCGGATGCCGCGCTCCAGCACGTACTCCGCGCCGTCGAACTCGCGCACCTCCTTCGGGGGCGAGGCCAGTGCCACCCCGCCGGAGCCGTCGTAACGCCAGGGCAGCCCCCCGTCGGCGACCTGGGTGCCCACCCCGGCCGGGGTGTAGAAGGCGGGGATCCCGGTACCCCCGGCGCGCAGGCGCTCGGCGAGGGTGCCTTGCGGGATCAGCTCCACCTCCAGTTCCCCGGCCAGGTACTGGCGCGCGAACTCCTTGTTGGCGCCGATGTAGGAGCCCGTCACCCGGGCGATCCGGCCGGCCGCCAGCAGTACCGCGAGGCCGGAATCCATCGCCCCGCAGTTGTTGGAGACCACGCTCAGACCGCTGACGCCCCGTTCGTACAGCGCCTGGATCAGTACGTTCGGCACACCGCTCAGCCCGAACCCGCCGACGGCGAGCGACGCGCCGTCCGGCACATCGGCCGTCGCTTCCACGGCGCCGGCGACCACCTTGTCCATCACGCCACGACCTCGTCCGCGGCCAGGTCGGACGGATGCTGGGCCAGGGGTGTGACCTCGATCGTCATGTAGGGGAAGAGGGGCAGGCCCCACAGGATGCGGTGCAGTGCCTCGTTGTCGGCGACATCGAAGACACTGATGTTGGCGTATTGCCCGACACAGCGCCAGATGTGCACCCATTCCCCCGACTTCTGCAGTTTCCGGCAGTACGCCTTCTCGCGTGCCACCAGGTCCCCGCGGACCTCGGGGTCGAGGTCACGCGGGATGTCGACGTCCATGCGTACGGCGAAGAGCACGGTCGATCACGCCTTGTCGAGAGCGAAGTCGTAGGTGACCTCGTGACCCGTGCCGTCGGCGACCGGGGTGGGGTCGAGGATCAGTTCGGGCTTGACGGCGGAGGCGATGTCGTCGGTGACGTACTCGCCGCCCCGGAAGTAGAGCTGGGTGGTGATCAGCCGGTACCCGGGCGCGGAGACCTTGAGGTGCAGGTGGGCCGGGCGCCAGGGGTGCCAGCCCGCCGCCTGGATGAGGCTGCCGCAGGCGCCGTCGGTGGGGATCCGGTACGGCGCGGGCTGAATCGTGTGGATCTTGAAGTGGCCCGTCTCGTCGGCGATCACGGTTCCCCGCAGGTTCCACTCGGGCAGGTTCGGCGCGAACTGGGAGTAGTAGCCCTCGTCGTCCGCCTGCCAGATCTCCACCTTGGCCGCCGACAGCGGGGTTCCGTCCACGCCGGTGACCTGGCCCTGGAAGAGCAGCGCGGTCCCCGCCTCGTCCTCCCGCATCGGCAGGGCCGCCTCGGCGGGCAGCGCGGGCGCGTCGGGCACGTAGTACGGGCCCTCGATGGTGCCCTTGGTCCCCTCGCGGTTCTCGTTGGCGACCTCCTCGACGACGTGCTCGACCCACACGTCCAGGAAGAGCGGCCACTCGCCGTCCTCGCCGGCCCGGATGAGCCACGCCTTGAGGGCGTCGTACTCGGCGTAGGTCAGCCCGTGGCGGCGGATGATGTCGTGGGCGGAGGTCAGGAGTTCGGTGACCAGGGCGTCGACGCGGCCGGTGTCGACGGCGGCCGCTTCCTGGCGCTGCTTGTTGCGGAACTGCTCGGTGGCGGCGGCTCCGGAGGCGGCGGCGGTGGCCTGCTCGGTGATGATGTCGGTCATGATCGTCCCGTCTTCTGAGAGTGGGTCAGCGGTCCTGGCGGTAGCGCGCCAGCTTGTCGGGGTCGATGTCGATGCCGAGGCCGGCGCCCTCGCGTACGCGCAGGGTGCCGTCCTCGATGGTCAGCGGCTCGGTGAGGAGGTCGTCCGTCATGTCGAGGAAGTTGGACAGTTCGCCGGCGTGGCGTGAGCCGGAGCGGTGGGCGGCGCCGAAGGCGACCGAGCACAACGTGCCGATCTGGCTGTCGACCTGGTTGCCCATCACCACCTCGACTCCCAGTCCCTCGCACTCGTGCAGGACGCGTTGGGAGGCGGTGAAGCCCGTGCGGGCGGTCTTGATGCTGATGGCGGTGGCGGAGCCGCCGAGGAGTTCGCGGGTCACCTCGCCGGTGCGGGTGGCGCTCTCGTCGGCGATGAACAGCACCGGGCTCTGAGCGACCAGCCAGCGGCGGCCCAGCACGTCGTCGGCGGGGCAGAGTTCCTCGGCGAAGGTCAGCCCGAGGTCGGCCATCTCGTGCAGGGCGCGGGCCGACTCGGACACCGTCCAGCCGCGGTTGCCGTCGATGTAGAGCTCGACGTCCGGGCCGAGCGCCTCGCGCAGGGCGCGGACGGCGGCGACGTCGTCGCGGTAAGGGCGGCGCCCGACCTTCACCTTGAACGTGGTGATGCCGTGGGTCGACCGGATGCGTTCGGCCTCGGCGATCATCTCCCGGGCCGGTGCGAAGCCGACCATGTGGCTGACCCGCATCCGGTCGGTGTAGCCGCCGAGCAGTCCGGAGACCGGCATGCCGGCGGCACGGCCGAGGATGTCCCACAGCGCCATGTCGATGGCGGCCTTGGCGGTCGGGTTGCCGACGGTCCGGTCGAGGCGCTCGTGCACCGCCTCCCGCTCCAGTGCCGTCAGCCCGAGAATCTGCGGCGTGAAGATCTTCTCGATCACCGCGACGATCGATTCCTGCGTCTCGCCGTAGGTGTACGGCCGTGGTGGTGCCTCGGCGGTGCCGACCAGCCCCTCGTCGGTGTGCACACGGACCAGGACGTGGTCGGCGGTGTGCACCTCGCCGCTCGCGAACTTCAGCGGCTTCGCGTAGGGAATGGCGAAGGGGACTGCCTCCACCTGGACGATCTTCATGCCGGTCCTTCGAGAAACATGTCGTTCTGCTCCAGCACCTCGAGGAGGTTGCGCAGCAGAGGGGATTCGTCGTCCTCGCGCCAGGCCAGGGACAGGGGGATGGAGAGGGCGTCCTCGATGTCCTTGCACAGCACGCCCTCGCGGGGCGCGGAGCGGATCGAGTCGGGCAGGACGGCGATGCCGAGCCCGGCGGCGACCAGCGCCAGTGCGGCCGAGGTCTCGGTGACCTCGTAGGCGCGGTGCGGGTAGAACCCGGCGGCCAGGCAGCTGCGGACGACGGCGTCGTCGACGACGGAGCCGAGCGTGGCGCCGTACATGACGAAGTCCTCGTGCCGGAGCTGTTCGACCCGGACGGTATCCGCCTCGGCCAGCGGGTGGCTTTCGGGAACGGCGACGACCAGGGCCTCGGCTGCCAGGGAGCGATGGGTGATGCCCTCCTGGCGGACCGGTGGCCTGAGGACGCCGATGTCGAGGCGGCGCTCGATCAGCCCGGCCTCCTGAGCGGGCGTGAGCATCTCGGTGTGCACCTCCAATATCACTTGAGGCATCTCGCGCTTCACCAGCCGTGCGAGAGCGGGCAGTTGTCGGTACGAAGCGGAGCCGGTCAGGCCGATCCGCAGCACCCCCTCCGCCCCGGAGGCGAAGCGCCCCACCCGCGCGACCGCCTCGTCGACGGCCTTGAGGATGCGCTCCGCGTCGGTACGGAAGACCTCGCTGGCTCCTGTCAGGGAGACCTGCCGGGTCGTCCGGCGCAGCAGTTCCACTCCCAGTTCCCCCTCCAGGCGGCGGATCGCCTGGGAGAGTGGAGGCTGGGCCATGTGCAGCTGTTCCGCGGCTTTGCCGAAATGACGTGTCTCGGCGACGGCCACGAAATAACGGAGGTGCCTGAGCTCCATCGGGCAGCCCCTTTCTTGTTGCCGGGGCCCTCGAATACGCCTCAGCGTAGGAGTGACTCCCATACGACACAAATACCTGATTACAGGCTATTGAGACGCACGGAATATCAATAGCACCTGGGATGGTTCGGGCGGAGAGAGGCGCCCGCCCCGTTCCTCGTGGGGCGGCGCGCTCGGTGCCGCCCGGCGCGAAGCGGCGAAGCGGCGCAGGGCGGTGAACCGGGCCGCACCGGGGCGCTCGCGCGGCGCCCCCGTCGTGCGGATCCCTCGTGCGCCGTCCGCGACGGCCTTAGATTGGGAGGATGCACGAGGGCGTGGTCACCCTGTTCCTCGGCGGGGACGTGATGCTCGGCCGGGGCATCGATCAGATCCTTCCGCACCCCGGTGATCCGGCGCTGCGGGAGCCGTACGTCCGCGACGCCCGGGTCTATGTCGAGCTGGCCGAGGCGGCGAACGGGCCGATTCCCCGGCCGGTGGACTTCCGTCGGCCGTGGGGTGAGGCGCTGGCGGTCCTGGACCGCGCGGCCCCCGACGTGCGCGTGGTCAATCTGGAGACCGCGGTCACCGGCGACGGGGACTTCGCGCCCGGCAAGGACGTCCACTACCGGATGAGCCCGGCCAACCTGCCCTGCCTGGCCGCGGCCCGCCCGGACGTCTGCGCGCTGGCCAACAACCATGTGCTCGACTTCGGCCCGCGCGGTCTCGACGAGACGCTCGACGCCCTGGCGGAGGCGGGGCTGCGGACGGCGGGCGCGGGCCGGGACGCGGTGCGAGCGGGACGGCCGGCGATCGTGCCCCTGCGCGCCGGCGGGCGGGTGCTGGTCTTCTCCTTCGGGATGCCGTCCAGCGGGATCCCCGTGGACTGGGCCGCCACCGGGCAGCGGGCCGGCGTCGACGTCGTCGCGGAGCCCTCGCCGGCCGCCGCGGCCGCGTTCGCCGATCGTCTGCGGCAGGTCCGGCGACCGGGGGACATCACGGTCGCCTCGGTCCACTGGGGCCCCAACTGGGGCTACGGCGTCTCCCGCTCCGAAGTCCGCTTCGCCCACGCACTCCTCGACGCGGGCGTGGACGTCGTGCACGGCCATTCCTCGCACCACCCCCGCCCGCTGGAGGTGTACAAGGACGGGCTCGTCCTGTACGGCTGCGGCGACCTCGTCGACGACTACGAGGGCATCGGCGGCTACGAGAGCTACCGGGACGACCTGCGGATGTTGTACCTGGTGTCGGTGGAGGCGGACACCGGCCTGCTGGTCGACGTGCGGATCGTGCCCCTGCAGGCGCGCAGAATGCGTCTCGAACCCGCCTCGCCGGAGGACACCGAGTGGCTGCGCGCCGTCCTGGACAGGCACAGCCGGGCGTTCGGCACCCGCGTCGACGGCGGGCCCGACGGCACACTCACGCTGCGGACCCCGCACGCCGCGCCGCGCACATGAAGCGGACGTGTTGCGACCCGAAGAACCACCCCCGGCGCCCGCCCCGTCGCGCAGGGGACGGGAGCGGGCCCGTGGTCACGTCGCGTACTCGATGTCCTGCTCGTCGATGTGCACGGAGTTCGGCACCATGGCCTGCGGGCGGACCACGTCCTTGAGCAGGAAGAGTGCCAGGTCCTTCGCACTCCTGCCGCGCAGTGCCTCTCCCGCCTGAGGATCCACCGTACTGATCCGGGCCACTTCGGCCAGGAGCCGTTCGACGAGGCCGGGGATGATGTCCGGGCCGACCAGGACGTTCTGGTGGAGCAGTTCGGGGCGCTCCAGAACGGCCTTCCGAGGCCCGGTGTAGCGCTGCCTGGAATTGGCTTCCTCGGCTATCTGGGTCCGGATCTTTTTCGACTCCGTGCGGCGTTCATCGGTCATGGAACGCGGTTTTCCGGGCCCCGGGATCTTCTGGTCGCGTTTGAACTCGCGCAATTTCGCGGTGTTCTTGTTCTCCTTGAGGAACCGGTTCACGTTCTTGGTGATGGACTGGACCTTGGGAGGGTCGGAACGTTCCACCAGCAACGTCGGGAACTCCCGCGCGCCGAAGTCGCTGAGCATCACCCACCCCCTGCTGAGCAGCCCCGATTCCTGCAGGCCGAGGGATATCCGTGCTTCTTTGCCGAAGCGGGAAACACGGAAGCCGCTCTCGGGCGCTTCGATGTAGAAGAACACGAAGCCCGTGTTGGCCAGGGCGTGAACATCGTACGGGTCCGTATTGTTCACTGCGCCGCCGTGCTCCGCCTCGAGCTTCGCCCTCGACTGCAGTCCGCCGCCGAGTATGCCCTCGATCCTTTCCTTCGGGGCGTAGTGGCGGACCATGAAGCCACTCAGCACCCGCTCCAACTCGCTCCGCATTCCGCTGTACCACTCGAGGTCGCCGGAGATGTTCGCGTTCTCCTCCCGCAGCCCCTGGAGGTTGTCGGCCGAGATCTGCTCGAAGTAGGGCCTGCCGGTCTTCTGCACCGCTGCCGTGTTCTTCGAGAAGTCCTCGTCTGTCCAGAGGATTCCCTGCCGGGTCATCAGGTCGTAGGGGCCGTCCGGCGTGCTCATCGTGGTCCGCAGGGCCGCCAGCTCGTCGTCGACGTGCTTGAGTTCCCTCTCCACGATGTCGCGGATGCCGCTCGGGCCGTCCGGCAGCAGGCCCTGAATCGTCTTCAGTTCCTTTATCTGCGCATTGAGGTCCAGATCCGTCAGTTTGTCGTACCGTTTCACGACCTCGGCCACGTTGTCCGGCAGGTCGTGCTCCCCGAACTGCTCGTTCAGCGAGGTGGTGGTGCGGCGCTGCAGGACGGGGCCGGTGCCGGCAGCCGTGTTCTGCTCCACGCGGCCGTGGGCGGCCGGTGCGTCCGGTACCGGGCCGGCCATCACGCGCGCCGCGTTCGCCTCCGCCGCCCGCTCGAAGCGGTCGTCCGGGTGCGAGAGGTACAGTCCCGCGCCGTTGTCCGTCCCCGCCACGGCTCCGCGGCGTTGCTGGATCACGTGCGTGAGCTCGTGGGCGAGGGTGTGCTTGTCGGTGCCGCCGGCGCCGATCACGACGTGGCTGCCCGACGTGTACGCGCGGGCGCCGACTTCGGCGGCGGACGCCCGGGCGGCGCTGCCGTCGTGGACGCGGACGTCGGAGAAGTCGGCTCCGAGCCGTGCCTCCATCTCGGTCCGGGTCGCGTCATCGAGAGGCTTGCCACCGGTGCGCAGGACGTCGTGGACGGCGGACCGCTGCACCGCCGGCTGCTCGGCCCGCGGGTGTCCGCGGTCCGCGCTGTGCTGGTGCTCTTCCGCCCATGGATGCCCGGCCTGACGGAGCATCTGGACAACGGCCGCGTTCCCGGCCGTGCTCTGCAGCGGGAGGACGCCCTCGGGCGGCATCCGCTCGTCCGCCGCGGGTCTGCGGGCCGGCGCATGCCAGGTCGCCGCGGCGGTCGGTCGCACGTGGTCGTGATCGCGCAAGGGGTCCTCTTCCCGCGTAGGAATGTGTCTCCTTCTGCACACGCCGCGCCTCGCCGCCCGATCCAGGTGCTGAGAGGCAGAGAAGAGAGGGCGAACGGGCAGACCGTGGGGCCTGGACCCCGGCGAGGGAGCCTTGATCCGGCCCGGCGTGCAAGGGCGGTCCGCGAGCCCCCGGAGGAGCGCGCCGCCGAGGCCCTTCGAGTGGGCACCACCACGGCGGCGCTGTCGCCGCTCCGGTCGGCTCCCGAGCCGTGTCCGGCTTCACGTCCGCTTGAAGAATTCGACCTCCCCGACCGCGATGGGCCGCCCCTCGCCCTGACCGGACGCGGCCCGCAGCACGAGCCGGACGGAGACGACGTCGCTGATGCCGGTCCGTACGGTCTGCGGGCCCGGTTTGTCGGCGAGCGTCACCGCCTTCTCATGGACCTCGCCGTCCGTCGTGGTGACGATCAGATCGGCCCGAGTGGGCCTGCCCCCCTGCCGGAACTCCTGGAGTTCCTTCGACACACCGGCGTGCACCACGACGCCGACCAGCCGGAACGGCTTGTCGAAGACACAGGTCAAGGACGAACCGAGCGTGGGCGCCCCCCAGTACGTGTTGGTCACCCCGTCGATGGCCGCGGTCGCCGGATGACCGGGGACCTGGGAGCTCGCGGTGGCCTTCGCCGGGCTGATCTCCGCCGTCCCGCCGAGCTTGTCCCGCACGTCCTCGAAGAGGTAGCGCCCGGCCGGCAGGAGCAGGAAGCCCGCGAACAGCACCCCGACGACCGCCAGCACCAGCAGGGTCCGCCGCAGCGCCCGGCCCGTTCCGCCCCGCACGCGGCGGCGGAACGGCCACACCGTGCGCCACCACGGCAGCGGCTTCGGCTGCTCGCGGGTGTCCAGCGGTGCGGCGCAGCGTCGGCAGAACCGGCGTCCCGGAAGGTTCGGGGTGCCGCACGCCGGGCACGGCGGCCCCTCGGGGTCCTCCTCCGCTGCCACGGACCTGACGACGGGGCGCCGGGCGATCGGTTCGGCCGGCCGTACCGCGACCACGGGCACGTCCTCCTCCGCCGATGGTTCCGGCGGGAGAGGGGTCGGCCGCGCCGGCCGCCGGGGCGGTTCCGGGGCCGCTGCGGGCACCGCAGGGGGCGGTCCGGCGGACTCCGGCGCATGCGACCGCGTCGGTTCCACCGGTGGCTCCGGGCGCGGGGAGGCCGGCGCCCCGGCCGCGGGGCCCGGGGCGGCACCGGTCCCGGGAGAGGCCGGGGGCCGGACCGTCGGCCCGGCCGTCGGCTCCTCCGGGTCGACGGGTTCCGCGGCGGGAGGGTTCCGCGGCGACTGGGAGGACCAGCCCAGATAGGAACCGCAGTTCCCGCAGAATTCGTCGCCCTCGCGGTTGGCCGCACCGCACGCCGGACACGAGCGCATCGCGTCAGTCTCCTGTCTCTTCTGGCGGGCCCGGCAGGATCTCCACCCGGCACGTGAGGTGTACGGGGCACGACGCCGCGACGACGTCCAGGACACGGTTCGCGTCCACCCGGCCCCCGTGCGGCGCCCAGACCCGCACCAGAAGTTCGCCGGTCGGCGCCGGGGGCAACGCGGTTCCCGGCTCCGACGACCATCCGACGCCTCCGCCGTCACGGATGTCGGCGTGGACGCCGAAGCAGAGCCGGAGCTGTTCGATCAGGCCCCGACGGGTGCCACGCCACCGGTGCAGCTCGACGGCCCGGGCGACGACGGCCCGCCGCAGTTCCAGCGGCAGTTCCGGATCGAAATCGGCGCCCACCCACGACGCCAGCCAGGGCAGGAAGTCGGCCGGGGCGAGAGCCGGGTCGAAGTAGGCGGGAAGGTTGTCCAGGGTGGACAGGACGGGGGCCAGCACGGTGTCCAGGCCCGCGGTGAACCGCTGGGCCAGGTCGTCGTCCGCGTACAGCGCGGGCAGCATCCCGCCGATCGGGTAGCGGCTGGCGAGCCCCGGTACCGCGGCCCTGGTCATGAGCCCTCACCGTGCCCGCCCGCGGCGACCACGACCTGGTGCTGGTGCGAGAAGACCAGGGCACCCGCGGCGACGTCGATCCGCTCCTGCGCCGCCCCGCGCCGGCCGGTGATCGGGTCCGCCGGGAACAGCCGCACCTCCTCGACCAGGCCCACTCCCGGCACGTTCTGGAGCACCGCGAAGACCTCGCCGTACTGCACCGGCCTGCCGAACGGCCACCCCGCGCCGTCCGCCCCGCCCCGCAGGGGGTCGATGTGGCGGAACAGTGCCGCGAGCGCCTCCGTGCGGACCCGGTCCACGTCCCCACCGGACGCCACCAGCCTGGCGACCACGGTGACGCCCTGGTACGCGGGCGGCTCCACCACCAGCCGGGTCCCGACCAGCCGCCGTTCGTCGAGCCGCGCCGCGACCGCCGAGAGCACCGAGTCCGCCGGGATCAGCTGCTCGAACCGCAGGTTTCCGCCCTCGTCGGGGACCGCGTCGGGGACCACCAGGACCCGCACCGCACCGCCCTCGCCCGCGGCGGCGGGCAGGCACCGGACCCTGCGCAGCGAGGGAGCGGCCTCGCGGGCGATCATCTCGTGATCCGCGGCCGTGACCGCCCGCTCCTGCACCCGGAGGATGTGGGGCGCCCGGACCTTCGCGTTCTCCACCGTCTCGCCGTCGACCCCGCCCCGGGCCGCCTCGCGATTGTTCACGCTCGCCACGTACGGCACCGAGCTGCGCAGCACATTGATGGCGCCCCGGGCGACGTTCCCGGCCGCGCCACCGCCCGTCCGGTAACGGGGGACCCGCAGCTGTGCGCCCTTCTCGGGCACGGCGCCGCAGGCGCGCATCGTCCCGTCGGGCTCGCGCACCTCGGGCGGGAACGCGAACTCGCCGGTGACGGCGTCGATCCGCACGTGACGGTCGTCCGGCCGGGAGACGCCGAAGTGCTCCACGGCGGTCCACACCTGCCAGCCCTCCGCGGAGGACACCTGGACCACCGGCGGCTCCCCGTCCAGCAGCAGCGGGGCCCTGCTCACGGAGAACCGCTGCCCGGCGACGCCCTCGGAGACGCCGAGCGGAACGTCCAGGACGGTCTCCGCGTGCTCCACGTCCGCGGTGCCGCCGACGGTGAACGCCTCGGCCTCCCGGATCGTCGGCGACTCGGAGTAGAACGGCTGGCCCGGCTCCGGCGCGGTGACCCGGCAGCGCAGCCACCCCGCCCGGGTCCCCGCGGCCACCGACGTGGTGTGCCCGGCGGGGACGAACACGGTGACCTCGCCGGGCCTGTTCAGCCCGCCGGTGCTGTCGGTGCCGGTCCGGCACGTCACCCAGCGGGCACCGTCCCACGCCTCCCACACCAGCGGCGGCTGGCGCGGGTCGACGCCCACGCCCTCCACCCGGCTGTCCAGGCGTACCGCGACGATGCACCGGGGAACGGCGGTCGGCAGCCCGAACAGCACGGCGTCGCCCGGCTCCGGCCGGGCCTGGAAGCACGGGACGTCCTGGCCCGCACCCAGCGGTGAGGTGCGGTCGGTCTGCTCGCCCGACACCGGCGCGGTGACCAGCCGGACCAGCGAACTCGGCACGATGGGAAGGTCGTCGGGCAGGGAGAACACCACCGCCTCCTCGGCCTCGCCGCGCGAGGTCGCGACCTCCGTGCCCGCCGGGAGCAGCACGGTCTCCGGTTGCGGGGCCGACAGCCAGAAGTCGACCTCCGCCCGCGCCGCCGTCGGCGGGAACAGCGTGACGCCGAGCAGATCGAGGAAGGCCGAGTAGTTCTTGTCCGGCACCCGGTTCAGCCGGTACAGCAACTGGTCGACCATGTACGCGAACGTCTCGATGAGCGTGACCCCGGGGTCCGACACGTTGTGGTCGGTCCACTCGGGGGTGCGCTGCTGGACGTACCGCTTGGCCTCGTCGACGAGTTGCTGGAAGCGCCGGTCGTCCAGGTTGGGCGAGGGCAGGGCCATCAGCGCACCCCCGCTTCCTCGGAGCCCTCGGAGGAGGGGATGGTGTAGAAGGGGAAGACGAGGTTGCGCAGGTCGTTCGTGGCGCGCACGGTGTAGTGCACGTCGATGTACAAGGTGCCCTCCTCGACGGCGTCGAACGCGATCACCACGTCGGTCACCTCGATACGTGGCTCCCAGCGCTCCAGCGACGTGCGGACCTCGCGCGCGATGCGGCCCGCGGTGGCGCCGTCGCCGGGGGCGAAGACGTAGTCGTGGATGCCGCAGCCGAACTCCGGCCGCATCGGCCGCTCGCCCGGCGCCGTGCCGAGGATCAGCCCGATCGCCTCCTCGATCTCCTGGTCCCGCTCGACCATGCCGATGCCGCCCGTGGGACCGACCCGCAACGGGAAGCCCCAGCCGCGCCCGATGAAACCGCCGCTCACACCGGACCTCCGATCAGCACGTTGAACGCGCCGCTGACGATCTGCGCGCCGCAACTGGTGGTGTCCCGCATGCGGGCGGCCGGCAGCCCGCCGATCAGCACCTGACCGGTGAGTGCGGAGGCGGGGTTGGGCATGATGACGTTCCCGGGCCCGAGCGCGGCGTGCGGGGGGACCACGCACACGTGCAGGCTGCCGACGACGGCCGCCGGTCTGCCGCCGATCAGCACGGTGGCCACGGCCGCGGCACCCGGCGGCGGGGTGCCGATGAGGCCGCCGTGAACGGTGGAGTCGCCCGTCCGGGCTGCAGGGGGCATGGTCGCTGTTCTCCTAGCTGCGAAAGGACTTCGGCCGCCGTAACGGGCCTCGTCGGGGCTTCAGTTGATCCGGATGAGCTTGGCCTTGAGGACGGCGAGCAGGCCCCCGTCGACGGTGACCCCCGTCCTGCCGTTGACGGTCACCGACCTCCCCCTCACGTTCACCTCACCCGTGCCGGCGTCGAGCGTGATGCCGGACGCGGAAAGGGTCACGGAGCTCAGCACCCGGGTGCCGCCCGGGGCGAACACCTTCAGCGCGATCTCGTTCCGCCGCTCGTCCAGCGTGACGTCGAGCCGTTTGTCACCGCTGGCCAGCCGGACACCGGACGGTCCGCGCGGGCTGTCCAGAAGCTCCAGCCGGTGCCCGGAACGGGACACCAGCGAACGGCGGTTGACCTTGCCGCTGGTCGGGTCGACCAGCGGCACGTCGTGGGGCGACGGCTTGTCGACCCCGTTGTAGAGGCCGCCCAGCACGTAGGGGCTGTCCAGCAGGCCCTGCTCGAATCCGACCAGCACCTCGTCGTTGACCTCGGGACTGAACACACCGCCGCCGCCCTGGCCGCCCCACTGCACCGTACGGACCCAGTCGGACACGTAGGCGTCGTCGAGCCAGGGGAACTTCAGCCGGACCCAGCCCCGTTCGCCCCTGCCCTCGCGGATGTCGGTGACCACGCCGATCGCGAGGCCCGGTATGCGCGGACCGCGCGCGGGCGCGTTCGCGCCACCGGCCAGTCCCGCCAGGGAGCGGTCGGGAGCGGCGCTCACCAGCACGGTCGTGCGGTAGCCGCCGTTCGGCTCCAGGACGTGGTGCGCGGCGGTCGCCGTGTAGCGGCCGGAGAACGCGGGCCCGACGTTGCCGAGCGCCACCGGCTCACCGGCCCGCAGATGGGGGTTCCCCTCGGCGACCGCTTCGATCTCCCCGAAACCGGAGCTCACCGACGAGGCCAGGGAACCGGCGACGGCCGTGGCCTCGGCCTGGGTCCGGTACGGGGTGTCGGCGACCGTCAGCCGGGTGCCCGACCCGAACGCGCCGGCCGCCCGCGCAGGACTCATCCCGGGGGACACCGTGTCGCTGCGCACGGACTGCTCACGGGCCACCAGCCGCGACTTGGTCTCCACGTCCCAGCCGCGCACCTCCACGTCGTGCGCCCCGTCCGCGCCGGTCAGCACGGCCCGCAGGGCCAGCAGATTGCGCCCGTACTCGAGAACCATCGGGTTCCGGGCGGCGGAGGTGTCGGGCGAGGGCGCCGAAGCGGCGGGCTTCGGCTTCACGAACTGCAACAGGCCCCGGTCGTCCACCCGTACGTGTGCGCCGCTCTCGCCCGCGAGGTACTGGAGGAACTCCCAGTCGGAGATGTTGGGCTGGGTCAGCTGCTTGTACGTGACGGGGGCGGCCTCGATCCTTCCGCAGGCGAGGCCGGCGCCCGCGGCCACCTTGCGGACGATGTCCGCGGTCCTCATGTTGCGGTAGGCCACCACCTTCCGCCCGCGCTGCAGCCGGTGGGCCTTGGAGAAGGCCCGGACGACCGTGAACGAACCAGTGGTGTCGCTGTCCAGCTCGACCGCCGTGACCTCGCCGGTGAACAGCCGCTCGCGCGCCCGTTCCTGCACGGTGACCACGGATATGTTCAACGGGGTGCCGATGGTGAGTCCGGTGGCGGTGAGCAGCTTGTGATCGGGGTCCCGGTACGTCAGCACGGCGGTGTCCGGCAGGCCGACGTTCTCGTCGACCACGCAGCTCACCAACTGGGCCGCCCAGACAGGGGGCAGCTCACCGGGGGCCTCGACGATCGGATCGGCGGCGAAGGAGCGGCCGGGGGCGGTCACCGGCCGCCCTCCGCGGCGGGGGCCTCCAGGCCGGGTACGACCAGCTCCCGGCCGGGGACCAACTGCATCGGGTCGTCGATGTCGTTGGCGTGGGCGATCGTGCGCCACGCGGTGGCGTCGCCGTACTCCCGCCAGGCGAGCAGCGGCAGACTGTCACCGACGACGACCCGATGGGTGCGCCGCGCCTCCCGCGAGCCCGAGGTCGGGTTCTGGCCGGGCGTCTCGCTGCTCGCCTCCTCGATCGAGAGGGAACAGGTGGCGCGCAGCGGCTTCCCGTCGACGTCGAAGAGCGTGTACGAGATGGACAGGCTGGACATCACACCGTCGAACGAGGTCGTCCGGGACGTTCCCCAGTCGAAGCGCACCCAGGGGCTGGCCGGCGTCTTGCGGGCCAGGCTGTTCGGGGTGGGCGCACACGCCAGCATCAGCTGCTCCACCGCCTTCTCCACCGAGTTGTCATGGGTGGCCGTGGCGTCGAGGAAGACCTCCATGGACAGCGTCCGGGGTCCGCTGCCCACGAACTCGGGCAGCGCGGACTGCTCGGCCATCCGGGACGGCGTGCGCCGCCATTCGGTGCTCTTGTTCAGCGACAGCCGCGCCGGGTTGAACTGCAAGGTGAGCTGGGCGATCCTCCCGCCCGGCTTGGCGCCGACCTCCGCCGGCGGCTCCATGATGGTCAGCTGGGCGCGAGCACGACTCGTGCGGGCGACGGGTGACATCGCGTTCCTCCTTCCGGGACTTCGCGTGTGACGAACGGGACTTCACGTGCGACGGACCGCTGGTGTCCGCAGGCGCACCGGTGAACGCTCAGGAGGGCTCCAATCCCTCGTGCGCGATCTCCAGCGTCTCGATCGCCGGCTGGGAGCTGGCGGGATCGAAGGAGGGGCCCCGCCAGCGCACCGGCACGATGCCCTGTACCTGCCAGCTGATGATGCGGCTGAGGTCGGGGCGGAGCGCGACGATCTCGCCGTCCTTGCGCTCGACACGCTGGATCGTGTCGTTCAGCCACCGCGCGATCTTGAGCGTGTCGGTGGTGACCGGGCGGGTCAGTGTGATGTTGGTCCAGGTGATCCGCCCCGGCAACTGCCAGGTGAAGCCGTTGTTGCCGCCCTCGGCGTACTGCTCCAGCTCCACCTCGGCACCCAGGCCCGAGCAGGTGTGGAAGGCACCCAGGTCGTTGCCTCCGATCACCAGCTTGAAGAACACGCTCGTCGCGAAGATGTTGTCCGTCATGTGCTTTTTCTTCTTCTCTGCTGTTTCCGAGTGCGTTGCCGGGCGGGAGCGTTGTCAGCGGCGGCCGTCGTACAACCGGCCGGTGCGTTCCCGGCCCCGGCGCAGGTCCGCGCGGATCAGGCGGCTCACCGGATCGATCAGGCGACGTGCCAGTTCCTCGATCTCCGCGCCGGTCACCCGCTGCGCGGCCGGAGCCGCCGCCCCGGGCGGGTCGGCCGGTCCGGTCCTCGCCGACGGACCGGCGGGCTTCACCGGGGCCGCCCTGACCGGAACACCGGTGATCCCGGCTTCGGCCGCCGCGCGCTGCACGGCCCGCGCCGCGGCTCCCGGACCGTTCGGCGCGGTGGCCGGAGCGGGTGCGGGACGCGGTGACTTCGGCACCCGCACCGAGAGGGCCGGTGCCCCGCCCGGTACGGCACCGTCTCCGGGCGCCGGACCGGTGAACGCGGGTCCGGCGGACTCGGACACCACCGGCATCGCCAGCCGCTGTACGGCCGGGGCGGCCGGTCCCGGGCCGCCCGTCGCGGGCGGATGCGGCCGCACCACGGGAACCGGCCGAGTGGCGGACGGCGCGGACATCCTGGCGAGGGACGTCGACGCGTGCGGTACGGACGAAGCTCCGGGGGAGAACGGCGACGTGTACGGGAGAGTCGGTGCGGGGAGCGGTGCCGGGGACGGCGGAGCGGGAACGCGGGCAGGGCGGGATTCCCCGTGCTCCCGCGCCGGCGGGTGGGGGTCGAGCGGGGACGGCGTGGCCGGTCCACCACCCGCCGAACGACGCACGAGCCGCAGGAGGGAGCCGCCGCCCCACGGCCCGCGACCTGTCCGTCCGGCACCGGTCGCGGGCCCCGCCCCGGAGCCGTCCGGTGCGTGGCGAGCGGGACCACCGGACGTCGTCCGGCCCGAAGGCGCTCCGCTCCGAGAAGCAGCGGGCCCGGGGCTTTTGGACACCGAGCGCCGGACGGTTCCACCGGGCCCCGGCCCTTCGGGTGTTCGTCGCGCGCGCGTCGGCGGTTCGGGTACCGCCTTCCTGCCGTCGACGTGGGTCCGGTGCGGCGGGACGGGCGCGGCGGGACCGGTGTGCGGGTGAGGGGGCGTAGGCCGGGGAGACGCACCGGTCGACGGCCGGTGCTGTCCGGGCGACGCACTCCCGTGTCCCGGTGGCGGCACGGCGGCCCCCGGCTGCGGCACGTCACGACGCCACGTGGCTGCCACGACCGGCCGGGCCGTGCCGCCGCCCGCCGTCGTCACCGGGGCCGAGAAGCCCTCGGCCGAGCCGGTGCTGACCTCCAGCGCCCTGCTCGGGAGCAGGGCGCGCGACCGCTGGACGACGGGCGCCTGCCCCCCGGTATCGACGGTGGGTCCGTGGGCGCCTGTCGGCGCCCGCTCCGGAGCGACCCTGCGGACACGTACCGGGACGGCGGGAGCGGAAGGAACCGGAGGAGCCGGGGGAGTCCGGGGCGTGGAGGGAGAGGATCCGGTGGCGGACGCGTTCGTGGGCGTACGGGGGTCCGCCACGCGCTGGACGGCCGCCGGGCCCGGTGCGGCCGAGGTGGGAGCTCCGGACGCGGGAGATGCCAGCGCGGGCATCCCGGAAGGCCCGTCCGGCCGCGTCGGTGTCCGTACGGGCCCGGCCGGTGCGGACGGCGGGGGAGTCGAGGGCTCCCGCACCGGCGTCGTGCCGTGCCCTGGTCCCATGGCCCCCGGGTGCGTCCGACGGCGGTCACCGAGCAGGGGGGCGTCCTCCCGGAGCCTGGCCGTCGAGGGGAGCGAGGGGAGCGGGGCGCCGATCCCGCTGCGGGTACGCCTCGGCGAGCCGGTCCCGCCGGGCGGTGGTGGTGTCGACGCCCCGGCAGGTCCCGAGGGCTTCGACGGCTCGTGCCCGGCGGGCTCCTGGGACCGTTCCCGCTCGGAGGACGAAGCCCGTTCCCGAGCCGGTGCCGACTGGAGGGACGGGGACGACCGGGGCGTGCGGGACTGCTCCGCGGCGCCGGGACGCGGGGACGGCCGCGGGCGCGCGGGTGGTGCCGTCGCCTCCGGCGCCCGTGCGGTCACCGGGTCCGATGTCTGCGATGTCTGCCGCTGGAGTACGGGCATGCCCGGTCCGCGCCCTTCCGCCGGGCCGGACGGTACGACCCCGCCCCGCCCCGCCGGGTCGGCGGGCACGGCCCCGGAGGGCAGTTCCCGCAGCGGCTTGCCCAGGGCGGGCCGCACCGCCGTGACGTCGGGAGGCCCGGCGGAGCCGCCCGGTGCGGGTGATGGTGCGGGTGCGGTGTCGGGTACGGGCGCATCCGCACCGGGGCGGCCCGGACGGTCGGACGTGATCCGCTGTACGGCGCCGTCGCCGGTGACGGGGGCGGACGGTGCGGATCCCGCAGCGGGCGGGATTCCGGTGATGTGCCGCAGCGGCATCGCCGGGCGCCGGGCGACGATCAGCGGCGGAGCGGTCCGCCGGGGGCGCACCGCGGCGGGGCGGGTGCGCTCGGGCGCGGCCGGTGCCGGTGCGGCGCTCTCGGCACGTTGCGATGCCGATGCCGGGGCAGGCCCCGGGCCTTCGGCCGATGCCGCACTCTTCGTCGGAGGCGTCCCCGGTGTGGCCCCGGGGGCGGTCGCGCCGCTCGCACGAGCGGCCCGTCCCGGTGTTCCAGGAACGGAGGAGACCGGAGGCACCGGAGCGCTCGACCGCTGGACGGCCGCCGGGCCCCGCCTCGCACCGGTCGTTCCCCGGCCGGCGGCCGCGGGCGGCAGGTCCACGGCGGGCTCGGCGCTCCCGTCCGTAGCGGGCCGGGCGGCGCGCAGGAGCAACGGTCCGCCGTCGGACACCGTACGCGCGCCCGCGGGGCGGGTGACCCCGCGGATGAGACCCACCGGCGCGGACGGCATCACGGCGTGGCCGAGTTCGCCGCCGAACGCGACGTTCTGCCACGAGGCGAGGCCGGACCTGAACCGCAGCCCGTCACTCACCCCGATCGAGGACCGGGCCACGGTCACCGCCGGCGGCGCGACCTGCCGCCAGCCGCCGTCCCAGTCGCCGCCCCGCCCGTCGGCCCGGCCGACGCCCGGGCCGGTCCCGGTCGTCGGCCCGTCACCGGCTTCGTCCCCGCCCCGGGAGGGGGCGTCGGACCGCGTGCGGTCCGCTCGGCGGAACCAGTCGCCGAACCCCATACGATCACCCGCCTTCGTTGACGCGGGTGTTGATCCGCGCTATCTCCCTGACCCACTGCTGACGCTCGCCGTGGGTGAGGTCGAGAATGTCCTCACGCTGCCAGTGGAAGTGGTAGGCGACGTACGCGATCTCCTCCCGCAGGCGGGGAAGCGCGTACGTCACGATTCCCCCAGGCGCCCACCCGAGAGGTCCACCTCGAACGAGCCGTGACACAACGGGCACGTCACGGCGGCGTGCGTGTGACCCTCGCTGTTGATCCGCCGGTAGAAGTCCTGCAGGAACGCCACGTCGGTGGCGTACATCCGCTCGACCACCCCGGCATGCACATCGGTGATGGTGCCGAGCCGGGTGATCACCTGACTCAGCAGCACCACGCTCAGGTACGCGGGGTTCTCCTTCACCCGCAGATCGATCTGCGGGCGCAGCTCGTCCCGTGCCGTCGCGAGCCGCATCGAGCCCTGCCGGTGCACCTGGCCCTCGTCGTCGACGTAACCGCGCGGCAGCTCGAACTCGAACTCCGTGCGCAGGTCCTGGCGTTCCCGTTCCCGCGCGGCAGGCGGCGCGGGGGCCTCCTCGCGCGCGGCGGACGGGGCCGCGGCGAGGGTGTCGAGGACTTCGTCGAGCCCGCCCGACGTAACGGTCCTGCGCCTCATTCGACCACGATCTCCTCGAAGGTGATGGTGACCGTCTCGGTGGCCGCGCTGGACTCGCCGGCCTTCAACGACGGGCCCTCCCACTTGCTGGCCCACCCCTGCATCAGCTGGATGCGTCGGACCGTGTCGCCCTTCGAGTCCTTGATCTCGATGGTGAGGTTCTGGCGCGCGGCGTCGACGGCCCCCTTGTTGAGGGTCTCCTTGATCCAGTTGGTGAACTCGCTGCTCTTGTCGATCCCGCGGGTGATCGTCACCTCACCCGCCTGGCGTGCGCCGGGCTGCTTGCGGATGATCTGCTTGCCCTCGGCGGTCACCTGACGGACCTCGACGACTTCCTCCTCGACGGTCAGACCGCTGACCTCCTGGATCGACTCGACGAGATAGCCGCCGAGCTGCACGCCGAAGACGTGGGTGGAAAGAGCGTCGCCCTCTGCCATGACTCTGTGTCACCTGTTCCGTTTGCGGACCCTGTTCGGGTCACTCGTTGACGAGGCTGGTGCTGTCGGAGAACTGCGCGAGGCGGAAGACCACGAACTCGGCCGGCTTCACCGGCGCCACGCCGATCTCGCACACGACCTGACCGAGGTCGATCGACTCCTGCGGATTGTTGTCGCGGTCGCACTTGACGTAGAACGCCTCCTCGGCCGTGCGGCCGAAGAGAGCGCCCCGGCGCCATTCCTCGGTGAGGAAGGCGGTCACGTTGCGCCGGATGCTCGACCACAGGCGGTCGTCGTTCGGCTCGAACACCACCCACTGGGTGCCCAGGAGGATCGACTCCTCCAGGTAGTTGAAGAGGCGGCGCACGTTGAGGTAGCGCCAGGCGGGGTCGGAGGAGAGCGTGCGGGCGCCCCAGATCCGGATGCCGCGGCCGGGGAAGGCGCGCACGCAGTTGACGCCGATCGGGTTCAGCAGGTCCTGCTCGCCCTTGCTGAGACGGATCTCCAGGTCCAGCGCGCCGCGGATGACCTCGTTGGCGGGGGCCTTGTGCACGCCGCGCTCGCCGTCGCTGCGCGCCCACACGCCGGCGACATGACCGCTCGGCGGCATCAGGGAGTTGCGGCCGGCCGCCGGGTCGAAGACGTTGATCCACGGGTAGTACACGGTCGCGTAGCGCGAATCGAACCCGGTGTCGTCGTTGCGCCAGGTACGGACCCGTTGTGCGCTCATACCCGGCGGAGTGTCCAGCACGGCGACCCGGTCGCCCATCTGCTCGCAGTGCGAGATCAGCGCGAGCTGAACGGCCTTGACGCCCTCGACGTCGATGTCCCCGCGCTGGTGGGCGCTCATCAGGTCCGGCACGGCGACCATGGTGATCTCGTCGATCGCCTCGAGCCCCGCGAGCCCCGTGCGCTCCGACGCGTCCCCGACGAACTCGGCCGGGCCGATGCGCACGGCGCCGGTCCCCGGGCCGGAAGCGGCGGGCGAGAGCGGGAGGACCTGGTTCTCGGGCCGGCTCTGGGCCGTGCCGGGCTGCTCGACGACCTCGATCAGCTTGGACTGGCGGGCCTGGGTGACCAGGTAGCCCTTGACACTCTTGCGGATGGAGACGTCGAAGGTCTCCACCACCTTGCCGGACTGCCGCACCAGCAGCCGGAACCGGTCCTCCGGAGGGTTCTCCCCCTCGGCGTCGGCGACCTCCACCGAGAGATCGCCACTCGTACCGGGCCGTGCGGACACCAGGAAGCCCCCGAGGGCGGCGGAGGCGGCCGCCGCGGTGGCGGATCCGCCCGCCGAGTCCTGAGCGGGGCCGCCCACGCGCACGACGTAGGCCGCGCCGCCGCCGTTGGCGAAGTATCCGTGGACCGCGAGCGTCAGGTACGTGTCGGGCGCGTAGGTGCCGAAGGTCTGGACGTACTGGTCCCAGCTGGTCACCAGCGTCGGCCGGTGGAAGGGGCCGGTCTCCGCGAAGCCGACGAAGGCTGCGACCGCCGTGCCGACGCCCTCGATGGGCCGTGCTCCGGACTGCACCTCCTCCACGTATACGCCGGGGGTGAGGTACGACGGCATGCTCGCTCCTTCGGGTGGTCGTCCGATCGACGCCCAGTCTTGTCGGGCCGCCCCGGCGGGCAGTAGGCCTCGGAGTCCTGGGCACGGGGCAAGGACGCTGCCTTTCCAGGCACCCGGGCGACGGGGGATTCTTCCCCGCGCGGACGTGCGCGACGGGCTCTCGGGCCCGTCCCGAAGCGGTTCCCTCGGCCCATGGGGCTGTGCCCCACGTCGTCCGACGGCGCCCCCGCCTCCGCGGTCGGCGGGGCGGCCCGCGGTCGGACCCCGGTTGAGGGGTGATCACTATCGGCCAGAGTGGAGCGCGCGGGACCGGTCGACCGACCGGGCTCCTCGCGGCCGGAGAAGCCCGGCGGACCAGTACCGGCGCTTGTGCGCCGCCCGCCCGGAAGACGGCGGGAGGGAGCGGTGGGCATACGGAATCCGGACGCTCATCGCCCGTGGTGGTTTCGCGGGTGTCGCGCGTCCGCATCACCGGGACGTGCGGGGAATGGGTTTCGCCGACACTCGGCAAGCCGGGTTTCCCCGGGTGGGATTTTCTGCTGTTCTCGTCCCGCACGGGGGGAAGTGGGAGGCCCGGCGCTTTGTTCTACGGTGCGAGGTCGCTCAGTATGCCGCTGACATTGAGTACCTGGTGGCATCCGGATGCCTGGGTTCCGGTAGCTGGAGTGCCCGGCTTGTCGCACGTCACGGAAGCGGTGACCGCGGCGTTCTCCGGAATCTGGATGGGGGTGACCCAGTGATAGTCCTGATTGCGGAAGGTCTCCAGGGCGATGGTGGTGATCTTCCGGTTCCCGAAGGTGATGGTCAGCACCCCTTCGTCGCCCTGGAAGTTCGCCACCACGATGTCCGTGACGCCGAACACCTTCCCCCTGGGCACCCGGTACGTCCGCTTCTTCTCGGCCCCGGCCCCGGTCTGGACGTCGATGGTCTCCGATATCTGCTGGTCGCCGCCGGCGCCGGTGCCCGTCGTCGAGCCGGAACCGCCCGAACCGGAACCGCCGGGTCCGTTGGACTGGCCGGGATTGGGCTCCTGGCCTCCGTCCTGCCCCTGACCGCCGGTCGGATCGCCCGAGCCGCCGGCCGAAGTCGCGCCCTGCTGACCGTTGCCCGGCCTCTCCTTCTCCGCGGCCTCGGTCACCGCCTGTTTCGCGGTGCTCCGCACCGCGGGCCGGACCAGCGCGAACCATGCGAGCAACAGGGCGAGCAGCGCGGCCAGCACGATCAGCAACCATTTGGGGAACACGGGCAGTTGAGCGAACTCGCCGGACAGCGTCTCCGGCGGGCGGGGCTGCTCGTCCTCGGCATCCCCTTCTTCCTTCTCGGCGGCCTCGACCTCGAACGGCCAGGTGGCCGGCTCGCCGAACCAGATCAGCTTCCGGGCCCGCAGCCGCAGGCCCAGCTCGGCGGACTCGCCCGGTTCCAGGTGCTGTTGGCCCGGGGAGAAGGCCAGACGGAGTTCCTCCCCGGCCTGTGTCCCCGTGAGCGCGACATCGACCGGGGTGTTCCCCCTGTTCTGCACCGAGGTCCGGAACCGGGCGCCCAGCCAGCCGCGGCGTCGACGGGGGTCCAACTGGGCCCGGAGCTCATGGAAGGGCTCGACGACCACCGTGGCCTCGGGGACCGCCACCGACTCGGGACGCTCCGCGGGCAGGACACGTACCCCCAGGGGCGTCTCTCCTGCCCGGACCTCGGGGGAGCGGGGCGGCGCGAGCCGCACGGTCACCACCTCGGAAGTGCCCGGATAGAGCGAGACACGCGCCGGCTCCACGGTGCTCCACGCGGCGCAGTCGCCGACCACTTCGAGCGTGTAGGCCTCGACGATGTCGCCGTCGTTGCGCACGGTCAGGGCCGTCGTCGCCTCGGCGCCGGGCGACACCGTCACCGTGGACATTTCGAATTCGGCAGATGTGGTCACGATGCGACGTTAAGCCGCGGACGCGGTGGCACAGCAGAGACGCGAGGGCAACGAACGGGCAGGGCTTGTGCCCCGGCGGCCCAACGGCACGGTGTCCCCGAACCCCTCTCCCGGGCCAGGTCCCCGTGACGGAACCCGGCGTGAACGGCAAGGCAACCGGCATACCGAGCAGTAGCACCTGAGGAAGACGAGCACGGAACGATGACGACGACAGACGTGAACGACGCAGCGGTGACGCAAGGGCAGTTCCGCAGGCCCACCGCTTCGGAACGTGCCGCCCAGCGCAGCGCGAGGAAGGCCCCGCCGGGCAGGGTCTCCGTAGCGGTGTACGCGGAGGACCTGATCCTTCAGACCGGCGTGATCCACCAGTTGCGCCCGCGTCCCGAGATAGAACTGGCGGCGGAGTCCGAGGCCGACCGGGCCCAGGTCTCCTTAGTGGTGGTGGACATGGTGGACGAGCCCACCGTCCGGCTCCTGTCCCGCCTCCAGCGCAACACCGCGACCCGCACCGGACTTGTTGTCGGATTCTTCGAGTCGGGCGCGCTCCAGACCCTGATCGAGTGCGGTGTGGCCGCCGTGCTCAGGCGCGGGGAGGCCGACCAGGACCGTCTCGTCCACCTGGTGACGGCCATAGCCAACGGCGAAGGCGTACTCCCGGGCGATCTGCTCGGAAAGCTCCTCGCCCACGTCAGCAGCCTCCAGCGCTCGGTCCTCGACCCCCGGGGGCTCTCGCTCTCCACCCTCACCGCACGGGAGGCGGAGATGGTCCGGCTGGTGTCGGAGGGCTTCGGCACGGCGGAGATCGCGCAGAAGACCTCGTACTCCGAACGCACCGTCAAGAACGTGCTGCACGAGATGGCGACGCGGCTCGAACTGCGCAACCGGGCACACGCCGTCGGCTACGCCATGCGGCACGGACTCATCTGAGTCACGCCTCGTGCCTCCCGTGCGGACGGCGTGGCCGACGCCGCCGCACGGGAGCACGCCCGCGTTCCCGGAGCCGGAGAGAGGGACGCAAAGGGCAGCGGCTCCTTCCCCCGATCCGGGTACTCGGGGCCTGTTCCCGGCCGCGAGTGCGCGGGATGCTGGTGAGGGGAGCGTCATCAAACAGACTGTGAGGTGGGCCGTGACCGGCACTGCTGGCCCGGCGAGGCAGACCCGGCTGCACCGACTGGCGGGCGTGGTGGTGCTGTTGGCACCGCTTCTGGTCGCGGGCTCCGCATCCGCTCCGCAGGGTGCGCCGAGAGTCGCCGCCGCGGCGGACGAAGCCCCGGCGGACGCCGGCCGGATCGCCTTCGCCGGTACCGGGCACCGCAGCCTCGGCCGGGTCTCCCCGTCGGACACCGGCACCAGCGCCCCGCTGTTCGGCACCGGACCGACCCACTACGACCAGGACCCCTCCGCGCGCGGCGGGTCACTGGTCTTCACCAGCCTGCGCGACACGGCGCGCCCGCAGGTGTACGTGCGCGAGGCCGGCGGAACGGTGCGCAGACTCACCACCGACCGTGACGCCGCCCACCCCGAACTCTCCCCGGACGGGCGGACCGTGGTGTTCGACTCCGCGGAGCGGGGGCCCGGCGGCAGGGTCCAGCACGACCTGTGGACGGTGGGGGTCGACGGATCCGGCCTGCGACGGCTGACGGAATCGGACACCGACGAGACCCATCCGACGTTCTCCCCGGACGGCACCCGGATCGCGTACTCCGCGGACGGCGACCTCCTGAGGGGCCGACAGGTATACGAACGGGCCGTGTCCGGCGGCCCGGCGACCCGGATCAGCGACGGGCCGCGCGGCGACGCGACCGAACCGGTGTGGAACCCGGTGGACGACGACACCCGTCGCGCCCGCGTCGCGTACACGCTCACCGAGGACGAGGAGACCGGCCCCCGCCTCCGGGTGACCGAGGGCCTCGGGAACGACCGCCCCCTGCTGGCCGGTGTCCAGGCCGGCTGGCGCACCCGTTCCGCCGCCTGGCTGCCGGACGGGAACGACCTGGTCTTCCTCAGCCCCGACACGACCTGCGGGTGCAAGGACTACGACCACGTCTACCGGGTGACCTCCTTCGGCGAGAACGAGCCCGGCCTGGTGCTGGGCGAGGACCGTGAGGTCGAATCACCCACCTGGACCGGTCCGATGGACTCCGGGACCGTCGTCGTGACCCGGCGGACCACCCAGAAGGCGCACGTCGTGACGCTCCAGGACGCCAGGCAGGACGGCTCGGACCCGCGGGACCTGGGACTCACCATCCTCAAGGAGGACCCCGAGGCCGACACGAACGAGGACCCCGCCAAGGACCCCCTGTTCGATCCGGCGGACGGCTACGACCCGTGGACCGAGAGGCAGAGCTACACACCGGACGGCCGGCGCATCGTGGTGACCGTCTTCGGCAACGGCGAGGGCGGGCCCCCCGAACAGATCTGGCTCGCCGACGCCGACGGCTCGAACGCGGCTCCGATGAAGCTGGCCGGACGCGGACCGGGCGACTGGGACACCGACCCCGCCTTCTCCCCGGACGGCACCAGACTGGCGTTCACTCGGTCCTCGCCCGGCAGGGTCGACGGGAAGCCGGGGCCGAGCAGCATCCTGATCGCGGACGTCGCCACCGGGGAGATCGTCGGCAGGATCGTTCCGCCGGAGGGGCAACTGGCGGGCAGCGACGCCCAGCCCGCCTGGTCGTCGGACGGCTCCACCCTCGCCTTCACCCGCAACCACGTGATCCGCGGACTCGGCGGCATCAAACACGTCTGGACCGTCCCGGTGAACGCGCTCGACCAGCAGCGGGACCTCAGCGTCACCGCCTGCCCCGGTGAATGCAAGATCATCGACGACAGCCCGGCGTTCTCCCCCGACGGGACCCGGATCGCCTTCAACCGCAAGGACGGCGGCGGCCGGATCAACGAGCGCAACGGAATCCTCGTGACCTCGCCCACCGGAGAAGGGTGCCGAGTCCTGCTGCCGTCCGCCCAGCGGGACAACCCCGACGCCTGCAGGCAGGAGCTTCCCGACACCACGCAGAGCGGTCCCTTCCAGCCCCGCGACGTGGCCTGGTCGCCGGACGCACGGCGGCTGGTGCTGAGTTCGCGCCGGACGGTCGAGGCGAACTCCCGGGAGCGGCTGAAGGTGCTCGACCTCGAAAGCGGCGACCTGAAGCCGCTGACGAACGGACTCGCCGGGCGTCAGAAGGAGCCCGCGTTCCAGCAGTCGGTCGACCTGGCACTGACCGCGCCGCCCACCGGCTCCGCGGTGGAGGTCGGCTCCTTCGGGGAGGTGACGGTCACCGTCACCAACCGGGGCCCCGCGCCCGCGCCCGGCACCGTCTTCACCGCCGACCCGCCGTCCGGCGTGCGGCTGGACAGGATCACCACCCCCGCCGGTACTTGCTCCACCGGGTCGCCGCAGTGCGACCTGGGCGTGCTCCGGCCCGGCGAGAGCGTGGACGTCACCGTCCGGCTGACCGGGGTGACCACGGGCGACCAGCGGATCGGCTGGTCGGTCACCGGCACCGTGGTGGACCCGAACCCCACGGACAACGCCACCGCGACCGTCGTCCCGGTCCGGGACGCGCCGGCACCCACCCCGACCCCCACCCCGACGACCACGCCGCCCGCGCCCCCGCCTCCGCTGCCGCCGGAACCCGAGGCGGGACCCGGCGTCGTCGTACGGGCCCAGCCCAACCCCGGGTTCGTCGGCGGCCGGGTGGTGGTGACCTACACCGTGCGCAACGGACGGAACGCCCTCGCCACCGGCCTGCGGCTGAAGCTCGGCCTGCCCGCGCGCGTCCCGGCGGGCCCGCTTCCGGCGGGTTGCACGGCCGGGGTGTGCACACTGCCCGACCTGGCTCCGGGAGCCTCCACGGTGGTCCGGGTCGTGCTCACGCCCGACCGGGCGCTGAGGACGACCATCACCGGCACGCTGACCACGACCGGTACCGACGCCGACACCCGCGACAACGTCGCCAGGACCCCGCTGCGCATTCTCCGGCCCCACATCGTCGCGGTGCCCGCCGTCGGCAAACCGGGGTTCGTCACCTCCGTACGGGGCAAGGACTTCCCGCCGGGGGCCCCGGTGAGGCTCACCTGGAAACCGGGGATCACGGCCACCGCGCCGCCCACCGTCCCGCGCGCGGACGGCACGTTCATCGCGCAGCTGCTGATCCTGGTGAAGGACCGGACGGGACCGCGCACCATCACCGCCACGGGACCCGGGTTCAGCCCGGCCACCACACCGTTCCTGGTGGTCGTCGGCGCCATCGTGCCGCCGGACGAGGTGGGGCGCCGGTGATCCACGAAGTCGACGAGGGACTCCGGCTGCTGCTGGTCGAGGCGGGTCTCCAGGAGAGCGGCGTCGACCTGGTCTTCGAGGCGCCGACGAAGGACTGGGCCGCCCGGCGCAACGCCCCCACGGTCAGCGTCTTCCTGCACGGCATCCGCGAGGACGCGACCCGGCGCCGCACCGGCACCGCCGAGGAGCACGACGAGGAGGGAATGGTGGTCGGCTGGCGCACCCCGCCGCGCTGGTTCGAGCTGACCTATCTGGTGACCGCCTGGACCAACCGTCCGCAGGACGAACACCGGCTGCTCTCCGAGGTGTTGCGCTGTCTCGTACGGTCGAGGGCGCTGCCCGCCCGGACGCTCACCGGCAGCCTCGCCGAACTGGGTCTGACCGTGGAGATCGAGGCGGCGGGCTCGGGCGCCGACCGGCAGTCCACCGCCGACGTGTGGTCCGCACTCGGCGGCGAGCTCAAGGCCGCGATCGACCTGCGGGTGTGGGCCCCGCTGGAAGGCGAACGGACGTCCGCCGGCCCGCCGGTCACCGAAGGACTGGTGGTGCGGGCCGCGCCCGCACGGAACGGCGAAGGCGTGGAACCTGGGCGCAGGCTGCGCTACGACGGGGCGTCCGATCCCGGTGAGCGGGGTTTCGCAGCGGAACGCGAACGGCAACTGCCGCCCGGACGCCGCAGGCGCGGGAGCGCGGCTCGATGACCACGGCACAGCACACCCGGACCGTCCGTGAACTGCCCGGCGCCCCGACGGCCGTCGAGGAACTCTGGGAGCGGTTGATCCACGTCGAGCAGCGGGTCAGGAACGCCGTCGCGGCCCGGCGGGCCGTCGACCCGCAAGCGGACGATCCCTACCGGGGGCAGTACCTCACCCCCGAGGGTGCCGAACGGATCCTGGCGGCCCGCGACGCGTTCGGGCCGGTGCCGGAGTACGCGTCCCGCCCCGGGCCGGACTCGCCGCCCGGGAGCCGGATCGGCAGGCTGGCCGAGGAGTTCGGCCTGACGCCGCTGGACGTCGATCTGCTGCTGGTCGCGATGGCGCCGGACATCGACGCCCGGTTCGAGCGGCTCTACGGCTACCTCAACGACGACCTCACCCGACGAAGGCCGACCATCGGCCTGGCACTCGAACTCTGCGGGCTGCCCGCCGCGAGCTCCGGCCGCTTCCGGTTCTCGTCGTCCGCCCCGCTGGTCGCGGGCGGACTGCTGACGGTCCTGGAGGCCGACCGTCCGCTGCTCTCCCGGGTGCTGCGGGTACCGGACCGGGTCACCGCCCACCTGCTCGGCGACGACGAACCCGACGGGAGGCTGCGCGGACTGGTCCGGGTGGCCGGCATGGAGGACGATCCGGACCCGGAGCCCGAGGCACTGCTGGTCGCGGCGGCACTGGGCACGGGCAGCGGCCTGGTCCATCTGCTGGATCGGGGAGGCGACCCCGGCGGACTCGCCGTGCGGGCGCTGCTCGCCGCGGGACGGCGCCCGCTGCTGGTCGACGTCGCGGCGCTCGTCGGCGTCCCGCAACCGGCGGAGCTCGTCCGGACCCTGGCGGCCGAGGCCCGGCTGAGCGGCGGCGGTGTCGTCCTCGGGCCGATCGAAGGGCTCGCGCCCGAACGCCCCGAGGGAGCCGGACTGCTCGGCACCCTCTGCGCGGCGATCAGCGGCACACCGCTGGTCGCGTACGGGAAGAAGGACTGGGACCCCCACTGGAGCAGGGAGAGCCCCGTTCCGGTCCCTGTCCTGCCCACTGGTCCCGCAGGCGCGGCGCGGCGGTGGAGCCGGGCACTCGCCGCGGCCGGTGCCGCGGTGGGGCTGCCTCCCGAGAACGTGCGGGCGGCCGAGGAACTCGCGACGGCCGTCACGTCCTGCCGGCTCGACTCCGAGCAGCTGCGCAGGGCCGCCACCGTCGCCTCCCGGCTGGCTGCCGCGCAGGAGCGTCCGGTGGACCCGCGGGACCTGCGCAGGGCGGTCCGGGCCCAGAACGGCGCGGGGCTCGAACGGCTCGCCCGCCGCATCGAGCCGGCCGTGGGCTGGGACGACCTCGTCCTGCCCGCCGCGACCCGTCGGCAGCTGTCCGAACTCGCCCTGCGCGCACGCCACCGCGAGCAGGTGCTCGGCCAATGGCGGATGCGGCCCGGCGGAGGCCGGGGACGAGGGGTCATCGCGTTGTTCGCCGGCGAGTCGGGCACCGGCAAGACGATGTCCGCCGAAGTGGTGGCCTCGGAGCTCGGCGTGGACCTCTACGTCGTGGACCTGTCCATCGTGGTGGACAAGTACATCGGCGAGACCGAGAAGAACCTCGAAAGAATCTTCGTCGAGGCGGCGGACGTCAACGGCATCCTGCTGTTCGACGAGGCGGACGCCATCTTCGGCAAGCGCTCGCAGGTCAAGGACGCTCAGGACCGCCATGCCAACGTGGAGTCGGCCTACCTCCTGCAGCGGATGGAGTCCTTCGACGGGATCGCGGTGCTCACCACCAACCTGCGGGCCAATCTCGACGAGGCCTTCACCCGCCGCCTCGACGTGATCGCGGAGTTCCCCATGCCGGACGCCCAGCAACGCCTGGCCCTGTGGGACCGCTGCCTCGGAACGGCGATCCCGCGCGACGCGGACCTCGACCTGGAGTTCTGCGCGCGGCGCTTCGAGCTGGCAGGAGGATCGATCCGCGCCTGCGCGGTGACGGCCGCCTATCAGACGGCGGAATCGGGTGGACCGCTCGGCATGGAGCAGATCGTCTCGGCGGTGCTCCAGGAGTACCGCAAACTCGGTCGACTGGTCATGGAGAGCGAGTTCGGCCCTTGGCTGGACCGCACGCAGGGGCGCGGCGCGGGGTAGGTTCCTCTACCATCGTCGGCCGACAGGCACTGTCCTGGTCGGTGTGTCCCGCCACCTACCAGGAATACATCGAGGGCTGTCGGCACATCAGGCTCGATTGCTTCGGTGAGCACATGTATGCCGCGCTCATCGAGACGGAAGAAATCGACTGGCGGCCCGATCTCCAAGTTCCCATAACTCCCTGGCCCGTTCCGCAGGACGTCGGCCGCCAGGTGGGCGCTGTCCTGAACCGACCGGGACCGCGCATGGGCGTGGTGGATCTGAAGCTGACGCCGGACGGGCAGCCGGTATGGCTCGAGGTGAACCCGCAGGGCCAGTTCCCGTTCCTGGAACCACTCATGGGCGAGCCGCTGACGGAACACTTCGCCGACTTCCTGCTCTCCGCAGCCGGTCCACCGCCCGACGCGCGGGAATGAAGGCGCCACCTCGACACCATCTGCGTCTGTCTGCGACGGCCCGGGTACGCCTCCGGGGAGGGTGCACTCCTTGCCGTGCCGGTCCCGGCCCGGCCGGCCCGATCCTACGGCGGTGGAGTGGGCCACCGCATGGGGCGAATCCGACCTGCACACGGGCCCGGATCTGGAATACGGTCACATCGATCGGCGGCGATGCTCCTCGCCGTGGTGACCTTCGCACGGTGCGGAGACAGGCGTAAGCAGCTTCGAGCGACAGCGACGCGGCGGTGGCGATCCGGCGAGCCGGGAGCCCGCGTACGAGGCGTCGGGTGACGCGGCCGTCCGCCGGAGTGAGCGGTGTGTTCGCGGGCAGGCGAGGTCGTGGTCGTTCTTTTCGCAGGCGGAGCCGTCACTGCGCCACCGGACGCAGGCGAACGGGAAGGGCCACGTGCCCGTTGCTGATCAGGGTCGGCAGAGGCCGCAGCTCCCTGACGGGTACGGCCAGTCGGGCCTCGGGGAAGCGCGAGAACAACTGGCGCAGGGCGGCGGCGACTTCGATGCGGGCGAGGGGGGCGCCGAGGCAGTAGTGGACGCCGTGCCCGAAAGCCAGGTGATCCTTGGTGGTTCGGGTGGCGTCGAAGAGGTCGGCGTCGTCACCGTGCCAGTCCGGGTGGCGGTTGGCGGCGGCGTAGGAGGCGAGGATCGCCTCCCCGGCCCGGATGGTCCGCCCGCCGGACAGCGGTATGTCCTCGAGCGCGTAGCGCAGAGGCAGGTGCTTGAGGGCCGGCTCGTGGCGCAGCGTCTCCTCGACGACGTCGTTCCAGTCGCACCGGCCGGCCCGGACGTGGGCCGGCTGCTCCGGGTCGGCCAGCAGGGATGTGATCGCCTGGTCGATGACGTTGACGGTCGTCTCGTAGCCGGCACTGATCATCAGCACGAGTGTGCCGCGCAATTCGGAGTCGCTGAGCGCACTGCCGTCGCCCTCCTCGTCGCGGGCGGAGATCAGGAGGGAGGTCATGTCGTCGCCGGGCGAGGCCCGCTTCCCTGCGATCAACTCGTCGAGAAGCTGGTAGAGGGTGGTCGTGTTGGCCGCGGCCTCCTCGGCGGAGAGAGTAGTGGCGAACACTCGGTCCACCACCGTACGGAGCCCGTTCAGCTGGGTGGAGGAAAGACCCATCATCCGACCGATGACCGCGATCGGCAGTGGATAGGCCAAGTGCTCGCGCAGGTCGACCACTTCACCGGCAGGGAGGGTGTCCAGGTCGTCGAGGATGCCCGTGACGAGGTCCTCGACGACGGGAGCCAGGGCGGCGATGCGTCGGGCCGAGAAGGCCGGGGCGATCAGACGGCGCAGACGTCGGTGGTCGCTGCCGTAGGCGGTGAACATGTTGTCGACCGTCACCCAGAGGGCGAGTGGCCAGGTCGCAACCGTGTCGGCGAAGGCCGGCCAGTGCGCGCGAGCATCCTTGGAGACGTATGTGCGCGTCAGGAGCTGCTTCAGGAGGCTCGGATCGGAGACGGACCACGCGGTCACGCCGAGGATGTCCACGAGCGTGGCCTCCCCGCGGGCGCGCAGGGCCCGGTCCTCGGCGTGGTGGTCGGCACCGGTGGGGTCGAGGACGAGTGGCTGCTCATCGGGCATGTCCGGGGGTTCCCTTCTGGTATGAGGAATACGTGTTGCCGACACAGCGTGTGCCATGTGCTGAGCGGCGGGATGACTTCGGTGGCTCGGCGACGGAGGCATCCTCCTCGGGCCGGTGCTGTGTTGCGGCGTCTCCGTCCGATGAGGAAGCCACCCGTCGTCCGGGCCACCGAGACCAGTCCGGGTCGTTGTGAATCCTGCACACCGATCGACCGAGCGGCCGACGGATCTGTGACACGTGCGAGCACCTGCTCCTCGACGAATGCCCGCCGGACGGAACCGGGATGGGCGACGACTGCGGCCGGCTCCCTTTCCAGCGCTGCCTCGCTGCTTCCGACGCGCCTACTTCATGGACCGCGACCGTCCCCAGTCCGTGGCTGGTGCGCCGTTCGACGTCACCAGGCGCGCAGTGCGGACATCGCCCGCGGACTTCGTCGGCCGGGCCCGGCGGCCGTGATCCGCGCCCGCCGACCCGGTCGGCCCGATCCTGATCCGGGCTCGGGCGATGCGGGGCCACGTCGGCAGGACGCTCTTCTTCACCCATCGGGATCCGGAAGGGACGACGCGACCGGCGGCGAGGCTGTCTCCGTGCACGGCGGCCTCTCCTGCGCCGTCGGCTGGACAGCCCGGACCGGGGCAGGCACGACCACGATCGTGGGAGCCGTTCACGGTGCCGCCGAAGCCCGAAGTGGAGGCCGGGCACTCGGATGCGCTCCGGGCGGCGGAAGGCATGGCCGAGGCCGGGGGGCCCTGCCCACAGGGCCCCCCGGGAGGACTCAGCTCTGCCGCGCGAGCCAGTCGGTGAAACGGGTCTCGGTGATGCGCGCGTCGGGGCCGGGAAGGAGAGTGGTCTCCCGCAGCACGGCTCCGAAGTACGGGGCCTGCGGATCGGTCACGACGGTGCGCGGGTCGTTCTCGGCCGCCAGGCCCGTGCGGATGAGTTCGTCCAAATGGAAGGTGTCAGGACCGGCCACCTCCACGATGCCGTTGACGGGGACGCCGACAGCCGTACGGTCCACGGCGGCGGCCACGTCGTCGGAGTACATGGGCTGGATCTTCACGGGAGCCAGCCGCACGGTGTCACCGTCGGTCGCCGAGGCTGCGATGCCCTTCACGAACTCGAAGAACTGCGTGGCGTGGACGATGGAGTACGGAATCCCGGAGGCCTTGATCAGCTCCTCCTGCGCCTGCTTGGCACGGAAGTAGCCGCTCTCCTGGAGCCGCTCGGTGCCGACCACGGAGAGCGCGACATGGTGGGTCACGCCGGCGTTCGCCTCGGCCCTGAGAAGGTTGGTGGTCGAGGTGCGGAAGAACGTCATGACGGCCTCGTCCTCGAACGAAGGGGAGTTCGACACGTCGACCACGACCGAGGCGCCCTTCAGGACCTCGTCAAGGCCCTCGCCCGTCAGTGTGTTGACGCCGGTGCTGGGCGCCGCCGGCACCGCCTCGTGGCCGTGCTCGTTGAGCTTGGCTACCAGCTTCGAGCCGATGAGTCCGGTACCACCGATCACTACGATCTTCATGATGGAAAATCCTCTCTCGGAAATTCTTCTGCTTCTCCGATGCCAGACGGCCCGTCTGATCGGCCGCCGGCTCGTATCGGGCAGGACAGGGTGGTCACTGAATGTGTGACAGGCGTCCGGGTGAATCTCGGGAGATTTCACTACGAGACGGTCGGGTTTCCGCACGAGGCATGATGGCCCACCATGCGACGGGGGAGCGGATCAGCCACTGGAAAGCGACATGAAGGACGCCTGTCGGCGGAAAGCTAGGACCGGGTGACTACTCGGTCCGGCTCTGAATCTCTCATCGGCACGGACCGCGCCGATGAAAGCGAGCCGGAATCCGTGGCGAGACCTTCGGGATGACGAGACGACGGGCCGAAAAGAGTTTTGCCGCAGGGCGGCGACGGGCCGAAGGTGTCACAGAATTCCGGGGTTCTCGGTCGAAACTGTCGTACCGTCATGGGATTGTCACCTGACCTTTTACGGACGATGCGCCCATCCCATGACATGGTGGACCTACGGAAGGTGCGACACAGTGACCCACGAGGACTCGGCGCACGCGCACGGAGCCGACCAGGACGACGGATCGGAAAGCTGGATGACGGCGGTGAAGGTGCTGCAGGACGCCTCGCCGATCACCATCCCCGAGGGCGCTTCGGCGATGACCGTGTACGTGGAGTGGGAGCCCGGCGACCCGGGCACCCCTCCGCACCGCCACTCGGGACCGGCGTTCGGATACGTCATCGAGGGCGCCGTCCGTTTCGAACTCGAAGGCGAGCCCGAGCGTGTGATCGAGACAGGCGGCACATTCTGGGAGCCGGGTGGCGACGTCATCCACTACCAGGACGGAAACGCGCTGACGGACGCACGGACCCGCTTCGTGGTGACCATGATGTGTGCGCCGGGGAGGCCCATGCTCGAACTGGTCGACAGGGAGGAACTGCAGAAGCGGGCCCACCTGCGTGCTCCCCGGCCGACCCACTGACCTGCCACCCCTTTCGGTGATCACGCCGCTCGCGAGCTCGCGCGCCGGTTCCGAACACGGCGTACGGCCGACGCTGGTCACGGCCGCAGCCCCTGTACGGGCTGCTTCGCGTCGTCTCCGAGGACAGTGTCCCCAGGCTCTGCCCATACGCCTCGACCGTGGGCGCGGAACGGGAGCGCGCCGTCGCGGGTGTCCGCGCCGTGCCCGGTGCTTTCCGGGGCATGTTCGATCCCGCATGTCAGATCGAGTCCGGCGAGAGGGACGGCCGCCTCACTGCGCGCTCCCGAGGCCGTGAGGCTCCGCCTGCCGACCCCTCCTGCCAAGGCCTGCCGAGGTCGCCATGGTCAGCGCGACGCACTGGGACGCGCACGCGGATGCGTGCGGGTGGCCGAGACGTGGGGCGATGAGTGCTGCGCACCCGTGTCCCGCATCCGCGTGGGACGCATCGGCCCGGTGAGGCCGCCGACGGACAGCCGCTGTTGACGTCAGCCGCCAGCAGTGACGCCGGCAGTGGCCGGGCCGCGCCGGTGGGCGGAGGCCCGTGACGGTCGGTCCCGGGTGCCGCGGTGCGGACCACCGGAGGAGGCGCGGGCGTGCGCCGCGTGAGTGGAGCCCGGCGCGGAGTCGAGGGCGGAGCCGCGGGTCCCGCGGCCGAAGGAGCGGCCGATGGTGTCCGGGGCGAGGAACGTTTCCAAGGAGGCGACGTTGCCGGTCCGGGCCGCCGTGACGAAGGCTTCCCGCAGTCGTCGATGCTGTACCGCGTCCACGACCTCCCGCCGCTCGGCCAGGAGATGCCGACGGGCGCGGCTCGCGATTTTGCGGGCGTTGACAGCGCTGAGTCGAAGTACGTCGGCAATATCTGCATACGTGTATTCGAAGGCCTCGCGCAATATGTACACGGCCCGCTCGACAGGGGTCAGCCTCTCCAGTACGAGGAGCAGCGCGAGGTCCAGCTCCTCGGCCTGCTGCACGCCGGCCTCGGGGTCGCTGCTGGTGTCGATGGGTTCGGGCAGCCACGGGCCGATGCAGTTCTGTCGGCGGACCCGGGCGGACTGGGCCACGTTGATGGCCAGTCGGGTGGTGGCACACGACAGGAAGGCCGCGGGGTTGACCACTGCCGAACGGTCGGTCTTCTGCCAGCGCAACCACACTTCCTGGAGCACGTCCTCGGCCTCGGTCGCGCTTCCCAGCACTCGGTACGCGATGCCGAAAAGACGTCGCTGCAGCTCCACGAAGACGGAGACCGCCTCGCCCAGGGAGACGTCCCTCGGGGGCGACGGCTGGTTCGCACACGACTTCGGCAGGTTCATGGACACGGTCACGGCTCCGTTCACACTCGGCATCCGTCGATGCCATTGCGAACACGCTCGCGCCCCGGCCCCCTGCGTCGCGCCCAGGAAATCCCCGGTCCACCCCCCGGTCTCCGGGCGATCCCTGGTTCTCCGACCGGCGTGAGGCCGATGCTCGTCGAGTCAGGAGCACCGACACCGGCATGCCGTCGGCGAGCGCCGCGCACGGGCCGCTGATCTGCTCGGGGCGACGGGGGCAGGAGAGGCGATCCGGGGGCGGCCTTCAGTCGGCGGGGGAGCGCTCTTCTCGGCGATCGCCCTGAACATGCAGCCGCGAGTGAGCCCGGGTGGTCGGCCGGTCGGCCGTCAGGCGAGGGCCAGTGCGGCGCGGAGCTTGTTCCGCGAGTTGACATCGAGCTTGGTGAACACCTTGTGCAGGTGCCATTCGACTGTGCGAGGGCTGATGAACAGCTCGGCGCCGATCTCCGAGTTCGTCATTCCGGCGGCGGCGAGCCGGGCGATCTGCGCCTCCTGCGCGGTGAGGGTCTTGCGTACGTCGGGCAGGTCGATCGTTCGTTGCCGTACTGTCTCGCCGGTGGCCAGGAGCTCGCGACGGGCGCGCTCGGCGAAGGCCGTCGCTCCGAACCCCCGCAGCATCTCGTAGGCGGTGCGCAGTTGCTCGCGCGCCTCGATGCGCCGGTTCTCACGACGAAGCCATTCGCCGTACACCAGATGGGTGCGGGCGAGATGGACGGCGATCCGGCTGCCTTCGAGGTGCTCGATGGCCTCGCGGTACAGCCGGTCGGCGGCCGGACCGTCACACAGCAGCGCTGCCGACCGGGCCAGAACGCCGAGGGCCCAGTCCGTGCCACTGGCGCGGGCTCGTTCCTCGAGCCGGCGCAGGGCTGCCGCGGCCGCCTCGGGCGCACCACTGCGAGCACCGGCCTCGACGAGCTCGACGAGGGCGAAACCGACAACCGCCAGATCCTCGTGCTCCACCGCGCGTTCCGCGGTGGCCAGGGCGTCCTGGTACCGGCCGAGGCCGTTGTACAACACCGTGCGCAGGTAGTGCTCCAGACCGATCACCCGCCCCTCGCCCCAGCTGATTGCGTCGCGAGCGGCGCTCCGGATCAGCTCCGCCGCCCGGGCGTTCTCGCCACGCCAGGCCATGAGCAGAAGCGAGGGGTACGCGATGGGCGAGTGACCGGTCCCTTCCGTGATCGCGGCGGACTCGTCGATCAACGCGGAGGCGAGGTCGAACTCACCCGCGTGCACGTGTACGGCGGCCCGGTAACCGAGGGCCAGGGGAAGGAAGTTGAGTGCACCGGTCACGCGAGCCGACCGGACCGCTTGTGCAGTCAGAACATGCCATGTCTCGTCGTCCCACATGTCGCCGGCGACCAGCCACGTCAGCCAGAGCCAGCGCATGACGTCGTCCCCGTCGCGTCCGGCGGCTCGCCTGAACGCCCCCAGCGCGGGCTTCAACAGCGACGCGCCTTCGACGCGCCCTTCGGCGAGGTACGTCGCCAGGCCGTCGAGAAGCATGTCCGTCGGCCGCGGAGGTCGTGGCCCGCGCGGCGCGGAGAGGGCGGTCTCGGCCACCTCCCGCACCCCGGTACGTTCTTGGAGGCGGCCCGCGAAGACCGCCGCTCCGATCGCATCGAGGTACGCCTCACGCGCTTGTCGATCGCCGACCCGCGCCAGCCGGTCGGCCGCGTCGAGCAGCAACGGCAGGGCCTCACCGCCGCGCCTGCGCGCGAACACGATCTGGGCGCGGAGCCGGGTCAGCCGGGCTTGCCGAACCTCGTCCGACGGACTCAGCTCCGCGGCGGCGAGGAGTTCGAGTGCCGCGTCGGGAGCCCCGGCCTCGAACGCGGCCTGCGCCGCGGCCACCGCCCTCGTTCCCCGTCCGGCCGAATCGGGCGTCAGCTCGGTCGCGCGTCTCAGGAACGCGGCCGCCGCCGCGATACCGCCGCGGGTCTGGGCCCGGCCGGCCGAACGTTCCAACTCGCCTGCCAGGACCTCGTCGGGCTCGGCCGCCGCGTGGGCACGATGCCAGGCTCGGCGATCAGAGTCGGCATCGGGATCGGTCACCTCGGCCAGCGCTCGATGCACTTCCCGGCGTTCTTCGGGGTCGGCCGCGCGGTAGGCCGCCGAACGCACCAGCGGATGACGAAACCGCACCCGTGCCCCGAACTCGATCAGCCCTGCCGCCTCGACCGCCCCTGCGGCGTCCGCACCGATGCCGAGCGCCTCGGCCACCCGCCTCAGTAACGACACGTCCCCCACCGGCTCCGCGGCTGCCGCCAGCAGCAGCCGTTGCGCCGCATCCGGAAGCGCCCCGATCCGTCGCAGGAAACTCTGTTCGATCTGGCTCGCCAGAGGCCGCGCGTCCGGACGCCCGAATCCGCCGGCCAGTTCGGCCGCGGTCGCCCCCCGGGTCAATTCCAGCAGAGCCAGTGGGTTGCCGCGGGTCTCGGCGACGATCCGATCCCGGATGCGTTCATCCAGCCGTCCGGGGACCACCGACTCCAGAAGTGCACGCGCGTCGTCGTCGCGCAGTCCCTGGACCACCATCTCCCGCAGCCCGACCAACGGGTCGTCGCCCGGAGCAGGCGTCGACGTGCGCACCGCGAAGACCAAAGCCACCCGCTCCGCCAGCAGTCGGCGCGCGACGAAGGCCAGTGTCTGCGCGGAGACCCGATCGAGCCACTGGGCATCGTCCACCACGCAGACGAGCGGCTGTTCCTCCGCCGCCTCGGCCAGCAGGCCGAGCACCGCCAGACCCACCAGGAAGCGGTTCGGCGCGCTCCCCGCCCTCAGCCCGAACGCGACGGACAGGGCATCGCGCTGCGGGCCGGGAAGACGATCGAGTCGCCCCATCATCGGCAAGCACAGTTGGTGCAATCCTGCGAATGCCAGCTCCATCTCGGACTCGACGCCGACAGCCCGCAGGATCTGACATCCTGTCGCGCTCCGCACCAGGTACTGAGTCAACGCGGACTTGCCGACTCCGGGCTCGCCACGCAGCACCAGTACCTCGCTCCGCCCCGCCCGGGCACCGGCGATCACCTGATCCAGCGCCCCGCACTCGCTGCGCCGACCATGCAGCCCCCGCCGAGGAGCGCCGCTCGCCATCCACCACCCACCGTGCAGGTCAAGAGTAGGACCCTGATCAACTCGGGTCGTCCCCAATCATGCATCAGTGCGCATGACCCGGACAATCACCAGCCGGACAGCCACCGTTGAAGATCGACTGATCGTTCCTCAGCTGTCCGTGGCCAAGGAATGGCCAAGGGTATCCGGGACGCCCTGCTTCGGAGGAGTGGGGGAGAGGCGCGGCAGGGCGGTGCAGCAGGGCTGTGGTGGCGAGTCCGCAGACCACTCCGACCAGACCGGCCCGGAGGTCGGCGGCCTTCACGCGGGTGGAGTCGAGAAGATGACCGGGACAGCCCTTACGTGTCCGCTCCGTCCGGGGCGTGCTTGTACATCCACAGATAGACGCGGCGCTCGCTCGGCACGGAAATCGCGACAATGCAGATGGGGCTGTGACCGATGCCCACGTGATGGTTGGCGATGGTGGAGGACACCGTCCAATCCCGCTCGACCTCGCGCATGTCGCCTGCGAGCACGCTGATCGGGTCACGGAGAAAGCGGCCGAACTCCTCGCTCTCGCTCTTCCATTCACGCCAGTACATGCTCCACGGCTCGGACCGGATCTCCTCCGAGACCTTGTCGATCATCGTCCACTGAGCTGTGCCACTTGCCTGCTCTGCCATCATCGGATCCTTTCGGATGGGGCGCTGGGAGTTTCTTCCTCTCAGTAACGCGGTGAAGTCGGCGACCCGCAAGACGACCTTCATGCGGGTGGCGTAAGAGGGAACCGTGTCGACTCGGCTGCCAGTGTTCTTCCGTATGCCCGACTTGCGCCCCGGCCCATGCGACCAAAATATGGGAGCGCACAGTCGAAAAATCGGGTCGAGGAGCGCCGGTGACCGATACGGAAGCACCATCAATGAAGACCGGGGGAGAGGCGACCGGGAAGAGAGCTGTTTATACGGAGGGTTCGGTCTGGTCCATCCAGTTCGTTCGTGCCAAGCAAGGGCAGACGCATTCCTATCTGTCATGCCTGGGGGCCAATTGGAAGCCCCTGATGGAGGCTGCGAAGCAGCAGCGAATCATCCTCGGATACCGTACGCTGCTCGCACCGCTCGGAAATCCTGACGACTGGGACGTCATGCTCCTTGTCGAACTGCCGAACATGGCGGCGCTGGACGGTTACGACCAGAAGATGCGTGCCCTGGCTGCCGGTCTCGGCATCGGGAAGCCGAGTTGTTCGCAGCACTCGGAGCGGGTGGGAATGAAGTTGTTGCGGGAAGCCGTTCTGAAATAGGAGAGGTCCGGTCACCATGGAGACGAACGACGAATCAGTCCACCTGAAGCGGCTGGATCTCAGGCGAGAGGTCGTCGGCGACCTGACGGACTCGGTCCTCACCGCCAGCGGAGACAGCCTCTGGACCTGCCCCATCGACGACGAGACCGCGTACGAGGGCGACCGCGACGATGCTGGCTCCAGTCCCCCGCGTAGCGTGGGATGATTTCCGGCCTCCTTATGGGGGCGGCGAGCCCAGAGTGGTCGTCGGCTGGCCACCCGGACAAGTGGCCCCGCGGGTGTGGAGCGCCGACTATCTGAAGTCGGTGGTAGGGGAAATGGAGGTTCCGGTTCGGGAAGTCGAGGGGCCGCCGGTCCATGGGTGCGGTCGGCACGAGCGCGGACAACGCACTTGCCGAGTCGTTCAACGCGGCCCTCAAACGCGAGACGCTCCGTGATGCCCGCCGCTTCGACGGGGTCCACGCCTGCCGCCTGGCGGTCTTCCGCTGGACCGCGCGCTACAACACCCGTCGCCGGCACTCGGCGAACGGACAGCAGGCACCGATCGCCTACGAGCGGCAGTCAGCTACTCTGACACTTGCCGCATAACGATACGAACAGGTGTCCATTCTTCGGGGACAAGGCCCGCCGCTGCTGCGGCGACAGAGGTCGGGGCCGAATGCCTGGTCACGGACCCGACCGCTTTCGGCTCCCTGGTGCAGGCCACCGACCCGATGCCCCAGGTCATCGACCGGGCGGAGGTTGACACGGCCGTGATCCTTTACACCTCGGGCACAACGGGGATCCCGAAGGGTGCTGAGCTGACCCACCGCAACCTGCTGACCAACGCGGCCACCGCGGCCGAAACGTTGCTCCATGTCGGGCCGAACGATGTCCTGTTCGATGGCCTGCCACTGTTCCATGCCTTCGGACAGACCTGTGCTCTCAACACCGCGATCGCAGCCGGGGCGACTCTGACCTTGCTGCCGCGGTTCGATTCGGGAAAGGCGCTGGAGATCATGCACCGGGACAGGGTCACCATTTTCCTCGGCGTCCCCACGATGTATACGGCTGTCACTGGCTTCGCCGAAAGCCGGCTCTGCAGCCGGGTGGCAGCCCCGGCCGGGCCGCTGGGTCCGTCGTCTCGCGCCCGTCCGGGCCGCCTCTCCACGGCGACAAGGGCTACGACTACAACCACCTGCGGCAATGGTTATGCAAGCGTGGCATCACCCACCGCATCGCCCGCAAGGGCATCGAGACATCCCAGCGCCTGGCCGGCACCGCTGGACCATCGAGCGCACCATGTCCTGGCTCGACGGGCGCCGCCGCCTCCATCGGCGTTACGAACACAAAGCCGCCCACTTCCTCGCCTTCACCAGCAGCGCCCGCACCTTCGTCTGCTACCGCAGACTCGCCAAATGAGATGACGTCTAAAACGATCAGTTGGATCCATGCGTGCAGCCGACGTTCTAGGGGTGACATATCTGGCGTGTGTGGAAATATGAAACATATGGCGCTTGGGTGCTGAAGAGAGTCGAGAGGAGTGCACCATGATCGCCAAGCTGCTCGGCAAGCTGTCCTTCAGCCGCCACTACGGTGCGTACGGCGAACACGACTGGACCTGACCGCACTGTCGGCGGGCTCCCTCGGGCGCCCGCCGGCTCACGGCCACGCTGCCGACGCTATCGGCCTGGACAGGGACGAGAGCCAGGGACGATCTCATGGGCCGAACGAATGAGCCGCCGCGGTTGCCCGGAAGCAGCTTTGCGGCCTGGAGCCGCGACCGGCTGGCACTGGCGCGCCGTGGCGCCGACGAGTGTGGGGACGTCTGGCAGCTGGAGCCTGGGGTCTATGTAGCCGCTACGGCCGGGCCGTGTGAAGAGGTCCTGCGCCGCGCACAGGACTTCCTCAAGGTACGCTCGCCCCTCTTCCCGCCGCTGAAGCGGACGAGCGGAGCACAGGCGCCCGAGGAGCGGGCGCACGCTCACGCCGCCCGCATGCGCGGACTACGCCCGCAGGCGGTTGCGGCCCGGATCGGCGAGATTGCACCCGGGACCGCTCGATTTGCCGACCAATGGCCCACGGGCCAGGACATCGAGATTCTTCCCCCGCTCCGGCACGCCCTCGCAGAGATCGGCGTGCGCTACCTCTTCTCCGAAGACGCTCCCACCCTGCTGCCCTTTGCCTCACAGCTCTTCCTGGCCAGGGACATGCTCGTACGCCCCTCGCGCTGGGTATGGCCGCGCTGGATGCCCACACCGGCACGGCGGTTCCGTACACGGCAGCAAGTCGACTTCACCAACGCTTTGCGCTCCGTCGTCCGTCGGCGCCGTTCATCGGGCCACCTCGGTGACGACGTGCTGGGACAGATGCTCCGGCCCTCCTCCCGCTACGGTCTGCTGCCGGAAGAGGCCATCCTCGACAGTCTCCCCGGAATCACCGTCGCCACCTTCGAGACGCCTTCCCGGGCAGCCGGATGGATCCTGCTCCACCTGGCCCGGTACCCCCAGGCCGCGGGCCGCGTCGCGGCCGAAGCCGCCTTGCTGCCCGCAGACCCGGCCGCGACGACCAGCGCTCACCTCGACAGCCTGCGATACACCCAGGCACTGGTACGCGAGGTGCTTCGACTGCACCCCCCGAGCTGGCTACTGACCCGGCGCGCCACGCGTCGGACTCAGCTCGCCGACTACACCATCGACGCCGGGTCCACCGTTCTTGTCTGCCCCTACACCGCCCACCGCGACGCACGGGAATTCTTCGAGCCGGACCAGTTCAAGCCCGAACGCTGGCTCGAGGATTCGGGCTCGCCGGCGAAACCCGAGGTCTTCCTCTCCTTCGGTACCGGGCCGCATGGCTGCGAGGGGGCCGCTCTGGCCATGGCGATGCTGACGCTCCTGACTGCGCAGACCGCCCGCTGCTACCACGTGAGCGAGCCGCCCGGACCGGAACCCAGTTACCTGGTAACCACCTTCGGAGGTCTGACAACTGTCGGCTTGCGCCTGCGTGCCACCTTGCGCGGCTGACAGTCCTGCTTTCAGTGACAGGGCCGCAAGCGCCCCTCCTCAAAGAAGCCGAGCCGACGAGTACACCAGGGCCCGGCGGGGCTGACCTGCAACAACAAATCCCTCCGACTCCGGGCAGCATTCTGAAACGATCAGTCGGGCCGCCACTTCGGCGCGAGCCTCGAAGAGCGTGGTCCCGACGTCGCGCCTTGCAGGGCAGGCGCACACACTGCCCGACGCGCCGCAACCTCACGGGGCCGTGACCACTCGCGCTCAAGCATCTCCAGCCCAAAGGTTGCTCGAGCGACCGCGAATGAACACTTGCTGCTGAACACCTGCTGCCGCTCCCACTACTGATGGTGCCGCCGTGTGTCACTGACAGGGGCCCCGCAAACCCCTACCTGCGGCTTCCCTGCGGGCAGGGGTCGGGGAACGGTCCTCTTGCCGTCCTCAGAGGCTGAGGGTGATCGCCGCGGCGATGCCGCCCAGCCCCAGGGCGAAGGCCGCCTCGGGCCAGCCGCCGTCGCCCCAGCGGAAGAACCGGTCGACGGCCAGTCGGCCCGGGCCGATGGCAGCGATGGACAGGGCGACGACGGTGATGCAGATGTTGTACTCCACGCCGCCGTTTGTGTCCCACAGGCCGTGGGCGCCGGTGACGGTCACCATGGCGTTGATCATCACGCCTGTCAGGGCGGCGGCCGCCAGCGGGGTGAACAGCCCCAGGGCAAGGCCGAGGCCACCCAGGAACTCGGACCCGCCACCGATCGCCGCGAAGAGCTTCCCCGGGTGGAACCCAAGGGCCTCGAAGACCATGCCGGTCGCCGTCAGGCCGTGGCCCCCGAAGAGGCCGAACAGTTTCTGCGCGCCGTGCCCCGCCAGCAGCAGTCCAAAGGTCAGTCTGATGAGCAGAAGACCGCAGTCGGCGGCGGTCGCCAAGGGCACGGCAGTGCCGCGCGTCACCGATTCCGTCGGATACGCAAGACGGTTCGGAATGCGCTTGGTAGTCATGAGAAAACTCCGGTTGAACGCCGGAATGGGTGTCACCCCCAGCTCGGCCGGACGCCGAGGCACCGGTTGGCGGCGAGTCCCCGCGCAATGTCGCGGGAATACAAACCACCTTCTGATACCGATCCTGTCTCAGCTGTCGGGACCGTGCATCCGGGTGCTCACCGGCCTTCCGACTTCCCCTTGCACGGCACATGCTTTCGGAGTTGTCGGCAATTGATGATCGGGGCCGGAACGTGTGGCTGAGGACCCGGGATGCGAACGCCGATCCTCGACAGGACCCGTCCACACATCCAGATGTCAGGTCGCCTTCGGGTTCCCGGTGTGTCATCACCGGCGGTGCAGAGGAAGCCAAGAACATCGGATTGGGAGCCGCCATGGGCGGCCCGCTCGCGCAGGCCACCGTCGCCTACGGCGTCACCGGTGCGATGCTGCTGCTCAAGCGCCGTAAGGACCGCGCGGCTGCTGTGGAGCGCGGCACCAGGCGCACCGGCCGTGCTCGTCGACGTGGGCGCCGCAGGCCCGGACTGCTCAGGCCCACGGCCCGCCGTCGGCACCGAGGAGGCGGTGGGCGGCCCGGTCGACATGAGGCGGCCGGCCAAGGGGCAGAAGTGGTTCCTGCCGACTCGGCCTGATCCCGATCCTGATCTGGCCGGCCAGTGTGTGCCGGCTGCGGACCGTACCCTGGCCGATGCCTTTGTCACCATCACGCCCGCCCTGGTGCGCCTTGGCGCGACGTGTTCCGAACCGTGGGCACGGAGGCGTGCCCCGTACTCGTGGGCGTTCGACAAGAACGCCTGGAATCGTGAACCCGCCGAGGAGCGGCGCCATGTCCTGGACTGGATGAAGCGGAACTCTCTGCCGGGCAGCGCGCCCACGGAAGCCGACGTTCTCCGGCGCGCTCTCGATGCCATGTGCCGAAAACTGGACGGAAAGGCGGCTGCGGCCAAGACAGCGCGCCGCAAGAGGGCTGCGTTCAACGATTCTCTCAATACCACTGTTGAAAAGGGGTACTTCACGGAGGTGGGAATTGGGGGCTGGTACGCAAATCGGGCCCAGCCGTGAATCGGCTGGGTGAGGCGCCTGACGGGCAATAGACCAGGTCAGGCGCCTCTCTTCGTGCGTCTGGTGCCGCTCCCGGCAACGTTTGCCCCGTCGCGCCGCCCGGCACTCACGCTCGCAGCGTTGGCCAAAAGCCCACGTAGACCCTTCCCCGAGCTCTCGACTTCGTTCGAGCAGGGGAGACCCCATTCGAGGGCTTCCGGCCGCCTTGCGATCGCACGCACCGGACGACGCTCCTTCCGGGCAAGCCTTGCCGGTCACGGCACTAGAAGAAGCCCAGCTTCTTCGGCGAGTAGCTCACCAGCAGGTTCTTCGTCTGCTGGTAGTGCTCCAGCATCATCCTGTGGTTCTCCCGGCCGATGCCCGACTGCTTGTAGCCGCCGAATGCGGCATGGGCCGGGTAGGCGTGGTAGCAGTTCGTCCAGACCCTGCCCGCCTGGATGGCGCGGCCCGCGCGGTACGCGGTGTTGACGTCGCGGGTCCATACGCCCGCGCCGAGGCCGTACAGCGTGTCGTTCGCCGTCCTGATCGCGTCGTCGAAGTCCGAGAAGGACGTCACCGCCACGACCGGGCCGAAGATCTCTTCCTGGAAGACCCGCATGCGGTTGTCGCCCTCGAAGACCGTCGGCTGGACGTAGTAGCCGCCCGCCAGCTCCCCGTCGTGCTCGATCCGCTCACCGCCGGTGAGGATCTTCGCGCCTTCCTGCCGACCGATGTCCAGGTAGGAGAGGATCTTCTGCAACTGGTCGTTGGACGCCTGCGCGCCGATCATGGTGTCCGTGTCCAGCGGGTTCCCCGCCACGATCTTCTCCGTGCGGGCGATGCCCGCCTGCAGGAACTCGTCGTAGAGCCCGCGCTGGATCAGCGCGCGTGACGGACAGGTACACACCTCGCCCTGGTTGAGGGCGAACATGGTGAAGCCCTCCAGGGCCTTGTCGCGGAAGTCGTCGTCCTCGTTCCACACGTCGTCGAAGAAGATGTTCGGGGACTTGCCGCCCAGCTCCAGCGTGACCGGCTTGATGTTCTCGGAGGCGTACTGCATGATCAGCCGCCCCGTCGTGGTCTCGCCGGTGAACGCGATCTTCGCGACGCGCGGGCTGGACGCGAGGGGCTTGCCGGCCTCGGCGCCGAAGCCGTTGACGATGTTGACCACGCCGGGCGGCAGGAGATCGGCGACCAGCTTCAGCCACACGTGGATGGAGGCCGGGGTCTGCTCGGCCGGCTTCAGGACCACCGCGTTGCCCGCCGCGAGCGCGGGAGCCAGCTTCCATGTCGCCATCAGGATGGGGAAGTTCCACGGGATGATCTGGGCCACCACACCCAGCGGCTCGTGGAAGTGGTACGCGACGGTGTCGTCGTCGATCTGGCTGAGGGTCCCCTCCTGCGCGCGCAGCGCGCCGGCGAAGTAACGGAAGTGGTCGATGGCCAGCGGGATGTCGGCGGCCAGGGTCTCGCGCACCGGCTTGCCGTTGTCCCAGCTCTCGGCGACCGCCAGCTCCTCCAGATGCGCCTCCATCCGGTGGGCGATCCGGTTGAGGATCGAGGCACGGTCGGCCGCCGAGGTGGCGCCCCACGCGGGCGCCGCGGCGTGGGCCACGTCCAGGGCGCGTTCGACGTCCTCGGCAGTGCCCCGGGCGACCTCGGTGAACGGCCTGCCGTTCACCGGACTGGGATTCTCGAAGTACTGACCCCGGACGGGCGGGACGTACGCACCGCCGATCCAGTGGTCGTAGCGGGACTCGTACGAGACGATGGCGCCCTCGGTGCCCGGCGCGGCGTAACGGGTCATCTCTGTGGTCTCCCGGATCCGGTGCCGCCCGCCGTTGGACGGCTCTCGGCGCGAGGGTAGACCGCGCCACGTTGCAACCCCGTTGCACACGCGGGACAGCCCTGGGGCTGTCGTCGGCCTTCCGCCCGCTACGGCAGTTCGAGGACAGGGCCCGGCCCTGCCGCCCCCTGTTCCGTCTCCAGCGCCCGGACCCGGGCGAGCAGTGCCGGGCGACGGTCCCCGGGCGCCGCCGCCGCGAGCGCACGCCAGACCGGAAGATCGTCCTCGCCCCAGGGGCTGTGCGCCCAGTCGGCCAGCAGCCCCGGGTCACCGCGCGCGATCAGTGCCGCCCGCAACTGCTCGTCGAGCCGGTGGCGCAAGCGGACGACGGACGGTGACTGCGAACCGGGCAGCAGAGGGCCCGCGTAGACGCCCAGCGCCGACGCCACCGCGCCCGACGCCAGTCTGCGCGCCACCGTGTCGAAGTCGGCATCGACGGCGGCCGAGAGCCGGTAGGGGCGGGAGAGCAGGAGTTCTGGCCCCAGAAGCCGCCGCAGCCGGGAGAGTTCGGCCCGCAGCGTCACGGGGGTCACCGACTCGTCCTCGTACAGTTCGACGAGGAGTTCGTCGCCGCCGAGGCCCTCGGGATGCCGGGCCAGGGTCACCAGGACCTCGCTGTGCCGTCTGCTGAGCCGCACCCTGCGGCCGCCCGCGACGAGCAGCGCCTCGTCCCGGCCGAGCGCGGTGAGCTGTACGGTCCCGTCGCCGGGCGCGGGCGCGAGCAGGGCCAGCTGCGACTCGGCGGCCCGCGCCACCGCCTGCACGAACGCCAGGCTGTGCGGATGCGCGAGCCGGTCCCCTCCGGTGATGTCCACCGCGCCCAGCACCCGTCCCGTGCGCGGGTCGTGCAGCGGTGCCGCCGCGCACGTCCACTGCTGGACCGTCCGGCGGAAGTGCTCGGCGGCGAAGACCTGCACCGGTCGGTCGACGGCGAGGGCCGTGCCCGGCGCGTTCGTCCCGGCAACGGACTCCGCCCAGCGGGCGCCCTCCACGAAGTTCATCCGGCTCGCGGCGCGTCGCGCCTTCGGATGTCCCTCGACCCACAGCAGTCTGCCGTGTGCGTCGCACACCGCGAGCAGGTGCTCCCCGTCCGTCGCGTACGTGCACATCAGCTCGCGGATCACCGGCATGACGGGGGCCAGGGGATGCCCGTCCCGGTACGGCCCCAGATCGTCCGCTCCCAGTTCGACCGGGGCCGTGCCGTCGGGGCTGACCCGGGCCCGGGCCGAACGCCGCCACGACTCGCCGACCACCGGCCGCACCGGGTGCTCCAGCCGCCCGGCCGTGGTGAACACCTCGTGCGCATGCCGCAGCCGGCCGAGCCACCGCCCAGGGTCCGTACCGGCTGCCAGGGCTACCCAGGGGTCCGTCAACTCACCCTCCCGTCCAGGCGCGTCGTGCACTCCCATCGTGGCCGCAGCGAACGGCCGCCACAACCGTGGCGCGCGGCGACCGGACGGGTGTCGCCGCTCGGGAGGACGCCGGGGCGGGGGACCCTTCAGCCAGCCGAGTACAGGTTGACCAGACGGATGTAGCGCACCCAGTCCCAGTTCGGGCCGGGGTCGGTGTGGTCGGAGCCCGGGACCTGGGCGTGGCCGAGGATGTGTGCCCGGTCCTTGGGGATGCCGTGACGGTCGCAGATCGAGGCGGTCAGCAGCGCCGACTTCTCGTACATGGCGTTGGTGAAGTACGACGGCTGATCCACCCAGCCCTCGTGCTCGATGCCGATACTGCGCGTGTTGTAGTCCCAGTTCCCCGCGTGCCAGGCGATGTTCCGCTCCCGGACGCACTGGGCGACGTAGCCGTCCCCCGAACGCACCACGTAGTGGGCTGAGACCTGCTTGGCAGGGTTCTGGAAGATCCCGACCGTGTCCGAGAACGTCTCCTGCGCGACGTGGATGATCACGTACTGGACCGGATAGGTCGAAGGGCGGTTCGACGCCGTGTAGTTGGACGTGGACGCGGGCGCCCAATGGGCGACCGGGTAATCCGTGTCGCCCGCCGTCGTGGCGGCCGCGGCGCGGGCGGACGCGGGCAGCAGTGCGGCTGCCGCCGTCGCCGCGGCGCCCTGAAGGATCCTTCTGCGGTGCATGAGAACTCCTGTACGTGGGGGGAATCGAGACGGAGGAACAGGACAAGAGGCGTCAGGGCCACGAGAGGAGCGCCACGGTCTCCTGCGGAGCACCGCGGGCAGCCACTCCTTGCGGGTGTTCGCGACGCTCGTGGGGTTGGGGCCGTACGCGTTCACCGACGGCGCCTCCCCTCCATGACCGACCAATTGACAGGCGTCGAGCTCGGACAGACCGTAGTCGCGGCCCGGCCACCGCACCAGCTCCAACTGCAATATGCGGGGCGCGCCTTCGAGCGGACGCGCGGAAGTCGTCGACATCGGATGGCTGTCGGACTCGGTGCGCGGACACGGCGTCGAAGCGCCGTTCAGCAGCTCGACCAGGAACACCGTGGTCATCGCGTACTCCAGCGCCACGCCGCAGGTCTCGCCTCGCCCTGACGGGCATGGCCGTCGCCCGGCCTCGGCACACCGACGACGGGGGAGCGGCGGCGCGGGTGGAGCCGCGCGAACGCCCGCGGGTGCACCAGACCGGTGGGAGCGCCGCGCCGAGCACTGCGCCCCGCATCATGCGTCGCGGGTCCTTCGTCCTCCCGGCGATCGGTGCAGCGGCCTCGGAACCGGCGAAGACCGGCACCGTGTGCACGAAGCCGGCGCAGAACCCGCCGGTGCCGCCGACCACCCTGACCCGCCGTATCCGGTCGGTGGCCGGCGCGGCGGTGGTCAGCCGCGCAGCGGACGCGGGAGCTTCAGGAGCGTCACCGACGTGTCGATGCCGCTGTCGACGAGCCGGCCGCTCGCGTCGAACGCCTCGGGGCCGTCGGTCATCCCGAAGTCGTTGTCGTTGATGACGGCGAGGGTGTTCCGTCCCGTCACCGCCACGCCCTCGATCTTCCCGGGCACTCCCGGGACCTTCCCGAGGTCGACGACCAGACTCTTGCGGAGCACCGGCACGCCGGCCGCCGGCGGGGCGGTGAGTTCCTCGTACGACGGCGACGTGGCCGGGGCGTCCCGGACGGAGCCCAGGATCCCGCTGCGGTGGCGGCGACCGACACCGTCGCGAGCAGGGCGAGCGGCAGCCCGACGGCGAGGGAACGACGGACAACACGCGTGGACATGGGGCCTCCTGACTCACGAACAGCTCGGAGGCGCGTCAGGCTCCGTTCTCCCTCTCAACGTGCGGTGACATCGAGTCGAACACCGGGGCGGCGCGCGGCGACGGACGGGGGAGCGGGAGGCTCTGCACCGCCCAACGCCGCCGCCGGGTCCTCGTCCCCGGGGCCTGCAGGCACCCAGTTCCCGTCCTCGTCGTGGTACGGCCACCAGCGGCCGTCCCGGCCGTACCGGAGCTGCACACCGTCCTCCGCCGCCGTCCAGCGGTTGCCGACTGCCCGCAGTCCGGGGCGCTCGTCCTCCTCCCATGCGGCGGTGAGCCGGGCCTGAGCCCTGGTCAGGGCCTCCGGGTCCGGTGTCCACTCCTCGTCGAGCACGGCGAGACCGGCCACCCCGCCGTACCGCCAGGCGCGCACCGCCGCGTCGAGGGCGGCCGGGCTCCGTCCCGATCCGGCGGCCAGCCGCTTCGCGATCCAGGGTTCGGGGCGGGCGTCCGCGAGCAGCCGCACGACGTCCTGACGTGGCGTCAACGCGGTGGGCAGCGGCCGGCGCGCGTGGTCGGGGGAGAGGGCGTCCGCCAGCATCCGATGGGCACGCGCCGCGCCGTCGGCCGCCAGCAGCTCCAGGACCGCCGTGTCGATGCCGGGCTCCGGTTCGGTCCCCGTCTCCAGCGACGGGACCGGACCCGGTTCGTCCGGCAGGGGCGGGGGAGCGGGCAGTGGGGGCAGGATGTCCCGTGCGGCGAAGGCCTCGTCCGCCCGCACACCCCCGTCCCCCGCCTCCGCCGACGCGGTGCGCACGGCACCGGACCCGTCGTCCGGGGCACCCCGGCCGGACGTGGCCCGTTCCGAGGCACGGGCCACGATGCGCAGCTGGAGCTCGTCCAGGAGCCGACGTTCGCCACGCCCCCGCATGAGCAACAGCACGAGGGGATCCTGGTCGAGCAACCGCGCCACCTGGTAGCACAGCGCGGCGGTGTGCGGGCAGTGGTCCCACGCCTCGCAGCTGCATTCGGGTTCCAGGTCACCGATGCCCGGGAGCAGCTCCACCCCTGCCGCCGCCGCGTCCTCGACCAGATGGGGCGGCATCTCGCGATCGAGGAGCGCCGCGACATGCCCGGCACGGGCGGCGGCCACGTCCAGGAAACGCTCCCAGTCCGCCTCGTCCAGCTCCTGGAACAGCACGTCGCTGCGGTACGCCGACCCGCCCCGGTCGCGGACGACCGCGGTGATCCGGCCCGGCCGTACCGACACCGCGCCGACCAGGCCCTCGCGCGCGACCCCGCGCCCCTTCTTGAGCTGGGAGCCGTCCAGCGCGGTGTCCTCCAGGGCCTTGAGCCACGCCCGTCCCCACCAGGAGTCGGCGAATCCGCGTCCGCGTGCGGGCGGCAGCGCGGTGAAGGTACGTTCCTGCGCCGATGCCGCGTCGGCGCCGTATCCCGCCTCGCTGTCGTATCCGCCGTACGCGCCGTGTCCGTCGTGCCCGTGGTTCATCGGGAGCCCCCTCGTAGTTCCACCAGTTCGGCCAGTTCCGCGTCCGTCAGTTCGGTGAACGCCGCCTCGCCGGAGCCGAGCACCGCGTCGGCCAGCCCCTGCTTCCTGGTCAGCATGTCGGCGATCCGGTCCTCGACGGTGCCTTCGGCGATCAGCCGGTGCACCTGCACCGGCTGGGTCTGGCCGATCCGGTACGCGCGGTCGGTGGCCTGCGCCTCCACCGCGGGGTTCCACCATCGGTCGAAGTGCACGACATGCCCCGCCCGGGTGAGGTTGAGCCCGGTACCGGCCGCCTTCAGCGACAGCAGGAAGACGGGGCACTCGCCCGCCTGGAATCTCCCCACCATGGCCTCCCGTTCCATGACCGGTGTGCCGCCGTGCAGGAACTGCGTGGGTACGCCCCGGGCCGCCAGATGCCGTTCGAGCAGCCGGGCCATGGCCACGTACTGCGTGAACACGAGCACGCCCGCGCCCTCCGCCAGGATCGTGTCGAGCAGCTCGTCCAGCAGCTCCACCTTCCCCGAGCGGCCCTCGATCCGCGTCGCGTTCTCCTTGAGGTACTGCGCTGGGTGATTGCAGATCTGCTTCAGGGCCGTCAGGAGCTTCACCACCAGCCCGCGCCGCGCGAAGCCGTCGGCGGTCGAGAGCGCGGTCAGGGTCTCGCGGACCACCGCTTCGTAGAGTCCGGTCTGCTCCGCGGTGAGCGACACCGTCCGGTCCGTCTCGGTCTTCGGCGGCAGTTCCGGGGCGATACCGGGATCCGACTTGCGCCGCCGCAACAGGAACGGCCGCACCAATGCCGCGAGCCGTTCGGCAGCCGCCGGATCGCCGCCCTCCGCGGTGCGCGCGTAGCGCGTGCGGAAGGTGCCGAGGCGGCCCAGCAGGCCGGGCGTGGTCCAGTCGAGGATCGCCCACAGTTCCGACAGGTTGTTCTCCACCGGGGTGCCGGTGAGCGCGATCCGCGCCCGCGCGCCGATCGTCCGCAGCTGCTTGGCGGTCGCCGAGTACGGGTTCTTGACGTGCTGTGCCTCGTCGGCGACCACCAGACCCCACTCGATCTCGGCGAGCCTCGCCGCATCGAGCCGCATGGTGCCGTAGGTGGTCAGGACGAACTCGCCGGCCGTCGGTCCCGTCAGGTCGCGCGCCCCGCCGTGGAAGCGGCGGACCGGTGTGCCCGGCGCGAACTTCTCGATCTCCCGCTGCCAGTTCCCCATGAGCGAGGTCGGGCACACCACGAGGGTCGGTCCGGTGTCCGGATCGGCGGCGAGCCGGTGCAGGTGCAGCGCGATCAGGGTGATGGTCTTGCCGAGGCCCATGTCGTCCGCGAGGCAGCCGCCGAGACCGAGCGAGGTCATGGTGTGCAGCCAGTTCAGACCACGCAGCTGGTAGTCGCGCAACACGGCGTCGAGCGCGGCCGGCTGACCGATCGTCCACCGTTCGTCCCGTGCCGTATGGGACTCCGGATCCGCCAGCCTGCGGCGCAGCTGTTCCAGCCGACCGGTGGCGCGCACGGCGACCCGGCGGCCGTCGAACTCGGTGGAACCGGTCAGTACGGCGCCCAGCGCGTCGATCGGCGCGACCTTGCGGTCCCGGGTCTCCCTGGCGCGTCGCACCTCCTCGGGATCGATCAGTACCCACTGGTCGCGCAATCGCACCAGCGGCCTGTTGGCCTCGGCGAGCCGGTCCAGTTCGGCACGGCTGAGCTTCTGGTCGCCCAGCGCGAACCACCAGTCGAACGACAGCAGCGCGTCCGTCGACAGGAACGACGGAGCCTCCGGGCCGGTACGGACCGGTCCCCCGGGCCCCTGGCCGGCGTCGTCGCCGGGCGGGCCGATCACCGCACGCGCGGTGAGCGTGCGGGCCAGTTCGCGCGGCCAGTGCACCTGGACCCCGGCCGAGGCGAGGGCCCGTCCGGCCGGACCGAGGAGTTCCGCGAGCTCCTCGTCGGCCGGTTCGACGAAGTCGGGCACGGCGGCCGACAGCAGTGGTGTCAGCGCGGGCCAGGCCCGGGCGGCCCGCCGCAGAGACAGCAGTGCGTCCATGCGGGCGCGTGGGCCGAACGCCGCGGCGGGACCCGCCCCCGCGCCCGTCCAGACGTCTGCGGCATCGGCGACCAGCGCCGGATCGCCGACACCGTGGATCTGGAGGACGGCGCGGAAGGAGGCGCCGTCGGCAGTTCCGGCCAGAGGCTCGTCGTCCGCTCCCGCGTCCGTCAGCCCCGACACCTCCACCCGCAGCGAGAGCCGGACGCCCGCATCGTGCCCGGCCGCGACATCGGCGGCCCAGGCGCGCCCGCCCGGCAGACGCCGCGCCTCGGCGACGGCGAACGCGGGGCTCGTCGTGGCGAGGGCCGCGGCCGGCGTACGCGGCAGGCCGTCGGCCACCGCGTCGAGGAACGCGCGGAGCAGCCGTTCGGGTTCCGGCAGCAGCACCGGGTGCGCGGACGCGTCGAGCGGAACGGCGTGGGCGAGCGGCGGCATCGAGGCGGCGAGCGTACGGACGCGCTCCTGGTCGTCCGCGGGCAGCGGACCGGCCCGCCAGGCGTCGTGATCGGTGGCAGTGAGCCCGGGCAGCAGCAGGCCGCGGGCGGCGAGTTGCAGCGCGAGAAGTGCGGCGGCGCCCCAGAAGGCGGCGGCGCCGGAGGCATGCGGGGCGAGGCGTGCGCGCGTCAGCACGGGCAGCGCGTCCCGGACGGGGAGCATCAGCGCGGGTACGACGTACACCTGTGCGTCGGCCCCGACGACGGCCAACTCCTCGACGGAGCCGGGACCGTCGGGCGGAGGACTGCCGTCCGGATGCCAGAAGGCGATACGGCCGGCACGGAACGGGTCCCCGGGGAGGAAGACCACGGTACAGCCGGAGATTGCGGAGACCTCGGAAAGCGTTGCGGCAGGGAACCTGTGCACAGCGATGGCCCGAATTCCTCAAATTTGACTAGCTTGCTGGAGGGTCGAGGGTACTCCGCGCTCGAGCGGTTCATGCCTGACGATGCGGTGATCTGCGTCACTGTCGGGCGGCGGGGTTCGGCCCTCGGCTGATGCGGTACTCCGGTCGGCCTGCTGGCCTGCCGGCCCCGCCGTCCACCTGCCCCGCGGCGTCCCGGGTGCAGCCGGCCCCCCTCGGCGGCCGGGGGCTGGCCCCAGTGGACCAGGGGTGGTGGCGCCATGGCCGCCAGGGCTCCGGCGACCGTACGTTTCGACAGGTCAACGCAGCCTTCCAGAGACCGGAGACCCCATGTCCCAGGCCATGTCCACCGTCGCGGAAGGTGTCCGAGACGGTACGGGAGACGCCCCAGAGACGGGAGGCCGCGAAACGGCGCCGAGCCAGGGAACCGTTCCGGGTCGGGGGCCCACCGCGAGCCGGGAATCCGCGCCGGGGCGTGGCACGGCCCCGAACCGGGGGAGCGACTTCGCGCCGCTGCTCCAAACGGTCAAGGGCCAGGGCCTTCTGGAACACCGCACCGGCTGGTACGCGCTGGGCGTCGCCGTCAACCTGCTCGCCCTGGGCGCAGTGGTCACCGGCATGTTCCTCATCGGCGACAGCTGGTTGACCCTGCTGCTCGCACTGCCGCTGGCAGTCTTCTGGTCCCGCACCGCGTTCATCGGGCACGACGCCGGGCATGCGCAGATATCCGCCCGCCGCCGGACGAGCCGGGTCGTCGGCCTCGTGCACGGCAACCTGCTGCTGGGCATGAACGAGGCGTGGTGGAATGACAAACACGTGCGCCACCACGCCCATCCCAATCACGTCGACAAGGACCCGGACGTCGCCGTCGGGGCCCTGGTCTGGACCCGGAAACAGGCGGCCCTGCGCGAGGGCTTCGCCCGTTGGCTCACCCGCCACCAGGCCCGGCTGTTCTTCCCCATGCTGCTCCTCGAAGGCGTCGCCCTCAAGATCTCCGGATTCCAGTACCTGAGCCGCCAGCCCGCCAGGGAGCGCGCCCTCTCGGCCCTGCTCCTGGTCGCCCACCTCGGTCTCTACACGGCACTGCTGCTCACGGTCATGTCGCCCGGGAAGGCCGCCGCCTTCGCGCTCCTGCACCATGCCCTTTTCGGGCTCCATCTGGGCATGGCGTTCGCGCCCAACCACAAGGGCATGGAGATGCCCGACCCCGACGGCGACCGCTGGGGGCACCTCCAGCGCCAGGTCCTCACCTCGCGCAACGTGCGCGGCGGCGCCCTCACCGACTGGTTCCTCGGCGGGCTCAACTACCAGATCGAACACCACCTCTTCCCGAGCATGCCGCGCCCCCACCTGCGGCTGGCGCAGCCCCTGGTGCGCGCCCACTGCGAGGCGCTCGGCATGCCGTACACGGAGACCGGGCTCGTCGAGTCGTACCGGCAGGCGCTACGGCACATGCACGAGGTCGGCGAGCCGCTGAGGTGACTTTCGGGCAGGCTGGAACCGATGGGACCCCGCGGGCGTTCCCACAACAGGAACGGCTGCGGCCGTGAAGGAGGCGTGTGACGATGTCGAACAGTGCCAAGATCGCCATCGGGGGAGTCGTCGCGGCGGTCGTCCTGATGCCCTTCATCGGGTTCTGGCTGTCGTTGCTCGTCCTGGTCGGCGTGCCGACGATCGGCTATCTGATGCTTGATCCCGGCCAGCGGCGCAGGCTCCGCAGGATCACCCGCAAAGAAATCGGCCGCTGACGGGAGCCGGCGGGAAAGGCGACAGCGGAGGTGCAGAGGCAGGGAGGGGCCGCGTAGCGCGGCCCGGTCGACCTGCGACGGCCCGCCGCGAGCACGTGCTGCCGACGACCCGTTGCGGTGTCCGCGATCCCGGAGGCTCCGGAGGCCGGGACGGCGGCCGATGGTACGCCGCTCAGACCGGCCGTACCGCGATCGCGTCCAGGGCCTCCAGCAGACCGGGCAGCTGCGCGCCCCGTCCGACCGGAAACACCTCCCCCGGTTCGTCGTCCAGCAGGACGAACGCCATGTCGTCCGTCCTGGCCACCATGGACCAGCCGGGACCGTCGATGCGGAGCATCCGGGCATCACCTGCGGCGAAGGAGGACCGTATCCGGCCCGGCGGAGGTGGGGCGTCCAGGTAGGCGCGCGCCTCCGTCAGCGCCCGCCGCAGTCCGGCGTGCGATACGACGGGCGGGGGGCCGGTGGGGGCCGTGGCATCTGCTCCCTCGGCTCCGGCGCCGTGCTCGCCTCCCGCCCTCTCTCCGTCCCGGTCCCCGGCACTGTCCCCGTGCGTGGCCCTTTCCCGGTCCTCCTTCCCTGTACGAGCCCTGGTGCTCGTCCCGGGGCCGGCACCCGTCTCGTCCCCAGTCCCGGCCCCGGTGCCGGTCGCGGCTCCGGTCCCGGACCCCGACCCCGCACCGTCGTTCGTGACGTCGGAGGAGGCCGAGGCCGTTGTGTCGTCCAACTGCTCCCGCCAGGAAGTCCATTGGTGCGCGATCTCGTCCGCCCCCATGCGTCGCTGGGCCGGTCCCCATGTGCCCGTGGCGGGAGGCGCGAGCGGGACCGGGCCGGAGCCCCCGGCGTCCGGTTCCGGCGGCGGATCGTGCGGGGCGGCCAGCTCCGGGGCGGCGACCGCGACCGCGAGCGGCCAGCCCGGCAACGCACACACCATCGAGCGGTCGTCCGGTGACAGGTCGTACTCCATTCCGCAGTCCCAGGCGGCGATCGCCACGGCGACCAGCGACACGTCGTCCACGACCACGGTCCAGCGTGCGCCCCCGGCGTCCTGGCCGAGGACCAGGCCGTACCCCTCGGCATACGGTTCGAGGGCGAGCGCCGCACAGGCGGCGGGGTAGTCGTCCCCTAGCACGGTCGGGAACTGCGCGGGCGTGAGCAGCGCCGCGGTCAGCACGTACAGCGCGTCGTCGTCTGTGACCGCATCGCCTGTCCCTGCCACGGCTCTCTCCTCGTCCGTCACGGTTGTCGTCGGCGCACCCTAACCAGCCGGTAACTCGCTCGTCGAGGTCCTGACAAGTGGTTCCTGGACCGGTCCACCGCGCCCGGCGGGTCCGACACGGTCCCGGATCCGGATCCGGCCGACAGTTGTTCCCTCGAGTACGGTGCCCGCCTTCCGCCGACGTAGAGTTGGCCTTCCGACCGACGCAAGGGGGCAGCCGGGTGAAGCGGTACGACCGTCTGAAGGAGATTCAGAGTCTCGATCCGGAACGGGACTTCCTGCGGATCTATCGCATCACGGCGACCTACGAGTTTCCGTGGGACATCACCCGCGCACTCGAACTCGCGCTGTACCGCACCTACGCCGTCCCCAGTATCGGCCGGCTCCTCGCCGAGACCGCCGAGCTGACCGAGCGGTCGCAGAAGCGCTACGACGACACCGCACTTCTCCTCGACACGGTCGTGGAGCACGGCTTCGCCGACGAAGCGGGTCGGACGGCCATCCGCCGGATCAACCAGATGCACCGAAGCTACGACATCAGCAATGACGACATGCGCTACGTGCTGTGCACGTTCGTCGTCACGCCGAAGCGGTGGCTCGACGACTTCGGCTGGCGTCGGCTGTCCTCCCACGAACTGCGGGCGTGCGCCGTCTACTACCGGACACTGGGTGCCCACATGGGCATCAAGGACCTGCCGGAGACGTACGAGGACTTCGAGCGCACCCTGGACGCCTACGAGGCCGAGCACTTCGGCTGGGACGAGGGCGGACGCCGCGTCTCCGACGCCACGCTGCACCTGATGGGCTCCTGGTACCCGCGCCCCCTCGCGCCGGTCGCGCGGAAGGCGGCCCTCGCGCTCCTCGACGACTCGCTGCTCCGAGCGTTCAGGTACGAACGCCCCGGGCCGGTGGCCCGCGGGCTCACCCACGGCGCGCTCCGCCTGAGGGCGCGGGCCGTCCGACTGCTGCCGCCGCGCACCAACCCGCACTACGCGCGACAGAACCCCGAGATCAAGGGGTACCCGAACGGCTACGAAGTCGCCCGGCTGGGGACGTTCCCCACTCCGGGCGTTCGCGGCTGTCCGGTTCCGCACGGTCGGCGCGCCGAAGCACCCGGGCAGGACTGAACCGGGGAGGGTGCCGGGCGCCCCGGTCGGCGTGTGTTCCCTCGCCCGTCGGCGTGCGCTGTCCCGCCCGTCGGCGCGTCCCCGGCGCGCACCTGACCTGCGCCGTACTATCGGCGCCTTCGTTCGGCGCGGGCGCCAAGGCGCTCGTGCAGCGCGGGCGTCAAGGCGTACGCCCGGGGGGCGTCAGGCCGTATGCGTGGCGAGCGCGAGAAACCGATCGTCCACATCGGTGTAGGCGTCGAGTCGCCAACCGGAACACGCCAGCATCGGACGGAGGTTGGCCTCGGCCCGCAGGTCGTCCGCCGTGAGCGGGCGGCCGGGGCGGGCCGCCAGAGCGGCGCGTCCGACGGGATGGAACAAGGCCAGCCGTCCGCCCGGCCGCACCACCCGGGCCAGCTCGGCCAGGCCCGGTCCGGGGTGCGCCAGATGGGAGATGAGACCGGCGGCGAACACCGCGTCGAGCGCCCCCGACCGCAACGGCAGACGGGCGACATCGGCGAGGAGCAGCAACCCGCTGCGGTCACGGCCCGCCCGTACCGCCGACTCCAGCATCGCCGGTGTCAGATCCACGCCCAGGACCGTGCCGTCCGGCCCCACGGCCGTTCGCAGAGCGGGCAGTGCCCGCCCCGTGCCGCAGCCCGCGTCGAGCACCGCGTCACCGGAGCGCAGTCCGAGCGCCTCGACGGCCGCGGCGTAGGCGGGTCCGTCATCAGGGAAACGGGCGTCCCAGCCCGCCGCGCGGGCCGTGAAGAACTCCTGGACATGTGCGTGGTCACCGGACATACCGACATGATCGCGCAGTCGCCGTGGGAGTGGAACTCGGCCCAAGCCGACGCCCCTCCGCGGCGCGGCCCACGGCACGTGGCCGGTATCGGCGTCGTGGCCTCGCCAAGGGGCGGACATCTGGCGAGGCCGGCCGCTCTCGCCGAACCCGCGGAGGGTCGGGGAGAGCGGCCGGGAGGAGGATCGGCGGGTGCGAACGGCCCGCGGAATCAGACGTTGACTCCGTAGTCGGACGCGATTCCGGCGAGTCCCGACGCGTAGCCCTGGCCGACCGCTCGGAACTTCCACTCCGCGCCGTGCCGGTAGAGCTCGCCGAAGACCATGGCGGTCTCGGTCGAGGCGTCCTCGCTGAGGTCGTAGCGCGCGAGCTCGACGCCGTTCGACCGGTTCACCACGCGAATGAAGGCGTTGCGGACCTGACCGAAGCTCTGGCCGCGGCTCTGGGCCTCATGGATGGAGACCGGGAAGACGATCTTGGCGACATCGGCGGGCACGGCGGCCAGGTCCACATTGATGGACTCGTCGTCGCCCTCGCCCTCCCCGGTCAGGTTGTCCCCGGTGTGCTGGACCGAACCGTCGGGGCTCGTCAGGTTGTTGTAGAAGACGAAGTGCAGGTCGGAGAGGACCTTCCCGGTCTGCGAGCACAGCAGCGCACTCGCGTCCAGGTCATGGTCGGCGCCCGTGGTCGTCCGCACGTCCCAGCCCAGACCGACCGTCACCGCGGTCAGGCCGGGTGCCTCCTTCGACAAGGAGACATTGCCGCCCTTGGCCAGGCTCACACCCATGAACATCCTCCAGTGGTACAGCGCTTCAGCGAAACGTGATCAGCGCGTCGTCTGTCGTCACCAGGGTGAACGCCGAGGACGACTTCATGGTTCCCATAATTGCGCAATTCCTGAAGTGATGTGTCGGGAGCGAGGTCTGCCGTTCCGTCCGCCTCCGCGCATGGCCGGGCGTGGCGTCCTTCCCGACAGCGGGTCCGTCGGCGAAGGACGCCGTGAGCGCCGCGGTCGAACGGTGCGTGCGAGGCGGGCCGTTGCGTGGCGTGGGTGCATTACATTTCAGTGCCGCGTTTCGGCCGGTGTTTGTGCTCGGTGTTCCCGGGAAGTGCTTCTGGCTGGTTGTGGGCAGGTCCGGTGATCCATTCGAACAACGGCACTCGCTACATTGCGCAACTGTAAAACCACAGGGTGGTGGCGCGCGTCTTCCTCGACGGAAGGCGAGTGTTCCTCCTGGAACCGGACGAACGGGGTGGCCGATGACAACACATGGCAAGGCGGCGACGGGCCGGTCGCGGGGCGGACGCCTGAGGCGGACGGCCGTGACCGGGCTGTCCTTTCTCGTGCTGCTCGTCTCGGGCGTCGGGTGGGTGTACCTGAAATTGAACGGCGGCATCGACACCTTCAGCGCGGACGGGCTCTCCGGGGACCGGCCGCCCGGTTCGTCGATGGGGCAGAACGTCCTGGTCATCGGATCGGATTCGCGTGCGGGAGGCAACAGCGAACTGGGCGGCGGCGAGGGCGCGGTGGGGCGCTCCGACACCGCCTTCCTCCTCCATGTGTACGGCGACCGCAAGCACGCCGTCGCCGTGTCGATCCCCCGCGACTCCCTGGTCGAGATCCCGGCGTGCAGACTTCCGGGAGGCGCGTGGACCGCCCCGAAGCACGACGCCATGTTCAACGCGGCGTTCTCGGTGGGAGAGACAGCCGAGGGCAATCCGGCCTGCACCCAGAACACCGTCGAACGCCTCACCGGCCTGCGCGTCGACCACACCGTCGTCGTCGACTTCGCCGGATTCTCCGCGCTCACCTCGGCGGTCGGAGGCGTGCCCGTCTGCCTGCCCCACGACATCCATCAGCGCGACCTCAGCCCGAAACTGCCCACCCGGGGGGCGCGGATCTTCGCGAAGGGTCCGCAGACCGTCTCCGGGCAGCGGGCACTCGACTACGTCCGGCTTCGGCACGGCATCGGTGACGGCTCGGACCTCGGACGCATCAAGCGGCAGCAGGCTTTCGTCGCCTCGCTCATCAAGAAGGTCAAGTCGCGCGGCATGAACCCGACCACGCTGTTGCCCCTCGCCAACGCGGCCACCGACGCGCTGACCGTCGACCCGGGACTCGGATCGGCGGACCGGCTGCTCTCCTTCGCCATGTCGATGAAGAACGTCGACCTGCACAACACCAAGTTCGTGACCGTCCCGTGGCGCTACGAGGGTGCTCGCGTCGCGATCGTCGAGTCCGACGCCGACGCCCTCTGGGCCGCGTTGAAGGCCGACCGCACGGTCGACGGCAAGGACGCCAGCGGCAGGCGATCCGCCGAGCGCGACCGGACCGGCAGCGACAGTGCCCCGTCCGCTGCCGCCGACCCGCTCGCGGGAAAGGGCATCGGTGTCGCCGTCTACAACGGCACGACGGTCACCGGGCTCGCGGCCCGGGCCGCGGATCTCCTGCGGTCCCGGGGGTTCACGGTCACCACCACGGCCACGGCGAGCCGTCAGGACCACGTCTCGACGGTCGTCGAATACGGACCGGGCCTGCGGAACGAGGCCGAGAAGACCGCCCGGCACCTGCCCGGAGCCAAGGTGAACGCGTCCGACTCGGCCGGAATCCGCGTCGTCCTCGGCAGTTCGTACGCCGAGGACTCGGCGGCCACGCCCGGGGGAACGGCTCCTTCCGCAGTGCCGCCCGCTGTCGCCGACGAGGCCCGCTCGGCGGACGACAACCCGTGTGCCGACGTCCCGCAGGGGTGAGTGGTGCGTGCCCGGTGGGCAGTGGCTCCTTGACCGGCCGTCACGGAGCCGAGGGGCCGGGACCCGGCCACATGACCGAGTAGTGCTTGCCCGTTCGTGACCAGTGCGCAAGGCTTACGCGAAACGCGGGGCACGGGGAACGCATGAGCGGGGAGGAACGGGCACATGGCGCTGGACAAGGAACTCGACTGGCTCCTTGACGATCTCACGAACAGGGTCGGGTACATACGGCATGCGCTGGTGCTGTCGAACGACGGTCTCGTGACCGGGGCGAGCACGGGGCTGACGCGTGAGGACGCGGAACATCTCGCCGCGGTCTCGTCGGGGCTCCACAGCCTCGCCCGTGGTTCGGGGCGCCACTTCCGTGCGGGGAGGGCCCGGCAGACCATGGTGGAGTTCGACGAGGCGCTGTTGTTCGTGACGGCCGCCGGCGAGGGAAGCTGCCTGTGCGTGCTGAGCGCGGCCGATGCCGACGTGGGCCAGGTCGCCTACGAGATGACCCTGCTCGTCAACAGGGTCGGTGAACACCTCGGCGTCGCCGCGCGCCAGGGCGGGGACGCCGAGGGGGGCCGGGCCTGATCCGCGCGGGAGTTTTCCACAGGCCGCGCGGATGTGCCGTCTCCGGACTACTCTGATTACAGAGAGTAATCAACCGGAGGGGGATGTCATGACGGTTGCCGGTGTTGTGGGTGTGGAGACCGCGAACACGATGGCTGTGGGCGCGGCGGCTCGCGAACTCCACTTGAAGCGCGGCGAGTTCATCATCGCCGTGCATTTGGGCCTGGTGCGTGTGTCGGCGCAGCGGGGTGAGGGTGGCCCGCGGGTCCACCGTGAAGAGATCGAACGGCTGCGGGCGCGGGACGGTTTCCCTGACGTGCTGAGGGAAAGGGTGCGCGCGGTCGGTACGGCGGAGGGGGCCCGTCTGATCGGGGTCAGTGCGGGCCGTTTCACCAGATTGGCCCGCGCGGGGTGCTTCACGCCGATCACGTTCTACCTGAACCGCTATCGGGCGGTGGTCTGGCTCTATCTGGTCGAGGAACTCGCCGGGTTCGCGGCACGGGAGCCCCTGCTTCTTACGGGACGGAGCCCGGCCTGGGTGCGAGATCGGCTGGAGGGCGGCGCGGACCGGCGGGCACGCAATTGGCGTGCGCGGCGCGTCGAGCGGCTGATGGCACTGACCGACGATCCCTGGGCCCGTGCGGCCGTGCTGGCCGGCACGCTGGATCCTCTGCGAGTGGCAGAGCTGATCGACGAACCATCCGAGCGGGCTCACCTCGCCGGGATCCGGCCCGAACCGGTCCTCGCACCGACAGTGCCGCCTCACGCACAGGACACGATGGCGCGGCTGACGCGAGCGGAGGAACCGGAGGAGGCGCTGCGACGGCAGGCCGACCTGATCGCGGAGGTGGATCGCGCCAGAAGGGCCCGGCCGGTTCCACGGACGGATGCCGACCGTCGAGGCCATGGCCCCGGACAACGTCTCGCCCACGTGGACGAGCAGGGGCCGGGACGGAGGACGGCCACCATGGACGAATCGGTTCAGGCCATCCGACCCGTCCTGGAGACCGAGAGCGACACCGACACCGACACCGAGGCCGGGCCCGCCCGCGCTCCTGCCTTCCCGCTCACGCCCGCACCCCTGGCCGCTTCCGCGACCCACTCGCCCGGCACCTCGAAACGGAAACGGGAGCAGAGGCACGTGTCCGAGCGGGTATCCGGCACGACGGCAAGGGCCACGACCGTGCGCGCGTTGCTCGCCCGGCTGAGGCTGCGCGGGCTCACATCGCGGCGACCCCACAGGTAATCGACTCGTGCCCGGGGCCCGGCAACGGCATCCTGTCTCCATGCTGATCAGAGACGCCACCGCCGAGGACTGGCCCGCCATCTGGCCGTTCTTCCACGACATCGTGGCCGCGGGTGAGACCTACACCTACCCGCTCGACCTCGGCGAGGACGACGCCCGCTCGTGGTGGCTCCTCACCCCGCCGAATCGCACGGTCGTGGCGGTCGGCGACGACGGGACGATCCTCGGCACGGCCAAGATGAACAACAATCACATGGGCAACGGCTCGCACATCGCCAGTGCCAGTTTCATGGTCGACCCCCGATACTCCGGGCAGGGAGTGGGTCGGGCGCTGTGCGTTCACACACTGGACTGGGCCCGTTCATCGGGCTTCCGGGCGATGCAGTTCAACGCGGTGGTCGAGACGAACACCCATGCCGTCCGGCTCTATCGCTCGCTCGGTTTCGAGATCCTCGGCACCCTGCCCGAGGGGTTCAGGCATCCCGCACAAGGGTTCGTCGGGCTGCACGTCATGTACCGCCGCCTCTGAAGACCCTCTGTTGTCAAGGGAGTCGGTGTGGCGGTTCTTCCGACTGCCGACGGCGGGAGGGTGTGGTTCGGGCGAGGGCCGCACCATGCGGCCCTGACGACCCCTGTGGTCCCGGTGCTGTCCACGGGCCCACACCATCGCGCTGGGACGATCGAACTGGTGCGCCGCGTCCCATGAGGGACGGATCAGGCGCTGCTGTGCACCGTCACGTCACGTCCGTGCCGAGGACTTCGCCTGAGCGGGGCCGTGCGGTTTCGAGGGCCCGATCTCGCACCAGACGGCCTTGCCCTCGCCGCGTGGTTCGATGCCCCAACGGGCGGCGACGGCGTCCATGAGCAGCAGCCCCCGCCCCGATGTCGCGGTCTCACCCGGGCTGCGGCGCCGCGGCCACACACTGGAACGGTCCTGCACGGACAGCCGGATCCGACGCACGGGCTCCGGCAGCACCTCCAGGGTGAGCACGGCACCGCCTTCGGTGTGCAGCAGCACGTTCACCAGCAGTTCGCCGGTCATCAGCTCGGCGTCGTCGGCCAGCTCGGCCATGTCCCAGTCATTGAGGGCCTGACGCACCATGGTGCGGGCGTCGGAAAGCCCCTCCGGATCCGCCTGGTGGACGTACTGGTGCAGTCGCGGGGCCCGCGGTGATCCCGGGTCCGGACTGCGCCGCAGCACCAGCAGGGCGACGTCGTCCCCCGACCCCCAGCGCTCCCAGAGCCGGTCCGACAGGTGATCTGCCAGCGCCTGGGCCCCCGCGGGCCCCGTGCTCACCTCATGGACCAGGGCCTGCACGCCCACCTCGACATCGGCCCCCGGCTCCTCCACCAGCCCGTCGGTGTACAGGACGAGCGTCTCGCCCGGAACCAGATCGAGACGGGTCTCCGGATACTCCTCGTCCCCGAAATCGGTAGAGATGCCCAGCGGCAGACCACCGCGCACCTGCGGACTGCCGACCCGGCCGTCCACCTGCCGGATCAACGGTCCGAAATGCCCCGCGCGCACCACGCGCACGGCCCCCGAGGCCAGGTCGACCTGGGCGTACGTGCAGGTCGCGAAGCGTTCCGTGTCGAGCTCGGAGAGGAAGCGCGAGGCGCGGGCCAGCACCGTCGACGGAGCATGTCCCTCGGCGGCGTATGCCCGGAGCGCGATGCGGAGCTGACCCATGATGGCGGCCGCATGCGTGTCATGGCCCTGGACGTCACCCACCACGATCCCGAAACGGTCCTTGGGCAGCGCGATCACGTCGTACCAGTCGCCACCGATCTGCCGTCCGCTCCAGGCGGCGTGGTACCGCACGGCGATCTCGCCGCCCTGGATCTCCTGGATGCGCCGAGGAAGCATGGCCGACTGGAGACCGGTGGCGAACTCGCGCTCCTCGTCGAAGAGCTTCGCCCGTTGCAGCGACTGCGCCACGATGGCGGCCAGCCCCAGGCACAGGCTGCGCTCGTCCGCGTCGAAGGCCGTGGGCTCGCGGTAGAAGAGCGCCAGCGACCCCACGGTACGCGCCTGCGCGACGAGCGGCAGATACGCGGCCGCCCGGAACCTCAGCCGCTCGGCGTACGGGGCCACCGCCGGATACCGGCCGACCAGCGCGGAAACGGAGTTCAGAAACCGGGGACGGCCACTGACCACCGTGTCGGCCAGCGGAAGGCTCCGGTCCAGTTCCTCGCCGGAACCGAGTTCCGCGACCGCCTCCAACGCGTCGCCGCTGAGCGCGATCACGTTCAGCGTCGACTTCTCCACCATGCCGAGCGCGAGACCGTCCGCGCCGATCCGCGCCAGGCCGCTCGGACCTGTGAGCGAGGCGGTCACGTCGTCCACGGTCACCGCACGCGACAGCGCGCTCGTCGTACGTTCAACGATGCTGGTCTGGCGCTGCGTCCGCTTCTCCAGGTCCAGCAGGAACTCCGAGTGGTCGATTTCCGCCGTCGCATCGCGCACCACCCCGACGACCCGGTGGGCCCGGCCGTCATCGCCGCGCAGAACACGTGCCTGGACGTGTGTCCGCTGGTCCTTTCCACCGTCCAGGGGGACTCGGAGATGGACGCAGTACGAACTGCGCCCCCCGACGATCGCGTCATTGACCGCCTCGTCGAGCCGGGCTCGCTCGGTGGCGTCGAGCCGCTCCACCGCCGACTCGGGCCGGAAGTCGAACGACAGCGGATCCAGCCCCAGGACCAGCAGGCCCGCTTCGTCGATGTCGAGCGTGCCGGTGTCCAGATCCCAGTCGAAACTGCCCGTCCGCTTCATCACGAGACCCTCGGCCGTCACGGAACCGCGACCCTGCGACTGCTCGATCGGCCGACGGGGCGCGGCGGGGGTGCTCGATTGCCGGTCGTGATCGGTCATACCTGCTCCGGAGGTCGTCCGGCGGGGCTCACGGGCGGCGTGCCCGTACGGGGTGACTCAATTGTCGAGCCGGTGACGGAAGGCCGCCACAGCGGACCGGCCGACCGCGACGCGCGGACCACGACGGGCGAGGCTCCCGGACGACGGCTGCCGGGACGTCCGCGCCCCGGAGGTGCCCGGCACCCCTGCCTTCCGGGGGAGGAACCCGCCCCCGACAATGAGCGGTGGAAGATCGTCCGTGTGTGACGGACGATGCGGCACAAGGGCTGACCGGAGCGCATTCATGAACCATGACGATCCCGTCCTGACGCACACCGAGGGTCGTGTCCGGCACATCACGCTGAACCGACCGCGGGCGCTCAACGCGCTGAATCACGCCATGGTGCTGCGCATCGACGAAGCGCTCGCCGAAGCGGAGCGCGACGACGCGGTGACCGCCGTGTTGATCACCGGCGCGGGAGAGCGGGGCCTGTGCGCGGGCGGGGACATCCGCTCCATCCACGACGACGCCCGAGCGGGCGGCACCGCGTCACTCGCGTTCTGGCGCGACGAGTACCGGCTCAATGCGCGCATCGCCCGGTATCCGAAGCCCTATGTGGCGATCATGGACGGGATCGTGATGGGCGGCGGCGTGGGGATCTCGGCTCACGGCGACGTCCGGATCGTCACCGAACGCTCGCGCGTCGCCATGCCCGAGACCGGCATCGGATTCGTCCCCGACGTGGGCGGAACGTACCTGCTCGCGTCCGCACCCGGCGAGCTCGGCACGCACCTGGCACTCACGGCGGACGCGGTGGGAGCGGGTGATGCCCTGCTGTGCGGGCTCGCCGACCATTTCGTACCGGCTCGGCGCCTCACCGCCCTCACCACGGCACTCGCCGACTGCCGCACGCCCGACGAGACCGAGGCAGCGGTGCGGGCACACGCCGCCTCCGCACCGGAGGGCGAACTGGGGGCGCACCGTGAGTGGATCGACACCTGCTACCGGGCGGACACGGTCGAGGAGATCCTCGACCGGCTCGACAACAGCGGCGTCCCGGCCGCCAAGCAGGCCGCCGCGGCGATCATCGCCAAGTCGCCCACCGCGCTCAAGGTGACCCTCTCCGCGCTGCGCAGGGCCCGCCGGCTCGGCGGCCTGGAGGCGGTGCTCGACCAGGAGTACCGCACGTCGTGCACCGCCTTCGCCCGGCCCGACCTGGTGGAGGGCGTGCGGGCGCAGATCATCGACAAGGACCGCCGCCCGCGGTGGAGTCCTGCGGAGCTGACCGAGGTCACGGACGACGACGTGGCGCGGTTCTTCGCCCCGCTGGGCGAACGTGAACTCGGCCTGGCCACCGTCCCCGGGACGACCGCCTGAGGCGGCACGCCGAAGGACGAACGAGGGACGAAGCTGGGACGGACGAGGGACCGACGGAGGAGGGAAGGCAGAGCAGGGAGGGCGGGCCGGGGGACCGGAAGGCCACGGCGAGAAGAACCGGAACGCGTGGGACAGGTGCGGCCAGGGCAACCGGAAGGTCTGGGGAGAGAGGGACCCTCGGCGGAGGGAACCGTTCAAAGGGGTCCGGGACCGGTGACCGCGCGGAAGGGGACGCCGAGCAGATCGGCCACCGCCCTGAGGTCCTTGGCGCGGTGGCCGGTGCACAGGGCCCAGTGGTGACCGACGCCGGTCGCCGCCCACGCGTCGGTCCACTCGCCCGGGTCGAAGCCGAAGTCGACCCGCGACGTCGTGTTGCCGATCTCCAGCAGGGGCCCCGGCACGACCTCGCCCTCGGAGACGGCGAATGTGAAGGTCCCGTCCGCCTCCTGGCCGACGCCGAACGTGGTCACCGGGCCGTGTCCGACGTCGAACTCGACACTGACCCCCCACCCCCGCTTGCCGTGGTAGACCCCCAGCCCGCGTAGCAGCGGATCCCTCGCGCTGATCGCGAGGTGGGCGGGGCCGTCGTGGCCCATCTCGACCGCCCGGTCCCGGAAATCGAGGGCCTGGAGTTCGGTGAACGAGCCACCGGCGCCGATGATGTCGGCGATCAGCATGGCCAGACCGGTGCGCAACTCGTACTCCCCGGCCATCGGGATGCCCCGCGCGGTCAGGAACGACGCGCCGAGGATCATGCCCGCGCCGAGCCGTTCGTGGATCTCGCCCTCCAGACCGCGGTGGTAGTACGCCAGGCTGTCGAGCCCGAAGTCCTCGACGAGCCGGTCCAGCCCGACCGATACCCGGGAGGCCCAGGCGAGGTCGTCCTCGTTCACGGATGCGTCGAGGGTGAAGACCTCGTGGGCGAGCGCGACCCGTCCGGCCGTCTCCTCGTCCGTCACGGCCGCGACCCGGACCCGCAGATCGTCGAACTCCAGGACCTCGACGTGCCCGCCGAACCGGGCCGAGACCAGCGTCATGTCCGTGGAGACGTCGAGCATCCCGGGATAGAGATGGCCCATCAGCCCGTGCCGGCCGTGCCGCAGCACACCGCGCACCCGCGCCGCGGTGATCCAGCGCCGAATCCGGTTCCAGGCGTTGTCGTCGCGCAGATGGCCGGAGACCGAGCGGAAGGCGACACCGCTGCGCCGGAACACATTGGCGATCTCCGGCAGTGGGCACTGCCCGCAGTACGCCAGCCACTGGCCCGTTCCGGTGTTCGGGTGGTCCATGACCTCGGTCGGCTGGAGGTCGATCACCAGCACCGGGGCATGGGCGCGTTGGGCGATCGGCAGCACCATCGAGGCGGTGAGATACGTCGTCAGATACGTCACGACGACGTCGCAGTCCGCCCGGCGCAGGCGCTCCGCCGCCCCGGCCGCCTCCTGCGGGTCCGAGACGAAGCCGGCGTCGACGACGTCGCAGCCCATCTCCCGGAACCGTTCGGTCACGAATCGAGCCGATTCCCGCAGCCGGTCTAGGAGACCGGGGAACTGGGGCCAGTACGCGCCGAGTCCACCGGAGACCAGGCCGACCCGGGTAGGACGGCGGGTGACGCGGGGCAGCCCGCCGTGGAGCGCGGGGGGAGAGACATCGGTCATGTGCTTCCTTCCCTTCTCGTCGTTCGTCGAGCGATTCCGCCACTCGGCGGTGGCGTTCACCGGACTCCCGGAACCCGGCGGTCCCAGTGCCTGGATCCGCGCGACGAGTCGCCGTACTTCCATGAGGCCGCACACGGACGTCCCGCCCCAGGCCGTGATGCCGTGACCGCCGAGGATCGCTCCCACGGCCTGCGGGTTGGCGGCCTTGACCGCCGCGATGTCCAGGCCGAACTGGAAGCCGGGCCTGCGCCGGCCGACCCACGCCACCTCGTGGCCGAAGCCCCTTGACGGCGGAGAGGTCGGGCATGCACACCTCACAGGTGGAGTCGTCCGGCGGACGGTGACCGCCGCCGTGATCACGGGCGTTGGATCGGTTCATCCCGCTTCACGCAGAACCAGTTTTCCGCGTGGGGGGGCAGACAAGCTCTGGAGTTGTCGATTCGCCCGTGTGAGCAGATGTCTGCAGGCGAGGGCGACCCTGAATCGGTTCGCCGAGGATGGAGTCGGAATCCTCGGTGTGACGGAGTGGCTCGAAGGGATGGCAGTGCGCCGGAGGGATGACGTGGTCGTGCGGGGCCGTCGGCGGTCGTGAACAGGGGGCAGCGGCAGCCGCCGGACCGTTGCCCGGCCCGTACCGGCATGGTGGCGCATCGGAGCGAAGAGGTGAAGGCCGCCGACAGGGTGACGGCCGCGCCCGCCCCGTCCCGGGCTGTGGCCGCCCGGTGGGGAACGGGGACGGAGGCAGGCCGCGGCCCGGGGCGAGGGGAAGTGCCGTTCCGCCCGCCCGGTTCAGTGACCTCCGCCCGACATGCTCGGTCGGAGCGTTGACACGAGGTCGAAGAACCGCGACTCGTTCCCGCACAGGCCCGCCCGCTCCAGCGCGCCATCGGCCTCCGCCATCGGGGAGGCGAGCAACGGCACGTAAAAGGGGCCGTCCTCGGGATCCGCCAACGCCGCTCGGGTGGCCTCCAGAAGTCGGACATACGCCTGGGCCGCGGCGAGTTCGTCGTTGCGCATCACAGCATCTCCCGCTCAGAGGTGTCGGACCCACCAGCATTCCCCATGGGTCTGACAGCGAGGACGCAGTCGGAAACATGCGGGCCCGCTGCGACCGGCTCCGGTCCGAAGCAGCTTTTCGCGCGTGTGCGCGGTGGCTTCGACGCCCGCTTCCTCCGGTCGCGCCGACCGCCACCGCATCGACCGTGGCGGGGACCGGTCGCCGTCCGGCACTGCTCTCTGCGCGACAGCCTCACGAGGGCCGTGGCCCGCGAGGTCCATCGGCAGTTCGGAACCGCGGGCGCTCGAACGCGGCAAGCACGGTCAGAGCACGCTCATGACGAGGATCGGCGGCCGTCGGCGGCGTCGAGGTCGAGGGAGTGAGCCGCGGTCAGACGCTCGACGAACGTCCGGAAGTCCTCGGCCAGCGGGAGTTCCGCGGGAACCTCCGCGTCGAACCAGGTCACGGACGGCTCGCCTTGTGCGCCGCACGTCCGGTAGTCGAGCGCGATCCACCAGTGGCCGTCGCCCGAGAGCAGCACCAGAGGCGAGGGAAGACCCCACTCCTCGATCAGGTAGGCCGAGTCCAGCAGCGAGATGTGGCCGTCGTGACGGCCGATGCCCAGCAGACCGTCGAGCGGGACATGGTTCTGGCTCCACGAGGTCGGCACGTCGGTCGGGAAGGCGTTCCACCGCGCCGCGACCGGTCCACCGTTCCGGATCCGCAGAAGCTCCAGCAACGAAGCCGGCAGCCGCACACCCAGCCGGAGCTCGGCATCCAGAACGGCCGCGTCCGTCAGCGGTGGCTGCACCCCGTACAGACCCTCGCCCCAGAACGTCGCCTTCACCTCATCGAACCGGGTCACGAGCGCATCCTATGACCGGGGCGCACCCGCTCGACGAGTGGGAGGAGCTTCGACGCCTCCGTACGACGCGACGGCGGAGCACCCGTCAGGCGGCGTCCGGAACCGGATCGTACGGCGGAGAACGCCGGTCGGGCGGAAGGCGCCGCTACCGGAGCGACTCCGGACCGCCGTCCCTGCTCCGGACGCCCGGCGGCGGTTCGACCTCCAGGAACCTGCGACGACGCGGTCCCCGGTACGGCAGCACCGTCCAGCCCAGCTCCCGCAGCACGGCCGCGCACCGGCCCAGTTCCTTCTCCTCGGCGTGCATGGCTCCGCCGCCCGGCGGACCGACCCACTCCACTCTCGCGCCGTCCGGCGCCTCGCCCGCCGTCACGCGGTACCCGGTCGCCGTCCGCGCGCCGGAATCGTCGACCGCGGAAGCCGCCAGGCCCGACGCCTCCAGGGCCAGGGCCACGGCCCGTACCGGCCGGTGCGTCTCCCACCGCGCGGGTACGCCCTCCGGGCTCGATAGCCCCGTGTTCGTCAGCCGACGGATCTGCAGCATCCCCTCGAACGCCGTGCGCACGGATGCCGTGCGTCGTTCGTCCGGAACCGTCACCTCTCCGTCCCCCGTGGCCGGTTCGAAGCCGGTGTCGTCCCCGATGCCCATCAGCGTCCCCTTCACCGTGCGGTACTGCTGCCAGTGTGCTGCGCGGCACTGACATCGATGCTGATACTCAGGTTCCGGTGGTCGTGGCTCGGGCACTGACTGACGCCCTGCTGGGCTGTCTTCCGACTGTTCAGCCGCTCGGACACGGCGCGCCACCGAGCTCATGGACAGGCCGACGCCTGCGCACGGCCGGGCCCGGGCGTGTTTCGAAAGTCCCGTCCGCCCGAGGCGGCCCGGCGACGCGCGTCGGACACCTGCCTCTCGACCCGGAGGAAGAAATCGTCCGCGGGGTGTCCGTCCCGTCGTGAGCGATCGTAAAGGGACCGGTGTCCGGCTGCGGCGGCCGCTTCTGCCAGGGGGCGGGGACGGGCGGACCGCCGACGGTGAGCAGGCGACCGCACGGGTGCCGGACCAGCCGGACAACGGCCACCCCGGTGTCCCGCCGGCGCTCGCCGTACTGGAACCAGATTGCCGTTCCGTCGGCGTGCAGGACGGAGGCCGTTCCGGTGCGGTGCCTCAGGATGTGGACGAAGCCGTGGCAGCGGCCCGAGGCCGGGAAGAGGAGCCCGGAGGGCGGGTCCGGCGCCCACACCACGCCATGGTGGTCGTAGTCCCGCAGCACCGTCGTGGACATCAGCGACGCGGCTCCGGGCCGGGCTCCCGGTCGGCAGCGGCGTTGCTGCGGGTCGCCGCGTCGATGACCGCGGCCCAGCTGCCGTACTTGGCGAACTGCTGGTCGGCCGTCGGTCCCAGCGGGTTGCCGTACTTCGCCATGTCGCGGGCCTTGAGGGACTCCACGGCCTCCGGCGACATGCCCGCACGGGTGATCTCTCCTTCGTCTCGTTGCGCATGGCGATCAGGGCGCGGGCGATCTCCTCGTCGGAACGGCCCTCGGCACGCATTCGGTCCTCGACCGTCTCCATGGCATCGAGCAGCTGGTGGACCGGATCCGGATCCCCCGTGCCTCCCGCCTGCTCCCTGGGGTCATCTCGCGGATCGAGCAGACGACCGGAGCGTTGCTCGTGCACGGGGGCGATCGGAGCTGCGGCGACCGGGTGTGCGACGTGCACCGAGGGGGCGAGTGCCGGAGCGACCGACGTCGTTTCCGGGCCGCCGGCGCGGTCCCGGCCGGGGCGAGCAGCGGTAGGAGGAAGTCCGCGAGGAGTGCGCGGAGGAGCGGGCCGCGGCGGCGGACCGAGCGGGGCGGGACGGCCGGCGTCGTGCTGACAGGTATGAAGGGTGACTCTTCTCACCGAGGAAACAGGGTGAAACGGATGCCATGGCGGCCGGTGCGTCCGGCAGCGATCACGGGGTCGGCGCGTACGAGTGATGCCCACCGATAGGGTTGACGGTCCGACAGTCACGTACCCGGAGGACTCACCGACCGTGCCCGCCCATGTCCCAGGCCCTGGCTCCGACCACGCCACACTGCGAGCCGACTGCGCGAACTGCTTCGGACTCTGCTGCGTCGCGCTGACCCTCACCCGGTCCTCGGACTTCGCGATCGACAAGGAAGCCGGGAAGCCCTGCCGCAACCTCCAGGAGGACTTCCGCTGCGGCATCCACACCGAACTGCGCACACGCGGCTTTCCCGGCTGCACCGTGTACGACTGCTTCGGGGCCGGGCAGAAGGTGTCCGGCGAGACCTTCGAAGGGCGGGACTGGCGCGGGTCGCCGGACACCGCCCGGCGGATGTTCCAGGTGTTCCCGGTCATGCGGCAGCTCCACGAACTCCTCTGGTACCTCACGGAGGCGTTGTCCCTCGGACCGGCCCGAGCCCTCCACGGAGAGATCCGGCGCTGCCTGGAGGAGACGGAACGCCTCACGCGACTGCCGGCGGACACGCTCGCGGAACTGGACGTGGCCGCGCACCGCGAGTCGGTCGCCGCAGTGCTGTCCCGTGCGAGCCGGGCCGTCCGGGCCACCGCACCCCGCGGGAGGAAGCGTGACCGCCGCGGCGCCGATCTCATCGGTGCCCGGCTCAGAGGCGCCGATCTGAGAGGCGCCGACCTGCGCGGCGCCTACCTCATCGCTGCGGACCTCACGGGCGCCGACCTGCGACTGGCCGACCTGATAGGCGCCGACCTCCGGGATGCCGACCTGTCCGCCGCCGACCTCACCGCGAGCCTCTTCCTCACCCAGGCCCAGCTCAACGCGGCCAGGGGCGACGCGGCGACGAAGCTACCGACCTCCCTCGGCCGCCCCACGCACTGGGGCGACTGAACCCCGACCCGGACCGCACCACCGACGGCCCGGACACCAGCCGCGCCGCAACCGGGCAGAACGCCCCCTGCGGCCGGGCACCGCCGGCGCCCGCGGATCGTTGCACAGTGTGATGTATCCGGAGTGCCTTCGACCGGACCGAGGAGTCCCGCACATGGCCAGCAGTACCGACCACCACACCGAGCACAGCCGTACCGACGGGGGCCATACCGATGGCAGCCGCACCCGTCTGGTCGAGCGGCTCATGGAACAGTTCCCGCACGTCCCCCGGGAAGCCGTCATCAAGGAGGACCTGCTGCGCGGCGGCGTGGCGTTCGACGAGTCCGCGCTGAGTGACAACGAGGACGGCGACGTCAAGCCGAAGTCGTACTTCATCTTCTCGTTCGACCACGGAACGCTCCCCGAGCTCGGCGCGGCCGCACTGCGCCGTCCCCCGGAGGAGATCGTGCTCACCGGAGGCCCCTACGAACTGCGGCGGACCGTGGTCTCCGTGCGGGTCAATCCGGCCTCTCCGTACCGTGTCGCCGCCGACGACGACGGGGTGCTCGGGCTGTACCTGGACGGTCGGCGCATTTCCGACGTCGGCCTGCCCCCGATGCCGGACTACTACCGGCACACCCTGGAGAACGGCAAGTCCGTGATGGAGGTCGCACCCACCATCCAGTGGGGCTACCTCGTCTACCTGACGGTCTTCCGGGTCTGCCAGTACTTCGGGGCGAAGGAGGAGTGCCAGTACTGCGACATCAACCACAACTGGCGCCAGCACAAGGCGGCGGGACGCCCCTACACCGGCGTGAAGCCGGTCGAGGAGGTCCTGGAGGCCCTGGCCATCATCGACAAGTACGACACCGCGAAGTCGTCCACCGCCTATACCCTCACAGGCGGCGCCATCACGTCCCACATCGGCGGCCGCGACGAGGCCGACTTCTACGGTCAGTACGCCAAGGCGATCGAGGAGCGCTTTCCCGGCCGGTGGATCGGCAAGGTCGTCGCACAGGCCCTGCCCAAGGCGGACGTCCAGCGCTTCCACGACTACGGCATCCAGATCTACCACCCGAACTACGAGGTGTGGGACCGCCGCCTCTTCGAGCTCTACTGCCCGGGCAAGGAACGCTACGTGGGACGCGACGAGTGGCACCGCCGCATCCTGGACTCGGCCGACGTGTTCGGCGCCCGCAACGTCATCCCCAACTTCGTCGCGGGCGTGGAGATGGCCGCGCCCTTCGGCTTCACCACGGTGAAGGAAGCCATCGAGTCGACCACCGAGGGGCTGCGGTTCTTCATGTCGCACGGCATCACGCCGCGCTTCACCACCTGGTGCCCGGAGCCCACCACCCCGCTCGGGAAGACCAACCCCGACGGTGCGCCGCTGGAGTACCACATCCGCCTGCTGGACGCCTACCGGGCGACCATGGAGGAGTTCGGCCTCAGCTCGCCTCCCGGCTACGGTCCGCCCGGGGCCGGCCACGCCGTCTTCTCCGTCAGCTCGTTCATGGACAGCCTTCCGGCACGGCCCGACGACACCCAGGAGTAGCCGGACCGCCCCTCGGCCGCCCCGGACCGCCGACGCGCGGGGCGACCGGCACGCGCACCGGACCGTCGCGGTACGACGTTCCGGTGCGCGGTGCCCGGCGGGACGCGGCCGACGCGCGCCGGGCCCGACGAACCGGGCGCGGCGGCCGTGGTCCGTCAGGCGCGCCACTCCGCCGTACGTTCCGGGGACGCCTCGGCGAGCGCCTTCGTGACCGCCTCGGCATCACCGCGATGACCGTAGACGGGCGAGCCGGGCTGCTGCCGCCAGGACTCGTCGAGGCCGCCGGTGTCGACGGTGTCGAAGCCGAGTTCGTCGATGAGATCCCTGACGACCCGCTTGGCCGCGGCGTCGTCACCGGCCACCGGCAGCGCCTGACGGCCGGGGCTGCCCTGAGGGCGGCCGTTGTCGAGGATGTCCTGCGCGTAGGTCCCGTTGAACGCCTTGATCACGGGGTGGCCGATCTGCCGCTCCGTCCACCGGCTCTCCGGCAGCCCCTCCTCGATGGCGGCGATCCGGCCGTCCCGCTGCTGCGGGTAGTAGTTGCCGGTGTCGATGACCGCGACCCCCTCCGCGGCCTCGTCGAACAGGCCCGAGGGCAGCAGCGGGACCGCCTTGAGGGGAATGGTGACCACCACGACCTCGGCTCCTCGGGCGGCCTGCGCAGCGGTGACCGGGGTCGCCCCGGTCTCCCGGGCGAGTTCCGTGAGCGTCTGCGGGCCCCGGGAGTTGGCGACGGAGACGTCATGCCCCAAGGCGGTGAGGCGCCGGGTGAGATTACCGCCGATGTTGCCCGCTCCGATGATGCCGATCTTCATGGATCCGACCTTCCCATGGTGCCTGCGGTGTGTGAGGTGCTCTCGCCGCATCCCCAACCTCCCGCCGGGCAGCCCTATTCCACCGATGGGAAAACGGTTCGCCTGTTCACCGAGCGGATGGGCCCGAGCGGCGGGGGCACGTAGACAAGGAAAACCGGAACCACCGAGCAGATCCGGAGGCGATGCCATGCTGCATGGTGTCGATGTCAGTGCCTACCAGTCGTCCTTCGACCCGGACGGGCTGGACTTCGTCCTCATCAAGGCCACCGAAGGCCGTTCCTACGTCAACCCGCGGCTGTCCTCGCAGGTCAAACGAGCCAGGGACGCGGAGTGCGTGGTCGGCTTCTACCACTTTCTCTGGCCGGGGAACATCAGGGCGCAGGCGAAGTACTTCCTGAGCAAGGCGCCGGAGGAGGCGGGCGATCTGCTCGCCGTGGACTGGGAGGAGAACGGCGAGGGCACCCGGCCGGGCAACGCCGAGAAGGACCGCTTCATCCGCGAGGTCAAGCGCCTGCGGCCGCACCACAAGGTGCTGCTGTACTGCAACCGCACCTTCTGGCTGCACCACGACACGACGTCGTACGCGGGGGACGGTCTGTGGATAGCCGACTACGTGACCGCCGGAAAGCCTCGGATCAAGGCGTCCTGGCGCATTCACCAGTACACCGACCAGCCCCTCGACAAGGACGTGGCGGCGTTCTCGTCACGAGTCGCCCTGCGCGACTGGGCACGCGGGCAGTCGTAGCGGCGCCGCGATGCCGATGGACGGACCGGTACGTGACGGTCCGGATGGTCGGGCACGGTGCCGATCGGCGCGGGCGGCGACGAAAGAGGACCGGACGGTCCTCAATGGCCTCTCCGGAGCTTTCGCCACTGGTGCGGGTCGCGGCGGGCCGGCCCCCCGCCCGATGCCGGCGGAGGAGCCCGCCCGTGGCCGTCGTCGTCCGGGGCTTCACCGGGCCACTGGTGAACGAGGGCCGACCCGTGCCGGGACCCGCCGGTCATCAGGTACGGGGCACCTAGGATGAGGCCGATGAGCGAGATCCCGCCCAGCCTTCTGGGATTCACGACCTACCTGCTGTCCAGGACCGGCAAGACCGCGCGGAGCAGGCTGGCGGCGAGGCTGGCCGAGCGGGACATGAAACTGTGGCACATGGCGGTGCTGTCCGCGCTGGTCGATTTCGGTCCCCATGTGCAGCGGGAACTGGCGTCCCGGCTCCGGATCGACCGGAGCGACATGGTGAAGATCGTGGATGATCTCGCGGTCGCCGGACTCGTGGAGCGGGCCCGTGACACCGCCGACCGCCGCCGGGTGACGGTGACGTCCAGTCCGGCGGGCCGCGCGGTGCTCGCGGATCTGCAGGCGGAGGCGCTGGGCGTTCAGCGGGAACTGCTCGCCCCCCTGAGTACTGCCGAACAGGCACAGTTGGCGGCGCTGCTGCGCCGCGTCCACGCCCATGCTCATGAGGAGGGGCAGGGGCCGGGGCCCTCGACGTCCAGCGGCTGAGGTCCCGGTTGCCCCGGCCGGAGCGGCCCCGGTTTCCTCGCGCGCCTCACACGCGGCGCGCGATCGGTCGCCCGCGGTCGGGGAGGGGTGCGGCGGTACGGCGGCCGGTCCCGGGTGCGCCGGGCGTCGGGCGGAACAGGGGCGTCGGACGGGAAGCGGGTATGGGCGGCGGGGCGGGAATGTTCGCTGTTCGGGGCGTGTCAACGAAAGACACGCTGTCGCGGGGGTGAGCGGGTTTCAGGAAGTCGCCCGGACGGACCAACGGAACATCAAGAGCGCCTGTTTTCAGGGCAGTTGAGCGTTTATCGGATTATCCGGAAATAGCATTTGGCGTAGGCCGTGTACCCCGATAGGCGTTCCGGCCGCGCACGGCAACGTGTCC
>NZ_JBEZVN010000016.1:0-136605 GCF_040636995.1 Streptomyces sp. NPDC032161 | reverse complement strand
AGGCCGGCGATCACCATCATCACCCGGGCGGGGCGGCCCTCCCAACTCACCGCCCGGTCGCGCCCCCACCCCTCCGGCCGGCGCCGCGCCTACCCCCGCGGTCGCTGCATCCACTCCCCCGAGTTCACGGTCGTGAACTACTGTCCGCCCTTTTGCACGAAGGAGCGCACGAAGTCCTCCGCGTTCTCCTCCAGCACGTCGTCGATCTCGTCCAGAACCGAGTCGACGTCGTCGCTCAGCTTCTCCTGGCGCTCCTTGAGGTCGTCGGACGCCTGTGCGTCCTGCGCCTGCTCCTCGACCTCCTCGGTGGAACGCGTCGCCCTCTGCTGTCCGCCGCCGGTGTCCTTGGTCGCCATCTCGCTCACCCCGCTCGGTTCGAAGCACTTGATTCAGACCCTACCCACGAGGTCCGGCATCGGCCCGGTACTTGCCGGGACGCCCGGGGTCATCTCCATGATTCCCCGGTCGCGGCCCTTTCAGCCGCCCGACAGCACCTGGACCAGCTCCTCCGCGGTGCGGCACCGGTCCAGGAGTTCCTTGACGTGGTCACGGGTGCCGCGCAGCGGCTCCAGGGTGGGCACCCGCTGCAACGAGTCGTGACCCGGCAGGTCGAAGATGACCGAGTCCCAGGACGCCGCGGCCACGTCGTCGGCGAACTGCTCCAGGCAGCGACCGCGGAAATAGGCCCTGGTGTCCTCCGGAGGCGCCGTGCGTGCCTTCTCGACCGCGTCCTCGTCCAGCAGCCTCTTCATCTTGCCGCGGGCCGCCAGGCGGTTGTACAGGCCCTTCTCGGCCCGTACGTCGGCGTACTGGAGGTCCACCAGATGCAGCCGCGCGGCGTCCCAGTCCAGGCTGTCGCGGCGGCGGTACCCCTCCATCAGCTCCCGCTTGGCCACCCAGTCCAGCTCGCCGGACAGGCTCATCGGGTCGCTCTCCAGCCGGCCCAGGACGTCCTCCCAGCAGCCCAGGACGTCCTTGGTCTGCGCGTCGGCATCGGCCCCGTAGCGGTCCTCGACGTACTTGCGGCCCAGCTCGAAGTACTCCATCTGGAGCTGCACCGCCGTGAGAGTCCGGCCGTTGCGCAGCGTGACCAGCTGCTTCAGCGTCGGATCGTGGGAGACGTGGTGCAGGGTGCGCACCGGCTGGTCGACCGCGAGATCGACGTTGATGAAGCCGTCCTCGATCATGGACAGGACCAGCGCGGTGGTGCCGAGCTTGAGGTAGGTCGAGATCTCCGACAGGTTCGCGTCACCGATGATCACATGGAGCCGGCGGTACTTCTCCGCGTCGGAGTGCGGTTCGTCGCGGGTGTTGATGATGGGGCGCTTGAGCGTGGTCTCCAGCCCGACCTCGACCTCGAAGTAGTCCGCGCGCTGGCTGATCTGGAAGCCGTGCTCGTGGCCGTCCTGACCGATGCCCACGCGGCCCGCTCCCGTGACCACCTGGCGGGAGACGAAGAACGGGGTCAGGTGGCGCACGATGTCCGAGAAGGGGGTCTCCCGCTTCATCAGGTAGTTCTCGTGCGTGCCGTACGAGGCGCCCTTGTTGTCGGTGTTGTTCTTGTAGAGGTGGATCGGCTGGGCGCCCGGGAGCTGCGCCGCGCGCTCGGCCGCTTCGGCCATGATGCGCTCGCCGGCCTTGTCCCAGAGGACCGCGTCCCGCGGGTTGGTGACCTCCGGGGAGCTGTACTCGGGGTGCGCGTGGTCGACGTAGAGGCGGGCACCGTTGGTGAGGATGACGTTGGCCAGGCCGATGTCCTCGTCGGTGAGCTGGCTGGAGTCCGCGGCCTCGCGGGCGAGGTCGAAACCCCGGGCGTCCCGGAGCGGATTCTCCTCCTCGAAATCCCATCGGGCGCGGCGCGCCCGGTGCATCGCCGCCGCGTAGGCGTTGACGATCTGGGACGAGGTGAGCATGGCATTGGCGTTGGGGTGGCCGGGGACGGAGATCCCGTACTCCGTCTCGATGCCCATTACTCGCCGTACGGTCATGCGGCCCTCCTTGCCCGGCGGGCGCTCCCCTCGGGGGCGGCGCTCGCATACCGCTGCTGGTCCGGTGCCTGTGTGCGGTGCCCGTTCCCGCACTGCGCGACCGGGCGGTACGCAAGAGCCTAGAGCGACTCCGCACCGGTGGGGCGCTGTCGGGTGAGCTGTCCGGAAAGCGACCGGCTGCGGATGCCCGACCGGGCATCCGCAGCCGGTCCGTGTTCTAAAGGTACTGTCCGGTATTCGCCACCGTGTCGATCGAGCGACCGGTGTCCGCTCCCTGCTTTCCGGTGACAAGGGTACGGATGAATACGATCCGCTCGCCCTTCTTGCCGGAGATGCGGGCCCAGTCGTCCGGGTTGGTGGTGTTCGGCAGGTCCTCGTTCTCCTTGAACTCGTCCACGCACGCCTGGAGGAGATGGGAGACGCGCAGGCCCTTCTGGCCCTGTTCGAGGAATGCCTTGATGGCCATTTTCTTCGCCCGGTCGACGATGTTCTGGATCATCGCACCGGAATTGAAGTCCTTGAAATAGAGGACTTCCTTGTCGCCATTGGCGTACGTGACTTCGAGGAAGCGGTTCTCCTCGGACTCCATGTACATCCGCTCGACGACGGACTGGATCATGGCGTGCGCCGCGGCTTCCTTGGAGCCGGAGTGCTCCGTGATGTCGTCCGCGTGCAGCGGCAGCGAGGGGGTGAGGTACTTCGCGAAGATGTCCTTCGCCGCCTCCGCGTCGGGGCGCTCGATCTTGATCTTCACGTCCAGGCGTCCGGGCCGCAGGATCGCGGGGTCGATCATGTCCTCGCGGTTGGAGGCTCCGATGACGATCACGTTCTCCAGGCCCTCGACACCGTCGATCTCGGCGAGCAGCTGGGGGACGATGGTGTTCTCCACATCCGAGCTGACGCCGGAGCCACGGGTGCGGAAGAGGGACTCCATCTCGTCGAAGAAGACGATGACGGGGGTGCCCTCGCCGGCCTTCTCGCGGGCGCGCTGGAAGACCAGGCGGATGTGGCGCTCGGTCTCGCCGACGTACTTGTTGAGGAGCTCCGGGCCCTTGATGTTGAGGAAGTAGCTCTTTCCCGCGGGCTGGCCGGTGACCTCGGCGACCTTCTTGGCAAGGGAGTTGGCCACGGCCTTCGCGATGAGCGTCTTGCCGCAGCCGGGCGGGCCGTAGAGCAGGATGCCCTTCGGCGGCCGCAGTTCGTGCTCCTTGAAGAGGTCGGGATGCAGGTAGGGCAGTTCGACCGCGTCCCGGATCAGCTCGATCTGGTCGCCCAGGCCACCGATCCGGTCGTAGTCGATGTCCGGCACCTCTTCGAGGACGAGCTCCTCGACCTCGCTCTTGGGGACCACTTCGTAGACGTAGCCGGACCTGGGTTCGAGCAGCAGGGCGTCACCGGGGCGGATGGTGGTGTCCAGCAGGGGCTCGGCGAGCCGTACCACCCGTTCCTCGTCGGTGTGCCCGATGACCAGGGCCCGCTCGCCGTCCTCGAGGATCTCCTTGAGGGTGACGATGTCCCCGGCACGCTCGAATTCCATGGCGTCGACCACGTTGAGCGCTTCGTTGAGCATGACTTCCTGGCCGCGCCGGAGTTCGTCGAGCTCGATACTGGGACTGACGTTCACCCGGAGCTTGCGGCCCCCGGTGAAGATGTCGCAGGTACCGTCCTCGTTTCCCTGGAGAAACACACCGAAGCCGGCCGGCGGCTGCGCGAGCCGGTCGACTTCTTCCTTCAGGGCCACGATCTGGTCGCGGGCCTCGCGGAGCGTGTTGGCGAGCCGCTCGTTCTGTGCGGTCACTCCCGCCAGATTGGTCTGCAACTCGACGATCCGCTCTTCGAGAATCCTCGTATGGCGCGGAGAGTCGGCGAGCTTACGTCGCAGGACGGCGATTTCCTGCTCGAGATAGGCGACCTGGCCGGCTGGGTCTTCGGACCCCCGCCCGGGCCGGATGCCGCGGTTGATGTCGTCGTCGTGGGCTGCCACGGTCCTCACCTCCTCCAAGGGGAGCTGGACGCTTCCTGACCCTACCTGGGTGGGTGATGATTGAAACCCCTAGATCACAAAGACTGCGGGGCGTGTCCGATCTTCACCCTTGCGTTCCCCCTCGTCCCTGGGGAATACCCACCCTTCAACATCGGAAAGCGGCCGGTTGTATCGTCGAACCGATCAACACACGTCAGGGCCGGCCACTTCTGGTTCGGAAAAGCAGGGAACGACAGGAGAGACGACCGTGCAGCAGGACGCTCCGACCGGCGGCGACGCGCAGGATCTGGAGGTCTGGATCGACCAGGACCTCTGCACGGGGGACGGCATCTGCGTGCAGTACGCGCCCGAGGTGTTCGAGCTGGACATCGACGGTCTGGCGTATGTGAAGAGCGCCGACGACGAGTTGCTCCAGGACAGCGGGGCGACGACGCCCGTGCCGCTGCCGCTGCTCCAGGACGTCGTCGATTCGGCCAAGGAGTGCCCCGGCGAGTGCATTCACGTGCGTCGCGTGTCGGACAAGGTCGAGGTGTTCGGCCCCGAGGCCGCCTGATCCACCGACCCGGGCGTCCGGTCCCGTGCCGGCTCCGGCCGGCGTGACCGGTCAGGCGCCGACCGGGGTGGCGGGGACGGTGCCGGCGGTGCGGACGAAGGCGCCGCCCTGCCAGCGCCAGGTGACCGCTTCGCGCTGGTCGGGGCAGCAGCGGGGCACGTTCTCGGAGGAATAGCCGAGCAGGGTGGCGGAGACGACTCCGTCACGCACCGCGAGAGCACCGACGCTCATCTGCTGGGCGGGGTCCACCAGGGTCGCCACGACCCTGGGCGCGGCCCCGCTCGCCTGGGTGAGGACGTAGACGCCGCTGGGCGGGGTGCCGGAACCGGCGGCGCAGTGGACCACGGCGACGGTCTCGGGGCGGCCGTCGCCGTCCAGGTCGCCCGCGGCCCGCCGGGCGACGGTGTGCTCCAGGCCGCCGCAGTCCAGGGGATAGGTCGCCCGCAGCGGATCGGGCGCGGCCGCGGGAGCCGGTCCCTGCCCCGCGGTGGTCCGGTGGGTCGACGCGGATGCCGTGGGCTCCGGCTGGAGCATGCCCGCGCCGGCGACGACGGCCGCCATGGCCGCCGCGGTGGCGAGCCAGTGCAGCGGCCTGCTGTCGTTGTGCGCGAGGTCCGGGAGCTCGGAGGTCTGCACGCGGGATGTCTCCTGTGGTTCCTGTGGACGAGGATGCCCCGGGCCGGGCAGCCTCCGGGAGGCGTCCGCGACGGCGTGGGAGCGGCCAGCATCGTGCCACACCGGGCGGAGCGGTGGAAACGGTGGGGTCGGCACGGATGACTGTCCGTAGGGACAACGAAGGGGCGCCGCCGTCGAGTTCCCCGGTCGGTCCGGGAACTCGGCGGCGGCGCCGGTACGTTGCGCGGCCGGCCGCGCTCGGATGCGCGAAGGGCTCAGCCGCGCGAGGAGGAGCCGCTCTGGCTGCCGGGACCGTCGTAGTCCTCGCCGTAGGCGCCCTTGGCGGGGCGGCGGCGGCGCAGCGGGGGCTCCACACCGTCGGCCAGACGGCGGGCGGTGACGAGGAAGCCGGTGTGGCCGATCATGCGGTGGTCCGGGCGGACGGCCAGGCCCTCGACGTGCCAGTTGCGGATCATCGACTCCCAGGGCTGTGGTTCGGCGAAGCAGCCGGTCTCACGGATGGACTCGACGGTCCGCGCGAGCTGGGTGGTGGTCGCGACGTACGCGCAGACGATGCCGCCGGGCACCAGCGCCTTGGAGACGGCCTCCAGGCACTCCCAGGGGGCGAGCATGTCGAGGACGACCCGGTCGACGTCGGTGTCCGAGAGGTTGTCCTGGAGGTCGCCGACGGTCAGCTGCCAGGCGGGGTGGGGTTCGCCGAAGTAGCGCTCCACGTTCTGCCGGGCGATCTCGGCGAAGTCCTCGCGGCGCTCGTAGGAGTGCAGCATGCCCTGCTCGCCGATGGCGCGGAGCAGGAAGGTGGACAGCGAGCCGGAACCGACGCCGGCCTCCACGACGCGGGCGCCGGGGAAGATGTCGGCGAAGGCCAGGATCTGCCCCGCGTCCTTGGGGTAGACCACGGCGGCGCCGCGGGGCATGGACAGGACGTAGTCGGGGAGCAGGGGGCGCAGCGCGAGGTAGGCGACGTTTCCCGTGGTTCGGACAACACTGCCCTCGGGGGCACCGATCAGCTCGTCGTGCGGGAAGGAACCCTTGTGGGTGTGGAAGTTCTTTCCGGCTTCGAGCGTGAAGGTGTAGTGGCGTCCCTTGGGATCGGTGAGCTGGACCTGGTCCCCGACCTTGAAGGGCCCGCGACGGCGGGCGGCACCGGTCGGTTCAGACATGTGACCAGCGTACCGGTGATTCGCGGTGCTCCGGCCGCGAGCCCGGGCTGCTGCGGGGCCCCGGCCGGGCCCGTGGTCAGGCGGCGGGCCTGGCCAGGGCGGCGACGAACGCCCGCTCGACGTCGGCGGTGGAGAGCACCCCGTAGATCTCGCCGGTCTCCTCGACCACGAGGTACTCGGTGGCGGGGGTGGCCCTGAGCCGGTCCAGGAGCGCCTCGCCGGCCAGTTCGGCGGAGACCTTCATGCCGTCGGTGAGGTCCTGGGAGAGTCCGCTCACGGCGACCCAGGGGCGGCGGTGCTGGGGCACGGAGACGATGGCCGTCTCCCGGACGACGCCCGTGGGTTCGCCGTGCCCGTCGACGACGACGAGGGCGCGGGCGCCCGCCTCGTTGGCCCGGCGCAGGGCCTCGGACAGCGGGGTGTCCGCCTCCACGGGGACGGCACGCCGGGTGAGGGTGCGGGCGCGCAGTTCGGGGAGGTGTTCGCGCAGCCTCGCCATGCGCAGGCTGTTGCCGGCGCCGGTCCAGATGATGGCGGCGAGGATGGCGGCGAGCAGCGCGTCGGTGACGGTGTCCGTGCCGCTGAGGTCGCGGGGGTCGTTCCCGAAGGAGCCGGTGTGGGTGAGCAGCGGGAGGCCGATGAGGGTGACGACGGCGAGGGCGCGGCCGACCCAGGCGGCGGCGACGGTGCCGCTCATCGGGCGGCCGGTGATCTTCCAGACGACGGCGCGGAGCATGCGTCCGCCGTCGAGGGGCAGGCCGGGGAGCAGGTTGAACGCGGCCACCAGGAGGTTGGAGATCATCAGGCCGGCGAGGACGACGCCGGGGACGGTGCCGGGTTCGACCAGGCCCATCCCGGCGTAGAAGAGACCGGCGAGCACCAGGGAGAGCAGCGGGCCGACGAAGGCGAGCACGAACTCGCGGCCCGGCGTCTCGGTCTCCTTCTCGATCTCGGAGACGCCGCCGAAGAACTGGAGCTGGATGCGGCGGACCGGAAGCTCGTAGCGCAGCGCCACGACCGTGTGGGCGAGCTCGTGGACGAGCACGGAGGCGTAGAAGGCGATCGCGAAGAAGAGGGAGACCAGGTAGCGTGCCGCGCCGAGTTCGGGCAGCACCCGTTCGAGCTGGCCGCCGAAGACCCAGGTGATGAGCGCGGCCACGACGAACCAGCTGGGCGCGACATACACGGGCACGCCGAAGAGACGGCCCATGAGGAGGCCGCCTCCGGGCGCTTCGGGGCGGCGCGGTCCGCCCTTGTCCGGGCCGGTCCCGGGGGCCTGTCCCCCCGCGCCGGGGTGCGGGCGCCCGCTGTCGCCGCTCTCGTCCACGAGGTCCCTTCGGTCGGTGCCCTGTTTCACGATCATGCCGTGTCCGGGGGTGTGTGGTCGATGGTAAGCCGACGGATGTCCGTGGCGGGCCGTAGGGTCTTCGCATGACCTCCCTGCCTCGGCCGGCCCAGCCGCCTTCGTCCCTCTCGCCGTCGCGGGCCGGCGATTTCATGCAGTGTCCTCTGCTGTACCGCTTCCGGGTCATCGACAGGCTGCCGGAGAAGCCGAGCGAGGCGGCCACCCGGGGGACGCTGGTGCACGCGGTCCTGGAGCGCCTCTTCGACGCCCCGGCGGCGGAGCGCACGGCCCGCAGGGCGACGGCGCTGATCCCCGCGCAGTGGGACCGACTGCTGGAGTCGAGGCCGGAGCTGTCGGAGCTGTTCACGGAGGATGCCGGGGGCGAGCGCCTGGCGCGCTGGCTCTCGGAGGCGGAGCGCCTGGTGGAGCGGTGGTTCTCGCTGGAGGACCCGACGCGCCTGGAGCCCGCGGAGCGGGAGCTGTTCGTCGAGACGGAGCTGGAGTCGGGGCTGCGGCTGCGCGGGGTGATCGACCGGATCGACGTGGCGCCGACGGGCGAGGTCCGGATCGTGGACTACAAGACGGGCAAGGCACCGCGTCCGGAGTACGCGGAGGGCGCGCTCTTCCAGATGAAGTTCTACGCCCTGGTGGTCTGGCGGCTGAAGGGCGTGGTGCCGCGCCGGCTCCAGCTGGTCTATCTCGGCAGCGGGGACGTCGTGACGTACGACCCGGTGGTGGGCGATCTGGAGCGGGTCGAGCGCAAGCTGCTGGCGCTGTGGGAGGCGATCCGGGTCGCGACGGAGACGGGCGAGTGGCGGCCGCGGCCGACGAAGCTGTGCGGCTGGTGCGACCACCAGGCGGTCTGCCCCGAATTCGGCGGGACTCCCCCGGTGTATCCGCTGTCGGTACGCCCGGCTGAGCCCGGTCAGGATGTCCAGGGCAGAATGGACCCGGCCCGCGCCGAGGCCGCCGGGCCCGTGACCGTCGAGGGACCCTGAGGAGACCTTGTGGCAATCCGCGTCCTGCTGGTCGACGACCAGCCGCTGCTGCGCACCGGATTCCGGATGATCCTGGAGGCGGAGAGCGATATCGCGGTGGTGGGTGAGGCCGGGGACGGCCTCCAGGCTCTCGACCAGGTGCGGGCGCTCCAGCCCGATGTGGTGCTGATGGACATCCGCATGCCGCGGATGGACGGCGTGGAGGCGACGCGGCAGATCACCGGTCCGGACCGGGACGGTCCGGCGAAGGTGCTGGTGCTGACCACGTTCGATCTCGACGAGTACGTGGTGGAGGCGCTGCGCGCCGGTGCCAGCGGCTTCCTGCTGAAGGACGCCCCGGCCAACGAACTGGTGCAGGCGATCCGTGTGGTCGCGGCGGGCGAGGCGATGCTGGCCCCGAGCGTCACCCGCAGGCTGCTCGACAAGTACGCGGACCACCTTCCCTCGGGCGAGGAGCCGCTGCCGGACACACTGCACACGCTGACGGACCGCGAGGTCGAGGTGCTGAAGCTGGTGGCGCGCGGGCTGTCGAACGCGGAGATCGCCGCGGACCTCTTCGTCAGCGAGACGACGGTCAAGACGCATGTCGGCCATGTGCTGACCAAGCTCGGTCTGCGCGACCGGGTGCAGGCGGCCGTGTACGCGTACGAGAGCGGTCTGGTGCGCCCCGGGGCCCAGTGACCGGCGTGCGCTCCGACGCCCGGTGAATGGCCTTCGCCCCGGCGTGCGGCCGGGGCCGGGGCGCGTTTGTCGGGCCGGGGGCATGACCGCGTGCCGCCGTGTCTCAGACGGCGTCGCGGCTCAGCTCCCACAACCGGATCTCGGCAGCGGAGTTGACCGCCCATTCGACGCCGTTGAGCCCCGTCCGGGAGGCGGCGTACTGCTTGCCCTGCCAGATGGGCAGGACGGGGACGTCGTCGGCGACGATGTCCTGGAGCCGCCGGAAGGTCTTCGCCGCGGCGCTGCGGTCGGTCTCGCGGCGGGTCTGCGGAATGAGCGTGTTCTGCGCCAGGGCCGACGTGTAGGGCGAGTTCAGGAAGTTGTTCCGGTCGAGGAACGGTGCCGTGTAGTTGTCCGGGTCGGGGAAGTCGGGGAACCAGCCGAATCCGTAGACGGCGTAGTCTCCGCGCACCTGCGCCGGCCGGAACCGGGCCCAGTCCGTTCCCTGGATGCGGACGTCGAACAGTCCGCTGTCGTTGAACTGCTTCTGCAGGGCCCGGAACTCGGCGGCGGTGGAGGCGCCGAAGTGGTCGGTCGTGTAGTGGAGCGTGAGCTTCACCGGGGTGGGTACGCCCGCCGCCCGCAGGATCGCCGCGGCCTTCGCGGTGCCGGGTTCGCCGTACTTGTTGTAGAACGAGTTGGTGTGCGCGGCGATGCCCGAGGGGATCAGCGAGTACAGCGGTTCGGCGGTGGTGCCGTACACCCTCTCCGCGATCTCCCCGCGGTCGACGACCTGGGCCATGGCCTGGCGGACCGCCTTGTTCCGGACGGCCGGGTCGTCGGTGTCGAAGCCGAGGTAGCGGATGGCGAGGCCGGGCATCTCGGTGAGCCTGACGCCGTCGCCGGGATCGTCGAGCAGTCGCCGGGACTGCTCGGGCGACATGGTGCGGGTCATCATGTCGATCCTCTTGTCGTCGAACGCCTTCCCCATCGCGTCCGCGCCGGGGAAGAGGTCCAGTTCGACCCGGTCGTTGCGCACGTCCAGGTCGCCCTTGTAGCGGGGGTTCCTGGTGAAGACGACCTTGACCACCCGGTCGTGCTCGACCTGCGGCTTCATGGTGTACGGGCCGGAGCCGTCGACCTGGAAGCCGGTGCGCGGGGACTTCGCCGCGTACCTGGCCCGCGGCACGATCCCGGCGACCGGGGTGGCGAGCTTGTACGGGAACGTGGCGTCGGGCGCGCGGAGGTGGAAGACGATCTCCCGCTCCCCCCGCGTCTCGACGGTGTCGATGCCGGACAGCAGGGCCACCGGGCCGTTGGGGGCGTCGATGCCGATGACCCGGTCGATCGAGTACTTCACGTCGTCGGGGGTGACGGGGGTGCCGTCGGAGAAGGTGAGGCCGGGGCGCAGCCTGCAGCGGTAGCTCTCGTTCCGGGTGTCCGTGAAGCCGCAGCTCTCCGCGGCCTCGGGCACCGGCCGGCCGCCGCCGCGCGGTATGTGCAGGAGGGACTGGACGGTCTGGCGGAGCACGTTCCACACGCCCGCGTCGTACCCGACCGCGGGGTCGAAGGGCGCGGGGTCGTCCTCGGTCGCGACGAACCGGTCGGTGGTGCCGACGACGATCGCGGCCCGGCCGCCGTCGGCCTCGGACGCGCCGCACCCGGCGAGCACGGGTGCGAGCACGCACGCGACGGTCGGCAGCACCAGGGTCTTGCGGTTCATCTCGGCGGCTCTCCCTCGTCCGGGCATTGAGAGAGCGACCTTAGCGGGCCGGGTCGTTCACGCCCGGCCGCCGCCGCACGACGCGTGACCGGACGGTTATGGAGAATGACGGCGAGCCGATTTCCCTGCCTCGAAATTCATCCCCCAGACAGGGACCAAACGGGACAATTCAAAGCGGCAAAAGGGGCACCTGGGAAGATCCTGGGAGTCTTCCGTGAGAAATTCGGTGACCAACCTCACGCCCGCGCCATTTCCTCCCCTGTTCATCCTTCCGGGATTTTCCCACGCGTCTGCGACAGAAAAAGCACGAACTCCCGCCGAGTGCTTTCGATTCGTTCACGGGAAATCCCGGGAATTGATCACGTGTTCATCTGATCAGGCCCCGGAGGAAGGCGAGGTCGACCTCTTCCAGCGAACGCACGACCACCCGGCCGTTCGCCGGGGCGATCGGCGCGACGGAGGGCACGACGACCACCCGGCAGCCCGCCGCCTCCGCGGCCGCCACTCCGGTGGCGGTGTCCTCGATGACCGCGCAGCGTCCGGGTTCGGCCCCGAAACCGGAGGCGGCGGTCAGATAGGGCTCCGGGTGCGGCTTGGTGCGGGTGACCTCGTCGCCCGCGACGCTCATGGCGAAGTGGTGGTGGCCCACCGATTCCAGCACCCGGTCGATGATCCGCCGGTGCGAGGCGGAGACCAGGGCGGTGGGGATGTCGTGCCGGACCAGCTCCGCCAGCAGCCGCTTCGCCCCCGGCATCAGCGGCACGCCGCGGTCGAGGCGCCTCTCGAAGCGGTCGTTGAGCAGCCCGGTGAGCTCGGCGAGGGTGATGTCCGCGCCGGTCACGTCCATGAGGTAGCCCGCGCTGCGGGTCATCGGTCCGCCGACCACCACGTCGCGCCATGCCTCGTCGAGCTGGTGACCGAGCTCGGCGAAGACCTCCACCTCGGCCTCCCACCAGAAGCCCTCGGTGTCGACGAGGGTGCCGTCCATGTCGAGCAGGACGGCCTGCAGCGCGGCGCCTTCGGCCGCGCGGGTCATGGACGCGGGGACCGTGCTGGTCATCCGGCACACCTTCCGTGAGGGACGAGAAGGCCGGCCGCCGTTTCCCGTGGGAAGGGCGACCGGCCTTCACTGGACCGACCAGTCTACGGCTTGTCGCGCGACCGTGCGTCGAACGCCGTCCTACCGCGCGTTGAAGTACTTCGCCTCCGGGTGGTGGATGACGATCGCGTCGGTGGACTGCTCCGGGTGCAGCTGGAACTCCTCCGAGAGCTGCACGCCGATCCGCTCCGGCCGCAGCAGCTCGGCGATCTTCGCCCGGTCCTCCAGGTCGGGACAGGCCCCGTACCCCAGTGAGAAGCGCGCGCCCCGGTACTTCAGCGCGAACATGTCCTCCACCTCGGCCGGGTCCTCGCCGCCGAAGCCGAGCTCGGAGCGGACCCGGGCGTGCCAGTACTCGGCGAGTGCCTCGGCCAGCTGCACGGACAGGCCGTGCAGCTCCAGGTAGTCGCGGTAGGCGTTCGCCTCGAACAGCTTGGCGGTCTCGCCCCCGATCCGCGAACCGACGGTGACGACCTGGAGCCCGACCACGTCCGTCTCTCCGGACTCCTCGGGGCGGAAGAAGTCCGCGAGGCAGAGGCGGCGGCCGCGGCGCTGGCGCGGGAAGGTGAAGCGGGTGCGCTCGGAACCGTCCTCGTGGAGCACGATCAGGTCGTCGCCCTTGGAGACGCACGGGAAGTAGCCGTAGACGACGGCCGCCTCCAGCAGGTTCTCGGTGTGGAGCTTGTCGAGCCAGCCGCGCAGGTGGGGGCGGCCCTCGGTCTCCACCAGTTCCTCGTACGTGGGTCCGTCGCCGGCACGCGCCTGCTTGAGGCCCCACTGACCCTTGAAGAGCGCGCCCTCGTCCAGCCAGGAGGCATATTCCTTGAGCTGGATGCCCTTGACCACCCGGGTGCCCCAGAACGGGGGCTCGGGGACCCGGTTGTCGACGGCGACGTCGGAGCGGACGCCCTCCTCCGGCTCGTCGACCTCCAGGACGACGGTGTCGCGCTTGGGCACCCTGCGCTGCTTGAGCTCGGGGAGGGCCGCTCCGGGCACGCCCCGCTTGACCGCGATCAGGGCGTCCATCAGGCGCAGCCCCTCGAACGCGTCCCGGGCGTAGCGGACCTCGCCCTCGTACAGCTCGTGCAGGTCCTGCTCGACATAGGCCCGGGTGAGCGCGGCGCCGCCGAGGATCACCGGGTAGACCGCCGCCAGCTTGCGCTGGTTCAGCTCCTCCAGGTTCTCCTTCATGATCACGGTGGACTTGACCAGGAGGCCGGACATGCCGATGACGTCGGCCTTGTGCTCCTCGGCCGCCTCCAGGATCGCGGAGACGGGCTGCTTGATGCCGAGGTTGACGACGTTGAAGCCGTTGTTGGACAGGATGATGTCGACGAGGTTCTTGCCGATGTCGTGGACGTCGCCGCGCACGGTGGCCAGCACGATGGTGCCCTTGCCCTCGGCGTCCGACTTCTCCATGTGCGGCTCCAGATGTGCCACCGCCGACTTCATGACCTCGGCGGACTGGAGCACGAACGGCAGCTGCATCTGACCGGAACCGAAGAGTTCGCCGACCACCTTCATGCCGTCGAGCAGGGTGTCGTTGACGATGTCGAGCGCCGGGCGGGCGAGCAGGGCCTCGTCGAGGTCGGCCTCCAGCCCGTTCTTCTCGCCGTCGATGATGCGGCGCTTCAGCCGTTCCTCCAGCGGCAGGGCGGCCAGCTCCTCGGCCTTGCCCGCCTTCATCGACTTGGTGCTGACGCCCTCGAACAGCTCCATGAGCTTCTGGAGGGGGTCGTAGCCCTCGGAGCGGCGGTCGTACACGAGGTCGAGGGCGACCTTCACCTGCTCCTCGTCGAGGCGCGCGATCGGCAGGATCTTGGAGGCGTGCACGATCGCGGAGTCGAGGCCGGCCTTGACGCACTCGTCGAGGAAGACCGAGTTGAGGACGGTACGGGCGGCCGGGTTGAGCCCGAAGGAGATGTTGGACAGGCCCAGCGTGGTCTGCACCTCGGGGTGGCGCTTCTTGAGCTCGCGGATGGCACCGATGGTCGCGATGCCGTCGCCCCGGCTCTCCTCCTGACCGGTGCAGATGGTGAAGGTGAGGCAGTCGATGAGGATGTCCGACTCGCGAATGCCCCAGTTGCCGGTCAGGTCGGCGATCAGCCGCTCGGCGACGGCGACCTTGTGCTCGACGGTACGGGCCTGGCCCTCCTCGTCGATGGTCAGCGCGATCAGCGCGGCGCCGTGCTCGGCGGCCAGGGCGGCGACCTTGGCGAAGCGCGACTCGGGGCCGTCGCCGTCCTCGTAGTTGACGGAGTTGAGGACGGCCCGGCCGCCGAGCTTCTCCAGACCGGCGCGCAGCACCGGCACCTCGGTGGAGTCCAGCACGATCGGGAGGGTGGAGGCGGTGGCGAAGCGTCCGGCCAGCTCCTCCATGTCCGCGACGCCGTCGCGGCCGACGTAGTCCACGCACAGGTCGAGCATGTGCGCGCCCTCACGGATCTGGTCGCGCGCCATCTCCACGCAGTCGTCCCAGCGCGCTTCCAGCATGGCCTCGCGGAACTTCTTGGAGCCGTTGGCGTTGGTGCGCTCGCCGATCGCGAGGTACGAGGTGTCCTGGCGGAACGGGACGGCCTGGTACAGGGAGGCGGCACCCGGCTCGGGTCGCGGGTCGCGCGGCGCGGGAGCGGCACCGCGGACGCGCTCGACGAGCCGGCGCAGGTGTTCCGGGGTCGTCCCGCAGCAGCCGCCCACCAGGGAGAGCCCGTACTCCCGGACGAACGTCTCCTGGGCCTCGGCGAGGCCCTCGGGGCCGAGCGGGAAGTGCGCGCCGTCCTTGGTGAGCACCGGCAGGCCCGCGTTGGGCATGCAGAGCAGCGGGATGCGGGAGTGGCGCGTGAGGTAGCGCAGGTGCTCGCTCATCTCGGCGGGGCCGGTGGAGCAGTTGAGGCCGATCATGTCGACGCCCAGCGGCTCCAGCGCGGTGAGCGCGGCGCCGATCTCGGAGCCGAGCAGCATGGTGCCGGTGGTCTCGAACGCCAGGGAGACCAGGATCAGGAGGTCGCTGCCGGTGGCCTCCAGGGCGCGGCGGGCGCCCAGTACGGCGGCCTTGGTCTGCAGGAGGTCCTGTGTCGTCTCGATGATGAGCGCGTCCGCACCGCCGACGATCAGGCCCTCGGCGTTGCGCTGGAAGCCGTCGCGCAGCGTCGTGTACGGGGCGTGGCCCAGGGTCGGCAGCTTGGTGCCGGGGCCGATGGAACCGAGGACCCAGCGCTGCTGTCCGGTGGCGGCGGTGAACTCGTCGGCGACCTCGCGGGCGATGCGGGCGCCGGACTCGGAGAGCTCCTGGATACGGTCGGCGATGTCGTACTCGCCCAGGGCGGAGGCATTGGCCCCGAAGGTGTTGGTCTCGACGCAGTCCACGCCGACGGCGAAGTACTCGCGGTGCACGGAGCGCACGATGTCGGGGCGCGTGATGTTCAGGATCTCGTTGCAGCCTTCGAGGTTCTGGAAGTCCTCGAGGGTGGGGTCCTGCGCCTGGAGCATGGTGCCCATGGCACCGTCGGCCACCACCACCCGGGTGGCGAGGGCTTCGCGCAGCGCGTCTGCGCGGTGGCGGCTGTCGGCGGAAGGGGTCGGCAACGAGGCCATGGATGTACTCCCTGGAATGCGACGGCTGTCGGCTTTGCGTCTTCGGTGGAAGGCGCACCAGGCCAGCCTAGCCGGGAGGCGGCCGGGGCCGTCACTCCGTCCCACGGAACGGACGGCATGCTGTGGCGGGCGGTGTCCGGATCCGGACGGTGCGGAAGGCTACGGCGGTTTTCCTCCGTGATCGAGCGCCGGTCGGCATCGACCGATAGTGTTCAGCATTGTCGAACCACAGGTGGAGGAGTACGGCGCGATGGCCAAGAACATCCAGTCGCTGGAACGAGCGGCGGCGATGCTGCGCCTGCTGGCGGGCGGCGAGCGGCGGCTGGGACTGTCCGACATCGCCTCCTCGCTGGGTCTGGCCAAGGGGACCGCGCACGGCATCCTGCGCACGCTCCAGCACGAGGGCTTCGTCGAGCAGGACGCCGCTTCGGGCCGCTACCAGCTGGGCGCCGAGCTGCTGCGCCTGGGCAACAGCTATCTGGACGTCCACGAGCTGCGGGCCCGCGCGCTCGTCTGGACGGACGACCTGGCCCGCTCCAGCGGCGAGAGCGTCCATCTGGGCGTGCTGCACCAGCAGGGCGTCCTGGTCGTCCACCACGTCTTCCGCCCCGACGACAGCCGTCAGGTCCTGGAGGTCGGGGCCATGCAGCCCCTGCACTCCACCGCCCTGGGCAAGGTGCTCTCGGCGTACGACCCGGTGGCGCACACCGAGGCGCTGGAGGCCGAGCGGCAGTCCTTCACCCCGCGCACCGTGACCGGAGCGGAGGACTTCGAGTCGATGCTCGACCTGGTCCGGGCCCGGGGCTGGGCGGCGGACGTGGAGGAGACCTGGGAGGGGGTGGCCGCGGTGGCCGCCCCGATCCACGACCGGCGGCGGATGCCGGTGGGCGCGGTGGCGGTGACGGGCGCGGTCGAGCGGGTCTGCGCCGACGGGGAGCTGCGGCCCGAGCTGATCGCGGCGGTGCGGGACTGCGCGCGGGCGGTCTCCCGGGACCTGGGCGCCGGACGCTTCTGATCCGGGGCGGGTGATACGCGGCAACGGACGCACCGGACGGCGGCCCCGCCACGCGCGGGGCGCACCGCCACCGGCAACGGGCCCGCGCCTCCACGCGACCCCGCCCCGCGCGGGGCACACCCCCGCGCCGCACGCACCCGCACTCCGTCGCCGCCCCGTGCCGCGGACCGGGCGCCGTGACAGCACGGCGGCCCGCCGGCCGACGTGGCGGCCCCTCTGCGGGCCGGCGGGCCGCGAGGGTAACGATCGAGTTTTGGGCCACACAACTCTTGACGACCGAACCACCGCCGGGAAGCATTGCCGTTCACCGGTCGGCATTGTCGAACAACTAACGGAAATAAGCGTTATGGTGTGACAGCGCTCTAGGCCGGAGAACGCCCTCACACGAGGGCGCGGACCACCGGAGGGACCCGGGGTTCGGCTTACCTGGACTAAGGACAAAGGAGTCGCGGGTGTCCAGCTCCGACATCTTCATCGGCGAGACCATAGGTACCGCCGTGCTCATCCTCCTGGGCGGTGGTGTGTGCGCCGCCGTCACGCTCAAGCGCTCCAAGGCGCAGAACGCCGGATGGCTGGCGATCACCTTCGGGTGGGGGTTCGCCGTGCTGGCCGGCGCGTACCTGGCCGGTGGCGTGTCCGGTGCGCACCTCAACCCGGCGGTCACGATCGGTCTCGCGATCAAGGGCGGCACCGAGTGGAGCGACGTGCCGCTGTACATCGCCTCCCAGATGCTCGGCGCGGCGATCGGCGCGGTGCTGGTCTGGCTGACGTACTACGGGCAGTTCCGCGCGCACCTGACGGATCCCGGGGTCGTGGGCCGGAAGGGTGAAGAAGGCATGGTCGACCAGGCCGCCGCCCCGGAGGCGGGCCCGGTGCTCGGCATCTTCTCGACCGGCCCCGAGATCCGGCACGTGGCGCAGAACCTGGTCACCGAGGTCATCGCGACCGTGGTGCTCGTCCTGGTGATCCTCACCCAGGGCCTCAACAACGACGGCAACGGCCTGGGAACCCTCGGCGCGCTGGTCACCGCCCTGCTCGTGGTCGGCATCGGGCTCTCGCTCGGCGGCCCGACGGGTTACGCGATCAACCCGGCTCGCGACCTCGGTCCGCGTATCGTTCACGCGCTGCTGCCGCTGCCGAACAAGGGCGGTTCCGACTGGGGCTACGCATGGATCCCGGTCGTCGGACCGCTCATCGGCGGCGCGATCGCGGGCGGGCTCTACAACGTCGCCTTCGCCTGATCCATGACGCACCGAGCCCCGACCCCCCAAGACCCCACAGACCTCCGGGAGCACACCGTGACCGACGCACACACCAGCGGCCCGTTCATCGCCGCCATCGACCAGGGCACCACCTCCAGCCGGTGCATCGTCTTCGACCGGGACGGCCGGATCGTCTCCGTCGACCAGAAGGAGCACGAGCAGATCTTCCCGAAGCCGGGCTGGGTCGAGCACGACGCGACCGAGATCTGGGAGAACGTCCAGGAGGTCGTCGCCGGTGCCGTCGTCAAGGCGGGCATCACCGCCGCCGACGTGAAGGCGATCGGCATCACCAACCAGCGCGAGACCACGCTGCTCTGGGACCGGAACACCGGTGAGCCCGTCCACAACGCCCTGGTCTGGCAGGACACCCGTACCGACGCGCTCTGCAAGGAGCTCGGCCGCAACGTGGGCCAGGACCGCTTCCGCCGCGAGACCGGTCTGCCGCTCGCCTCGTACTTCGCGGGCCCCAAGGTGCGCTGGCTGCTGGACAACGTCGAGGGGCTGCGCGAGCGCGCCGAGCGCGGCGACATCCTCTTCGGCACCATGGACTCCTGGGTCATCTGGAACCTGACCGGCGGCACGGACGGCGGCGTCCACGTCACCGACGTCACGAACGCCTCGCGCACCCTCCTGATGAACCTGCACACCATGGCGTGGGACGAGAAGATCCTCGCGTCCATGGAGATCCCGGCGGCCATCCTGCCCGAGATCCGCTCCTCCGCCGAGGTGTACGGCAGCGCGAAGGGCGGCGTCCTGGACGGCGTCCCGGTCGCCTCCGCGCTCGGCGACCAGCAGGCGGCCCTCTTCGGCCAGACCTGTTTCTCCGAGGGCGAGGCCAAGTCCACGTACGGCACCGGCACCTTCATGCTGATGAACACCGGTGAACGGCCCGTCAACTCGTACAACGGACTGCTGACGACCGTCGGGTACCGGATCGGCGACGAGAAGCCGGTCTACGCCCTGGAGGGCTCCATCGCCGTCACCGGGTCGCTCGTCCAGTGGATGCGCGACCAGATGGGGCTGATCAAGTCCGCGGCCGAGATCGAGACCCTGGCGTCGTCGGTCGAGGACAACGGCGGCGCGTACTTCGTGCCCGCGTTCTCGGGCCTGTTCGCCCCCTACTGGCGCTCCGACGCGCGCGGCGTCATCGCCGGCCTGACCCGGTACGTCACCAAGGCGCACATCGCCCGTGCCGTCCTGGAGGCCACCGCCTGGCAGACCCGCGAGATCACCGACGCCATGACCAAGGACTCCGGCGTGGAACTGGCCGCCCTCAAGGTCGACGGCGGCATGACCTCCAACAACCTGCTGATGCAGACGCTCGCCGACTTCCTGGACGCGCCCGTGGTGCGGCCCATGGTCGCCGAGACGACCTGCCTCGGCGCCGCCTACGCCGCCGGTCTCGCCGTCGGCTTCTGGCCGGACACCGACGCCCTGCGCGCCAACTGGCGCCGGGCCGCCGAATGGACCCCCCGCATGGCCGCGGACGCCCGCGACCGCGAGTACAAGAACTGGCTCAAGGCCGTGGAGCGGACCATGGGCTGGATCGAACACGAGGAGTAAGCGACATGACCACCCTGCAGAGCGTCCCGGCCCTCGGGACACACCCGGCCTCCGGCTCCCTCCCGAGCCGTGCCGAGACTCGGGAGCAGCTGTCCAAGGCCGCGTACGACCTCCTGGTGATCGGTGGCGGCATCCTGGGCATCTCCACGGCCTGGCACGCCGCGCAGTCCGGGCTGCGGGTGGCCCTGGTGGACGCCGGCGACTTCGCCGGCGCCACCTCCTCCGCCTCCTCGAAGCTGCTCCACGGCGGTCTGCGCTACCTGCAGACCGGTGCCGTGAAGCTGGTCGCGGAGAACCACTTCGAGCGCCGTGCGGTGTCCCGCGAGGTGGCACCGCACCTGGCCAATCCGCTCACCTTCTACCTGCCGGTCTACAAGGGCGGTCCGCACGGCGCCGCGGTCCTCGGCGCGGGCGTGTTCGCGTACTCGGCGCTCTCCGCGTTCCGCGACGGGGTCGGGCACGTGATCAGCCCGGAGAAGGCGCAGCGCGACGTGCCGGAGCTGCGCACGGACAACCTGAGGGCCGTGGCGGTCTACGGCGACGGCCAGATGAACGATGCCCGGATGGCGCTGATGACGGTCCGCGCGGCCGTCGACGCGGGCGCCGTGGTCCTGAACCACTCGGCGGTCACCGGGCTGCGGTTCACCGAGGGCCGGGTGACGGGCGCCGATCTGCAGGACCGCCTGGACGGCACGGAGTTCGGCATCGACGCCCGTCTCGTGCTGAACGCCACCGGGCCGTGGGTCGACCACCTGCGCAGGATGGAGGACCCGAAGGCGGCCCCGTCGGTGCGCCTGTCGAAGGGCGCGCACCTGGTGCTGAAGCGCACGCGTCCGTGGAACGCCGCGCTCGCGACCCCGATCGACAAGTACCGCATCACGTTCGCCCTGCCGTGGGAGGACATGCTGCTGCTGGGTACGACGGACGAGGAGTACGAGGGCGATCCCGCGGACGTCGCGGTCGACGAGAAGGACACCGCCCAGATCCTCGACGAGGCGGCGTTCTCCATCAAGGACCAGCAGCTGTCGCGCGATCTGATCACGTACTCCTTCGCCGGGCTGCGGGTGCTGCCCGGCGGACCCGGCGACACCTCCAAGGCCAAGCGCGAGACGGTCGTCACGGAGGGCCGCGGCGGGATGCTGTCGGTCGCGGGCGGCAAGTGGACGACGTTCCGCCACATCGGCCGCACGGTGATGACCAAGCTGGCCGCGCTCCCCGGGCGCCCCCTCGGCAGCGGCGTGGAGCCGGTATCGCACCTGCCGAGGAAGCTCCCGCTGCCCGGCATCGCCAACCCGAACGCGGTGGCGCACCGGCTGCTGATCGACGGCGCCGCGCCCGGCCCCGGGATGGCGGCGGACACCGCGCGCCACCTCGCCACGCACTACGGTTCGCTCGCCTTCGACATCGCGCGGCTGGCGAACGAGAACCCGGCGCTGGCCGAGCGCATCCACCCGGACGCGCCGGAGATCTGGGCGCAGGTCGCCTACGCCCGCGACCACGAGTGGGCCGAGACGGCGGACGACGTGCTGCGCCGCCGCACGACGCTGACGATCCGGGGCCTGGCCACGGACGAGATCCGGGCCGGTGTCGAGTCCATGCTCGGCGACCGCGGCTGACGGGACGCGCGAGGCGCGCACGACGAGACGCGCATGAGGCGGACGGGGCGGCTCCCACGGCGGGACCGCCCCGTCGTCCCACGCATCCGCCCACACGGCGAACGCGGCACGCCGAACACGCCACACGACCGCCGTCCGGGCGCAGTACGCCGCGGGGACGGTTGGGGCACGAGGTTCTCGGTGCTCTCCCTCATCGCCCATGCCCCGCATCCGCTCACCCGTCATCTCCCCTCCCCCGCCGAGCGGTTCGAGGAGCTGATCGGGACCGGCGTCGTCGCGGAGCGGCCGGGCTTCGACGCGTACGCGGTCGGCGAGCGGCCCGCCGGGCCGTTCCTCCCGTCGAGACCGAGCGTGGTGCTCGGCGCGCTCGCCGCCCGCACCTCCGCCATCCGGCCGCCGACCGGTGTCACGGTCGTCGCGATCCTCGATCCGGTGCGGGTGGCCGAGGACTTCGCCACGCTCGACCAGATCTCCAGGGGCAGGATCGAACTGGTCGTCGGGAAGGGCGCGGAGGCCGGACACTTCGCCCTCTTCGGGCTCGACGAGGAACGCCGGTGGGACCTCCAGAAGGAGCAGTACGAACTGCTGCGGCGGCTGTGGACCGAGGAAGGCGTCGACCAGGAGGGCGAGTTCAGGCCCGCGCGGCCTGCGCCCGGCTGATCGGCCACTACCGGGAACGGTTCGGCGTACGGGCACGATCTCCGGTCGGTCACCGTGCACGGCCTCGGGCCGAGCCGTCCCGAACAGGTCGGGACGCCGCAGGGGTTCGCCGCGGAGAGCGCGCCGGTGGTACGGCGCGACGCGCCCTCCTCGCTCCGGGACCGACGCCCGGTCCCGACGGCCGGGCGGGCCCGCCCGGTCCTCCGGAATCATGTGATCGCCCCTTCCCGAAACCGCTGGATCGCCCCTTCCCGGACCGCATAATGACGGGATGCATCGGACGTCCGATCCCGGTCCGTTCCCAGGAGGAGCGTCATGACTGTCACCGACGAGGCGATCGGGAAGATCAAGGGGATGATCGTCTCGGGTGCGCTGCGGCCCGGCGACCGGCTTCCCAGGGAGAGTGAACTCGCGGCGGAACTGGGGCTCTCCCGCAACTCCCTGCGGGAGGCCGTGCGCGCCCTGTCGCTGATCCGGATCCTGGACGTGCGACAGGGCGACGGCACGTACGTGACCAGCCTGGATCCGCAGGTGCTGCTGGAGGCGCTGAGCTTCTTGGTGGACTTCCACCGAGACGACACGGTGCTGGAGTTCCTCGCGGTGCGCCGGATCCTGGAACCGGCGGCGACGGCGATGGCCGCCGCCCGGATCACCGAGGCCCAACTGGACGCGCTGGGCGCGGCGTTGGACGCCCTGGGGGAATCCCCCTCGGTGGAGGAACTGGTCGCGTCCGATCTGGAGTTCCACCGCGGGATCGTACGGGCGTCCGGGAACACGGTGCTCTGCTCGTTGCTCGACGGGCTGACGGGCCCGACGCTCCGGGCGCGGGTCCGGCGCGGCCTGACGCAGGAGGACGCGATCGGCCGGACGCTGTACGAGCACCGGGCGATCCTGTCCGCGCTGCGCGACCGGGACGCGGAGGCCGCGCGGTCCTGGGCGACGGTGCATGTGGCGGGCGTGGAGCAGTGGTTGCGGTCGACGTCGCGGGAGGCCGGGCAGGGGCCGGACCCCGCCCCCTGACACCGGCGGGCGGGCGGACCCGCACCGCGCCGCCGCGAACCCCGGGGCGCCCGGGATCCCGAGGACGGGTCCACCCCGCCGTGTGCGAGGGCTGCGTCGGAGGTGGCCAAAAGCCGTAAGGTTGTTGCGTACGCAAGGGAACTTCGGAAGGAGGCCTGGGTGATCGAGCTCGAGGGGGTTCCCGAGCTGATCGACCCGGTCATGGTGGCCGCGTTCGAGGGATGGAACGACGCAGGTGACGCCGCCTCCACGGCGGTCGCACACCTGGACCGGGAGTGGAAGGGAGAGGTGTTCGCGGCACTGGACGCCGAGGACTACTACGACTTCCAGGTCAACCGGCCCACGATCTGGCTGGACGGCGGTACGCGCAAGGTCACCTGGCCCACCACCCGGCTCTCCGTGGTCCGCGTCGGCGGGGAGCAGCCCCGCGACCTCGTCCTGGTCCGGGGCATCGAGCCGTCCATGCGCTGGCGCTCGTTCTGCAACGAGCTCCTGGGCTTCGCCCACGAGCTGGGCGTGGAGATGGTGGTGATCCTGGGCGCGCTGCTCGGCGACACCCCGCACACCCGGCCGGTGCCGGTCAGCGGGGTCACCTCCGACCCCGACCTGGCCAGGTCCATGGACCTGGAGGAGACCAGGTACGAGGGTCCGACGGGCATCGTCGGCATCCTCCAGGAGGCGTGCACCCACGCGGGCGTGCCCGCGGTCAGTCTGTGGGCCGCGGTGCCGCACTACGTGTCGCAGCCGCCCAACCCGAAGGCCACCCTCGCGCTGCTCAACCGGCTGGAGGACCTGCTCGGTCTGCGCATCCCGCTGGGCGAACTGCCCGAGGACGCGCGCGCCTGGCAGCTCGGGGTCGACCAACTGGCCGCCGAGGACAGCGAGGTGGCGGAGTACGTGCAGACGCTGGAGGAGGCCCGGGACACCGCGGAGCTTCCCGAGGCGAGCGGCGAGGCCATCGCCCGCGAGTTCGAACGCTATCTGCGCCGACGGGACGCCGGTCCGGGTCAGGCCCCCGGCGGACACGCGACGGAGAGCGGCGACACCGCGTATCTGCGCGACACCTCCGGTGGCCGGAACCGTCCGGCGAAGTCGCCGCGGCCGGAGGGCGAGGGCCGGACGGCACCCGGCGCTCCGCCCGCGAGCGGCTCCGCCCGCCCGGACACCGCCGACGACGAGGGCGAGGGCGACGACGGCCCGGCCCGGCCCTCGGAGGAGTCCCCCGACGACTGAGGTGCCCACGGCCCGGGGCACCTGCCCCGGACGCGTGCCCCGGGTCCGGGTTCGGCCCCCGGAACGGAACGGAACCGGCCCCGGACTTCGTCACGAAGTCCGGGGCCGGTTCGCCGGTCGGGGAATCGGCGGGTAGCCCCCGCGCGGGTGCTACAGCGCCACACCCAGCAACGCGTCGACGGTGCGCGAGACGAGTCCGGGCGCGCCCTCGTCCGTGCCGCCCTCGGCGTGCTGCCGCTCGGCCCAGCGGTCCACGGCGGCCAGTGCCGCCGGTGCGTCCAGGTCGTCGGCGAGGGCCTCGCGGACCTCCTCGACCAGCGCCTCGGCGGACGGTCCGTCGGGGCGGGAGACGGCGGAGCGCCAGCGTCCGAGCCGGGCGACCGCGTCGGCGAGCACCTGGTCGGTCCACTCCCAGTCGGACCGGTAGTGGTGCGCGAGCAGCGCGAGACGGATCGCCGCGGGGTCCACGCCGTCGCGGCGGAGCCGTGAGACGAAGACCAGGTTGCCCTTGGACTTGGACATCTTCTCGCCGTCCAGGGCGACCATCCCCGCGTGCACGTACGCCTGGGCGAACGGGTACTCGCCGGTCAGGACCTGGGCGTGCGAGGCGCCCATCTCGTGGTGCGGGAAGGCGAGATCGGATCCGCCGCCCTGGACGTCGAAGCCCATGCCGAGGTGGTCCAGCGCGATGGCGACGCACTCGATGTGCCAGCCGGGCCGTCCGGGGCCGAGCGAGCCGCCGTCCCAGCTCGGCTCGCCCTCGCGGGCGGCCATCCAGAGCATCGGGTCGAGCGGGTTCTTCTTGCCGGGGCGCTCCGGGTCGCCGCCGCGCTCCGCGGACAGCAGCCGCATCGCCTCCGCGTCGAGGCGGGAGACGCCGCCGAAGTGCGGGTCGGCCTCGACGGAGAAGTACACGTCGCCGTCGAGTTCGTAGGCGGCACCGGCGTCCCGGAGCCGTTCGACGAGCGGGACGATGCCCGGTATCGCCTCCACCGCGCCGATGTAGTGCTTCGGCGGGAGCATGCGCAGAGCGGTCATGTCCTCGCGGAACAGGGCCGTCTCGCGCTCGGCGAGCTGGGTCCAGTCCTGGCCGTCGCGCACGGCCCGCTCCAGCAGCGGGTCGTCCACGTCGGTGACGTTCTGCACGTAGTGGACCTGCCGCTTGGTGTCGAGCCACACGCGCTGAACGAGGTCGAACGCGTTGTAGGTCGCCGCATGACCCATGTGGGTCGCGTCGTACGGCGTGATGCCGCAGACATAGATGCGGGCGACGGGACCGGGTTCGAGAGTGATCCGTCCGCCGGTCGCGGTGTCGTGGATCCGAAGGTCGCGGCCCTTGCCAGGCAGGGCGGGGACCTCAGAAGCGGGCCAGGCATGCATGCCACGAGCCTAACCGGATGCACGTTCCGGATACGAACCGGATACCGGATCCTGGCCGAAGAGGCGCTCTTGCGCGATGCGGCCCCGTCTGCTTCGGCCCCGGAGGAAGGCGGCGCCGGGGACCGCTCGTGCCCCGGGAAGGCGCACGGATCCCGCCCGTGTTCTGCCGCACGACCGCCGAATCGGCCTGTTCTCCGCGGGCATCGCACCCGGCGTGCCCGCGCCGGGCCGTCGCCCGACTCGGGAACGACCCGGGCCGCCCGGACGGTCTCCGCACCGGACACGTTCGCGCCGGTCCGCCGCCCGCCCCTGGGCCGCCGCTCACACCGGCGGCCCAGGGCACCGGCTCACACCGGCGGCCAGGGGATCGAGGGCCACGAGCCGCTCGGTTCCGGGTGTCGTCCCGACGCCCGCAGCCCGCCCACACGGCCCCGCAGCGCCTCGATCTCGGCCTCGGTGATCAGCTCCCCCAGCCGGGTGACGAGCGGGGTCCCGGGGGCCAGTTCCGTGCCCAGCCGGTCCACGACGCCGACGGCCTCGGCCGTCAGCGGCTCCCCCGCCCACCCCCACAGCAGGGTGCGCAGCTTGTCCTCGGCGTTGAAGGTCACACCGTGGTCGATGCCGTAGAGCCGGCCGTCGGGCGCGGGCAGCAGATGGCCGCCCTTGCGGTCGCCGTTGTTGATCACGGCGTCGAGGACCGCCATCCGCCGCAGCTCCGGGTCGTCCGCGTGCACCAGCAGGGCCGTCCTGCCCTCCCCGATCTCGGCGCGTACGACGGCCTTCCAGCCCTCGCCGGGCTCGTCGTCCTCGACGAGCGCCAGCAACGGGCGCCGCCCGTCCCCGGCGTGCCCGTCGCCGTCCGGCCCGGCATCGATCCACAGCTGGCACATGCCCTCGCCGTACGGACCGTCACGGAGCACGGTGGGGGGTATGAGTCCCCAGCCGGTCGCCTCGGAGATCTCGTACGCGGCCACCTCCCGCCGGGCGAGGGTGCCGTCGGGGAAGTCCCACAGCGGCCGTTCGCCGGCCACGGGCTTGTAGACGCAGGCCAGTTCCGCGCCCTCGTGGGAGACCGCGCAGTGCAGCACCGCGTTGGACGCCCCGCGGACCTGTCCTCGGACGGTGAGCCGACCCTCGGTCAGCACGGTGACCCGGTCGGCGTCGGTCAGGCTCCGCGGCGGTATCCGTTCTGGCGCGGGCATACGTGTCCTTCCGGGTCGAGCGGCAGGCTGCACAGCGGGCACGGGGGGCGCCCGGCGTTCACGACGTCCAGGGCGCGCTTGGCGAAGGCCCGCGCCTGTGCGCCGCTCAGACGGACCCGGAGGACCGGAGGACCGTTCTCCTCGTCCTGCAGCAGCCGTTCCTCGGCCTCCGCGAGGTCCTCGTCGGATTCCACGTCCAGTTCGACCAGGGCCTGCGCCTCGACGATCATGCGCTGTTCCTCGCCGTCCCACGCGAGCGCCATCGTGCCGACCCGGAACTCCTCCTCGACGGGCACGTCGAGAGGGGCGGTGTCGGTGACGTCCATGGGCGCGACGGCGGGCACCGGCGAGTTGCCGCCGGTGCGCCGGACCACTTCGTCGAGCAGTTCGTCGATGCGCTCGGCGAGTGCGGCGACCTGAGTCTTCTCCAGGGCCACGCTGGTGACGCGGCTGCCCGAGGATGCCTGCAGGAAGAACGTACGACGTCCAGGCAACCCGACCGTGCCGGCCACGAAGCGGTCCGGGGGGTCGTAGAGGAACACCTGACGGGACACGTCCTGTCTCCCTTGAAGATCGACGGCGAATGGGGAATGGGGGTGGCCGGGGCCGCCGGCCGTCCCGGTCCGGGCGCCCACGGCGCGTCCACCCTACTGCGCGAAGCGATCACGGCGCCCCGGCGCCGCCACCGACCTCCGCGTCGGCTTCGGTGCCGGTGGCCGGGTGCGCGGCCGGCTCCGCCCCGTCCGTCCGCTCGCGCGGCGCCATTGAGGCGAGGTCCCCGGTGTCGCCGAGCCGCAGCAGGAACGGCCGCAGACGCGTGTAGCGGATCGCGGTGACCGAACAGGGGTCCACGTGGATCCGCTGGAAGAGGTCGAGGTGCATGCCGAGCGCGTCGGCGACGAGCGCCTTGATGACGTCGCCGTGCGAGCACATCACGTAGGCGGCGTCGTCGCCGTGCCCGGACTCGATCCGCGCGTTCCAGTCCCGCACGGCGTCCACGGCGCGCGCCTGCATGGCGCGCAGGGACTCGCCGCCCGGGAACGCCGCCGCCGACGGGTGCCGCTGCACGACGCTCATCAGCGGCTCGTCGGCGAGCTCGGCCAGCTTGCGCCCCGACCAGTCCCCGTAGTCGCACTCGTTGATCCGTTCCTCGGTGTGCGCCACCAGGTCCGGCCGGGCGTCGAGCAGCGGGCGCAGGGTCTCCCGGCAGCGCTGGAGGGGGCTGGTGACGACGGCGGCGAGGGGCAGCGCGGCCAGCCGTCCGGGGAGCGCCGCGGCCTGCGCGGTGCCGCGCTCGTCGAGCGCGACCCCCGGGGTGCGGCCGGCGAGCACCCCGGCCGTGTTGGCGGTGGAGCGTCCATGGCGTACGAGGATCAGGGTGGGCATACGGGCCAGCGTAGGCCGCCGCAGGAGCGCGCGGAGCGGGCCGGGATGCGCGGGAGTGCGGGGCAGGGAAGAATGCGCGCCGTGATTGTGGACTGTGCGATCTACCGGGACGGGCGCCGTACCGAGGGCCCCGCCGACCTCTCCGACGCCCTCGCGCAGGCACGGGCCACCGGGGACGCGTTCCTCTGGATCGGGCTGTACGAGCCGACGGAGCGGGAGATAGAGCGCGTCACCGAGGAGTTCGGGCTCCACCCGCTGGCCGTGGAGGACGCCCTGAGCGCCCACCAGCGGCCCAAGCTGGAGGTGTACGACGACTCGCTGTTCGCGGTGATCAAGCCGGTGGTGTACGAGCACTTCAGCGACAAGGTCACCGCCGACGAACTGATGGCCTTCATCGGCGATTCGTTCGTCGTGACGGTCCGGCACGGGGAGGGCGCGCCGCTCGCCGCGGTACGGCGCCGGCTGGAGGCGGAGCCGGAGGTGCTCAGGCACGGGCCGACCGCGGTGCTGTACGCGATCAGCGACGCCGTCGTCGACCACTACATCGAGGTGGCGGGCGAGCTGCAGAACGACCTGGAGGAGCTGGAGACCGAGGTGTTCGCGCCGACCGGCTCCGCGAACACCAAGAACACCGCGTCCCGCATCTACACCTTCAAGCGGCAGATCATGGAGTTCCGCCGTGCCGCCGGTCCGCTGAGTGCCCCCATGGCCCGGCTGGCGGGCGCGGACGTGCCGTTCGTCCACGAGCACGCGCAGCCGTTCTTCCGGGACGTGAACGACCACCTGACGCGGGCCAACGAGTACGTGGAGGGGCTGGACCGGCTGCTCTCGGACATCCTGTCCGCCCATCTGGCCCAGGTGGGCGTGCGGCAGAACGACGACATGCGCAAGATCTCGGCCTGGGCGGCCATGGCCGCCGTTCCGACCATGGTCGCGGGGATCTACGGCATGAACTTCGAGCACATGCCGGAACTCGGCTGGGTGTGGGCGTACCCGGCGGTGATCGCGCTGATGGCCACCGTGGTCTTCGGGCTGCACCGGCTCTTCAAGCGCCGCGGCTGGCTCTGAGAGCCTGCCGGGCGACCTCCGGCCGGAGAGCGGACGCGGCATGGTGCGTGCGTTTCCGGCGCCGCCGGGCCGTCCGGTGCGGGGGTGCCGGTCAGACGGGCTCGGCCTCGCGCGGCGCGGGCCCGCCCAGTGCGTCGCGGCGCTCCGGCTGTTCCAGGCGCACCATGCGCCGCCATCCCCCGAGCCGTTCGTACGCGTGGACCAGGTGGATCCCCGCCGCCAGTACGGCCGCCCTGGCCCGGGACCAGCCGAGGATGCGGCCCATGTGGTCCATCACGGCGAGACTGACGTCGCGGTACACCCGGATCTCGGCGAGCGCGCACTCGCGCAGCAGGCGCTGGATCGTACGGCCGTGTCCGGCCCCGGCGAGGCGCAGCAGCTCCTCGTGACAGTACGCCAGGTGGTTGTCCTCGTCGTCCGCGATCATCCGCAGCGCGCGGCCGATGCCGGGGTGGTCGCCGAAGTACCGTCGCAGCAGCGCCATCTGCTCGGAGGCGCGCTGCTCGGTGACCCGGCTGTGGGCGAGGTAGGTGATGATGTCGCGCTCGGTGAGCGGATCCCGGCGCGCCAGCCGTTCGTGGGCGAGGCCGATGCCACGCCGTTCCAGCAGCATCGTGTAGTCGGTCCCGGGCGGGACCTCGACCGGTCGCAGTCCGCGCTTCCTCAGCAGTGCGTGGAAGATCCGTCCGTGCTTGTCCTCGTCGGCGCCGTGCCGGGCGATCCTGGGCGCCAGAGCCCGCTGGCTCTCGGGGACGAGGGCCGCGATCCGGCCGTTCTCCCAGCCGCCCTGGGCCTCGCCGCCGGCCGCGATGGAGCAGAACAGCCGGAACGACTCGTCCTCGTCGAGAATCTCCTGGAACAGGTCCCTTGCCGAGAGCACCACAGCCACCTCCGTACCGGCTTCGGCCCATCGCCAGTCAAATGCGGCACGTCCGGCCGGGCAACAGGAACGGCCTCCGGCTACGCCGGACGGGCTGCCGGCCGCGCGACCGCCGTGGCCGCTGTGGCCGAAACCTTTCACCTCCGAGGGCGGCGGGCCGGGCGGGCGTAACCGCGCGCCGTCGGGGGCGTTGTTCCGCGTGACGGCCGTGGCGGGGAGACCCCCGAGCCCCCACCACGGCCGCGACGCCTGTCGGAGCCCGTGGTGCCGGGGTCCGTGCATCCGTATCACACGAGGCCGGACCGCTCCAGCGCCTCCGTGCCGGCCCGCAGCGCCGCGATCCGCTCGTCGAGCGTGAATCCGGCCGGGGCCAGGGTGAGCGTCGTGACGCCCGCGGCGGCGTACGCCTGCATCCGCTCGGCGATCCGCTCGACCGGGCCGAGCAGCGTGGTCCGGTCGATCAGCTCGTGCGGGACGGCTGCGGCGGCGCCGTTCTTGTCGCCGGACAGGTACTTGTCCTGGATCTCGACGGCCTCCTTCTCGTAGCCCATGCGCCGTGCGAGCCGGTTGTAGAAGTTCTGGTCGCGGCTGCCCATTCCGCCCACGTACAGCGCGGTGTACGGACGGAAGATGTCCGCGAGCGCGTCGACGTCGTCGCCGACGGCGAGCGGCAGCGTCGGGCACACGTCGAAGCCGTCCATGGTCAACCCGGCCTTCTCGCGCCCGGCCCGCAGGTACTTGACCGCGGTCTCCTCCAGGTGCTCGGCCGCGGGGAAGATCAGCAGGGCGCCGTCGGCGATCTCGCCCGTCTGCTCCAGGTTCTTCGGGCCGATGGCGGCGATGTAGAGCGGGATGTGCTCGCGCTGCGGGTGGACGGTGAGCTTGAGGGGCTTGCCCGGACCGTCCGGCAGCGGGAGCGTCCAGTGCTGCCCCTCGTACGTCAGCCGTTCACGGGACATCGCCCGGCGGACGATCTCGACGTACTCCCGGGTGCGGGCCAGGGGCTTGTCGAACTTCACGCCGTACCAGCCCTCGGAGACCTGGGGCCCCGACACACCGAGGCCGAGCCGGAAGCGGCCTCCGGAGAGCGAGTCGAGAGTGGCGGCGGTCATCGCCGTCATCGCGGGCTGGCGGGCCGGGATCTGCATGATCGCGGAGCCCACGTCGATGGACTCGGTCCGGGCGGCCACCCAGGACAGCACGGTCGGCGCGTCGGAGCCGTACGCCTCGGCCGCCCAGCAGACGTCGTAGCCGAGCCGGTCGGCCTCCTGGGCCACGGCGAGGTTGTCGCCGTCCATGCCCGCGCCCCAGTAACCGAGATTGATGCCGAGCCGCATAGCCGCTCCCCTTACCGATCAGTAACGTCTCTGGGTCCTGGACTCTAGCGCCCGTCGGCCCCTCGCGGCAGGGGCGACCCGGAACCGGGTTGTCCACAGCCCTCCGCCCGGTGGGGTTCCGGCCAGTAATCTCAGCGCCCATGGAGCAGAGGCATCTCGGCCGCACCGGCCTTCGCGTGTCCAGGATCGGGCTCGGCACCCTCACCTGGGGGCGGGACACCGACGAGCACGACGCCGCCGAACAGCTGAAGGCGTTCTGGGAGGCGGGCGGCACCCTGATCGACACGGCCGACGTGTACGGCGGCGGGGAGGCCGAGTACCTGCTCGGACGGCTCACCGACGGCCTCGTGCCGCGGCACGAGCTGATCATCGCGACGAAGGCGGGCAGTGTCGCCGACCCGTACCGCAGGTTCAACGGCTCCCGGGGGCATCTGCTGGCGGCCCTGGACGCCTCGCTGGACCGGCTCGGCACGGATCACGTCGACCTGTGGCAGGTCCACGCCTTCGACCCGGCGACTCCGCTGGAGGAGACGCTTCAGGCGGTGGACCTGGCGGTGTCCAGCGGCCGGGCCCGGTACGCGGGGGTGTCGAACTTCTGTGGCTGGCAGCTGGCGAAGGCGGCGACCTGGCAGCTGGCCGCACCCGGCGCGCGCACCCGGCTGGCGAGCACCCAGATGGAGTACTCCCTGTTGCAGCGGGGGGTGGAGCGCGAGGTGCTGCCCGCCGCCCTCGACCTGGGCGTGGGACTGCTCCCCTCCTCGCCGCTGGGCCGGGGAGTGCTGACCGGGAAGTACCGCACGGGCACTCCCGCGGACTCGCGCGGCGCCTCGGAACTGCTCGCTCCGTTCGTCGAGCCGTATCTGGACGACGCGGCGGCCCGCGTCGTGGACGCGGTGGCCACGGCGGCGGACGGTCTGGCCACCACGCCGCTCCAGGTGGCGCTGGCCTGGGTACGGGACCGGCCGGGAGTGGTGGCCCCGATCGTCGGCGCGCGCAACGCGCAGCAGCTGACGGAGGCATTGTCGGTGGAGACGCTTAGTCTTCCTGACGAGATCTGCCAGGCGCTCGACGACGTGTCGGCGCCCGTGCACCGCTATCCCGACCAGGACTGGAGCACGCTGTGACCGCGCTTCCCGGGGGAGACACCCCCGGCTCCCCGGCCGCCGACGACGCAGGCGCCGTCGCGGACCCCGCAACTGTTCCCTCCTCGCCCTCACCACCCGTGCGGGGCGAGGGCGAGGAGGCACACGAAGGAGCGGCGACGGCCGACGACGTCGCCGCCGAGGGGGCGGAGGCGGCCCCGGACGGCGGGGACGACGGGACCCCCGAGGACGGGGAATCCGCGGGCGGAAGGGCCACCGACGCCGAGGGGACGCCCGGCGAGGAGACCGCCGGGGGCGAAGGGGCCGCCGCGCCGCTCTCGGAGACCGAGGCCGAGCTCGCCGCCCAGCGCGAGCTCAGGGAGCGGATCGAGAAGCGCAAGGCCGAGAAGGCGGGCCCCATCCCGGCCGGCGGGAAGCTGAGCGGCACGGCGGCCGATCTGCTGGCCGCCGTGCGTGCCGTGGAGAGCGGCGAGAAGACCGCCGCCGCGTTCTTCGACTCGCCCGCGCCCGCCGCCGCGCCCAGACGGCCCGCTCCGGCCCCCGCCCCGACGCGCCCCCGCCCGCCCGAGCCGGCGCCCGCGCCCCGCGGACCCGCCCCGGAGACGGTGGCCGAGGTGGCCGCGGTGCTGGCCGAGGGTGGTGCTCCCGGAGCGCTCGCGGGACCGACGGCCGAGGCACTGGGCCCGCAGGCGGCCGGGGTCCTGCGCGAGGACCCGTGGCGGATGCTGGCCGTGCCGGGGGTCGGACCCGAGCAGGCGGACGCCTTCGCGCGGGCCCTGCTGGGTTCCGGATGCGGTCCGGACGACGAGCGCAGGACCACCGCCCTGATCGGCCGGCTGCTGGAGCGGGCCGCACTGCGGGGACACACGGCGATGGAGGCGACGGCGGTCCACGCCGCGCTCGCCGAGCACGCGGTGTCCGACCCGGAGGCGGCCGTGCGGCACGCCGTCGCCGCGGGCGCGGTCCTCGTGTTCCAGGAGGACGAGGCCGGGGACGGTGGCCCGGCCCCCGCCCCCGAGTCCGGCGAGGACTTGGAAGAGGACGACTCGTCCGGGCGGGGACCTGTCCGGGTGCTGCTCGGGCTCGACCGGTACGCGCTCGCCGAGGAGAGCCTCGCCGACGGTCTGGCCCGCCTGGCCCACGCCTGCGAGAAGGGTGCCGACTGGACGGAGGCGGCAGCGGCCGCGGGTTCCCCGTCGGCGGCCGAGCTGATCCGCGCGGTCGCGGTCCACGGCGTCGTGGCACACACCGGCGGCGAGGCGGCCCGTGCCGAACCCGCCGCGCTCCTCGTCGCCGCCCGCGCGCTGGGCCTGCGCGTCCTGGGCACCGCGCACGGCGTCGACGGCAGACGCAGGCTGGCCGGGGCGACCGGCGATCCGGCTGCGGCCGTCACCCTCGCCGGACTGCTCTCCGGCGCGGAGGGCCCGGGACGGGACGAGGAGGGGGCGATCGCCGTCGACCTGCTCGTCGTCCTGGACGCCCCGCAGGTGGACGTCGAGTCCGCCGCGATGCTCGTGGAGTCCCTGGCCGACGGCACCCGGCTGGTGCTCAGCGGCGATCCGGGCGTGCTGGGATCGGCCGGTGCGGGGCGGGTGTTCGCGGATGTGCTGGCGGCCCGCGCCTGCCCGCAGGTGGTCTCCCGCACCCCGGATCCGGGACCGATCGGCGAACTGGTCTCGGGCATCGGCATCGGTGAGCTGAACCAGGTCGAGGCGCCGGGCAGGGAAGTGGTGATCGTCCCCGTGCGCGACGCGGGCGAGGCGGTGCACCGCACCGTGCAGCTGGTCGCGGACTCGGTGCCGCGCGCCCTCGGCATCCCCTCGGCCGACACCCAGGTCATCACCGTCGGCCACGGCGGTCCGGCGGGCACCCGCGCGTTGAACGCGGCCCTCAAGCAACGGCTCAACCCCGGTCCGGGGCGGTTCGGCGGATTCGACCCGGGCGACCGGGTCGTCCACGTCCCGGCGCCCGGCAGGACCGTGCCCGCCACGGTCGTCTCGGCCGACGCCGAGGGCCTGCACCTGGACTCCGCGGGCGAGCGGATCGTCGTCCCCCGGCAGCGGGTGGCGTCGTCCGTGCGGCACGGCTGGGCCCTCAGCGCCCACCAGGCGGCCGGGACGCGGTGGCCCGCGGTGGTCGTCGTGCTGCCGGGCGACGCGGCGCAGGGGCTGAGCCGTCCCTGGGTGTACACCGCGTTCGGCCGGGCCGAGCGGCACCTCTCCGTGGTGCACGGCGTGGACCAGGCGCTCCCGCGCGCGGTCGCCGAACCCCCGGCCCAGGACCGCACGACGCGGCTGCGCGGCCTCCTGGAGGCGGCGGCCCGCTGACCGGGCCACCCGTCGTCCCGTACCCCCGGCCGATTCCGGCGGCGGGTACGGGACGGGCCGGGCGCACGGGGGTACGGACCCGGCCGACGGCACGGGTCAGGTGCCGTCCGCCACCAGTCCCGCCGGTTCCTCGTCCGCGTCGTCCTCGTCGAAGACGGAGCTGATGTCGAAGCGGCACACCACGAGTTGCGGATCCGCGTCCTCGAACGGGGCGTCGAGCCACTCCCCCGCCTCCGGCGGCTCCTCCACGGCCGTGACCCAGAGCGTGGAGTCCCCTTCCTCCAGCCCGAACTCGGAGTGCCGGGAGGCGATCTCGTCCGGTTCGTACTCCCCGAACAGCACTCCGAGCGCCGCGTGGACGCTGGAGCCGACGACCGCGGCGCTCCCGGTGGCCCGGTCGTCGGGATCGAGGTCGGCGATCCGCTGTGCCTGTGCGAACAGCCGCGGCGGCTCGACCACGGTGTAGTCCCGCCGGATCAGAACGCTGAGCGCGTTCGGTTCCTCGGGGCCGGTGTACGGCGGCAGGGAGCCGTCCGCACCCGGGATCTCGAAGGGGGTGACCTCGTCGTAGCGGTCGTAGAGCAGTTCGTCGTAGACCTCGGCGGCGGCGGCCAGTGCGTTGAACGCGTCGTAGACGGCGGGATCATCGTCCCCCGTCCGGCGCTCGACCGCGTCGAGGTGACGGTCGAGCGCGGCTTTGATGGCTTCGGCGGCGGCGCGTACCTCGGCAGCGGTGGGCTGCGCAGCATCAGACATGGTGCAGACGCTATCCGTACCGGGCCTCTGCCCGCACAATGGATGCGATGCCGGAATACGAATTTGTCGATGTGTACGTACCGCGCGGGGTGTCCCGGAAGGAGACCGCACGCCTGCTGACCGACCATGCCGAGTACGGGCACTGGGAACTGGACCGACTGACGCTGCGCCACGACGGCAGCCGCAGGGTGCGACTGCGGCGGCGGATCATCCGCCAGCTCCGCGCCACCTGGTGAGAGGGGCGGGCCCCGCTGCCGCGGGTCCCGCCCCTCTCGCTTCGCCGCCCCGGCCCGTTACGCGGACAGGCGGGCGCGGCGGTAGAACACCGTCCCCGCACCCGCCAGCAGCAGGCCGGCGCTCACCGGGATCAGCAGTTCGGCACCGCCCGCCCCGGTGTGGGCGAGCTGGGGCGCGTTCCGCGCCTCGGGCACGTTCGGCACCTCCCGCGGACCCGGCACCGGCGGCTTGTGCTCGGTGACCGGCGTGACCGGCGTGACCGGGGTGACCGGCTTCACCGGCTTCACCGGCTTCACCGGCGGTGTGACGACGTCCGTGTCGTTCCCGCATTCGTTGCCGAAGGTGGGATTGAGCAGTCCGCCGATGGTGACGCTGTTCCCGCAGACGTTCACGGGGATGTCGATCGGCGCCGAGATGCTGTTCCCGGACAGCAGGCCCGGCGAGCCCTCCGCGACGCCCTGGGCCGTCGCCCCCCCGTCGATCGGGGCCCGGTGCTTGCCCGTTCCCGGCCGACTCGCCTGGGTGAGGTCGCCGGACACCTGGCTGCCGGAGGCGTGCTTGCCCGCGGAGGCCCCCTGCGAACCGTTTCCACAGGTGTTCCCGAACGCGGGGTTGATCAGCGCCACGACGTCCACGGAGTTTCCGCAGACGTTGACCGGGACGTCGACCGGGATCTGGACGGAATTCCCCGAAAGCGCTCCCGGGGAATTCGCCGCGCCGCCGGACGCTCCCGCGTCCGCGTGCGCGTAGCCACCGCTCAGCGCGAGCGCGCCGCCCGCCGCAGCCATGGTGATCAGGCCCTTGCGCGTGACCTGTCGCATAACTTCTTTCCTGCCTTCTGCCTTCCGGAATACCCCCGGACTCGATCGAGCGGGGGCGGATTACCCAGCAGCCCCGGAGCGCATGGCGTGCACTCCGGGGCCGACCGGATTCAAACCCTCACGGGTTGACCCATCAACGTCAGGCGTTGCCGCAGGCGTTGCCGAAGGTGGGGTTCAGCAGCCCGATGATGTCGACCGTGTTGCCGCACACGTTGACCGGAACGTGCATGGGCACATGGACGACGTTGCCCGAGACGACACCCGGGTTGCCGACGGCGGCGCCCTGGGCACCGGAGTCCGCGACGGCCATGCCCGCACCCGAGAGCACCAGACCACCGGTCACGGCCGCAGCAGCGACGACCTTCTTGATCATTGTTTCCTCCTAGTTGGCAATGCGGTCCCAGCCGCGGACCGCATCACCTGTAACGAGGACGAGCTAATCGGGCTACGAGCGTATGGTTCCTTTCACTCGTTCCGGTCAAATGCGCACACGTTGGCGAATATTTGCGTGACACAGAGACGGACCGGTGCCACTCGTCCCTGCTCGGAGGCCGCGCGGGCTCAGCAGTTGTCGATGAAACGGTCGAGCACCCGCACGCCGAACTTGAGACCGTCCACCGGCACCCGCTCGTCCACGCCGTGGAACATGCCCGCGAAGTCGAGCTCCGGGGGCAGCTTCAGCGGGGCGAACCCGAAGCACCGGATGCCGAGGTCGTCGAAGGACTTGGCGTCGGTACCGCCCGAGAGCATGTAGGGGACCGCACGCGCGATCGGATCCTCGGCCTTGAGGGCCACCTGCATCGCCTCGACGAGCGAGCCGTCGAAGCTGGTCTCCAGCGCCTTGTCCGTGTGCACGTCCTCCCGCTTCACCCGGGGGCCGAGGATGCGGTCCAGATCGGCCAGGAACTCCTCCTCGAAACCGGGCAGGAAGCGGCCGTCGACGTGGGCCACGGCCTGTCCGGGGATGACGTTCACCTTGTAGCCGGCGCCGAGCATGGTGGGGGCCGCGGAGTTGCGGAGCGTGGCGCCGACCATCTTGGCGATGCCGTTGAGCTTGGGAAGCGTGGCCTCCATGTTCTCCGGGTCGAGCGGGACGCCGAGCGCGTCGGACAGCTCGTCGAGGAAGGACCGCACGGTCTTGGTGACCCGGACCGGCCAGTTGTGCCGCCCGAGCCGTCCGACCGCCTCGCACAGCTCGGTGATCGCGTTGTCGTCGTTGGTCATCGAGCCGTGACCGGCGGTGCCGTCCACGGTGAGCCGCATCCAGTGCATACCCTTCTCGGCCGTCTCGACGAGGTAGAGCCGCAGCTTCTCGTTCACCGTGAAGGAGAAGCCGCCGACCTCGCCGATCGCCTCGGTGACGCCCTCGAAGAGACCGGGGTGCTTGTCCACGAGATACCGCGCCCCGTACGTGCCGCCCGCCTCCTCGTCGGCGAGGAACGCCAGCACGATGTCACGCGGGGGCTTGCGGCCGCTGCGCAGCCGGTCGCGGACGACCGCGAGGGTCATCGCGTCCATGTCCTTCATGTCGACCGCGCCCCGGCCCCACACGCAGCCGTCCGCCACCTCGCCGGAGAACGGATGGTGGGTCCAGTCGTGGGCGTTGGCCGGCACCACGTCCGTGTGCCCGTGGATGAGCAGCGCGGGACGGGACGGGTCCTCGCCCTCGATCCGGGCCACGGTCGAGGCCCGGCCCTTGTGGGACTCGATGATCTGCGGCTCCAGCCCGACCTCGGCCAGCTTCTCCGCGACGTACTCGGCGGCACCGCGCTCCCCCGGTCCCGAGTGGTCCCCGTAGTTGCTGGTGTCGATGCGGATCAGGTCACGACAGAGGTCCACGACCTCGTCCTCACCCGGGACGGTCCGGGCCGTGTTGGTCTCGCTCACACTGCTTCCTTCCACTGTCGCTGTGTCCCTCCCCCTCATCCTCTCCCGCCCTGTCCGCCCGCCCAAGACCCTCCGTCTCTCGTCATGCGCCCTCACACTCCCCCCGCCGTGATCGAGCACCCCCGGATGTTTGCTATTGTTTTCCACGTCGGAACGGGCGAGGCCCGCGAGACAGACACCTGGTCCGGGTGGCGGAATGGCAGACGCGCTAGCTTGAGGTGCTAGTGCCCTTTATCGGGCGTGGGGGTTCAAGTCCCCCCTCGGACACCAATGAAAACCCCAGCTCAGCTGGGGTTTTCTGCTGTTTCGGGCGTGGGCCGGGAGCGCACGGCCCACGGGCCCGGCGCGCCGCCCATCGACGTTCCGGGCCCCGGCTCCCCCGGTTACGCGAGCGCCTCGGCCAGCAGGGCGGCGGTCCTGGCCACCAGTGCGTTGTCGGCCGGCGCGTCCTCCTCGTACCCGGTCGTCAGGACGGCCATGACGACCGGAGCGCCGCCCGGAGGCCAGGTGATGCCCACGTCGTTGCTGCCGCCGTACCGGCCGCCGCCGGTCTTGTCGGCGACGGTCCAGTCGGCGGGCAGACCGGCGCGGAACCGCTCGTCGCTGGTGGTGTTGCCCAGCAGCCAGCCGGTGAGGAGGCGCCGGTCCCGGGGCGAGAGCGCGTCGCCGAGCGTGAGGTTCGCGTAGGTACGACCGATGGCACGCGGGGTGGTGGTGTCGGTGACGCGCCACGGCTCCGCCGAGTTCAGTTCGGGCTCCCAGCGGTCGAGCCGGGTGCGGCCGTCGCCGGTCGAACGGCAGAAGCGGGTGACGGCGGTCGGTCCGCCCAGCTCGCGCAGGAGCAGGTTGCCCGCGGCGTTGTCGCTGTGGCGGATGGCCGCGTCGCACAGTGCACCGACGGTCATGCCGCGGGCGATGTTCTCGTCCTCGCCGGTGATCGGGCAGTACCCGGAGTCCTCCGCGTAGCGGCGGGTGTAGTGGATGCGCTCGGCCAGGAACTCGCCGTCGTGGTCGAGGTCGCGCAACACGGCCGCGGCGGCGATCGTCTTGAACAGCGAGCACATCGGGAAGCGCTCGTCCGCCCGGTAGGCCACCGTCCTCCGCGTGCGCGTGTGATGGGCGTACACGCCGAGCCGGGCGGTGTGCTCCCGCTCCAGTTGCGCCAGGCGCGAGGCGACGGCGCCGCCGGTCGAGGCGTACGCGGTGCCGCCGAGTGCCGCGGGCAGGGCGGCGGAGAGCGCCGCGCCGGCGCCGAGGACGAGGGCGGTACGGCGGGACGGGCGTGGTCCTGTGGTGTGCAAGGCGTTCCCTTCTCCGGTGCTCACGACATACCCCGAACACCCCGACACGCAGTCGGCTGCGGAACGGTTCCGTCCGGTCGGATGCGGAGCGGGGGCACGGGCCGCGCCCCGCGCACCGCGTGCGCGACGGTCCGATCGGCCGCGTCGGCCTCCCGGGCGGAGCGGGCCCGCTCTCCGTCCCGCGGGGCGGGGGCGGTGCCCCGGCGGGCCGGGACGACCGGGGATACTGGGCGAGCGCCCCGACGAGGACACGAGGAGTCCGTGCCATGCCCATCGCCGTACCGGACGGCGCGCCCCGGTGAGGGGACGCGCGAAGCCTCCGCCCGCGCCGCTGCCCCAGCGGGACGGGATCGATCCGGTGCGGGTGCGGCTTCCGGAGGACCCGGAGGGGCGGTGGGCGACGGTCGGGGATCATCTGCGGGCACGGTTCGCGGGCGCGGTCGGGGCGGCGCGGGTGGACGCCATGTTCGCCGAGGGGCGGTTCGTGTCCGCGCGCGGTCCCGTGTCCGCCGACGAGCCGTACGCCGCGGGGCGGTACCTCTGGTTCCACCGGGACTTCGCGCCGGAGGAACCGGTGCCGTTCCCGGTCGGGGTCGTCCATCGCGACGCGCATCTCGTCGTCGCCGACAAGCCGCACTTCCTTGCGACGACGCCGCGCGGACGTCATGTCACCGAGACTGCGGTGGCCCGGTTGCGCCGCGAGCTGGACATCCCCGCGCTGCAGCCCGCGCACCGGCTGGACCGGCTGACCGCGGGACTGGTCCTGTTCGTGGTGCGGCCCGAGGAGCGGGGCGCGTACCAGACGCTGTTCCGGGACCGGCTGGTGCGCAAGGAGTACGAGGCGGTGGCGCCGTACGATCCCGGGCTGGTCCTGCCGCGGACCGTGCGCAGCCGGATCGTGAAGGAGCGCGGGGTCGTCGCCGCGCGTGAGGAGCCGGGCGAGCCGAACAGCGAGACCCGGATCGAGCTGCTGGAGCACCGGGCGGGTCTCGGCCGCTACCGGCTGCTGCCCGCCACCGGACGCACCCACCAGCTGCGGGTCCATATGAACGGGCTGGGGCTGCCGTTGGTCGACGACCCGGTCTATCCGGTGGTCGAGGCGGAGGGCGAGGCCGACGACTGGTCGCACCCGCTCCAACTGCTCGCGCGCGTACTGGAGTTCACCGATCCGGTCACGGGCGGGCCGCGCCGCTTCGAGAGCGGGCTGCGGCTCTCCGCGTGGCCGGAGCGGTGACCGGCGGGCCGTACCGGTCCGGGGGCGGGTGACCTCCGCGGGCCCGGACCGGTGTGCGCCGCCCGGCCTCAGTGGCCGCGGGCGATCCACTCGTCGAGGTGCGGGGTCTCCGAGCCGATGGTGGTGGAGTCGCCGTGTCCGGTGCGGACGGTGGTCTCCGGGGGCAGGGTGAGCAGCCGTTCCCTGATCGAGTCGATGATCGTGGGGAAGTGGGAGAAGGAGCGTCCGGTGGCTCCCGGGCCGCCCCGGAAGAGCGTGTCGCCGGTGAAAACGGTGGTCAGCCCGGGGGCGTACAGGCAGACGGCGCCGGGCGCGTGGCCCGGGGTGTGCAGGACCGTGAGCGTCGTGCCGGCGATCCGCAGCTCCTGACCGTCGGTCAGTTCGCCGTCCGGGGCGCGGTCCGGGTGGGTGCGCCTCCACAGCGGCAGGTCGTCGGGGTGCAGCAGGATCGGTGCGCCGGTGGCGGCGGCGAGGGCCGGGGCCGCGTCGATGTGGTCGTTGTGCGCGTGCGTGCACACGATGGCGCGCAGGGCACGGCCGTTCAGCGCGGTCTCGATGGCGTCGGCGTCGTGGGCGGCGTCGATGACGATCGCCTCGGTGTCGTCGCCGACGATCCAGACGTTGTTGTCGACGTCCCACTCCCCGCCGTCGAGGGCGAAGGTGCCGGAGGTGACGAGGTGGTCGATGCGGACGGCCATCAGAGGACCACCACCGAGCGCAGCACGTCGCCCTCGTGCATCCGGGCGAACGCCTTCTCGACGTCGCCGAGTCCGATGGTCTCGGTGACGAACGCGCCGAGGTCGATGTGGCCCTGCTGGTGCAGATCGATGAGCATCGGGAAGTCGCGCGAGGGCAGGCAGTCGCCGTACCAGGAGGACTTGAGCGAGCCGCCGCGGCCGAAGACGTCGAGCAGCGGCAGCTCCAGCCGCATCTCCGGGGTGGGGACGCCGACCAGGACGACGGTGCCCGCGAGGTCGCGGGCGTAGAACGCCTGCTGGTACGTCTCGGGGCGGCCGACCGCCTCGATGACGACATCCGCGCCGTTGCCGCCGGTCAGCGAGCGGATCGCCTCGACCGGGTCGGTGGAACGGGAGTTGACGGTGTGGGTGGCGCCCATCGACTTCGCCGTCTCCAGCTTGCGGTCGTCGACGTCCACCGCGATGATCCGCGCCGCTCCGGCCAGCCGGGCGCCGACGATCGCCGCGTCGCCGACACCGCCGCAGCCGATCACGGCGACCGAGTCGCCGCGGCCGACCTGGCCGGTGTTGAGGGCGGCGCCGATGCCCGCCATGACGCCGCAGCCGAGGAGTCCGGCGACGGCCGGGGAGACCTCGGGGTCGACCTTGGTGCACTGGCCGGCGGCGACCAGGGTCTTCTCGGCGAACGCGCCGATGCCGAGGGCCGGGGAGAGTTCCATGCCGTCGAGCAGCGTCATCTTCTGCTTCGCGTTGTGGGTGTCGAAGCAGTACCAGGGTCGGCCGCGCAGACACGCCCGGCACTGGCCGCACACCGCACGCCAGTTGAGGATGACGAAGTCGCCGGGCGCGACGTCCGTGACGCCCTCGCCGACGGACTCCACCACTCCGGACGCCTCGTGTCCGAGGAGGAACGGGAACTCGTCGTTGATACCGCCCTGCTTGTAGTGCAGATCGGTGTGGCAGACGCCGCACGCCTGGATCTTCACCACGGCCTCGCCGGGGCCCGGGTCCGGGATCACGATGGTCTCGACCCGTACCGGCTCGTTCTTCCCCGGTGCGATGACCCCTTGCACCTGCTGCGACATACCGCGGTCTCCTGTTTCCGTCATTTCGTGAAGATCGAACACGAACAACCGTACGCCCCGAAAGGGTGTCACGGCGGCGCGCCGCGTTGGCGCGAAACGGCCGCCGCCCACCGGGTGGGATGTACCGGTTTCGGTCAGATGGGGCGTTGCGGTGAACTGCGGCGCCGCTCTCCGTGGTCCTTCGACGCAGAGGGACCACGGGGCCGACACCTGCGGGGGCAGGGGTCCCGTGGTCCACCGACAAATGATCTATGGATCACGGGGGGAAGTACCTTGACCGGGATCGCCGAGTTCACGGAGAAGATCGGCCGGCCGACCGGCGCGGCGGGAACCGACGCGGTGACGGCCGCGGCACCGGCCGACGCGGCCCGGACCGACGCGGCGGCGTCGGAGGCCGTGTCGGGGGCGCGGGTGGGCGGGCTCGTGCCGTACGCCGACCCGTTGCCCGTACCGCCGGTGCTGCGCCCGCGGAGCGACGACCCGCTCCGCGAGACCGAGATCGCCGTGTCGCCCACCTGGGTGCGGATGCACTCGCAGCTGCCGCCGACCCTGATGTGGGGGTACGACGGGATGGTGCCGGGGCCGACCATCGAGGTGCGGCGCGGGCAGCGGATCAGGATCGCCTGGACGAACCGGGTGCCCGAGGGGAGCGAGTACCCGGTGACCGCCGTGGAGGTCGGTCCGGTGGGACCGGGCGAGACGGCCCCGCACAACCGGCCGGGACGCGACGGCGTCGAGCCGGACGCGGACGTCGCCGCGCTGCCCGCCTGGACGGTGACCCACCTGCACGGCGCGCAGACCGGCGGCGGGAACGACGGCTGGGCGGACAACGCCGTCGGCTCCGGCGACGCCCAGTTGTCGGAGTACCCGAACGACCACCACGCCGCCCACTGGTGGTACCACGACCACGCCATGAACATCACCCGGTGGAACGTGTACGCCGGGCTCGTCGGCACGTACCTGGTCCGGGACGACGAGGAGGACACGCTCGGTCTGCCGTCCGGCGACCGGGAGGTGCCGCTGATCCTCGCCGACCGCAACCTGGACACCGACGAGGACGGACGGCCGAACGGGCGGCTGCTGCACAAGACCACCGTGGTCGTCGCGGCCGACCCGGAGACCGGAAAGCCGGTGTCGCTGCCGTTCCTGGGCCCGTACACGACGGTCAACGGCCGCATCTGGCCGCACTTCGACGTGGACGACGCCTGGTACCGGTTCCGGCTGGTCAACGCCTCCAACGCCCGGATCTACGATCTGGTGCTGCTGGACGACGCGAACGAGCCGGTGCCGGGCGTGATCCGGCAGATCGGCAGCGACGGCGGGCTGCTGCCGCGCCCGGTGCCGGTCGACTTCGACGAATCGATGCCGGCGCTGACGATCGCACCGGCCGAGCGGATGGACCTGCTGATCGACTTCTCGGCGCTGGCCGGGCGACGGGTCCGCCTGGTCAACCGCGGCAGGCTCGGGCCGGGGGTGCCGGACCTCGCGTCCAGCGTGCCGTTCCCGCAGGTGATGGAGTTCCGGGTACGGGAGACCGGGCGGCGGGACGCCTTCGTGCCGCCGGAGGTGCTGTCGGGTTCCTTCCGCCGGTACGAGCACAGCCTGGTGGAGCACGGACACCGGCTCGTCGTGCTGACCCCGCCCGGCACGGTCGGGGGTGGCGGCCACCCGGAGATCTGGGAGATGGCGGAGGTCGAGGACGCGTCCGGGGTGCCGGTGCCGTCGGACGGCATCGTCCAGGTGCGGGGCGAGGACGGCACGGTGCGCACGTACCGCAGGATCGCCCGGACCTTCAACGACGGGCTCGGGTTCACGGTCGGCGAGAACACGTACGAGCAGTGGTCGTTCCTCAACCTGGGCGCCCCGATCCATCCCATGCACATCCACCTGGCGGACTTCCAGGTCCTCGGCCGGGAGGCGTACACGGTGGACGGCTTCGACACCGCGATCGGCGGCACCCGCTCCCCCGTGGCGTTCGACCACGGCACCAAGATCCCGGTGCCGCCGAACGAGCAGGGCTGGAAGGACGTCTTCCGGGTGCCGCAGGGACAGTTGGTGAAGGTGCTCGGCAACTTCGACGGCGGGTACGGGCGGTTCATGTACCACTGCCATCTGCTGGAGCACGAGGACATGGGCATGATGCGGCCGTTCGTCGTGATGCCGCCGGAGGCGCTCAAGTTCGACCACGGCGCCGGGCACGGCGGCCACGGCCCGGGGCACGGCGGCTGACCCGGTCGCGAACGGCGGCCCCCGCGGGAGCGCCGACGCCGTCCCGGTGACGCGTCGGCCGCTTCGGGCCTGTCGTCGGACCGCCGCCGCACGGACGGCAGGCGACGGCCCGACGGCAGGTCCCGGCGGGAGCCCGCCGCGTGTCCGGGCGGGGTCAGGGCGCGAGCACGTCCAGTTCGTGCAGGGCGCCCACCGCGATCTCCTTCGTCAGCCGCTCCGCCGCTTCCGCGTCCCCCTCGCGCACCGCCTCGGCGACCCGGACATGGAGGGTGACCGCCGCCGGGTCGGGGTCCTCGAACATCACGTGGTGATGGGTGCGGCCGGCCAGGATCTCGGCGACGACGTCGCCGAGCCGCGCGAACATCTCGTTGCCGGAGGCGTCGAGCACGATCCGGTGGAACGCGATGTCGTGCTCCAGATAGCCCTCCAACTGCTGGCCGCGCGAGGTGGCGACCATGCCCAGCGCGCACTCCGTGAGGGCCGCGCACTGCTCGGGGGTCGCGTTGCGGGCGGCGAGGCCCGCCGCCACCGGCTCGATCGCCGACCGCAGCACGGTCAGGGAGCGCAGTTGGCGCGGGCGGTCGGCGCCGGCCAGCCGCCACCGGATGACCTGCGGGTCGTACACGTTCCACGCCTCGGTCGGCCGCACGGTGACGCCGACGCGGCGCCGCGACTCGACCAGGTGCATGGACTCCAGGACGCGGACCACCTCGCGCACGACCGTCCTGGAGACGTCGAAGCGCCGGGCCAGTTCGTCGGTGCGCAGCACCTGCCCGGGACGGTGCTCCCCGGCGGCGATCTCCAGACCCAGGGTGTCCAGCACATGCGTATGCAGCCCAGGGCCCTGTGTGGTCATGGGGACAGACTACGGCGCACCTCCGGAGACCAAAAAGTACGACGTTTACATCACAACATCTTGAATAAGTCGTACGTATACGTTTCAGTAGCGCGACGGACCGATGTCGAGGAAGACGTCGAAGAGAACAGCGAGGCCACCAATGAGCACCCCCCACGTCGTCGTGGTGATGGGCGTCGCAGGGACCGGCAAGACCACGATCGGCCCCCTGCTCGCCGCCGAACTGGGCGTACCGTACGCCGAGGGCGACGACTTCCACCCCGCGGCGAACATCGCCAAGATGTCGGCGGGCATCCCGCTGGACGACGCGGACCGGTGGCCCTGGCTCGATGCGATCGGCCGGTGGGCCCACGGCCGGGCGGGCCTCGGCGGGGTGGTGAGCAGCTCGGCGCTCAAGCGGGCCTACCGGGACCGGCTGCGGGCCGAGGCGCCCGGCGCGGTCTTCCTGCATCTGACCGGGGACCGCGCCCTGATCGGGGCCCGCATGGCGAAGCGCAAGGGCCACTTCATGCCCACCGCGCTGCTCGACTCGCAGTTCGCCGCCTTGGAGCCGCTCCAGGCGGACGAGGCCGGTGTCCCGGTCGACGTGTCCGGCACCCCTGAAGAAATCACCCAGCGAGCCGTCGCCGCACTGCGGCGGCTCGACGACTAAGGACCACCACCGTGACCAGTCTCAGCGTCGAGACGCTGGCAGCGGACGCCGTCGAACCGATCACCTCGGCGGGCAACGCGCAGTTGGGCATCGCCGTACTGGCGGGCATCGCCGTCATCGTCCTGCTCATCACCAAGTTCAAGGTGCACGCGTTCCTCGCGTTGACCATCGGGTCGCTGGCGCTCGGTTCGTTCGCCGGGGCCGCGGCGGACAAGACGATCGCCAGCTTCACCGCCGGGCTCGGCTCCACCGTGTCGGGTGTCGGGGTCCTCATCGCGCTCGGCGCCATCCTCGGCAAGCTGCTCGCCGACTCCGGCGGCGCGGACCAGGTCGTCGACACCATCCTCGCGAGGGCGAGCGGACGGGCCATGCCGTGGGCGATGGTGCTGATCGCCTCGGTCATCGGCCTGCCGCTGTTCTTCGAGGTCGGGATCGTGCTGCTGATCCCGGTGGTGCTGCTCGTGGCCAAGCGCGGGAACTACTCGCTGATGCGGATCGGCATTCCGGCGCTGGCCGGTCTCTCCGTGATGCACGGCCTGATCCCGCCGCACCCCGGCCCGCTGGTGGCGATCGACGCCCTCGGCGCCAACCTCGGTGTCACGCTCGCGCTGGGTGTGCTGGTGGCGATCCCGACCGTGATCGTCGCGGGTCCGGTCTTCTCCCGCTACGCCGCGCGCTGGGTGGACGTGGAGGCGCCGGAGAAGATGATCCCGCAGCGCCCCTCTCAGGAGCTGGACCGCCGTCCGGGCTTCGGCGCCACACTGGCGACGATTCTGCTGCCGGTCGTGCTGATGCTGGTCAAGGCTCTGGTCGACATCGTCGTGGACGACCCGGAGAACCACCTCCAGCGGGTCACCGACGTGATCGGCTCCCCGTTGATCGCGCTTCTGACGGCCGTCTTCGTCGGCATGTTCACACTCGGCCGGGCGGCCGGGTTCACCAAGGGCCGGCTCTCCGGCACCGTCGAGAAGTCCCTCGCCCCGATCGCCGGGGTGCTGCTGATCGTGGGCGCGGGTGGCGGTTTCAAGCAGACCCTCATCGACGTCGGCGTGGGCCAGATGATCCTGGACTTCTCGAAGGACTGGTCGATCCCGGCCCTGCTGCTGGGCTGGCTGATCGCCGTCGCGATCCGGCTCGCGACCGGTTCGGCGACCGTGGCCACCATCTCGGCCGCCGGTCTCGTCGCCCCGCTGGCCGCCGACATGTCGACCGCTCACATCGCACTGCTGGTCCTCGCCGTGGGCGCGGGCTCGCTCTTCTTCAGCCACGTCAACGACGCCGGGTTCTGGCTGGTGAAGGAGTACTTCGGAATGGACGTCGGTCAGACGATCAAGACCTGGTCGGTGATGGAGACCATCATCTCCGTGGTCGCGCTGGCCTTCATCCTGCCGCTGTCGCTGCTTCTCTAGTGCCGCGCCAGGCAACGTTTGCCCGTCAAGGAGCGCGTCCGGTACGTGCTCTCGGTGCGGCGAGAGGGCGTGCCGGGCGTCACGACGGGGCGAACGTTGCCTGATGCGGCACTAGCTAGTGCCGTGACCAGCAAGGTTTGCCCGGAACGAGCGTCGTCCGGTGCGCATGCCGAGGCGTGCGTCCGGTTCGGCGGGCGCCGTCGCCATGTGCACGGTTGACCAGCGGGAACGGAGGGCGTGCCGTCCGGCGCCGGGTCCGTGAGCGCGTGCCAGACTGAGCGCCATGCCGAACAGTGAACCCCTCAAGCCCTTTCTGCTCGCCTTCCCCGGCCCGCTGCGCGACCGGCTCGTCCGGGCGGTGCTCGACGGCGTGAAGGTGTCGACGACCGGGCTGCTCGCCGAGTACGAGGCGGAGAAGGAGGAGCTGCCCCCGGTGGGTGAGCGGTCCGCGCTGATCGACTCGGACGGCCGTGAGGTCGCGGTGCTGGAGGTGACGGAGGTACGGGTGCTGCGCCTCGGCGACATCGATCTGCCGCATGTGATCGACGAGGGCGAGGGGCACGCCTCGGTGGCCGAGTGGCGCGCGGACCACGAGAGGTTCTGGCACGGCGCGGAGATGCGGGAGGCGCTCGGCGACCCGGCCTTCACCGTGGACGACGACACCATGGTCGTCGCCGAACGGTTCCGCGTCGTCGAGCTGTCGGCCCCCGTGGCGGGCGCGGCGGAACGGTAGGGGCGGCCGGGCCTCACCCGCCGTCCCGGGCACGCGGTCCAGGCCCCGTCCCCGGCCGCACCCGTGGCCCGTGATCGCGGGCCCCGCGCCGGAGCCGGGCCGGAACCGGAACCGGACCGGGCCCGCGGCGGGTCAGGAGACCTTCCGGCAGGTCAGGGGCGGTGGGACGGCGCCCGGACGGCCGGTGCGCGCGAAGCCGGTCCAGGCGGCGCGCACCGCCCGGCCCAGCTCGTCCACCTCGTCCCATCCGGCGTCCCCCAGCATCGGGGACCTCCGCCAGGCGGCCCGGATGCCCAGGACCAGGGGCAGTTCCAGGCAGTGGGTGGCACCGAACGGCGAGCCCGCCGGGCGCCAGTCCAGCCGGTAGGCGTGGACCCGGGCCCCGGCGCGCACCAGCCGCTGCCCGAAGGCGGTCAGCGGTTCCTCGTACATCCGGCGGGTCGGTCCGGCCGGGTCGCCGTCCTCGTTCGGCTCGTCCGGGAAGGCCGTCATGTCGTCCGCGTTCCAGCCGTACAGGACGTCCATGCCGCGCACCCCCGCGTCGAGTTCCGCGCCGGGCCTCCGGACCGGTCCGAACGGCGGTTCCAGGGTGGAGCCGGAACGGGCGCGGTGGGCGAGGGCGGTGTCGCGTTGCGCGGCGAGCAGGGCAGCGGGGGCGGCGGTGCGCGGGTCGGCGCCGGGGGCGTGGACCGCGAGCCGTTCGACGAAGAGGCGTCCGAGGGCGGTCGCCTCCTCACGGGGGCGGGTCGTGATCGCCAGCGGGGCGCTCTGCAGGATCGCGCGGTGGAACAACCCGCGGGCCTCGGGCAGTTCCATCAGCAGCCGGATGGAGAGGGCCCCGGCGGACTGCCCGAAGACGGTGACGTCGGCGGGGTCGCCGCCGTACCCGGCGATGTGCCGGCGCACCCACCGGAGGGCTTCGAGTTGGTCGTACAGGCCCAGGTCGCCCTCGCAGACCCCGTCGAGGCAGAGGTAACCGAGCGCACCGAGGCGGTAGTTGACGGACACCACCACGACGTCGCCCTCGGCGGCGAGCGCTCCGCCGTCGTACCAGTCCATGAGGCCGCCGCCGCTGCTGAAGCCGCCGCCGTGGAACCAGACCATCACCGGCCGCCCTCGGCCGTCCCGGGCGGGTGTGGTGACCGTGAGGTTGAGGCAGTCCTCGCCCTGCGGGCGCCGGTCGAGCGGGGGGCCCATGACCGCGTCGAGCCGGGACGGCGGCTGCGCACAGATCTCGCCGCTCGCCGGGCGGGTGTCGTGCCCGGCCACCGGCCGCGGCCGGCCGAACCGCTCGGCCACCGCGTAGCGGATCGGGCCCGACCGGTGGACCCGGGCACCGGTCCGGTCCGCGCCCTCGCCCGGACCGGACCTCGGCGCGCCGGTCACGCGGCGCTCCCGGGCACCGACTCGGCCGGGACCCGCGCCGGTTCCGGCGCCCCTTCCGGCACCAGCCGGAACAGGGCGACGGCGCCCGCCAGGCTCACCGAGCAGATCGCGACCAGGTACCAGGTCACGCCGGTCGAGGAGCCGCCCGAGTTGAGGAGCGCCGTCGAGATCATGGGGGCGAGCCCGCCGCCGAGGATCGCGCCGGCCTGGAGGATGAGCGAGGTGCCGGAGTAGCGGACGTTGACGGGGAAGGTGTCGACGATGATGCTGCCCTGCACGCAGTGGGTGACCGGGATGATCAGGCCCATGCCGAGCAGCGCCACCACCGCGAGCGCGGAGTTCCCGGTGTTCAGCAGCGGGAAGAAGGCGACGCACCAGACGAGGATGGCGACGGATCCGCCGATGAACATGGTGCGCCGTCCGTGCCGGTCGGCGATCTTCGTCCACACCGGGATGGTCGCGAACCACAGGGCGGCGGCGACGGTGACGCTCACGATGAGGAACTGCTTGTCGTAGTCGAGGTGCTGGGAGCCGTAGGACAGGGTGAAGACCATGAACACGTAGGCGACGGCCGAGTTCGCCACGACGGCGAACAGGGTGAGCGCCAGCCGGGGCAGGCCGACCTTGAAGGACTCCGCCAGCGGGAACCTGACCACCTCGTCGCGGGCACGCGCGCGGTCGAAGGACGGGGACTCGGTCACCCGCAGCCGGATCAGCAGCCCCACGGCGACGAGCACGAAGCTGAGCAGGAACGGGATGCGCCAGCCCCATGAGGTGAAGGCGCGGTCGCCGACGAGCGCGTTGGTGGTGAGGAAGACGACGTTGGCCAGGACCAGTCCGCCGGGCGTGCCCATCTGCGGGAAGCCGGCGTACAGGTTCTTCTTGCCGCGCGGTGCGTGTTCCATCGACATCAGTGTCGCTCCGGCGCCCTCGCCGCCGAGGCCGATGCCCTGGACGATGCGCAGGGCGACCAGGAGGACCGGGGCCCAGAAGCCGATGGTGTCGTAGTTCGGGATGGCTCCGATGAGGGTGGAACCGATGCCCATCAGCACGAGGGAGACGACCAGCGTCGCCTTGCGGCCGATGCGGTCCCCGTAGTGGCCGAAGACCAGTCCGCCGAGAGGACGGGCGATGAAGCCGACGGCGAAGGTGCTGAACGCGGCGAGGGTGCCGGCGGCGGGGCTCAGCGACGGGAAGAACTGCTGGTTGAAGATGAGTGCCGCGGCCGTGCCGTAGAGAAAGAAGTCGTACCACTCCAGCGTCGTGCCCGCGAGGGTGGCGAGCGCGGTTCTGCCGGCGGTGGCTCGGGCTTCGCCCGGGTTTTCTTCGCGAGGTGAAGTGTTCACGGGGTGACCTATCACTTGGATGGCGGGCTGGGGCGGTTCGCTCCGGACAGCCGCTACGACGGCCTGGCTTCACCCGTCGTTAACGGTGGATCCTGATGCCCTGAGACATGACGCACAAATAACCAATTGGGGACTCGACATACCCGTTCGGGTATAGCGGAGGAGACCGCTCCAACATCGGCACGTCGCTCCGGCCGCCCGTCGACTCCGTCAGGCCGGTATGCCGAATCCGCTATGGCTCTCCACAGGAATCGCATTTGTACGGCATGACGACGGGGATCAGAGTGGGACCCATGACGGCAGAGACTGGGCGGTGGATCCGCAACTTCGTCGCCGGGCAGTTCGTGGAGCCCGACGAGAACCGCAGCTTCGAGAAGACCGACCCCGCCACCGGCCGGGCGTTCGCCCGGGTGCACGAGGCGGACCGGGAGCTGGTGGACCGTGCCGTGACGGCGGCCCGGCGCGCCCTGCACGACGGGTGGGCGTCGACACCGGTGCGGGAGCGCACGGCGCTGCTGCGGCGGGCGGCGGACCGGATCGAGGAGCGGTTCGAGGAGTTCGTCGCCGCGGAGATCGCGGACACCGGCAAGCCGGTCGTGCAGGCGCGGGAGCTGGACGTCGCCCGCGCCCTGACGAACTTCCGCACGTTCGCCGACGTGGTGGCCGCCGCCGGGCAGGAGTCCTTCGTCACCGATCTCGCGGACGGCCGTCAGGCGCTCAACTACGCGGTCCGCAAGCCGCTCGGCGTCGTCGCGGTCGTCGTCCCGTGGAACCTGCCCCTCCTGCTGCTGACCTGGAAGGTCGCCCCGGCCCTGGCCTGCGGCAACGCCGTGGTCGTCAAGCCCAGTGAGGAGACCCCGGCCACCGCCACGCTGCTGGCCGAGGTGCTCGCGGAGGTCGGGCTGCCGGCCGGGGTGTACAACGTGGTGCACGGGTTCGGGGGCGGCTCCGCCGGGGAGTACCTGACCTCGCACCCCGGGATCGACGGCGTGACCTTCACCGGTTCGTCCGCGACCGGGTCGCACGTCATGCGGACCGTCGCGCCCCGGGTCCGCCCGGTGTCGTTCGAGCTCGGCGGGAAGAACGCGGCGGTCGTCTTCGACGACGTCGACATCGACGAGGCGCTGAACGGGCTGACCAGATCGGTCTTCACCAACACCGGCCAGGTCTGCCTGTGCACCGAGCGGGTCTACGTCCAGCGCGGGATCTTCGACGACATCGCCCAGGGGCTCGCCGAACGGGCCCGGGGCCTGCGGCTGGGCGACCCGCTGGACGAGTCGACGACCACCGGCCCGCTGATCTCGCAGGCCCACCGCGAGAAGGTGCTGGGCTACTTCGAGCTGGCCGAGCGGGACGGGGCGAAGGCGCTCGCCGGCGGCGGCGTGCCGCAGCTGGGCCCCGGTCTGGCGGGCGGTTCCTGGATCGAGCCGACGCTCTGGACGGGCCTGACCAACGCGCACCGGGCGGTGCGCGAGGAGATCTTCGGCCCGGTGGCCGCCCTGATCCCCTTCGACACGGAGGAGGAGGCGATCGCGCTGGCCAACGACACGGACTACGGCCTCGCGGCCTCGGTGTGGACCAACGACCTGCGCCGGGGGCACCGGGTGGCGCAGGCGATGAACGTCGGCATGGCCTGGGTCAACACCTGGTTCCTGCGCGATCTGCGCTCCCCGTTCGGCGGCATGGGGCTCTCGGGCGTCGGCCGCGAGGGCGGCGAGTCCTCCCTGCACTTCTACACCGAGCCGACGAACGTGTGCGTGCAGCTGTGACCGGTCGACGTGGCCGATCGCCCGTACGCGATCGACGAGGTCCGGTCACCGGTGACCGGGCACCCGCGACCGGTCGTCACGACCCCGGCCCGCGCCGCGCGGATACGGCACGGGCCCCGAAGGAAAGGAACGACCAGTGATATCGGCGGAGCTGACCGGCATCCTGGCGCAACGGCTGGACACGGCGCAGACGTCCCGCAGGGACACCCCCAGTCTCGCCGACGGCCATGAGCTGGACATCGACGACGCGTACGCGGTGCAGGCCGGTCTGCTGGCGCTGCGCGAGGCGCGCGGCGAGCGGATCGTGGGCGTGAAACTGGGCTTCACCAGCAAGGCGAAGATGGCGCAGATGGGCGTCTCCGACGTGATCGTGGGACGGCTCACCGACGCGATGCGGATCGCGGACGGCGGCGAGGTGGACCTGTCGCGCTTCATCCACCCGAAGGCCGAGCCGGAGGTGGCCTACCGGATCTACCGGGACGTGGACCTGGACGACCCGTCGGTGGACATCGTGTCCTGCGTGGACGCGATGGCTCCGGCCATCGAGATCATCGACTCGCGGTACCGGGACTTCCGGTTCACGTACACCGATGTCGTCGCGGACAACACCTCCGCGTCCGCCTTCGCGATCGGCCCGTGGCGGCCGGTGAAGGACGTCGCCGACCGCGCGGTGCGGCTGCGCACCGGTGGTCAGGAGGCGACGGGCTCGACCGCCGCGATCCTCGGCGACCCGGTGAACGCGCTCCACGCGCTGCTGGACATGGCCCGGCGCCGCCGCATCCCGCTGGAGGCGGGCCAGGTGGTGCTGGCGGGCGCGGCCACGGCGGCGCTGCCGCTGACGGCCGGAATCACCGAGTGCGAGGTGGCGGGCGTCGGGTCCGTCACGATGAAGGGGTGCTGATGAACGGCTCACGGGTGATCGAGGGCAAGGCCGCCCCGCGGGGGCGGTTCCCGCACGTGAAGGTCGTCGGGGACCTGGTGTTCGTCTCCGGCACCAGTTCGCGTCGGCCCGACAACACGTTCGTGGGGGTGGAGGCCGACGAGTTCGGCACCACGAACCTGGACATCCGGGCGCAGACCCGGGCGGTGATCGAGAACATCCGCGACATCCTCGCCGAGGTGGGCGCGGAGCTCTCCGACATCGCGCAGATCACCACCTATCTGGTGTCCATGAACGACTTCGGCGGATACAACGAGGTCTACGGCGAGTTCTTCGACGAGCGGGGCCCGACCCGTACGACCGTCGCGGTGCACCAGCTGCCGCATCCCCATCTGCTGATCGAGATCCAGGCCGTCGCGCATCTGCCGCGGCCCCGCACGACCGCCACAGCGCACAGCACGGAGGTGTCCTCATGACCGCCATTCCCCCGGTCATCGATTTCCAGGGCTGGATCACCGAGCACGAGCACCTGCTCAAGCCGCCGGTGAACAACCGCACCATGTCCCTGGGCCAGGACTTCATCGTCCAGGTCGTCGGCGGCCCCAACCAGCGGACCGACTTCCACGTCGACCCGTACGAGGAGTGGTTCTACCAGGTCAAGGGCGACATGCACGTCGACCTGATGACCGATGAGGGGCCGCGGACCGTGCACATCCGGGAGGGCGAGGCCTGGCTGCTGCCCGGCAACGTGCCGCACTCCCCGCAGCGGCCCGACGCCGGTTCGATCGGGCTGGTCATCGAGCGGGTGCGGGAGGAGGGGACCCTGGAGAAGTTCCAGTGGTACTGCCCCGGCTGCTCCGCGCGGATCCACGAGGTCGAGCTCCAGGTACGGGACATCGTGGCCGATCTGCCGCCGGTCTTCACCGAGTTCTACGGTGACGAGAAGGCGCGTACGTGCCCGGAGTGCGGTGCCCTGCACCCCGGGAAGGGCTGAGCGTGGACCGCACGATCGACATCCACACCCATTACGTCCCGCGCGGCTGGCCGGATCTGACGGCCGAGGCCGGACCCGACGCGCCCTGGCTGCGGATCGAGTCCGAGTCGGACGCCGTGATCATGATGGGCTCCAAGGAGTTCCGGCGGATCCGGTCCGACGCCTGGGACGCCGGGACGCGGCTGCGGGACATGGACGCGGACGGGATACACCGTCAGGTGGTCTCCCCCACCCCGGCGTTCTTCACCTACGGGCGCGACGGCGCCGAGGCGGCGAAGATAGCGCGCATCTTCAACGATCTCGCGCTGGAGATCGTCGCCCCGGCGCCGGACCGGCTGATCCCGTTCTGCCAGGTGCCGTTGCAGGACCCGGACGCGGCCTGCCGCGAGCTGGAACGCAGCGTCGCGGGCGGCCACCGGGGCGTGGAGATCGGCAACCACGTCGGTGACCAGGACCTGGACAGCGAAGGCGTCGTGACCTTCCTCCAGCACTGCGCCGCGCTCGACGTGCCGGTGTTCGTGCACCCCTGGGACATGGCGAGTTCACCGCGTCTGGACCGGTGGATGGCGCAGTGGCTCACGGCCATGCCCGCCGAGACCCATCTGTCGATCCTCGCCCTGATCCTGGGCGGCGTCTTCGACCGGATCGACGAGCGGCTGAAGATCTGCTTCGCGCACGGCGGCGGGTCCTTCGCCTTCTGGCTCGGCCGGATGGAGAACGCCTGGTACGGCAGGAACGACGTGATCGGCACCTCGGAGCGCCCGCCCTCGCACTACCTGGGCCGGTTCTACGTCGACTCGGTGGTCTTCGACGACCGCGCGCTGCGGCTCCTGGTCGACACGGTCGGCGCGGAGCGGGTGATGGTGGGCAGCGACTACCCGTACCCGCTCGGGGAACGGCCGGTCGGCGAGGTGGTCCGCAAGAGCGCCTTCCTGGACGACCACAGCCGGGAGCTGATCACGTACGGCAACGCGGAACGGTTCCTGGGGCTGGACGGTCCGCAGGACTGAATGATCACGGAACCGGCCGGTCCGGGGGCCGACGGCCCCTCGGCCCGGCCGGTTTCCGTTGCCGCGGCCCCGGGCGCACGGTATCGGGAGCCGCAGTCGCCGCGGGAGGAGGTGCCCTCACGCCCCGCGGTCCCGGACGGGACCGGCGGCACCGCAATACGACTACCTACCGTCATTCGGAGGTTTCTAATCGTCATGATCATCACACTGTGTTCACCGAACGTATGAGCTAGCGTTCCCCTTCATGATCAACATCTCATCCCCTTCCGACCAGGCCGCCCCCACCGTCGCCGCACTGACGCGGGCGCTGTTCGGCGAACAACGGGAGAGCCTCCACGAGCCCTGGCGCAAGCTGTTCGGCACCGAGCCGTTCCGCTTCCTGGAAGGGCTTCCGCCCGACGAACGCGCCGCGCTCTCCTACGAGCGTCTGCGTCTGATCAACGACGCGCTCGACAGCCCCGAGGAGTTCGTGGCCGACGTGGAACGCCTCACGGCGCTGCACGAATGGGTCGGGCCGGTGGACGCGGGGCTGGGGACGGTCGCGAGCATCCACTACAACCTCTTCCTCGGCAGCCTCCTCGACCACCCCGCGGGCCCGGACCGCGAGATCGGCGAGTTCGTCGACTTAAGGCGTACGGGAACCTTCCTGTGCACGGAGGCCGGCCACGGCAACAGCGCCGCACAGCTGGAGACCACCGCCACGTACGAACCGGCCTCGCGCGAGTTCGTGCTGCACACGCCCCACGCGGGCGCCCGCAAGTTCATGCCGAACACGAGTCCCACCGGCGGCCCCAAGACCGCCGTCGTCGCCGCCCGTCTCATGACGGACGGGCAGGACCGGGGCGTCTTCCTGTTCCTCACCCCGCTCGGCGACGAGAACGGGCTGCCGACGCCGGGCGTCGACATACGCAGGCTGCCGCAGACCGCCACCGCCCCCGTCGACCACTGCGTCACCTCCTTCGACCAGGTCCGACTGCCGTACGAAGCGCTGCTGCAGGCCGAACACGGGCGCCTCACGCCGGAAGGCGTCTTCACCAGCTCGATCGGCAGCCCCCGCAAGCGATTCCTCCAGTCCATCGGCCGCGTCACCGCGGGCAAGCTCTGCATGAGCGCCTACAGCCTCGGGGTCACCCGTCACGCGCTCGCCGTGGCGGTGCGGCACGCCCACACGAGGCGGACGTCCGGGGTGACGGCGGGCGGCAGCGTTCCGCTGTTCGCCCACCGCAGCCACCACACCCCGCTCCTCGACGCGATCGCCACCACCTACGCGGCGACGTTCCTGCACCGCGCCGCGGTGCGGCGATGGGCGGGGGCCACCGGGGCCGAGCGGGAGGACGCGGAGCGGTTCGCGGCCGTCGCCAAGGGGTGGATCACCTGGCGGGCCCGCGACGTCATGACCGAGTGCCGCGAACGCTGCGGCGCGCAGGGGCTGTTCCTCGCCAACGGGATCGCGGGGCAGCTCGCCGCCAACGAGGGGACCATCACGGCGGAGGGCGACAACCTCGTCGTCTGGGTCAAGGCCGCCGGCGAGATGCTCCTCGGGCACTTCACCCCGAAGGAGCCCCAGAGCACGCCGCCCGAGGCCCGCGAGCTCGACGATCCGCTCTTCCTCCAGGACCTGCTGGCCGACATCGAGCGCATATGGCACCGGCGCGCACGGACCCGGCTGCGCGGCGGAGCGGCCGGCAACCCCCTCAACCGGTGGAACGCCACGGTCACACCGGCTCTGGAACTGGTCGACGCCCACGCGCACCGCCAGGCGGCCCAGGCTCTCCAGGACGCCGCCGACCAGGCCTCCCACCCCGAGGCGCAACGTCAACTGCGTCTGCTGCACCGCCTGTTCACGCTGCGCCGGGTGGCGGCCCACAGCGGGGACCTGCTCGCCGAGGGACACCTCACCCACGACCAGGTACGGCGGCTCCCGGACGCGGCCGAGTGCGTGGTCGAGGAACTCGCACCCCACGCCACGACCCTCACGGACGGATTCGCCGCCGTGGACGAGGTCCTCCTGGACCACCCCATCAACCGTCCGGACGCGTTCGAGGGCATCCTGCCGCCCCGGTGAGAACCCCTGCCGGTACGAAGAGGGCCGGCGCGGTGGGCCGGCGCACGGGACCAATGCTCCGGGCGGCCTCCCGGTGACGGACTCGGCGCACCGCCCGTCCGCCACCACCAGAGACCCCTCCGGGCCCGGAACGGGTCAGTCGCCGTCCACGGCCTGCGGGGACATGTGGGCGGCGATGTCCTCCAGGCTCCGGATCACCGCCTGCGCCGAGGGGCCCAGCGCACGGGCGGCCGACAGGGTCAACCCGACGCTGTGACTGATCGGGTCCAGCGGCAGCGCCAGCCGGACGAGCCGCGGGCCCTCCTGGACGATCAGGCTGGGAAGCGCCGCGACGACATCCGTCTCCAGGAGGAGTTGACGGACCGTCAGGAATGAGGTGGTCTCCACCCGGTTCATCGGCAGCTGCATGCCGTGCCGGGCGAAGAACTCCTCGATCTCCCGCCGCAGCGCGGTCTCGGCCCCCGGCAGGATCCACGGGTAGTCCGCCAGCCCGGCGAGGTCCACCGGGTCCCGCCCGGCGAGCGGGTGCCCGGCCCCGACGACGAGTTCCACCGACTCGTCGTAGAGCTTGCGGCGCACGATCCGCTCGTCGGAGGGGACGGTGAGCCGGCCGACGACGAAGTCGATGCGGCCGGCCTCCAGGTCCAGGAGCAGCGCTTCCGGCGACGCCTCCCGCACGACCACCGTCAGGTAGGGGCGCTCCTTCTTGATCTCCGCGATGGCCCTCGGGAGGAGCACGTTGGATCCGGCCAGGTGGGTGCCGACGATCACGGTGCCGCGGTCGGCGTCGGCCAGCTCCACGACATGACGGCCGGCCTGGGCCAGCTGGGCCAGCACCGCCCGCGCGTGCTCGGTGAACGCCTCCCCGAACACGGTGGCGGTGACGCCCCGCGGACCGCGTTCGTACAGCGGAACGCCGAGGATCTCCTCCAGCTCGTGCAGGCTGCGGGTGGCGGCCGGCTGGGTGACGTGCAGCTCCGCGGCGGCGCCGACGACGCTTCCCTGCCGGGAGAGCGCGTCGACGAGGACCAGGTGGCGGAACTTCAGCCGCCCGTCGAGGAGGCGCGGGATCTTCACTCCCCGACTCTATCCGCGATCCGCGCCCCCGCACCGGACGGGCCGGTTCCGGACATCCCACGAGGGCCGGGCCGGCGCGGGACGGTCCTCAGAGCCTGTCGGGTGACCTTCGGCCGGAAAGCGGACGCGGTAATGGTGCGTGCGATTCCAAGGCGCCGGGGTGTCCTGAGATGAGGTCTCCCCCGCTCGAACGAAGCCGAGAGCTCGGGGAAGGCGCTACCAGGACACCCCGGCAACGCCGGAAGCGTGCGTACCAGGGCATGGCCGCCCGGCCAGAGGTCACCCGACAGGCTCTCAGCCGACGGCCTTCGCCGCCGCCCGTCCCGCCGCGCGGCCGGAGAACACGCAGCCGCCGAGGAAGGTCCCCTCCAGCGAGCGGTAGCCGTGCACCCCGCCGCCGCCGAATCCGGCCGCCTCCCCCGCCGCGTACACACCGGGCAGCGGGCCGCCGCCCTCGGTGAGCACCCGGGAGGACAGGTCCGTCTCCAGCCCGCCGAGCGACTTGCGGGTCAAAATGTTGAGCCGTACGGCGATCAGCGGGCCGGCCGCGGGGGCGAGGAGGCGGTGCGGTGCGGCCGTGCGGATCAGCCGGTCGCCGAGGTAGGCGCGGGCCCCGCGCATCGCGGTGATCTGGAGGTCCTTGGTGAACGGGTTGGCGATCTCCCGGTCGCGGGCGACGATCTCGCGGCGCAGCTCGGCCTCGTCGATCAGCGCCTCGCCGGTCAGCGCGTTCATCCCGCGCACCAGGGCGGACAGGTCCTTCTCGACGACGAAGTCCGCCCCGTGGTCCATGAACGCCTTCACCGGTGCCGGTACGTCGGCGCGGGCCCGCCCGATCACGTCGCGGACCGACTTCCCGGTCAGGTCGGGGTTCTGCTCGGAGCCGGAGAGCGCGAACTCCTTGCCGATGATCTTCCGGTCGAGGACGAACCAGGTGTACTCGTAGCCGGACCTCATGATGTGTTCGAGGGTGCCGAGGGTGTCGAAGCCCGGGAAGAGCGGGACGGGCAGCCGCCTGCCACGGGCGTCCAGCCAGAGCGAGGACGGGCCGGGCAGGATCCGGATGGCGTGCTTGTCCCAGATCGGGTTCCAGTTCTCGATGCCCTCGGTGTAGTGCCACATCCGGTCCCGGTTGATGTGGTGGGCGCCCGCCTTCTCCGCGACGCCGAGCATCAGCCCGTCGACATGGGCGGGCACGCCGGAGAGCAGCTTCGCGGGCGGGGTGCCGAGCCGCCGGGGCCACTGCTCGCGCACCAGGTCGTGGTTGCCGCCGATCCCGCCGGAGGTGACGATCACCGCCTGGGCCCGCAGCTCGAAGGCGCCGGTCACCACCCGGCTGCTCGCGGTGCCCCGGGCCGCCGCGCTCGGTTCCAGGATCTCGCCGGTCACCGTGTCGACGGTGCCCGCGGTACGGCTGAGGCCGGTGACCCGGTGGCGGAAGCGGAACCGGACCAGGCCCCTGGCCGCACCCGCGCGGACCCGGCGCTCGAAGGGGGCGACCACGCCGGGGCCGGTGCCCCAGGTGATGTGGAAGCGGGGCACGGAGTTCCCGTGGCCGGTCGCCTCGTAGCCGCCGCGCTCCGCCCAGCCGACGACGGGGAACAGGCGCAGCCCCTGGGCGTGCAGCCAGGACCGCTTCTCACCGGCCGCGAAGTCGACGTACGCCTCGGCCCACTTCCGCGGCCAGTGGTCCTCCTCACGGTCGAAACCGGCCGTGCCGAGCCAGTCCTGGAGGGCCAGCTCATGGCTGTCCCTGATCCGCAGCCGACGCTGTTCGGGCGAGTCGACGAGGAACAGTCCGCCCAGCGACCAGTGCGCCTGACCGCCGATCGACTGCTCGGGCTCCTGGTCGAGCAGGATCACCGACCGGCCCGCGTCGACCAGCTCGGCGGTGGCCACCAGACCCGCGAGCCCTGCCCCGATCACGATCACATCAGCGTCGTACGCCATGGGTTCCATCCTTGTCGGGGAGGTTCGGCCTGGCCTCGGTGGCTCGTCGGCGGGAACCGCCGGGCCACGTCGGCGCCCGGCCCGAACGCCGGGATTCAGCGGAAGTTACTCGTGCGTCAGATCTTCGGCACCGGCCGCCACGACGTCAACCGCCCGGTCGGCGGCACTCCGACCGCGCTCGGCGGCCACAGGCGCTATCGTCGTAACAAATCACCCATGTCCGGCCTGCCTTGGGGTAGAAGCGTGTCGGTGCTGGTTTTCGTGCTCGCCGTGAGCGGCGCCTGCTGCCTGGGCTTCGGCTTCGTCCTCCAGCAGGACGCCGCCTCGCACGCGCCGAGGAGCGACTACCTCTCCCCCCGCCTGCTGCTGGATCTGATGCGGGTGCCGATCTGGCTGGCCGGGATCGGGCTGATGGTCTGCGGCATGGTGCTGGGCGCGCTGGCCCTGGGCAAGGGCGAGTTGTCCGTCGTCGAACCGCTGCTCGCCACCAATCTGCTCTTCGCGATGGCCCTGTCGCGCCACCGCACCGGGCAGCGCCTCGGCCGGCAGGGCTGGTCCGGGCTCTGGCTGCTGGCGGGCGGGGTCACCGCGTTCCTGGTGGCGGGCCGGCCGCGCGGCGGCGAGGCGGTGACCGATCCGCTGCGGCACTGGCTGGTCATCGGCGTGGTCGTGGGCGCCGCCCTGCTGCTCACCGCCGTCGCCAAGCGCCACCGTTCCGGGGTCGCCCCGGCGCTGCTCGCGGTGGCGGCCGGCCTGCTGTACGGCTTGCAGGACGCGCTCACCCGGCTGACCGGCCAGCGGATCACCGAGGGGGGTTTCGCGGCCGCGCTGACCGCCTGGCAGCCGTACGGGGTGGTGGTCCTGGGGGTGACGGGCCTGCTCCTGGTCCAGAGCGCGTTCGAGACGGGCCCGCTGCGGGTCTCCCTCCCGCCGCTGACCGCCTCCCAGCCGCTGGCCGGGATCGCCTGCGGGGTCGGGTTCCTCGGCGACCGCCTGCGCACCGACGCGGTCGCGCTGGCCTGGCAGGCGTCGGGGCTCGCGGCGATCGTCGTCGGGATCGTGCTGCTGGGACTGCATCCGGCCATGCCGGAGGGGCGGGTGGGCAGGCACCGGCACAAGAGCCTCCAGCCGAACTGAACGACGCGTCCGGTCACGGAATCCCCCGGTCCCTGGTTATCGATAATGTCCGCACCCCGCCCCGGACGGCACCGCCCACGGGCGGCTGACCGCCCGGGTCGGGGACTGCCTGGGCGAGCTGCCCCCGCCGGTGCGCCCTGGAGCGGCTGGACCCGGCGCTCACCCTGATCGGCGCGGCGTTCGTCGACCGGGCCCGCCAGGGGCTCGACGGCGTCCGGCCGCTGACCGGCCAGGAACTCTTCCTGGCCGATCTCGTCGAGACCACCACCGCGTTCCTGCACGCGCCCGCGCCGGACGGGACGTGAACGTCACCGGCGCCGAGCCGGCGGTCGACGGCGGCTGGCCGACCGGGCCGACCGTCAAGTACGTCATGGGGCAGTGATCCGAGTACGTCACGGGGCAGTGATCACGAAGGGGGATCTGCTGTTGGATGAGGGGTATGGCTCCTTCCGACAAGATCCCTTCCGGTTCCGGCGCGATCGCTTCCACCGGAACCCCTCCCCGGACCCCTTCCGACGAGATCCTGGACATCGTCGACGAGAACGACGAGGTCGTGGGGCAGGCCCCGCGCGGTGAGGCGACCGCGCGGGGCCTGCGCCATCGCTGTGTGTTCATCGAGGCCAGGGACGCCGCGGGCCGGCTCTTCGTACACCGCAGGACCCCCACCAAGCTGGTCTTCCCGTCCCACTACGACATGTTCGTCGGCGGGGTCGTCGGAGCGGGCGAGTCGTACGACGACGCGGCCCTGCGGGAGGCCGAGGAGGAGCTCGGCGTGCGCGGCCTGCCCCGACCCGAGCCGCTGTTCTCGTTCCTCTACACGAGCGCCGAACACTCCTGGTGGAGCCGGGTGTACCAGGTACGGTGCGAGCTGCCGGTGAACCCGCAGGCCGAGGAGGTCGCCTGGCACGCCTTCCTCACCGACGCCGAGCTGGAGCGCCGGCTCGACGACTGGGAGTGGGTGCCGGACGGCCTGGACGCGTACCACCGGCTGCGCGCCTTCCGGGCGGGCGGAGCGGCGTCCTGAGCCGGGTCGGCGGCCATCGGTACGACGACGGACGGGTTGGGGCATGAACGAATTCGTACGGGGACTGCGGCTGTGGTTCGCGCCTCAGCGCGTCCGCGAGGAGGGCGAGACCCCCGACTACCGGTTCTCGCTCGCCAACGAGCGGACGTTCCTCGCCTGGCTCCGCACGGCCCTCGCGCTGATCGGCGGCGGCTTCGCGGTCGACCAGTTCCTTCCGGAGCTGGCGTGGGGCGTCCGGGCCGGTCTGGCGCTGGCGCTGCTGGCGTCCGGTGTGCTGTGCGCGCTGCGGGCGATCAACCACTGGGTGCGCTGCGAACGGGCCATGCGGCGCGGCGAGGACCTGCCGGTCTCCCGGTTCCCGACGCTGCTGGGACTGGCCGTCGCCGCGGTCGCCGTGGCGATGGTGCTGGTGGTCCTCTTCGGCTGGGAGAGCCGGTGACGGACGATGCGCGCGACCCCGGGCTGCAGCCCGAGCGGACCAGGCTGGCATGGCGGCGCACGACGCTGTCCTGCACGGTGGTGGCGCTGCTGGCGGTCCGGCAGGCGCTGCACGCCGGGGCGGGCCCCGCGGCCCTCGTCGCCGTCGCGCTGAGCGCGCTCGCCTGGCTGGGCTTCCTGCTGGTGGCGCACCGGCGGATGGTCCGGTTGGCGACCGGGCCGCCCCGGCCGCTCCCGACGCGGGGCGCACTGGCCGCGGCGGCGTGCGTGATCGCGCTGGCGCTGTTCGCCGCGGGCCTGGTGTTCTGAGGACCGGCGCGCGTACGTGCCACCGGGTCGTGGCCGCCTTTCCCGCCGCCCCGTGCCCCCGCCTTCCTCCGTCCCCGTGCCGCCCTCGCCGCCTGCCCCGTACCGCACGCGTCGCCCCCGGCCGGCCTCCTCCCCCTCACCCCATCACTGGCCCCGGCACCTCCGCGCCCCGAATTCCCGGGGACGCTGGACGACATACCGACTGGTCGGCATCATGAACTCCGACCGTCTCTCATCCCGGAGGTGCGCACCATGAGCCCAGTCCATCCGCCAGGTCTCGACCTCGACCGGCTGCGCGGGCATCTCGACCGCGAGCGGCCGGGGCTGGTGAACGGACCGCTCGAGGCCCGGCTCGTCGAGGGCGGCCGGTCGAATCTGACCTATCTCGTGGCCGACGGCACCGGCCGCTGGGTCGTGCGCAGACCCCCGCTGGGGCACGTACTGGCGACGGCGCACGACATGAAGCGCGAGCACCGCGTCATCAGCGCCCTGCATCCCACCGCCGTGCCGGTGCCGGAACCGGTGCTGCTCTGCGAGGACGACTCGGTGCTCGGGGCGCCCTTCTACGTGATGGAGTACGTCGAGGGCACCCCGTACCGCACCGCCGAGCAGCTCGCTCCGCTGGGCGCCGGACGCACCCGGGCGGCCGTGCTCGGCCTCGTGGACACCCTGGTCGAACTCCACGCGGTGGACCCGGCGTCCGTCGGGCTCGGCGACTTCGGGCGTCCCGAGGGTTTCCTCGACCGTCAACTGCGCCGCTGGGGCAAACAGTTGGACGCCTCCCGCAACCGTGAGCTGCCCGGTGTCGACGAGCTGCACTCCGCGCTCGGCCGGGCCCTGCCCGACTCCCCCGCGCCCGCGGTCGTGCACGGCGACTACCGCCTGGACAACGTGCTGATCGGCGACGACGACCGGATCAGGGCCGTGCTCGACTGGGAGATGTCGACGCTCGGCGACCCGCTGACCGACCTGGGCCTGCTGGTGATGTACAGCTCCGACCTCGGGCTGGCGGACTCCCCGGTCTCCACCACCAGCGGCGCGCCCGGGCATCCCTCCCCCGCCGAGCTGATCGAGCGCTACGCCGCCCGGTCGGGCCGGGACACCTCCGCCCTCGCCTGGTACACCGCGTTCGCCTGGTTCAAGCTCGCCGTGATCCTGGAGGGCATCCACTACCGCTACACCCTGGGCCGGACGGTCGGTGCCGGCTTCGAGCGCATCGGCGACCTCGTCCCCGTCTTCATCGAGCACGGCCTCACCACTCTCCAGGAAGGCTGACCACCCATGGACTTCGCATTCGACGCACGCACCGAGGAGCTGCGCGGCAGACTCCTCGCCTTCATGGACGAGCACGTGTACCCGGCCGAGCGGACCGCCGACGAACAGCGCGCGCTCCTGTCGTCCCCGTGGCGGACCCCGCAGGTCGTCGAGGATCTCAAGGCCGAGGCGCGCAGGCGGGGGCTGTGGAACCTCTTCCTGCCCGATGCCGAGTACGGGGCCGGGCTGACCAATCTCCAGTACGCCCCGCTCGCCGAGATCACCGGCCGGTCACCGCAGTTGGCGCCGACCGCGCTCAACTGCGCGGCCCCGGACACCGGGAACATGGAGGTGCTGCACCAGTTCGGCGACGACGAGCAGAAGAAGCGGTGGCTGGAGCCGCTGCTCGCCGGGGAGATCCGTTCGGCGTTCGCGATGACCGAACCCGAGGTCGCCTCGTCGGACGCGACGAACGTCGAGACCCGGATCGAGCGGGACGGCGACCACTACGTCATCGACGGCCGCAAGTGGTACATCTCCGGGGCGATGAACCCGGACTGCGCGGTCTTCATCGTGATGGGCAAGACCGATCCCGACGGGACCGACATCCGTCGCCAGCAGTCCATGATCCTGGTCCCCCGCGACACCCCGGGCGTCGACGTACGGCGCGCCATGCGGGTGTACGGCTACGAGGACCACTACCACGGCGGGCACGCCGAGGTCGTGTTCGAGAACGTGCGGGTGCCCGCGGCGAACCTGATCGGCGAGGAGGGCGGCGGCTTCGCCATCGCCCAGGCGCGGCTGGGGCCGGGCCGCATCCACCACTGCATGCGGCTGATCGGCATGGCCGAGCGCGCGATCGAGCTGATGTGCCGGCGCGCGGTGTCCCGTACGGCCTTCGGCAAGCCGCTCGCCACGCAGGGCGTGGTGCAGAACTGGATCGCGGACGCGCGGGTGACGGTGGAGCAGCTGCGGCTGCTGGTGCTGAAGACGGCCTGGCTGATGGACACGGTGGGCAACCGGGGCGCGCACACGGAGATCCAGGCCATCAAGATCGCCACCCCGCGCGCGGTGGTCGGCATCCTCGACCGGGCGGTGCAGCTGCACGGCGCCGGAGGGGTCGGCCAGGACTTCCCGCTCGCCGAGCTGTGGGCGGCGGCGCGGACCCTGCAACTGGCGGACGGGCCGGACGAGGTGCACCAGCGGTCGTTGGCGCGGCGGGAGATCAAGAGGTACCTGTAGGCGGCGCCGCGGCGGGCCCACAGGGGGCCCGCCGGGTGCCGTCGCGCTCTCAGTCGCCGGACGGGCCCGGCCGCCGCCCTGCGGGCCGCGCCGCCGCGATCCGGTCGAGCACGGACGTGTAGCGGGCGCGTCTGTCGGGGCGGGCGTGGTCGGCGGCGTGGCGGAGGGCGGGGAGCGCCGCCTCGCCCATCCCGGCGAGACCGTCGGCCGCCGCCTCGCGCACGGCCGGACGCGGGTGCGTGAGCAGGGCCGTCAGGGCGGGGATCGCGGGCCGCCAGCGGGTGCGGCAGAGCGTACGGACCGCCGAGCGCACCACGTCGCTCCGGGGGTCGTCGAGCAGGAGCTCGGTGTGGCGCAGATGGGTGTCGCGGTCGAGCATCACCCGTGAGGCCCGGTGGGCGCGCAGCCGGACCCTGCCCCGGGAGCGCAGCAGCAACTCATCGAGCAGCTCGCGCAGTTCGGGATCGCGGTCCGGTTCCGGTCCGGGGTGCGCGTCGGCGAGTTCCGTCAGGGCCCGGCACGCCCGGTCCGGGGTGCCGGTGCGGGCCAGCTCCAGCAGTTCCCGCCGGGAGGTGCGGCGCGGCGCCCCGGCGGGCGCGGCCGGTGTGCGGGCGCGGAGCTCCGCCCGCGCCGCCGCGTCCCGGCGTCCCGCGTCCGGGTCGCGCAGGGGGCCCTCGACGAGGACGAGCCGGTCCGCGAGCGCGTCGCATCCTTCGGCGCGCAGCCGCTCATGAACGCGCGTCAGTGCGGGGGTGCGCAGCAGCCGACGGCCGACGAGCAGGTCGAGGAAGCCTCGGGCTCCGGCGTCGAGGCGGTCTTCGAGGGCGCGGGCGAGCGCGTCGGCGGGGTGGGCGCGCAGGGCGCCCACGAGCGCCGGTCGCAGGGCGGGCGGGGCCTGCTCCCACCATTCCAGCAGCAGCGGCACCAGCGGTTCCCGTTCCCCCGGGCCGAGCTTCGCGGCCACGAGGGCCACCCGGTCGCGCAGGATGCCGTCGCCGCGCAGGTCCGCCGGGTCGAGCGCGGTCAGCACACGGGCGAGGCCGTCGTCGACGGGCAGGTCCACGCGCCCCCGGAGGAACGCGAGCAGCACGGCCCGCCGGGTGTCGGGCTCGGGCCATGTCACCAGTGCGCGGGCGGCGGTCGCCCTGTGGTCGGCGGAGGCGGACTCCAGCATGGCGAGCAGGCGTGCGCGCAGCGGGGTCGAGCGGGACCCGTCGAGGTCGCCGCCCCGTACGCGCCGGGGCGCGGGGGGCTGTGTGCGGGCGGTCTCGGTGATGGTCCAGGGCGGCGCGTCGAGCGGCTGGAGCAGCGTCATCCAGTCGAGCAGCGCGGACCGGATCCCCGGGTCGGCCCCGTGGTGGGCCTCGATCAGCGCGGCCAGCCGGTCGCGGGAGCCGACCGTGCCGTCGTCGCGCCGACGGAACTCCTCCAGCGCGGCCGGGCTGCGCGTCGCCCCGTGCAGCGCCGCCCGCCAGGTCCGGGCCCTGTCGGCCTCGACGCCCGCGGCCCGGATCCCGTCGGTTCCGGGCCCGGCGGGCGGGGCCGCGCCGACGGCGGTTCCGCGGACGGGGCCTCGCCGGGGCCACGACGAGCCGGGCGCCGGGGTCGGACCTGCCGGGCCGTCCTCCGCCCGGCCACCGTCCGTCGGGGCGGAGCCGGCTTCCGGGACCGCGAACGCCTCGCGCAGCACGGCGGTCACCGCCTCCCAGGGGTCGGCGCCGAGCCGGGCCGCGTCGAGCGCCCGGTCGAGGTCGGCCCGGACCAGCACCGCGTCGAGCCGGCGCAACAGCGTCAGCGTGGACCTGTGCGGGGCCGCGGGCGCGGGGCGCAGGGCCCGTACCGAGGCGACGACGGCCGGTCTGCCGGCCGCCGGCAGCTCGGGCGCGACCTCTTCGAGCACCGCGATCAGGTCGTGCCGGTCCTCGTCCCGGGCCTCGGTGAGCGTGTCGAGCAGGGCCGGGACGGAGCGGGCGTACGCCGTCAGTTCGTCGGCCGTCCGGGGCCCGGGGCAGGCACGCAGCACCAGTCGCACGACGTCCTTCCGGGCCGCGGGGCGCGCGGAGGCCAGCCGGAGCAGGTCGCCGAGCATCGGCCGCAGTTGCGCCGCCCGTTCGGGGCGGGGGCGGTCGGCGTGCCCGGCGAGGCGGAGCGCGACCGTGGGGTCCCAGCCCCCGGTGACCAGTGTCGTGATGTCGTGGTCGGTCCCGTCGTCCGTCGGCGGCCGCCGTACCTCGTCCGGCGCGGCGACCCCGTGCCGGGCCATGGCCGCGGCGAGGTCCGGCACCGTCCCCGATGCCAGGCCGACGCGCCGGGCCGCGACCAGGGCGAGCAGGGAGGCCGCCACTGGTGACCCCTGGTCGTCCAGGGCGAGGACCGAACGCGCCGTGAGGGTGCCGTGGAGTGCTTCCAGGAGCCGGTCCCGGCTCCTCGTGTCGCCACTGTGTTCGGCGGCGGCGAGGAGCGTCGCCTCGTACGCGTCGCCGAGGACGTTGCGCAGGGCCTCGACGAGCGCGTCGCGCAGTCCGGGGTTGTCGTGGTGCCCGAGCCCGTGCAGCAGCCGGGGCACGGCTGCCGGGGTGCCGGCGCGGGCCAGCGCCTCGGCGGCCGTCTTCCTGATGTTCATGTTCGGATGGCCGAGGCAGGCGGCGATCGCCTCGGACGCCCAGTGGGCGCGCGCCCGGCCCAGGGCGAGCAGCGCCTGCCGGACGGTCTGGATGTCCGGGGCGCGGGTCAGCGCGATCAGGGTCGCCGACAGCGCCCGCGCGTCCTCGCCGCCCGCCGTGTCGTCGTCGGCGGACGTGTCCGCGCCGGAGGGCGTGCCCCTGCCGCCGGGCGCGGCCCCGCCACCGGTGTCGCGGGCGAGCAGGGCGATGACGTGCTTGCGCACATGCCGGTCGCGATGGCGCAGCAGCCGGTGGACCCGGGCCCGGGTGCCGGACCAGGGCGCCCTGCCCAGCAGCTCCAGCAGGATCGTCCGCTCGTGGTCGCTGAGGCCGGGACGTTCCAGCAGGTCCAGGACCGTGGTCGCGACGAGTGCGTGACCGGCCTCCCGCGCGTCCGCCGCGTCGAGCAGGCACACCGGCCGGATCGCGCCCCGCTCGTACAGCCGACGGCCCAGACCGTGCACGGCGTCCAGAACCTCTTGGGGCACCACCGGTTCGGCGCCCGGCCGGACCCGGTCGTGCGGCCCGGTGGCGGGGGCGGCCGACCGGCCGGCCGCCAGGTCGGACACGATGCGCAGCAGCAGGTCGGCGACGGCCGGCAGGGTGCCCGCGCCGCCGTACGCCGCTGTCCGCCGCAGCGCCGCCACCGGCCCGTCCGGGTCCGGGCGGGAGCGCAGCAGGGCCAGTTCCCGCTCGTCGGGTCCGCCGAGGTCCGCCGCCACACGTGCCGGGAGATCGAGCGGGTCGAGCCGCACCAGCAGGGCCTGCCGTCGCTCCGGGTCGCGGGTCAGCTGCCACAGCAGTTCGAGCGCGCGGTGCCGCACGGCGTACAGGTGGGTTGCGGGCGGCGCACCGGTCAGGCCCAGGCCGTCGCGCAGCGCCCGTACCGTCCGCCGCCCGCCGATGGCCTCCAGCGTGTCGAGAGCGGCGGCGGGCGCCGAGGGCAGCAGCGCGATCACGGCCTCCTCGGCCCGTCGGTGGCGCAGTTCGCGGATCGCGCGGAGGAACGGGCCGGGGTCGGGAGCCGACGGGAGTACGCGGGTGATCGCCTCCCCGACCGGCAGCTCGTCCGTTCCCTGTCCGGCCAGAGCCACCAGCAGGGCGAGCCGTCGCGGCCATCCGGGATCAGCGGGGTCCGCGTCGGTCAGGGTCCGGAACGTCTCGGCCCGGCAGGTGTACAGGATGGTCGCGGCCTCGTCGGGCGGAATCGAGTGATCGGCCAGGGCCAGACCGACGACGGCCCGTGCGTGCGGATCGGCCACGAAGTGCCCGCGCCGGTGGAGGCCCCGCAGACAGGCGATCGCGGGCCGCCCGAACAGCAGCGGATCCCCCGCGGCGACCGCCAGGAGGTCGCCGATGTCGTCGCGGTCCGCCCGGCCGCCCAGCAGTTCCATCGCCCGTCGGCGCGCGCCCGGCGGAAGGTCGGGATCCGCGACGGCCCGCCGCAGCAGCGTCCCGTGGCCGTGGCGTGCGGCGGCGGTGAGCGCCGCGTCGAGCGTCCCGGGCCCGGTGCGGGCCGACGCGGCGGTGAGGAACGGGGACAGGTGTCCCGGCGGCAGCGGTTCGGTGGCGGCCCAGGGCTCCCCGAGTTCGCGCAGCGCGTCGGCGACGACGGGGGCGCCGTCGTCGAGGAACGGCGGACCGTAGGCGGGAGCCGGGGCGGTGTCGGTGACGGGCACCCGGGCCGTGTCGGCGGTGTGGGCGGGAGCCGGAGCGGTGTCGGCGGAAGGGGCTGCCGGGGCCTCGTCGGTGGCGATCAGAGCGGTCAGGGTCGTGCGGACCCGTGCGGGTGCCAGGAGTCCGGCGCGCAGGCCCTGCCGGGCGAGCCGCAGCGCCTCGGCGCGGAGCACCGGGTCCCCGCTGCCGGCGAGTTCGTCCACCAGCCGGGCCGGCCGGGGCGCGCGGGCGATGTCCAGCGCGCGTACTGCCTGGTAGAGGAGTTCGCCGCGGGTCTCCTCGCGGATCAGCCCCGGCTCGTCGAGGATGTCGGCGCACAGCCACGCGATCCGCACCCGGGCCGGGAGCCCCGCCGTGCGCCACGCCGGGCGGGGACGGCCCCGCAGGTACGGGGCGAGCCGCTCGTGGAGTCCGGCGAGGAGGAGGTCCGTCTCCGGCCGTCCCGTCGGCGTGCCGGGCAGCAGTCCGGCCAGTTCGGCCCCCTCCGCCCCGTCGGACGGGCCGTCGGGCGTGACCCGCTCGGTGAGCAGGACGAGCCCCAGTTCGCACAGGCCGGGATCCTCGTGCCGGATCAGGCGTCCGAGGAGGGCGGGCGGGCAGTCCCGGGCGTCGAGGAGCGCGGACAACCGGGCGGCGTCGGCCCGGCGTACGGCGTCGTGGATCTCTTCCCGTATCCGGGCGTGGAACTGTTCGTCGGTCTGCGTGTCGGTCGGTGGCCTCACCGTCGGATGCTAACGACCTCGTCCACGATTGTCAGCGGCGTCGCGGTGTCTGGGGCCTCCGCCTCCGGCGTTGTCGTCAGTCACCGACGCTCCGCGTCGACTCCCTCCTCCGCCTTGGATTCGAAGGCCCCAGACACCGCTCCTTCCTCCACTGCCAATCGTGGACGAGGCCGTAACGACGGTGCTCCGGCCGCCGTCAACGGGATTCCGGCTTCCCGGGCGCGGCTCGTGACCGTTCCCGCGGTCGTGCCCATGGGTCCGCGCCGCGTCCGTGCTCGTGCTCGTGCGTGGAGCGTGCCCCGGCCGCCGGGGACCGACGGGTGGCTACGGGCGCAGGGCGCGCAGCAGCAGGTCGGCGAGGTGGTCGGCGACCTCCTGCTGACTGAGCGGGCCGTCGGGCCGGTACCAGGTGGACAGGTGGTGGACCGAGCCGAAGTGGTAGTCCACGATCAGGTCCGCGGGGGTGGCCGTGGAGAACACGCCGCTGCGCTGCCCCTCTTCGACCAGGGCCCGGAAGCGCTCGTGGTAGCGGCGCCGCTCCGCCCGCACCTGCTTGTTCTTCTCCGGGCTCAGATGGTGCATGGAGCGGAAGAAGATCGCGGCGTCGTCGAGGTTCTCGATGGTGGTGACGACCACGTCCGCCGCGGCGTCGCGAAGACGCTTCTCGACCGGGGCGTCGGCGCCCGCGAAGGCGTCGAGGCGTTCCTGCTGGAGGCGCAGCACCCGGGCATACACCTCTTGGAGCAGGTCCTCCTTGGAGCCGAAGTAGTGGTAGAGGGCGCCCTTGGTGACGCCCGCCGCCTCGACGATCTCCTGGACGGATGTGCGGTCGTAGCCCTGCTCGGCGAAGAGCCGGGTGGCGGCGGCGAGCAGCCGTCGGGGTACGGGGGCCGGTTCCTCCGGTTCCCCGTCCGTCGCCTTGGTCATGGCCGTCGCCTTCCTTCCGTCCTGTGCGCGGGTCCGCGCCGTGTGCCGTGCGTGCCGCGTGCGATGCGGTCCACCGAGGGGAACGCGGTCGGCGCCCGAGGATCTTCCCACTCGCGGTCCCCGGGTGTCCGGTCGGCGTCTCGGCCGCGCGGGCCCGTGATATATGGGACGCCCCTGCCCGTAGCCGCCATATCGTCGCCCGTCTCGGCGGGACTCCCGTCCGCGCCGGTCCGTGCGGGTCCGCGCCGGTCCGTGTGGACGAATCGGGCCCCTGCGGGTCCGTGCGGACGAATCCGGTCAGGCGCCGCCGCTCTCCTCCCACCTCCGCTGGAGGTGGTTCATGCCGCCGAGCCACTGGTCGGTGTCGTCGGCCCGGGCGCGGTAGAACCCGGCGACCTCGGGGTGAGGCAGCACGAGGAAGCGGTCCTCGGCCATGGCGTCGAAGAGCGCGTCGGCGACCGCCTCCGGCTCGATGGCGGTGGGCGCGAGGACGAGTTCACCGGCCGATCCGGCGGCGGTCAGCATGTCGGTGCGCACGCCCTGCGGACAGATGGCGTGCACCTTGACACCGCGGTGGCGGTAGGTCAGCGACAGCCATTCGGCGAAGGCGACGACACCGTGCTTGGTCACGCTGTACGGCGCTGCGCCGATCATCGTCAGCAGCCCGGCGGCGGAGGCGGTCGAGACGAACCGGCCGGCGCCGCGCTCCAGCCAGCCGGGCAGCAGCGCCCTGGCCGCCCTGACATGGGCCATGACGTTGACGTCCCAGGCGGCGGCCCAGACCTCCTCCTCGGCGAAGACGTCACCGGGCGAGGCCAGACCGGCGTTGGCGCAGTAGACGTCGACGGTGCCGTCCAGCGCGTCGCGGACGGCGTCCAGGGTCCGCGAGGCGTCGCCGGCGACCGCGACGGCACCGATCTCCTCGGCCAGACCGCCGATCCGCGCCTCGTCCAGGTCGTTCACCACGACCCGCGCGCCCTCCGCCGCGAAGCGACGGGCCAGCGCGGCCCCGATGCCGCCTCCGGCCCCGGTGACCACCACGCCCGCGCCCCGCACCGTGCCACTCATCGGTACCGCCTCTCTCCGCCGACCGCACCCGGCAGACTAACCAGTCGGTATGCGGGAACGGAAGAGGTCGCCGCCCGGCCGGCAGGTTCACGCGCGGGAGGCGCCCGAGCGGCCGGTCGCGCGGGTCGTTCCGCCCCTGCCGAGGCGGCACCGCCCTGGGAGGCACCGCCGTCACCCCTGCCGCACCGGTCACGTCCGGCTCGTTCCGTATGGCCTGATCACGCGCTAGCGTGCGTGACCATGACAGACGTCGCGATCACGGAGGTAGCCGAATGAGCCTGTCCAGACGTGGTTTGCTGGCCGCCGGCGGCGCGGTGGGCGCCCTCGCGGCGACGGCCGCAGGCAGTGGCGGGACGGCGGCCGCGGCCGGCCGAGGACACGGCGGCGGCAACGGCCGCGGGCGGGTCCGCACCGGTTTCGACCGGCTGGCGGCGGACGGCTACGCGCTGTTGAAGGGCCAGAAGGTCGGGGTCGTCACCAACCCGACCGGGATCACCTCCGACGTGCGCCACATCGTCGACGTGATGCACCCGGACGGCCGGGTGGACCTGACCGCCGTCTTCGGCCCCGAGCACGGCTTCCGCGGCACCGCGCAGGCGGGCGGTTCGGAAGGACGGTACGACGACCCGGCGACCGGACTCCCGGTCTACGACACGTACCTCAAGAGCGGGCAGCCGCTCGCGGACGTCTTCACCGCGTCCGGCGTGGACACGGTCGTCTTCGACATCCAGGACGCGGGCGCCCGCTTCTACACGTACATCTGGACCCTGTACGACTGCATGGAGGCGGCGGCCCTCGCGGGCAAGCGGTTCGTGGTGCTGGACCGGCCGAACCCGGTGACCGGACGGGCGGCGCTCGGGCCGGTCCTCGACCCGGCGTTCGCGACGTTCGTCGGTCGTCGGGAGATCGCCCAGGCGCACGGCATGACGGTGGCCGAGCTGGCGTTGCTGTTCGACCGGGAGTTCCTGGAGCGGCCGGTGGACCTGCGGATCGTGAAGATGTCCGGGTGGCGGCGCTCGGACTTCTTCGACACGACCGGCCTGCCGTGGGTGCCGCCGAGCCCCAACATGCCGACGCCCGAGACGGCGCTGGTCTACGCGGGCACGTGCCTGTTCGAGGGCACGAACCTCTCCGAGGGGCGCGGCACGACCCGGCCGTTCGAGCTGCTCGGCGCGGAGGGCATCGACCACCGGTGGGCGGCCGCTGCCAACGCGCTGGACCTGCCGGGGGTCGCGTTCCGCGAGGCGTACTTCGCGCCGACGTTCTCCAAGTTCCAGGGCAAGACGGTCGGCGGGGTGCAGGTGCACGTCCACGACCGTGCCGCCTTCGATCCGGTCCGCACGGGCATCGGGCTGCTGGTGACGGCGAAGCGGACCTGGAGCGGCTTCGAGTGGCGCTCCGACAACTGGATCGACAAGCTCACCGGCAACACCCGGGTCCGCACGATGATCGACGCGGGGGCCGGTACGGACGAGGTGGTGGGGGCCTGGGAGGCGGATCTCGCCGCGTTCCGGGCCGTCCGGAAGAAGTACCTCCAGTACCACTGAGGCTGCGCCGGACGGGCCGGGTGGGCCCGGACCCGCGGGTCCGGGCCCACCCGGCGTACGACTTCCGTCCCCACCCGGCGCACGGGTTCCGTGCTCACCGATGGGCGGGGAACTCCACCACCTGCTGGTACGTGGGGCGGTTCTGCCAGTGGATGGTCTTCTGGGAGATCCCGCCGAGCGCCCGGTGCACGATCGCGTCCGCGCACCACTGGTCCCCGGCCTTGCACGTGTCGTCGCCCGGGTAGACCTGCGTGGCCGGCTGCGCCGCCGCCTCCTTCAGCGAGGCCAGCAGCGCGTCGCGGCAGGCGCCGAGGTCACCGCCGCCGCAGTAGGTCCTGGCCAGCGGGCCCTTGACCGGCTGGCCCAGGACCTTGCGCAGGTCCTTGTCCACGAAGCCCCACCAGCCGTACTGGAACGCCGAGCCGCTGTGCGCGCCGCTGGCCCCGTGGCCGGCGGACGGGGACTCGTCGGTGCCGAGGCTCGCGGTCAGCGCCTGGTAGAGGCCGTCGCCGAGGCCGGGCCTGAACTCGGCCTCGACCAGCCGGGGCCACCACGCGTCCATGACGCGTACCGCGTCGGCGTGCGCGTAGCCGTGCGAGCCCGAGCCGTTCTCCCTGCGCTGCGAGCCGGCCGCCCGCCAGGACTCCAACTGCTGGACCACACCGTTCAGTTCGGGATCGGTGACCGGACGGGACCGGATCACCTTCAGCAGTTCGGGCAGCAGCTGCTCACCGCGCAGGTCGGTGACCCCGGCCTCGGCCATGACCCGGGTGAGGGAGGCCCGGGTCACGCCGCCCTCCGCGACCAGCTTCGCCACCCGGTCGTCGAGCAGATCGCCCCGGTGCACCGCGCTGAGCCCGAAGCCGGCGGCGGAGTACCCCTCGGCCTGCTTGTTGTTCCAGGAGACGTAGTAGTCCTGGCCGCTGGAGTTCGGGTGCTGGGCGAACGAGGTGTACGCGGCGGTGTTGGCGGCCGGGTCGAAGTCCTTCCACTCGTAGGCCCGCTCGGCCTTCACCGGGAGCGCCGGGTCGACGCCCGCGGCGCGCACCGGGTTCATGCCGCTGTTGTAGTACGCGGCGGTGCGGGAGTCCGCGTAGAACCAGTTGAAGGCGTAGTCGATGCTGCTCGCCGCGCGCTGGAACGAAGCGGCGTCCTTGACCAGGTCCGGGTCGTTGAACATCTGGAAGCCGATGATCGAGTCGGCCTCGTGGCGGTAGGTGCTGCGCAGCGAGGTGTACGCGACGGGCCTGCCGTCGACGGTGGCCCGGTGGGTGACGACGCCGTAGTGCGTGCGCCGGACCTGCATGCGGTAGGAGCCCTTGGCCGTGGAGTCGGCGACGGTCGGCTTCCAGGAGTTGGTGCGCTCCAGCGTCTCCATGGCGGTGCAGGTGCCCCGGTAGCGGTAGTGCGTGGAGTCCTTGGTGGGCGCGGAGCCGTCGGGCTCGCACAGCTCGATGGCGTAGGTGTCGGTGATGTCCTGGCCCGCCGAGGTGGCGCTCCAGGCGTAGTCCTGGCCGCGGCCCATCTGGACGTACATGCCGACGCCCGCGAAGGAGACGCCCCGGGCGCTGATGCCCGGCCCCTGGAGCTCCTGGAGCATCATCAGCTGCGGGGCGAAGTAACCGGTCTGCGGGCCGAACACGGCGATCGGGTTCCCGCTCGCGGTGTGCTTGCCGGACACCAGCAGGGCGTTGGACATGCCGCGCTTCTGCGCGCCGGATCCGGAACCGGGCAGCGAGCCCTCGGGGATGACGCCGTCGTCGTAGATGCCCTGGGCCTTCCTGAGGTTCGCCGGGGCCTTGACCGGGGCCTTGCGGTCGGTGCCCGCCGAGCCGGTGCGGTCGAAGACGAGCGGTTCGGCGGTGACGGACCCGGCGTCGGGCAGTGCGGTGCCGCGCGCCTTGTCGGGCTTGCCCGCGTACGGGAACGCGGTGCCGTCGTGGACGGTGAGGACCGCCTCGGGGTCGTTGCGCTGCCGGAACGACTCCCAGACCTTGGTCCCCTCGGCCACCCCGTACTTCTGCTGGGCGGAGAGCAGCGAGAGCGCCGCCTGCACCTCGCCGCCGCCACCGCCGCCGAACTGGCCGCCGACCACGGAGGCGATCGAGATCAGGTCGGTCAGCTTGAACGGCTCTATCTCGCCGACGTTGGTGATGGCGTCGATCTTCCCGGTGAGCACGTACTCGCCGGGGAAGTACCGGCCGTTCTTGGACTTGTCGCGGTACGCGTTGATGCCGTCGACGTACGCCTGGGCGTCCGCCATGGCCTGCTCGCCGCGCGGGCCCTCATGGGTCCGTATGTACGCGACCTGGGCCTCCAGGTCGGCCTCGGTGTACGGGGCCTGCGGCCAGAACTGCTGCTCCAGGCCCTGGTTGGCGAGCGCGCCCCCGGCGAACGAGGTCAACTGGCCGCGTCCGATGTGCCGGAAGAGGTCCATGAGCCAGAGCCGGTCCTGCCCGGCGGCGTATCCGGCGCCGAACTCGGTGCCGTAGCGGGTGGTGCCCTTGATGTGCGGGACGCCGGTGGCCTTGTCGCGGGTGATGGTCACGTCGGCGCGGGGCGAGACGACGGACTCGACCCGGTCCTTCGGGACGCCGAACGAGGCGTCGTTGAAGAAGTCCGCCAGCTTCTGGTCGGTGAGCGCGGTGTGACCGGCCACCAGGCCGTCGTAGCGGTCGATCTGGTCGTCGCTGTGGGCGGGGTGCGTGCCGAACGCCTTGTTGCCGAGGATCTCGACGAGCGTGGCGTTGCCGTTCTGGCCCGGCGGCAGGATGTCGTCGCACTGCCCCTGGCAGTAGTCGGTGACGGGTGCGGGCTCCGCCGCCGCGGCACCGGACTGCGGCGCCGCGGCCAGCAGGGTGACGCCGAGGGCGAGGACGGCCGCCGTGGCGGCGGCTGTGGACATGATGGTGCGTGGGGGCATGCGCACTCCTCCTGGTGGCCGATGGGCCGGAGGTTACCGGCGGTACGACCGACCGGTAAGGTGAGCAACGATCACCTTTTCCGAATCGTCACATGCCGCCGCCACCATTCCGCGTGACAGAGGCTCATCTCACTTTCCGGACACTCTTGCCCGTCGCGGGATCCCAGACGGGCGCCCGTTCGTCTATCTCTTGACGCCGAAGTACGAGCGACGGAGGTGATGGCGCAGTGGCCGGATTCCGGAGTCTTGCGAGACAGGTGCGCGACCCGGGGAGCGACCTGGCACTGCGGCGGTATTCGCTGCGCAAGTGCCTGGAGCGGTTCGCCCCTTACGGACACCGGGCGACCTGGGACCACCTGTGCACACGGCACGGGTTCGAGCCGGAGGACCGCTCCCCCGATCCGGTGCGACTGGTGGGCGCGCTGGAGGAGCTGGAGGCGGCCCGGGCCGCCTGGCTCGGCTACGAGGCGTCCTTCGCCGCGCGCCGCAGACGCGAGAAGCACGACGGGCTGCGCAGACCCGTCGTGTTCGACGACTGGCACCGGCGCGCCTGGGGCGGGTACGGGGTGGCCCGCTGCGCGGATCCGGCCGTTCATCCCTCGGCGCCGCTCGCCGAGGTCCTCGACCGGCTGATCGCCGCCCTGGAAGCGGGGCCGGGCACGGCCTGCCCGGTGTGCGGGTGCGACGAGATCGAGTGGCGGCCGGATCCGGTGTGCGAGCAGTGGACCGGACCGGTCTGCTCGGGGTGCGGGATCCTGGTGCCCCGTCCGGTCCTCACACCGGGGGCGCTGGCAAGGGCCCGGAGCGCGCGGCGGCGGGACCTCGCGTCGGCGGCGTGACCGCGCCGCACGCCACCGGTACGCCACCCGGACGCCCACCCGTGCCCACGACCGGGCCCGGGGCGCGCGGAAGACCTGACGCGGGACTCGATGCCGTCGGACCGACGGGCGATCCGCCGCCCGGTGTCGCGGGTGCTCTGCCGCCGGGCCGATCCACCGGAGCGATCCACCGCGGACCCGCCTCCGCCCCCGCCCTCCTACGCCCCGTCCCGCCGGTACCCGTTCTTCCGGGCCTCGTTCTCCCGGGCCTCGTTCTCCCCCGAACCGCCCCTCCGCCCGCCGTCGTCCGCGCGGCGCTCCGGCATCAGGCGCGAGCCGCTGATCCACTGACCGGAGACGTCGTTCGGGTTGGAGAGCACACAGGTCTCCAACGACAGGCAGCCACAGCCGATGCAGTCGGTGAGGTGGTCACGCAGCCGCGCCAACTGTGCGATGCGCTCGTCCAGTTCGGAGCGCCAGGCCGCCGAGAGCCGCGCCCAGTCGTCGCGGTTCGGGGTGCGTTCGTCGGGCAGTTCGGCCAGAGCGTCCCTGATGGTGGCCAGCGGGATGCCCACCCGCTGCGCCGCGCGCACGAACGCGACCCTGCGCAGCGCGTCCCTGGTGTAGCGGCGCTGGTTGCCGCTGGTCCGGCGGCTCTTGATCAGGCCCTTGGCCTCGTAGAAGTGCAGGGCGGAGACGGCTGCCCCGCTGCGCGCGGAGAGCTGACCGACCGTGAGTTCCTGGAGTGAATGTGGAATCTGAGGCACTTCCCCAACCCTACGTGCCCCGCCCCGGGCCGGTCCGTCGTTGACAGGAACGCACCCGCCAACCATGCTGAGCAAGCGCTTGGACAGCCCGGGGCGAAGGGTGTCGCCCCTCGCCCGGCTTCCTACTACGGGCGCGCGGCCCACGGGCGCGCGACGCCGGACGGCCGCGAGCGGAAGGCAGGACCAGGGACATGGCGGAGCCGAGGATCTTCACGTCCGCGCAGGAGTTGCGCGACGCGGTGGGCGAGCAGCTCGGGCACAGCGAGTGGCTGGAGATCGACCAGAAGAGGATCGATCTCTTCGCCGACGCCACCGGCGACCATCAGTGGATCCACGTGGACCCGGAGCGGGCCGCGACCGGGCCGTTCGGCACGACGATCGCGCACGGCTATCTCACGCTCTCGCTGCTGCCGGCCCTCGTACCGCAGGTCATGCGGGTCGAGGGCATGAAGATGGGGATCAACTACGGCACGAACAAGGTCCGTTTCCCGTCCATCGTGCCCGTGGGCTCCCGGCTGCGCGCGACGGCCGTGCTGAGGAACGTCGAGGAGGCCGGGGGCGGCGTGCAGGTCACCGCCCTCGTCACGGTCGAGCGCGAGGGCGGCGACAAGCCGGTGTGCGTGGCCGAATCGGTGTCGCGCTACTACTTCTGACCGGACGCGTCCCGAACCGGCCGGCGCGGCCGGAACCGTCGCGTCCCGGCCGGGTACGGGGCGGCCCCCGGCCGGGCCCCGCCGCCGCTACCGCTCGGCACCCACCATGCGCAGCACGAGACCGGCGTAGAACTCGCCGACCCCGTCGGGCGTCCGGCTGCCCCGCGCGTTGAACCAGCGCGCCACGTCGATGCAGAGCGAGAGCACCGCGAGGGCGGTGCCCGGGACGTCGGGGACGTCGAACTCCCCCGCCTCCACGCCCTCGTCGATGATCCGGCGCACCACCGCTTCGGTACTGCGGCGCAGCCCGACGATCTCGGCGCGGTGCTCCTCGCCGAGCGCGTCGAGTTCGTACTGGACCACGCGGGCCGTGGTGTGCTGCTCCGCGTGCCAGCGGACGAAGGCCCGTACGGCCTCGGCCAGCCGCTCGGCGGCGGCGCCGTCCCCGTCGGCGGCGGCTTCCAGGACGGCGAGGGCGCGGTCGTGACCGATCCTGCTGATGCGGTGGAGCAGTTCTTCCTTCGTCTTGTAATGGATGTAGAGCGCGGCCGGGCTCATGCCCGCCCGGCCCGCGATGTCCCGCGTGGTGGTGGCGTGGTACCCGCGCTCGGCGAAGGCGTCGACGGCGGCGACGAGGAGCCGTCTGGCCGCCTCGGGCGTCACCTCGGCCCACGGCGCGCGGTCGCCGTCGGTCTCCTCCGCCGTGCTCATGATCACTCGCCCCTCTCGTCAACAGGACGAACACCATACCCTGAACCTGAGCAAGCGCTTAGGCCGTGTCCTCAAAGTGCCGTCTTCCGGCCGGAGGGCGGGCCAGGCGTCGCGCGGGGACGTTTCGGCAGCCGCCGAAACGTCCCCGACGCATCCTGGAACACATGGCACGCATGGCACATCCCGATCCGGCCGCGCCCCGGCTCGCCGCCCTGGCCGCGCTCCTGGCCGACGAGACCCGGGCGGCCTTCTGCCTGGCCCTGCTCGACGGCCGCGCCTGGACGGCGGGCGAGCTGGCCCGGCACGCCTCGGTGGCGCCGTCCACCGCCAGCGAGCATCTCGGCAGGCTCGTCGCGGGCGGGCTGCTGGCCGAGGAACGGCAGGGCCGCCACCGCTATGTGCGGCTCGCCGACGAGCGGGCGGCGCACCTCGTCGAGGACCTGGCGGCCCGGGTCGCCCCCGACGCGGCGGCCGACCGCCCGCGCGCCCTGAGCGCGGTGAGCGCGGGCAGCGCGCTGGCCCGCGGACGCACCTGCTACGACCATCTCGCCGGACGGATCGGCATCGCGATCGCGGACGCCATGACCGCGCGCGGACTGCTGGTGCAGGACACGGGTTTCGCCCTCACCACCGACGGCGTCGCCTGGTTCGCGTCGCTGGGAATCGCCCTGGAGTCACGGTCGCGGCGTCCGCTCGTACGGAGCTGCCTGGACTGGACCGAACGCAGGCCGCACCTGGCGGGGCTCGCGGGCGCGGCGCTGTGCCGACACGTGCTGGACGCGGGGTGGTGCGTACGGATCGGGTCCGGCCGGGCGGTGCGGGCGACGGCCGACGGGGAACGGGCACTGCGCGAGCACCTGGGCATCGAGCCGTCCATGCTTCGGTAGGGGCCGAACCGTCGCGCCCCTACGGTCGGGCCCATGACGACAACGCCCTCCCCCACGGCGGAATCCGTGGGCCGCCCCGACCGGCGGGCTCCCGCCGCGGCCTGTGTCACCGTGCTGCTGTGGGCCTCCGCCTTCGTGTCCATCCGCAGCGCCGGAACGGCCTACTCCCCCGGCGCGCTGGCGCTCGGCCGGCTGCTCACCGGCTCCCTGGCACTGGGCACGCTCCTGCTGCTGCGGCGCGAGGGGCTGCCGCCGCGGGCCGCCTGGCGGGGGATCCTGTGGTCCGGGCTGCTCTGGTTCGGGCTCTACACCGTGGTGCTCAACCAGGCCGAGCGGCTGGTGGACGCGGGCACCGCGGCGATGGTGGTGAACATCGGCCCGCTGCTGATCGCGCTGCTGGGTTCCCGGGTGCTCGGCGAGGCACTGCCCGGGAGGCTGGTGGCGGGCATGGGGGTGTCGTTCGCGGGCGCCGTCGTGGTCGGGCTCTCGATGACGGGACACGGGAACACCCCGGTGCTGGGCGTGGCACTCTGCGTGGTGGCGGCGGTGGCGTACGCCGCCGGGGTGGTGGGGCAGAAGCCCGCGCTGCGGCACGGTTCGGCACCGCAGATCACCACGTTCGGCTGCCTGGTCGGTGCCGTCGCCTGTCTGCCGTTCGGCGCCTCACTGGTGTCCGAGGCCGCCCGGGCGCCCCTGGCCGCCACCCTGAACATGGTCTACCTGGGGCTCTTCCCGACCGCTCTGGCCTTCACCACCTGGGCCTACGCGCTGACCCGGACCACCGCGGGACGGATGGGCGCCACCACGTACGCGGTGCCCGCCGTGGTGGTGGCCCTGTCCTGGCTGCTGCTGGACGAGGTCCCGGCACCGCTCACCGTCGGCGGGGGTCTGCTCTGCCTGGCCGGGGTGGCGGTCTCCCGGACGCGTACACGGACGGGCCCGACGCGGAAGAACCCGGCAGCGCCGGTGGAGGGACGCCGGCACGGCACGCGGCGCCGAGGAGCGGCACGGCCGCAGGCGGACCGGGAAGCGGCCGAACGAGGGCAACCGGATCACCGCGGCCGTCGAACGCCCCCGAGGACGCCCTGGTCAGGACGGGCCACGCATTGGTCCTCCTGATGTCGGGCCCGGCGGCCGGTGGCGGCGCACACCACTGACGTCCCCGTCCCGCGGCACCGGTCCGTCGGCCCCGCGACCCGCCCACGGCCTCCCGCCCGGCGCCGCGGGGAGGCCGTGGACGGCGGGCCGGGCGGGACACGTCGGACACGGTCCGACGGACTCACGGATCCCGGCACGGTCCGACGGACTCACGGATTCAGACACGGTCCAGCGGACTCTCGGATCCCGGACCCTCGGCCCCGGAATCCTGGAACTGGGTGCGGTACAGCTCCTCGTACCGGCCCCCGGCCACGAGGAGTTCGTCGTGGGTGCCCCGCTCCACGATCCGTCCGTCCTCCACCACCAGGATGAGGTCAGCCGACCGCACGGTGGACAGGCGGTGGGCGATCACGACGGCGGTGCGTCCGGCGAGCGCCTCGGTGAGGGCCTCCTGAACGGCCGCCTCGGAGGTGTTGTCCAGGTGGGCGGTGGCCTCGTCGAGGATCACGACGCGCTGGCGGGCCAGGAGCAGCCGGGCGATGGTCAGCCGCTGGCGTTCGCCGCCGGAGAGCCGGTAGCCGCGTTCGCCGACGACGGTGTCGAGCCCGTCGGGCAGCGAGGCGACCAGTCCGTCCAGCCGTGAGCGGCGCAGCGCGTCCCAGAGGTCGCCCTCGGTGGCGTCGGGCCGGGCGAGCAGCAGATTGGCGCGGACCGACTCGTGGAAGAGGTGGCCGTCCTGGGTGACCATACCGAGGGTGTCGCGCAGGCTGTCGGCGGAGAGGTCGCGCACGTCGACACCGCCGATGCGCACCGCGCCCTCGTCCACGTCGTAGAGGCGCGGCAGCAGTTGCGCGATGGTCGACTTGCCCGCGCCGGAGGAACCGACGAGCGCCACCGTCCGACCGGGTTCGGCCCGGAACGAGACTCCGCGCAGCACCTCCCCGCCGCCCCGGGTGTCGAGGCTCGCGACGTCCTCCAGCGAGGCGAGGGAGACCTTGTCGGCGGCCGGGTAGCCGAACCGGACCCGGTCGAACTCGACGGACACCGGCCCCTCGGGGACCGCCCGGGCGTCGGGCTTCTGCGCGATGAGCGGTTCGAGGTCGAGGACCTCGAAGACCCGCTCGAAGCTGACGAGGGCGCTCATCACCTCCACCCGCGCCCCGGCGAGCGCGGTGAGCGGCGCGTACAGGCGGGTCAGCAGCAAGGCCAGCGCGACGACCGCGCCCGCGTCCAGCTGCCCGCGCAGCGCGTAGTACCCGCCGAGCCCGTAGACCAGGGCGAGCGCCAGCGCCGACACGAGGGTGAGGGCGGTGATGAACGCGGACTGGGCCATGGCCGTACGGATCCCGATGTCGCGCACCCGCCCCGCCCTGGCGGCGAATTCGGCGGACTCGTCGGCGGGCCGGCCGAACAGCTTGACCAGGGTGGCGCCGGGCGCGGAGAAGCGCTCGGTCATCCGCGTCCCCATCGCGGCGTTGTGGGCCGCCGCCTCCCGCTGGAGCCTGGCCATCCGGGTGCCCATGCGCCGGGCGGGCAGCACGAACACCGGCAGCAGCACCAGTGCCAGGAGGGTGATCCGCCAGGAGATGGAGAGCATGACGCCGAGGGTGAGGAGCAGCGTCACGACATTGCCGACGACGCCGGACAGGGTGTTGCTGAAGGCGCGTTGGGCTCCGATGACGTCGTTGTTGAGCCGGCTGACGAGCGCGCCGGTGCGGGTACGGGTGAAGAACGCGACCGGCATGCGTTGCACGTGGTCGAAGACGGCGGTGCGCAGGTCGAGGATCAGCCCCTCGCCGAGGTTCGCCGAGAGCCAGCGGCCGACCAGTCCGAGTGCCGCCTCGGCGAGGGCGATCGCGGCGATGAGCAGGGACAGGCGCGTGACGGTGCCGGTGTCCCCGCCGGTCACGATGGCGTCGACGACGCGGCCGGCGAGTACGGGGGTGGCGACCGCGAGCAGCGCTGTCGCCACGCTCACGAGCAGAAAGAGGGCGACCCGGCGGCGGTGGGGGCGGGCGAAGGCGGCGACGCGCCGCAGGGTGGCGCGGTCGAAGGGGCGCCGGTCCGCCTGCGCGTTCATGACGTTGTGGAGCTGTGTCCACGCGGTGGTTTCCATGCTCATGGCTGGAACGTACGACCTCCAGCGGACTTGAGGTCAACGCCCGGCCGTCCGCCGCCCGTCACCGGCCCGGGATCCGTGCGGCGCCCGCCGGTCCAGGACCTGCGCGAGATACGCCCGGAGCAGGACGCGGGTCTCGGCGACGACGGCGTCGTCCCCCGACGGATCGGTACGGAAGGCGAGTCGGAGCAGGGCGTCCGCGGCCTCGACGCACACCAGGATCGTCCGGTGCAGGTCCTGAGCCGGCACCGGGCCCAGATACCCGGCCAGGAGCGGGGTGAGACGGACGGCCACCCGGTGGTTGGCGTCGTCGGCCGGGTCCTCGTCGGGGGCGGGGGCGGGGGCGCCGAAGTCCACGAGGGCGAAGCCGGCCACGGCGCGCTTCATCGCCAGGTACTCGTCCAGCACGGCGTCGATCGCGCTCTGCCAGTCGGTCGTCGGGACGGTGGCCAGCCGGGCGGTGACGCGTTCGGCGTAGCTGTCCAGGTTGCGCCGGGCGAGTGCGTCGGTCAACGCGCGCTTGTTGGAGAAGAACCGGTAGACGGAACCGATGGGCACCCCGGCCCGGAGGGCGACGGCCCGGGTGGACAGCTGCTCGTACCCCGTCTCGTCGAGGAGTTCGGCGCAGGCGTCGAGCATCCGGGCCAGACGTTCGGCGCTGCGCCGCTGGACCGGGACGCGGCGGAGGTGGCTGTTCGCTGGGGGCACGGGCTCCATGATGCCGTGACCCTCCGCCGCCCGGATTCCTCCCCGTGCGGCGCGCCCGCGCCGCCACGGGACGCCGTCTCGCGCCTCCACCGCCACGGAACCCCCGTATGTCACCGAATGGCGTTGACGAGCCACGTTCCGATTCCTACGGTTGTCCATAGGATTTCTTCGGCACCGGGAGCGCACATGAGTGGCATCGAGCAGGCGAGGAAGACGGCACAGGGGCTCGGGTATTCCCCCGGATTCGGCAATGAACACAGCTCGGAGGCGGTTCCCGGGGCGCTGCCGCACGGCCGCAACTCGCCCCAGCGCGCCCCTCTCGGGCTCTACGCGGAGCAGCTGAGCGGCTCGGCCTTCACCGAACCGCGGGCGCACAACCGCCGTTCCTGGCTCTACCGGATCCGCCCCTCGGCCGCCCATCCCCCGTTCGTCCGCGTCGACAACGGCGCGATCCGCACGGCCCCGTTCACCGAGACCGTGCCCGACCCCAACCGGCTGCGCTGGGACCCGCTGCCCGAGCCCGCGGCCGGGACGGACTTCCTGGCCGGTCTGTGGACCCTCGGCGGCAACGGCGACGCGACGCAGCGCGCCGGTATGGCCGTGCACCTCTACCACGCCAACGCGTCCATGACCGACCGGGTGTTCAGCGACGCGGACGGCGAGCTGCTGATCGTCCCGGAACGCGGCGGCCTGCTGCTCCGCACCGAACTGGGACTGCTGCGCGCCGAACCGGGGCACGTCGCGCTGATCCCGCGCGGGGTCCGCTTCCGGGTGGAGCTGCTCGACGCCACCGCCCGCGGCTACGTCTGCGAGAACTACGGCCGCCCGTTCGTCCTCCCCGATCTCGGCCCGATCGGTGCCAACGGCCTGGCGAACGCGCGGGACTTCCTCGCGCCCGTCGCCGCGTACGAGGACGACGACCGCCCGGTGGAGGTGATCAACAAGTTCTGCGGGAACCTCTGGTCCGCGACGTACGACCACTCGCCGCTCGACGTGGTCGCCTGGCACGGCAACCACACCCCGTACGTCTACGACCTGCACCGTTTCAACGTCATCGGGTCGATCAGCTACGACCACCCCGACCCGTCGATCTTCACGGTGCTGACCTCGCCGTCCGACACCGCCGGTCTGGCGGGCGTCGACTTCGTCGTCTTCGCGCCGCGCTGGCTGGTCGGCGAGGACACGTTCCGGCCGCCGTACTTCCACCGCAACGTGATGAGCGAGTACATGGGCCTGATCGAGGGCGCGTACGACGCCAAGACGGCCGGGAAGGGCGGATTCGTGCCGGGCGGCGGTTCGCTGCACAACATGATGTCGGCGCACGGCCCGGACCGGGAGACCTTCGACCGGGCGAGCGCGGCGGAGCTGAGGCCGCAGAAGATCGACGACGGCCTGGCCTTCATGTTCGAGACCCGCTGGCCGGTGACCGCGACCGCGCAGGCGGCCGGTGCCGACCATCTTCAGCACGGCTACGACGACGTGTGGCAGGGTCTGAGCCGCAACTTCAGGCCGTAGGCGACGACCGCCACCACGCGGCCCAGCGTCGTCGCGTCCGCTGTGTCGCAGTACGGAGAGACCAGGTGACTCAGGTGCCCCAGATGCCCAAGACGCCCCCGGTGCCGGCCTTCGCCCCCGATTCGCTGGTCCTGAACCGCAAACTGCCGCTGTGGTACCAGGTCTCGCAGTCGCTGCGCGCCTCGATACTGGGGCGCGCGGCGGACGTCTCGCAGCGGCTGCCGACCGAGGAACAGCTCGCCGCGCACTACGGCGTCAGCGTGCTGACGATGCGCCAGGCGCTCAAGGAGCTGGAGGCGGAGGGACTGATCAGCAGGCACCGGCGGCGCGGCACGTTCATCGAACCGCGCGCCCGCCGGGTCTCCCCGGTCCGGCTGCTGGGTTCGATCGACGCGATCGTGGCCCAGCAGTCGGGCGAACGGACCTCGGTCCTGGACCACGGCCCGGTGGCCGTGCCGTGCGAGCTCGGCGAGCACTTCCCCGGCTGCTCCGAGGTGGTCAGCTATCGCAGGCTGCGCCGGGACGAGGACAGCGACGAGCCCACCAACTGGGCGGAGAACGCGGTGCATCCCGAGGTGGCGGCCCGGCTCGACATCGCCGACCTCGAACGCTGGCCGATGACCAAGGTGCTGCGCGACCGCGTCGGCGTCCGCATCGCGCGCATCACCGACACCGTCGAGGCGCGCCTCGCCGACCCGGTCACCGCCGAACTCCTCCGGGTACCGCTGCTCAGCCCGATCCTGTTCTACACGGGGGTGACGTACGAGGAGGGCGGCCGGGTGGTGGACGTGGCACGGATCCGCTACCGGGGCGACCGGTTCTCCTTCTCGGTCACCGTGGAGGCGCACTGACGCACCGGCACGACGGGGCCGCCGGACGCACCCGCGCCCGGTCCGCGCCCCCGCGCCTGGTACGCGCCCGCCGGGGTGCGCCCGTGCCGCGTGCGCCGGCGCCGGGCGAGCGCCACCGGCCGCACTCCGGCGGCCGCGGTTACGATGCCGGGGCAGGTACGCAGGCGACGTGGCGACGGGGAGGACGACACGGTGGCAGCACGGGCGGCGGGCGGCTCCGATGACGCCCGGGGCGACGGCGCCCCGCTCCTCGACGACCTGATGCCCTGGTCCGTAAGGCCGTTGCGCACCGGACGCGCCTGGGTGACCGCCCCCGACGCCGCCTCGCTCAGAGCCCGCTGGGACCGGCTGACGAAGGCCCCGCGGGACGAGCACGAGCGATTGTTCCGGGTCACCCGTTCCCGTGATCCCCGAAGCCGGGTGGCGGCACTGCCCGGACAGGCCACGGGCACCGGCCCGTTCGACCGCGAGGAGGGGCCGTGCCCCGCGCCGGTGCGGATCGCCCACGGCCCGTTCGACGAGCAGTGGCTGATCCCCGACCACCGGCTGATCGACGCCGCCCGCCCCGAGCTGTGGCGGGTGGCCGACGGACAGCAGTTCTTCGTCGTCGAGCACGGGTACGTGCCGCAGGACACCGGCCCCGCGCTGTCCGTGACGGCACTGCTGCCGGACGGCCATTCGCCCGCGGGCCGGCCGGGCCGGATCCGGCCGCTGTACCGGCGCCCCGGCGGCCTCGAACCCAATCTGGCCCCCGGGCTGCTCGCCCTGCTGAAGGACCGCCACGGGGACGGGGTCACTGCCCGGTCCGTGCTGGCGTGGATCCTCGCGGCGGCGCGCCACTCCCCCGCCGGATGCGTGGTGCCGCTGCCCGCCGACACGGCGCGCTGGTCGGCGGGGGTGGAGCTGGGGCAGGAACTGCTGCGGCTGCATCTGCGCGGCGCCCGGGGCGGGGAACGACCCCGGCTGCCGGGCGGACGGCGGCCCTATGTGCGGGCTTCGGTGCCGCCCGCGCCGACGGCCCTGGAGTACGACCCGGTCGACGAGGCGCTTTTGCTGGGCACGGGCCGCGTCTCGCCCGTACCGGCGGGGGCGTGGGAGTTCCGGGTGGGCCAGGTCCGCGTGCTGGAGCTCTGGTTCGGTCGCCGCGCGGCGCCCTGGGCGAACGGCGCCGGAGGCGCGAGCGCGGAGGGCTCGCCGGACGCGGACGGCCTGGAGGCGATCCGGCCGCGCGCCTGGCCCCAGGAGTGGACCTCGGAACTGCTGGAACTGGTCACGGTGCTCGCCCTGCTCGCCGAACTCCGCCCCAGGCGGGAGGAGCCGGCCGAGGGCCCGCACCTCACGGCGGAGGACCTCCGGGCCGCGGGCGTGCTGCCCGTCCCGGACGCGGCCCGCCGCCCCGCCTCCGTGCTCGACCACCGCGAGGAGGGACCGGACGGGCAGTTCGCGCTGCTGTGACCGGCGTGGGAAAGGACGACCCCGCCGAAGAGGGGCACGAGGCGGCACCGCCGCATCGGACCCGACCGCGGGGCGGAGCTATCGGCCGAAGGAGTCCAGCACCCGCCCGAGCGCCCGGTCGAAGACCCCGTCCATGTCGATCGGACCGGGGTCCTCGGCGAACGCGGCCGCCATCCGAGGGTACTTCCCGGTCGCTATCTGACTGATCAGGTACTCGGTGCGCACGGCGTGCTCCCGCTCCTCGGACCAGGGCAACGACCGGCTGCGCTCCGCCGTGGCGATCTCGTTGGCCACGTAGGTGGTGACGACGCCGTTGACCATGGCGACGAGCTCCATCTTCTCGCCGAACCGCGCGTCGACGCCGTCCAGGCAGCTGAGCGCGTACTCCAGGTACCGCAGGGCGTTCGGGCTGAAGCCGTAGACGGGTGACATCAGCCGGGGCATCCAGGTGTGGCGGTGCATCATCGCGCGCGCCTGATGGGCCAGCGCGATCAGATCGGCGCGCCAGTCGCCGGACGGCTCCGGGTACTCGTAGTCGCCGCTGACCGCGTCGAGCATCAGCTCGTGCAGGTCCTCCTTGCGCGGCACGTAGTTGTAGAGCGACATCGTGCCGCAGCCGAGCTCCGCCGCCACCTTCCGCATGGACACCGCGTCGAAGCCCTCCGCGTCGGCGATGCGGACCGCCGCCGCCGCGATGTCGGCACGGCTGAACGCCGGCTTGGGGCCGCGGCCCGCGCGCTCGGGGCGCGCCCAGATCACTTCGGGTACAGCGGGACGCCCCACCATCGATCATCACCTCGCCCCACCATCCTAGTTACGTACAGCGTACGTAGTGCGGTACGGTGGGCGGCATGACAACTACGTACGCTGTACTTAGTGAAGGTCTGGAGAAACGCTACGGCGAGGTCCACGCCCTGCGCGGGCTCGATCTGGCCGTCGCCGAGGGCACCGTCTGCGGGGTGCTGGGGCCGAACGGCGCGGGCAAGACCACCGCCGTCCGGGTCCTCACCACGCTGACGGTCCCGGACGGCGGCAGCGCCCGGGTCGCGGGCCACGACGTGCTGCGCGAGGCGCACGCGGTGCGCGCGGCGATCGGTGTCACCGGTCAGAACGCCTCGGTCGACGGCGAACTGTCGGGGCGGCAGAATCTGCGGCTGTTCGCGAAGCTGCTCCGGTTCCGGGGCGGGGCCGCCCGCGCCCGCGCCGACGAACTGCTGGAGCGTTTCGGGCTGACGGAGGCCGCGGACCGCCCGGCCCGCACCTACTCGGGCGGCATGCGCCGTCGGCTGGACCTCGCGGCCAGTCTGCTGACCCGTCCCCGGGTGCTCTTCCTGGACGAGCCGACCACCGGCCTCGACCCGCACAGCCGCAACCGGATCTGGGCCGCGGTCCGGGAACTCACCGGACGGGGAACCACCGTCCTGCTCACCACGCAGTACCTGGAGGAGGCCGATCAGCTGGCCGACGACATCGTGCTGATCGACCGGGGCCGGACCGCCCACCGCGGCACCCCCGCCGAACTGAAGTCGCTCATCGGCAGCTACGCCGAGGTGGTCGTCGCCCATGAGTCGGCGCTGGCCCCGGCCGCGGGCGTCCTGGACCAGCTCACCGGCGCCGAACCGGTGATCGACCGCGAGCGCCGCACCGCCGCTGCCGTCGCGACCGACAGCACGCTCACCCTCCCCCGCGTCGTGCGCGAACTCGACGCCGCGGGCGTTCCCGTGATCGACGCGAGTCTGCGCCCGCCGACGCTCGACGAGGTCTTCCTCCGCCTGACCGCCCGCGGCGACGTCCGCACCGCCCCGCCACCGAAGGAGACGGCAGCATGAGCGGCACCACCGCACCCGTCCACGACCGGAACCTCCCGGCCGCCCCGTTCGCCCCGGCGGCCGACGCCCTGGCCGTTCTGGTCCGCCACCTCCAGCGGATCAAGGCCGCCCCCGGCGTCGTGATCCTGACGCAGACCATGCCGATCACGATGCTGCTGTTCTTCGGTTACGTCTTCGGCAGCGCCCTGGCCGTGCCCGGGCAGGAGTACCGCGCGTTCCTGGTGCCGGGCCTGCTCGCGGCGACGGCCGCGAACGGTGTCATGACCGGGATGTTCCAGGCCTCGCAGGACTGCCACCGCGGGGTGATGGACCGGTTCCGCACGCTGCCGATGAGCCGGTTCGCCGTACCGTTCGGACAGACCGCGGCCGACCTGCTGACCACGGCCGTCGGCATGGTCCCGCTGATCCTGGTCGGACTGGCGGTCGGCTGGCGGATCGAGGACGGCCCGTTCGGCGCCCTGGGCGCCTTCGGGCTGCTGCTGCTCCTCCGGTTCGCCACGTCCTGGCTGGGCTGCTGGCTGGGCCTGCTGATCCGCAACGAGGAGGCGGCCGGTCAACTGGGCAGCGCCACGTTCGTCCTGCCGCTGCTGTCGAGCGCGTACATCCCGACCGACGACCTGCCGGGGTGGCTGCGCACGGTCGCGGAGTGGAATCCGATCAGCGCCCTGGCCGCCGCCGCCCGTGAGCTGTTCGGCAACGCGTCACCGGCCGCCGATGCCGCCTGGCCGGTCGCCCACCCGGTGGCGGGGACGCTCGCCTGGTCGCTGGCGCTCCTCGTGGTCTTCGTGCCGCTGACCGTACGACGCCACGCGCGCGGCGGCGAATGACACCCGCGCACCGCGCCGTCCGGACCGACGGCCGGTGAGTACGCCGAAGCGCCGCTGCGGACCCCGGGGATGACGGGAGGGTCGGCAGCGGCGCACGTCCGGTACGGACGATCGCCCGATCGGCCCGGGCACGGCCGATGAGCGGTGGTGACGGGCCGTCGGGTCAGTGGCGGCTGCCGAAGAGCGAGCGGCGCAGCCGGCTCAGCGGCGCGAAGAGCGAGACCCGCGCGCTCCTGCTCCGACGGCTGTGCCCGACCTCGCGCGAGGTCAGCTCGCGCATCAGCAGCGTGGCCTCGGCGACCTCCCGCCGCGGCACGGCAGGACCGCCGAGCACCGCGAGATGGCGGTCGAGGCGCGAACTGGTCGCACTGCTCCCGCATGTGATGGCAGGCACACGTGGCCTGCTGCGGACCGTTATCTGTTCCATGTCACTCCCCACCCGTACGAGGGCACCCGGCCCGGGCAGGCTAACCCTAACCCCCCGCGAGGACACTCGTGTATCCCGCCCGGGGGACCGGGCGCGCCGTCCGGAGGTCGACGATCACTCTCCACACCCGTCCGATTCCAGGGCGGTTCGGCCGCCGTGGAGCCGCCGCCCCGCCCCGGACGACGGGAGGCCGGACGAGTACCCCGCAGACGGGGCCGCCCGGCCTTCGCACCGGCCCGACGGGCCGGCGTTCCGTACGTCGGGGATCAGGCCGCCGAGTCGAGAACCGGCAGGTAGCCGCCGGACTGTCCGGCCGCCGTGGGGTGGTACGACTCACCGATGTTGAGCCAGTTGACACTGTGCAGCCAGGCGTCCCCGGAGCAGATCTCGTGCCCGGTGAACCTCCCCGCGACATCGGCGAAGGCGAACCCGTGATCGGCGGCACGCTTCGCGGTCGTCGTGTTGAGGTAGTCGGCGGCGTCGTTGATCGCGGTGCGCACCTTGTCACTCAGACCGACGACGCAGCTGCCGCCGACCTTGTAGAAGCGCGGGTAGCCGAGGACGACCACACGGGCGGAGGGCGCCTTGGCGCGGATCGCCGAGTACACCGAGTCGAGATTGCCCGGCAGGGTCGCGCCGACGTAGCCGCGGGCCGTGGCGATCCGGCTGAGACAGGTGGCCTCCGACTGGAGGACACAGGTCGTCATCACATCGGCGAAGCCCGCGTCGTTGCCGCCGACGGAGATCGAGACGAGGTCGGTCGAGGAGTTCAGCGGCCCGAGCTGACCGGAGGTCACATCACCGGTACGGGCGCCCGAGCAGGCGGTGAAGGAGAAGGACGAGGGCGAGTGGGAGGCGGCCCAGAGCGCCGGATACGCCTTGGTGCTGCGTTTGCAGGACCCGCTGGCGCTGTCGTAGCTCCCGGCGCCGACGCCCGAGGAGTACGAATCGCCGAGGGCCACGTAGTCGACCCCCTGGACGGACTGCGCGGCGGACGCGGTGGCCGCCCCGGTCAACGCGAGTACGGCACCGAGCAGAAGCGAGGACGAGAACGCCACGAGTCTGGACACCTTCATGGAACCTCCCTTGGACCGACCGGCAGGATCTCCGCCTTGGTCTGCCGTGTCCGTGGTAGCAGCACCGGCCCCGCTCCGGAAGTGTGCATGCCAAGTTGCTCGAAGGAGTTCTTCCACGCGCCCCCTTGATGCCGTGTCATGTCTGCGGACGACCTGTCGGACACGGGGAGAAAGGTGATGAAACCCGGGTGCGGCGGACCTCCCCTTGCCGGATCATGGGCGCCATGTCCTCCACCCCTGAGTCCGCGCTGCCGATCCGGCTCACCGTCGACGACGGCGATTCGCCGTCCGATGTCGTGGACGCGCTGTTCCTCGGCCGCTTCGCGACGGGCGAGCAGCCCTACTCGCACAGTTCCTCCCTCGACCGGGTCAAGGCCGATGCCACCCTGCTGCCCCCGGCCGCCACGGTGCTGCGCGCCGCCCGGGACGACGACCGCAGCGCCACGCTCGCCGAGGGCGACGGCTGGACCCTGCTCGCCTCCCGGTGGAACCGCGGCGCCGACGTCACGGTCACCGCGACCAGCGCGGAGCTGGCGCGCGAGATCCTCGACCGGGCGACGGAGGGCGTGCGGGACGAACCCGAACCGCAGCCCGAGAACGTGACGATGGGATTCTGGTACGTGTCACCGCGCCGCGGTCCGTACCGCACCACCCGTCAGATCGCCGCCGGGGCGTGGGACGAGGTCCGGAGCAACTACACGGCTCCGGTGGCCGATGCCATGGACCGGCTGATGAAGATCACCCCCGACGACATCGCGGGCCGGCTGCTCCTGCTGCACGGCCCGCCCGGCACCGGCAAGACGTCGGCGCTGCGCACGCTCGCGCGTTCGTGGCGGGACTGGTGCCAGGTCGACTGCGTGCTCGACCCGGAGCGGCTGTTCAACGACGTCGGCTATCTGATGGACATCGCGATCGGCGAGGACGAGGGCACGGCCAAGGGCCGTTGGCGGCTGCTGCTCCTGGAGGACTGCGACGAGCTGATCCGCGGCGAGGCCAAGCACACGGCGGGCCAGGCACTCTCCCGGCTGCTGAACCTCACCGACGGACTGCTCGGCCAGGGGCGCAACGTGCTGGTCGGCGTCACCACCAACGAGGATCTGGAACGGCTCCACCCGGCCGTGGTCCGGCCCGGCCGCTGCCTCGCCAGGATCGAGGTGGGCCCGCTGACCCGCGAGGAGGCGGTGGGCTGGCTGGGCACGGAGGAGGGACTCGGCCGCGAGGGCGCCACGCTCGCCGAGCTGTACGCGCTGCGGCGCGGCAGCGGCCCCGCGTCGGTGCCGAGGCAGGATTCCGGCGCGGACGCGGGCCTCTATCTCTGACGATCCGACACCTCCGGCGGGTCCGGGCGCCCCAGACGGATCCGACGCCCCCGGCCCCGGCCCGTTCCCGCACGGGCCTCGTGGCGCTCCCGGGGCGAAAGGTCCGGCGGGTTTTTCCCCGCGCGCCGGCTCAGTGCGCCGCGTACGCCGCCCGCACCGCTTCCTCGGCCAGCGACAGCGCCTCGGCCCGCGACAGGCCCAGCCGTCGCGCCACCTCGGCGTACTCGCGAGCGGCGGACGCCGCGTGACGGTCCGCCGCCTCACCGGCCGCGGCGATGAACGTGCCGTTGCGACCCCGGGTCTCGATCACGCCATCGGTCTCCAGCGCCCGGTACGCCTTGGCGACGGTGTTCGCGGCGAGGCCGAGTTCCTCGGCGAAGCCGCGTACGGTCGGAAGTCTGAAACCGACGGGAAGCGCGCCGGAACGGGCCAATTCGGAGATCTGCGCGCGCAGTTGCTCGTACGGAGCGGTGCCGGAGGCCGGGTCAAGGACGATCTTGAGAGTCACGTACCGATTGTCCACCACCGCGGCACCCCGCCGCCGACGTCCGCCACGGTGCCGTCGCCGTCCCACCGCCGTCGCGTCGCGATCCCGACGCCGTTCCACCGCTGTTCCGATGCCGGAAAATCGGAGGCGGTGCGACGCACCTCCGCGTAGCGTCCGGCCCATGACTGTCCTCGTTCGCGACTTCCTGCCCGCAGACGCCGCTGCCTGGGCGCGCGTCGGGCATGCCGCAATGCCCTACATCGTGACCACCCCCGAGCAGGTCGCCTTCGACCTCGCCTCCGCCCGGTCCGAGGAGCACCGCCGCCTGCTGGTCGCCGAGGAGGACGGGGAGATCATCGCGATCGCCCGGACCGGGATGGTGCCCGACAGCCCCGAACCCGGCCTGGCGTTCTGCGACCCGTACACGCATCCGGACCGCACCGGGCGAGGCGCGGGCGGGCTGCTGCTGCGGACGGCGGAGGAGCACCTCGCGGTGGAAGGGGCGCGCACCGTCTACACCTGGGTGCTCGACACCCCGTCGAACCGTGCCTTCGCGGAGAAGCGCGGCTACGCGCCGAGCCGCTCGGCGCACTTCCTCCGTCTCGACCTCGCGGGTGGCGCGCTGCCGCAGCGCCCTGCCGTCCCGGCGGGCGTCGAGCTGCGCACGGGGGCGGACTTCGCCGACGACCCGCGCCCGCTCTTCGAGGCCGACGCCGAGACCACGGCCGACGAACCGAGCGACACCCCGGCCGAACTGTCCGACTACGAGCACTGGCTCCGGCAGACCTGGCGCCACCCCACGCTCGACCACGCACTCACGTCGGTCGTGACGGTGGACGGAGAGGTGGCGGCGTTCACCGCGGCCCGGACCGACGGCCGGACCCGCTACATGTCGGGGATGACCGGCACCCGCCGCGCGTACCGGGGCCGCGGGCTGGCGAAGCTCGCCAAGCACGACTCGCTGAGCCGGGCGCGCGCGGCCGGGTACACGGACGCGTACACCGGCAACGACGCGGACAACGCTCCGATGCTGGCGGTCAACCGCTGGTTCGGCTACGAGATCTGTGCCACGGAGGTGCGGCATGTCCGTGAGCTCGGCTGACTCCTCGCTCGTGGTCGCCCTGGTGAAGGCCGGGCGGACCAAGATCAGGTATCCGGCGGGCCTGGTCCGCGACGACGGCACCCGGATCACGGTACGAGCGCCCTGGGCGGCGCCGGGGGTGCGGGACTTCGGCTTCGTACGGTTCGAGCCGGGGGACGTGTTCACCGAGCACTACTGGCGCGACCGCTGGTTCGCGGTGAAGGAGGTCCGGACCGGGTCGGGCGGGCTCAAGGGCTGGTACTGCGACATCACCCGGCCCGCCGTGCCGCGGGACGGGGAGCTGGTGGTGGAGGACCTGGACCTCGACCTGTGGGTGTCGGCCGACGGGTCGTCCGTGCTGCGGCTGGACGAGGACGAGTTCGAGGCGAGCGGTCTCGCCGACCGTGATCCGGTGGCGGCCGAAGCGGCCCGGCGGGCGCTGGACGAACTGGAGCTGCTCGCCAGGACGGACGGTCTCGCCGCACTGCTCGGATGACGCGCCCGGCGGACGGGCCGGACTTCCGGTCCTCCGCCTCCGCCCGGTCGGCCCCGGTGCGTCGGCCCTGCCGGGGCGGCCGGGGCCGGGCGGCCCGGACAGGGAATGAACGATCGAGCACGGCCAACCTCGGAGAACCGACTGTCCGTGATGATCGGCTCAATTAAAGTGCTCAGGTCAGTTCCCCACCCGGTGACCTGAGAAGGAATCACGGATATGCCCACTGAGACGTTCGAGTTTCAGGTGGAAGCGCGCCAGCTTCTGCAGATGATGATCCACTCGATCTACTCGAACAAGGACGTGTTCCTGCGCGAACTCGTCTCCAACGCCTCCGACGCGCTCGACAAACTGCGGCTGGAGGCATTGCGCGACGACTCGCTCGGCGCGGACGTGTCCGACCTCCACATCGACATCGAGACCGACAAGCAGGCCCGCACGCTGACCGTGCGGGACAACGGCATCGGCATGTCGCACGACGAAGTGGTCCAGCTCATCGGGACGATCGCGAATTCGGGCACCGCCACGTTCCTGCGGGAACTCAAGGAGGCCAAGGAGTCCGAGGACGCCACCGCGGCCGAAGGGCTGATCGGCCAGTTCGGGGTCGGGTTCTACTCCAGCTTCATGGTGGCCGACGAGGTCACGCTGCTGACCCGGCGCGCGGGCGAGACCCGGGGCACCCGCTGGACGTCGACCGGCGAGGGCACGTACACGATCGAGAGCGTCGACCACGCCCCGCAGGGCACCTCGGTCACGCTCCGGCTCAAGCCGGAGGACACCGAGGACCGGCTCTACGACTACACCTCCCCGTGGAAGATCAGGGAGATCGTCAAACGATACTCGGACTTCATCACCTGGCCCATCAGGATGGTCACGGAGACCGACGCCGACGCGAAGGACGCCGGGGAGGGCTCCGACGACGCGCCGCGCGAGCCCGAGACCATCAACTCGATGAAGGCCCTGTGGGCGCGCTCGCGCGACGAGGTCTCGGACGACGAGTACCACGAGCTGTACAAGCACATCAGCCACGACTGGATCGACCCGCTCGAAACCGTCCGGCTCCAGGCGGAGGGCACCTTCGAGTACCAGGCGCTGCTGTTCATCCCGTCGCACGCGCCCCACGACCTGTTCATGCAGGGGTACAAGCGCGGCATCCAGCTGTATGTGAAGCGCGTCTTCATCATGGACGACTGCGAAGCGCTGATGCCTCCGTACCTGCGCTTCGTGAAGGGCGTCGTCGACGCGCAGGACCTGTCGCTCAACGTGTCGCGCGAGATCCTCCAGCAGGACCGCCAGATCCAGATGATGCACCGCCGCCTGGCGAAGAAGGTGCTGTCGACGGTCAAGGACATGATGACCGCCGACCCGGAGCGCTACGCCACGTTCTGGCGGGAGTTCGGCCGCGTCGTCAAGGAAGGGCTGCTGAGCGACTTCGAGAACCGCGACGCCATCCTCAAGATCGCCTCCTTCGCCACGACCCATGACGAGGACGGGCCGACCACGCTGCGGCAGTACGTGGAGCGGATGAAGGAGGGCCAGGAGCACATCTTCTACCTGACGGGCGAGTCCCGGCAGGCCATCGAGAACTCCCCGCACATGGAGGCGTTCCGGGCCAAGGGCATCGAGGTGCTGCTGCTGACCGATCCGGTCGACGAGGTGTGGGTCGAGGCGGAGCCCGAGTTCGACGGGAAGAAGCTGCGGTCCGTCGCCAAGGGCGAGATCGACCTCGGTACCGAGGAGGAGAAGAAGGAGGCGGCGACCGAGCGGGAGAACCGTCAGCGGGAGTACGCGGATCTGCTCTCCTGGATGACGGAGCGGCTCGGCGAGACCGTCAAGGAGGTGCGTCTCTCCTCGCGCCTCACCGTCTCGCCCGCCTGCATCGTCTCGGACGCGCACGACGTGACGCCCGCCCTGCGGAACATGTACCGGGCGATGGGCCAGTCCGTCCCGGACGCCAAGCGCATCCTCGAACTCAACCCGGAACACTCGCTGGTCGGCGGACTCAACCGGGCCTACGCCGAGCGTGCCGAGAAGGACACCACCGGTCTGGAGGAGACGGCCGAGCTGCTGCACGACCTGGCGCTGCTGGCCGAGGGCGGGGAGCTGGGCGACCCGGCGCGCTTCGTCCGGCTGATGGCCGACCGCCTCGAACGCGCCCTGTGACCGAGGGCCCGCCGCACCACCGGCCGGGGTGACGTCCCCGGCCGGTGACCGCTCTCCCGATGCCCGCCGGGGCAATGCCCCGGCGGGCATCCGTCAGTCCCGGACGCGTTCCCATACGTCGATGTGCGGATCCGGCTCCTGCGGTGCCGGGCGGGCCTGTCTGATCCCGGCGACCAGCTCCACCTCGTAGCCCGCCGCGTCCTCCAGATACGCGGCGACGTGCTCGTCCCCGCCCGCGTGCGGGTAGCGGTCCGGGAAGAGCTGCCGCCAGCCGTGTTCCGGAGCCTCGGCCACCAGGGCGTCGAGGGCGGCCCGGTCCCGGACGTGGAACGCCAGGTGGTTGAGCCCGGGGCGGCACCGGTCGTGCGTCCGGCCGGTCAGGTCGGGCGACTGCTCGACCACCACGTAGCTGTCGCCGCGCCGCCAGCTCCGCCCGTTCTCCCAGTGCTGGTACGGGACATGGCCCAGCTCACCGAGCAGCCACCCCCATCCCCGCTCGGCGGTCGGCAGATCGGGCACCCACAGCTCGATGTGGTGCACCCCTCCGGTGCCCGTCCCCCCGGCCGGCAGCGGGACGGCGCGGCGGGCACCGTGCGGCTGGTACGCCACGGGGTCGCCGTCCTCGTGCCAGTGGATCAGGAAGTGCTCCCCCGCCCGGTAGCCGTCGAGCCCCGCGCGGCAGTAGGCGATGCTGTCGTCCGGGAGCGCGTCCAGCGGGAACCACTCCAGCTCGGAGCACTTGTCCGGTTCGCGGTTGTACGGCGGGCGGGCGGGGTCGTAATCCGCCTCGAAGAACCAGCCGGTTCTGGGTCCGCCGCCGGGGCCCCGGTGCTGCATGACCAGCGCGACCCGCAGCTCGTCCGGGCCGAGTTCGACACCGATCTCCTCGGCGGCCTCGCGGATCATCGCCTCGCGGACGTCCTCGCCGTCCTCGACGTGCCCGGACGGACAGTGGAACAGCCCGTCCGCGTATCCCGTCCCGTCCCGGCGGGCGAGCAGGACGTCCGGGCCGCGGCGAAGGATCAGGTGCACGTCGACGACCTCGGTGTGCCGCCGCGGCGGTTCGGCACGGGCCACCAGCGCGTAGCGCTCGTCGTCGACCCGCCCGCCCCACAGGTCCGGGTCGCCGGAGAGCGGCTCGTGGTGGACGCGCTCGGTGAACTCCGAGAGCAGCCCGGTCAGTCGGCCGACGGGCAGACCGGCCCCGTCCCACACGCCCTCGATCAGGACCAGTCGGCCACCGGGCCGCAACAGGCCGAACCAGTGGCGCAGGGCCGCCGCCGGATCGGGCAGCAGCCACACCACGTGCCGGACCATGACCACATCGAACCGCTGTCCGCCGACCGGGGGCCGTGCCGCGTCCCCGAGGAGCACCTCGCTCCCCGTCCCGGCGAGCTTGGCCCGGGCCCGCTCCACCATGCGCGGCGACCGGTCGACCGCCGTGACCCGATGCCCCTGCCCGGCGGCGAGCAGCGCGAGGCTTCCGGTGCCGCACCCCAGATCGAGCACCTCGGAACGCGCACCGGGCAGCCAGCCCTCCAGGCGCCTCGCCCAGGCGTGCCGGACCACCGGATCGAGCAGCCCGTGGTCGGGCCCCTCGTCGAAGGAGTCTGCCGCGGAGTCCCAGTCGATCGTCGTCATGGTTCGATCGTGCCATCCACCACCGACAACGGTGCCCGGGCAGGGTCGGCGCAGCCGGTCCGCCCGGGAGCCCGGGGGCGCGCTCAGGGGGCCCGCGCCGCCCGCAAGACGCGTGCGGGTCCCGTTCGAAACCCGTTTCCGCACGGCCCCGAGGCCGTGCGAAGGCCGACCGATGAGTGCCTCCGCCAGTGCGGTGGCACGCGGCACCTGCGGTATGCGCGGCACCGGTCGGTGCGCCGCGTTCCCGCTCCCGGACCGGTCCGGGAGCGGGAGCGGTCCCGGCGCTAACCGATGACCGAGGCGCAGGTGGTCGGTGTGGCGCGGGCGGGGTCGAGGGCGTTCGCCACCTCGTGGTAGGCGATCCGGTCGACGGTACCGATCGCCACGTGCCCGGAGACATCGAGCGGGCACAGGTCCTGGAGCAGCACGTTACGGACGTTCGGCCCGTCCAGGAACTGCGTGCGGTACGGGGTCACGACCTCGTCGTACCTGGTCGCGATGACCGTGTACCGGACTCCGGGCACGGTGTCGCCGCCCGCGTTGAGCTTGGTGAGGAAGGGGGAGCCCGCCACCTGGTCGGCGAGGGCGGGGGTGTTGGTGTTGAGCAGGTGCTCCACGCCCGGGAAGTACGGCAGGAGTTTCGTCAGGCCGAGGAGGGTGGAGCCGTGATTGTCGGGGGCGATCCCGATCAGGGCGTTCACCTTGGCGGCCCCGCCGAGGAACTTCAGGTAGTAGTTCGGCATCATCCCGCCCTGGGAGTGACCGACGAGGTCGGCCTCGGAGGCGCCGGTGGCGGCGAGCACCTTGTCGACGAAGACGGCGAGCTGGCCGGCCGACTCGTCGATCGGACCGAGGCCGTAGAAGAGCGGTACGCCGGGCAGCCGGCCGTAGTCCAGGGAGTAGACGCAGTATCCGCGGTTGACGAGGTAGGGGGCGAGGGCCAGCCAGTTGTCGATCGAGTTCCCGAAGGTTCCGTGGACCAGGACGACGGGCCGGGGGTGGGCCGTGGAGGGCTTGCAGGAGTAGTCGTTCCAGCCGCGGGACGTGGCCGTGGCGGCGGTGGGAGCAGTGGCTGTGGGGGTGGCGGCCGCGGCGGCCGTGGGGGTGGCGACTGCGGCGACGGCGAGGAGCAGCGCGGCAAGGGTTCTCCGGGCACGGAGAACGCGTGACGCACGGGTCCGGGGCAGCATCGTGTGGTCTCCTTGCGGCTCAAGGGAGTTGCGACGGGTGTACGCCCTGCGGCCCGGACCACAAGTTCTGACAGCTGACCTTTCGTGTGCTCAGGCCAAATTACCCATGAGTAGAGAGGCATGGGAAGTTACGCGTCGGAAAAACTGATGGTTCACCAATATGACGGAGCGGCACGACCCGTGGGCAGCGATGCGGCAATCGACGGACGGCACGGGCGACACGGGCGACACGGGCCCTTGTGGACAGCGCACGGAGGCCTGCGGACAGCACGGGGGCGGCGGGCCGCGCGGGAGCCGTCGGGCCGCGCGGGGATCAGCCGTCCGCGAGGCGTCCCGGCATCACGGCCCGCGGGCCGTACTTGTCCCGCAGCCGGTCCGCCACCGCCTCGATCCGGCGCGCCCGTTCGTCCGCCGGGTCGAACGACAGCTGGTGCGCGGCCCGTTCGGCGTCCATCAGGCCCTCCGCGCGCAGCGCGATCCCCCGGACCCGGGCTCGTTGCAGTCCGAACGAGTCGTGGATCCGGTACGCGAGATCGGTGAGCGCCGCGGAGTGGGCGGTGGGTTCCGGAAGCGTACGGGTACGGCTCAGCGTGGCGTACCCGGTCCGGGAGGCGTGGCGCACGAGGACCGTGAGCCCTCGGCACACCTGCCCGTCCGCGCGCATCCGGGCGCCCAGTTCCTCGGTGAGCGACAGGATCGCGCGGCGCTGCCGCTCCTGGTCCAACTCATCGAGCGGGAAGGTGCGTTCGGCGGTGACCGACCGGGCGGGGGCGCCCGGTGCGACCACCGTGCGGTCGATGCCGCGCGACCGCTCCCACAGGTCCCGCCCGGTCCGTGCGCCGGTGATCCGTTGCAGGGTGCCGAGCGGGGTCGCCGCGATCCGGCCGACGGAGTCGAGCCCGTAGCCGCGCAGGGTGCGGGCCGTCGCCGCCCCGACTCCGTCCAGCGCCGTGGCCGGCTCGGCGGCGAGGAACCCCGCTCCCCCGCCCCGGGGCACCACGAAGGTCGTTCCGGGGGCCGCCCGGCGGGCCGCCGCCCGGGCCAGCATCGGGTTCTCCCCCGCCCCGATCGCGCAGTCCACGCCGTGCAGGGCGAGCGCCCGGACCCGGATCACCGAGGCCAGCCCCCTCGCGTCCTGGCCGAAGTACCGCAGTGCGCCGCGCACATCGGCGAGCGCCCCGTCGGGCCGGACCGCCTCGACCACCGGGGTGAACGTACCGAGCAGGGCGAGCAGTTCCTCGTAACGGACGGCGTCCGGGGGGCCGCCGCCGACCATGCGGAACCGCAGGTACAGGATGCCCGGCACCCCGGCCCCCGGCACTCCCGGCATGTCCCGTTCGATGCCGCTCATCCCGCGCTCCCCGGGCTCTGGTGCCACAGCTTTCTGCCGGTGGCGACGCCCTCGCCGGGCGGCTGGAGGTCCGACCAGGGGTTCATCTCGTACCCCGTCGGCAGCCGGACGCGGCGGCCCTCGCCGTCGGGCGCGTGGGTGTCGGCAGCGGGCCCTCCGGACGAGGAGCCGACGCCGGCCGAGGGCTTCCGGTCCGGGGATTCCTCGGTTCCGGGCTTCTCCGCCAGTCGGGCGGCGACCGCGTCGAGCCCGCCGGTGCGCCGCAGTTCGGCCAGTTCGGCCAGGTTCCAGGCGGCCGAACCGACCACGCTCAGGCTCCGCGGTCCGCGCCGCTGCACCACGCCGCGCACCAGCAGCAACCAGGAGTGGAAGACGGTGTGCGCGCAGGCCGCGTGGCTGTCGTCGAAGAAGGCCAGGTCGACCAGGCCGGTGCCGTCGTCCAGGGTGGTGAAGACGACCCGGCGGCCGGAGCGGACCGGCGGGGTCTGGGTGGCCGCCTTGGCCCCGGCGACCAGCACGGTCTGCCCGTGCCGCGCCTCGCGCAGCCGCTTGGCGGAGACCGCCCCGAGCTCCTTCAGGAAAGCGTGGTGATCCTCCATCAGGTGGTGGGAGACGTCCATGCTCAGGATGCCCAGCTCGGCGCTGAGGCGTTCGGCCTCGTTGAGGTCGGGCAGCCCGATCGGACCGGTCCGGTGGCCGCCTCCGAGCGGGAGCTGCTCACCGGCACCGGCACCGCCGGAACCGGCGCCCCGCCGGACGTGGCGCAGTTCGGACAGGTGCAGCAGCAGATCGCGCCGGTTGGCGCCGAACGCGTCCAACGCGCCCACCTGGGCCAGCCGTTCGGCGACCGGCCTGGTCGGCCTGGCCCGCTGCCAGAAGTCCAGCAACGAGGTATAGGGCTGTCCGGCCTCGATCCGGGCGACCTCGGCCCTGCTGATGCCATGGACGTCCGAGAGCGCGAGCCGCACCCCCCAGACCCCGGGGCCCTCCCCGGAGACCCCGGCCCCGTTCCCGGACGGGACCGCTGCCCCACCGTCAGACACCAGTTCGATTCGATGGGTGGCCGCCGAGCGGTTCACGTCCAGTCCCAGCACCGGCACTCCGCGCCGCCGCGCGTCCGCGAGCAGCAGCCGCTTCGGGTACATCCCCGGGTCATGGGTGAGCAGCCCGGCGTAGAAGGCCGCCGGGTGGTGCGCCTTGAGCCACGCCGACTGGTACGTCGGTACGGCGAAGGCGACCGCGTGCGCCTTGCAGAAGCCGTAACTGCCGAATGCCTCGATGATCTCCCAGGTGCGGGCGATCACCTCGATGTCGTACTTCCGTTCCGCCGCCCGCTGCGCGAACCACACCCTGATCCGGTCCTGCGAGTCGGGGTCGGACAGTCCGCGCCGCACCCGGTCGGCCTCGTCCCGTCCGCAGCCGGTCATGATGTCGAGCATCTCGATGACCTGCTCGTGGAAGACGACCACTCCGTACGTCTCGCGCAGCGGCCGCTCCAGATCGGGGTGCGGGTAACGGGCGGGCGCCCGGCCGTGCCGTGCCTCGATGAACGGCCGCACCATGTCGGCGGCGACCGGACCGGGCCGGAACAGCGAGATGTCGACCACCAGGTCGTGGAAGCCGGTGGGCTGGAGCCGACCGACGAGATCGCGCTGGCCCGGCGACTCGATCTGGAAGCAGCCCAGCGTCTCGGCGCTCCTGATCAGCCGGTACGTCTCCGGATCGCCCGGCGGCAGGGCGTCCAGGTCCACGGCCCGACCAGAGGCCCGCTCGACCTCGGCGACCGCGTGCGCCATCGCCGACTGCATCCGCACGCCCAGGACGTCGAGTTTGAGCAGCCCCAGGTCCTCCACGTCCTCCTTGTCGAACTGCGCCATCGGGAAGTGCTCCCCGCTCGTGGGCACGACGGGCACCCGGTGCGGCAGGGAGGCGTCCGAGAGGAGCACCCCGCACGGATGCATGGCGATGCCGCGGGGCAGGGAGTCCAGCGCCTCGACCAGTTCCCAGAGCCGACCGTGGCGGCCCTTCTCCCGTGCCACGTCGCGCAGTTCGGGCAGTTCCGCCATGGCCGCGCGGGCGTCACGGGCCCGGATGTGCGGGAACGCCTTGGCGAGCCGGTCGGTCTCGGCCGGATCCATGGAGAGCGCGGCGCCGACGTCCCGGATGGCGTGGCGCACCCGGTAGGTCTCGGGCATGGCGACGGTCGCGACCCGTTCGGCGCCGAAGCGTCCGATGATCGCGCGGTACACGTCGAGCCGGCGGGCGGACTCGACGTCGATGTCGATGTCGGGCAGCACGGCGCGGCGCTTGGAGAGGAAGCGCTCCATCAGCAGCCCGTTCTCGACCGGGTCGGCGTGCGCGATCCCGAGGAGATGGTTGACGAGGGAGCCCGCGCCGGATCCCCGGGCGGCCACTCGTACATTCATCGCCCGTACGTCGTCGACGACTTGAGCGACCGTCAGGAAGTAGGAGGCGAAGCCGTGGTGGGCGATGATGTCCAGTTCCCGGTGCATCCGCTCCCAGTAGTCGCGCCTGCGGTCGTAGCCGCGCAGCACCATTCCGGCGGCGGCGCGGGAGGCCAGCACCCGCTGGGCGGTGCGGTGGGCGGCGCCGACGAGGTGCGGTTCGGGGAAGTGGACGGTGCCGAGGCCGAGGTCGCTCCGGGGGTCGACGACGCAGGCCTCGGCGGTGCGCCGGGTCTCCGCGAGCAGCCGCGCCCCGGCACCCTGGCCGAGACCGGCGGCGGAGGCGATCCGTTCGGCCGCCTCGGCCATCGCGCGGGCGCCCTTCAGCCAGCGCTCGCCGCTGTCCAACGGGGCGCGGCGGGGATCGACGGGCACCAGCAGGCGAGCCGCGTCGAGCACGTCGGCGACCGGCCCCTGCCCGGGATCGGCGTACCGGACGGCGTTGGTCAGCACGGCCCGCACCCCCTGCTCGGCGGCGAAGCCGACGGTACGGGCGGCGAGCCGCAGCGATCCGGGGCCGGTGCCCTCGCGCCCGTGGTGGACGGCTTCGAGGCGCAGGTCGTCGCCGTGGAGCTCCCGCCAGGCGGCGAGCAGCGCGGCGGCCCGGTCCGGACGGCCGGCGGCCAGCGCCCTGCCGACGTCGGAGGCGGGGCCGAGCAGTACGACGAGCCCTTCGCCGGGCAGCGCGGACCGGTCGAGCAGGGGCTGCCCCGGCCTCGCGCCCGTCCTCACACCCGCGCGCGCACCGGAAGCAGCTCCGGCCCCGGCGTGCGCGGCGCCCGCGGCACGGATGTGCGCGGGTCCCGTACCGGCGTGCGCGGCGCCCGTACCCCCTGCGCGAGCGGGCCCGGTAGCGGCGTACGCGGCGTCTCCGGCTCCGGCGTACACGCCCCCGGCCCCGGCGTGCGCGGCGGTGACGAGGCGGCACAGTTCCGCCCATCCCCGCGCGCCGTCCCGGGCGAGGAAGGTGACCCGGGGGGCCGATTCGTCGACAAAGGCACCACCCCGGGCGGGGGTCCGCAGCTGATGCGCACCCCCGCCCTCTCTCGTATGCTCCGCCCTCACGGTCCCCGTCGCGGCCCCCACCGCGAGCTCCGTCCCGAAGATCGGCCGCACCCCGGCCCGCTCGCACGCCTTGGCGAAACGGACCGTTCCCGCGAGCGTGTCGCGGTCGGTCAGCGCGAGCGCGCCCATCCCCCGCTCCGCGGCGCGCTCCACCAGGCGCTCCGGGTGCGAAGCCCCGTACCGCAGCGAGAACCCGGAAACGGTACGCAGATGCGTGAACCCGGGCATCCGCACCTCCTGGACCGATCCGTACTCACCACCCCCCTCGCCTCCACCATAAACCACTTTTCGAACATTCGTACGACAACCGAGGGACACGCGAGCGGCGACAGGGCACACCCGCACCCACATCCGTGTACCGTTCAACCGTTTGGCCTACTTTTCCTGTACTAACAGCCGATACCCCGGATTGTGAGGACATGACTTTCGTCGACGAGGTGAAGAACGCCGTCACTCCACGAGCCGCAGTGCTCGTCATCGGTGTACTCGCACTGCAACTCCTGTTCATCGCCTCCTACGTCGGGGCCCTGCACAAACCGAAGCCGACGGAGATCCCCTTCGGGGTCGTCGCTCCCCAGCAGATGTCCGCACAGCTCCTGACCGAGCTGAAGAACCTCCCGGGCGGCCCGCTGGACCCCCGTGCGGTCGCCGACGAGGCCACCGCCCGCGAGCGGATCATGAACCGTGAGATCGACGGCGCCCTGATCGTCGACCCCACCGGCACCACCGACACCGTCCTCGTCGCCTCCGGCGGCGGCACCGCCATGGCCGACACCCTGACCAAGACCCTCACCAAGGTGGAGCAGGCCCAGCAGCGCACGGTGCGGTCCGTGGACCTGGCCCCCGCCTCCGACCAGGACTTCAACGGGATCTCGTCCTTCTACCTGGTGGTGGGCTGGTGCGTGGGCGGCTATCTCTGCGCCTCGATCCTGGCGATCAGCGCCGGCGCCAAACCCGCCAACCGGCGGCGCGCGCTGATCCGGACCGGCGTCATGGCGCTCTACTCCGTCCTGGGCGGAATCGGCGGCGCGCTCATCATCGGCCCGATTCTCGGCGCCCTGCCCGGAAGCTTCTGGGGCCTGTCGGGGCTGGGAGCGCTGACCGTCTTCGCGGTCGGCATGCTCACCCTCGCCCTCCAGGCCCTCACCGGCATCGTCGGCATCGGCCTGGCCGTCCTGATCGTGGTGATCGCGGGCAATCCGAGCGCCGGCGGCGCCTTCCCACTGCCGATGCTCCCGGACTTCTGGCGGGCGATCGGCCCCGCGCTGCCGCCCGGAGCCGGTACCTGGGTGGCCCGCTCGATCGCCTACTTCAAGGGCAACGCGATCACCGGGCCGCTGCTGGTGCTGTCCGCCTGGGCGGCGGTGGGCACCCTCGTCACCTTCCTGATCGCCATGCGCCGCACCCCGCAGGACATCGCCGACGCCCCGCCGCCGTTCGGCTCGGTGGTCGAGGACTGATCCGCACACTGCGCCCGCCGCTCGCCGAGCCCGCGCCCCGGAGTACTGTCCGCTTGTTCGGATCAGGCCCTGGGGCAAGGGGCCGCACGTGGGAGGGGTGTGTCATGAGTGGTACGGGGTCGGCGGACGGTACATGGAGGCCGAGCGACGCGGAGGGCGGGGAGCTCTCGGGCCGGTGGTGGACGTGGGCCCTGTCCGCCCCCGACGACCGCAGCCCGGTCAAGGACACGACGGGCGAGTACGCCGACTGGAACCAGCCGGACGACCTCTGGTTCCTGGCGGGCACGTACGGCGGCCGCGTCGTGCGGCGTTGCGCGGTCCCCTCGGACCGGCCGCTGTTCTTCCCCGTACTCAACATGCAGCACCCCAGGTCGTACTCCAGGGTGCCCCTGTCCATGGCCGTCGTGGAGGCCACCGCGTCGCTGAACGGCGTTCCACTGCCGCTGCGCGAGTTCACCGCGTCGTTCAGGACGGAGTCGACCCAGCGCTACACGTGGGGCCTCTGGGGAGGCGTCGCACCCCTGCTCCCCGGACAGTACGTGCTGGAGATCAGGGCCAGGGCCAAGAACGGTTTCTGGGTCGACACGACGTACCACCTGGAGTCGACGCCCACCGCCTGACCCCGGACGCCCCACGGACGGCCCGGCGGCCGGGCCGTTGCTCACCTCTCCGCGCCGATATTCGTACACCCGGCCGATGAGCGCATTTTGTCTCATTCACGCCACTGGTATCACGCGAAGTCACTAGCGTTGATCAGCGTGTGGGGCCGCACATCCCGCACGTACGGCTTCTGGCGGGTAGTTGGGGTTTCACGACGGGGAGAGGCAGTCCATGCACGCGGCGAAGAGGAACAAGCGGGTCACGTCCTGGCATCTGATCGGCGCCCAGTTGGCGACATTCCGCAAGGCTGCACGGTTGACGCAGTCGGCGCTGGCCGATCGGTGCTGTGTGGGCGAGGAGACGATCGCATCGATCGAGCAGGGGCGCAGGCCACTGCAGGCCGATTTCGCGGTCCAGCTCGACGAACTCCTGGAAACCAAGGGGGTGTTGCAGGTCGGGGTGGCGAAGGTACCGAAGAAGGAGCGCTTCCCGGTATTCGTCCAGGACTTCATCGACTACGAACAGGACGCGGTGACGCTGCTCTCGTACCAGAACCAGGTCGTCCCTGGACAGTTGCAGACCCCGGAGTACGCACGCGCGGTCTTCGCCTCGCTCTATCCGCCACTGGAGGAGGAACAGATCAAACAACGGGTCACAGCGCGGATCGACCGGCAGAAGATCTTCGATCGGAAGCCCAGGCCGATGGCCAACTTCCTGCTGGAGGAGAGCATCCTGCACCGCCCGATCGGTGGTCGCCATGTGCTCCGCGAACAGCTTCTGCACCTCCGGCGATGCGCCGAACTTCCCTTCCTGGGACTGCAGATCATGCCGATCGACCGCGAGGTGCATGCCGCCCTGGACGGCCCGATGGTGCTGCTGGAAACTCCCGACCACGATCAGATGGCCTATATCGAGGGGCAGCGCGTCAGCTTCCTGGTCGACGACCTCGACGAGGTCAGTGTCTTCCATCAGAAATATGGGATGCTGCGCTCTCAGGCGCTCTCTCCCGAGCAGAGCATGCGCCTCCTGGACAACTTGCTTGGAGAGTCATGACTCGCGCAGCACACCCCGACCACAGCACCGCGCCCACCTGGTTCAAGTCCAGTTACAGCGCCAGTGAAGGCGGCAACTGCATCGAGATCGCCTACGAATGGCGCAAGTCCAGCCACAGTGGCAGCGAAGGCGGCGATTGCGTCGAGGTCGCTGCCCACCCCGCTGCCGTCCACATCCGTGACTCCAAGGTCATCGGCGGCCCCATGCTCACCGTCGCACCCACCGCCTGGACCGCGTTCCTCGCCACCACTGTCTGACGGCGCCCCTCGAAAGAGACATGAGCATGGAGCAGGTAACCGAGAACGCTGACGAGCTGCACTGGTTCAAGAGCAGCTACAGCGGATCCGACGGCGGCGACTGCGTAGAGGTGGCCGTCGATCACAGCACCGTGTGCGTACGGGACTCGAAGGCGGCGGACGCCGGACCCGTGCTCCGGATCGAACGGGGCGAATGGGCGGCATTCGTCACGTTCGCCCGCGGGTAGCCCGGCGAGGCACCGGCAATACGGCGAACGCGCTCCCCAAGACTTCCCTCGTTTCCCAACACGCCGTCCCGGTAAGGGCTCTGATGAGCCATCATCAATTCGGGGCGGGAAGCCGGGCACGCCGTGCCCGCACCACACGGAGGAGGCACGGAGTGCGAAGTCGGGTGCACGCGGAGGACGGGCGGCATCTGATGGTGGAGCGCCTGGGTGATCCGCACGGCAGACCGGTCTTCCTGCTGCACGGGATGCCTGGCAGCAGGCTCGGTCCGGCCCCGCGCGGCATGGTGCTGTATCAGCGCAAGACACAACTGATCGCCTACGACCGGCCGGGCTACGGGAGCTCGGACCGGCTGCCGGGCCGCTGCGTCGCCGATGCCGTGCAGGACGTACGGGCCATCGCGGACCACCTCGGGCTCGAACGGTTCGCCGTGGTGGGCCGGTCCGGGGGCGCTCCGCACGCGCTGGCCTGTGCCGCGCTGATGCCCGAGCGGGTGACCCGTACCGCCGCGCTGGTCGGGCTGGCCCCCTGGGGCGCCGACGGGCTCGACTGGTTCGAGGGGATGGCCGCGTCCAACGTGCTGGCGTACTCCACCGCGGCGACCGATCCCGACGGGCTCGCGGAGTCGTTCATCTCACGGTCCGCGGTGATCAGGAAGAACCCGGTCCGGCTCATCGACGACCTGCGCCGGGAGTTGACCGACTCCGACCGGATGGTGGTCAACGACGCCGGGGTCCGCAGCATGCTGCTGCGCAACTACCGTGAGGCGCTGCGCACTTCGGCGTGGGGATGGATCGACGACGCGATCGCGTTCAGCCGGCCGTGGGGTTTCGATCCCGCCGACATCCCCGGTCCGGTGATGCTGTGGCATGGCGAGAAGGACGTGTTCACGCCGGTGGGCCACTCCCGCTGGCTGGCCGAGCGCATCCCGAACTCGACCGTCGTGGTGGAACCGGCCGCCGCGCACTTCGACGCCCTGCACGCCCTGCCCCGGATCCTCAACTGGCTGCTGGAGCCGGTCACGGATTGAGGGCGGAGCCCCGGGGGTGTCCGACGGTCGCCGGACACCCCCGACGCTCACACCTGCATCGGTTCCAGCTCGCGTTCGAACCGGCGCTCGTCCCGCGCGATCCGGGTCATCGGATGGTCCTCGCCGAGCTGCCGGGCCAGCTCGTCGCCCGTCTCCGCCCGCAGGAGCGCCGCCTCTTCCGCGCGCCCCATCGCGTCGAGCGTGACCGCCATGTTCGACATCATGGCCAGCGTCTCCGGGTGGTGCGCCCCGAGGACCTGCCTGAGCTGTCCGGTGAGCCTCCGCTCGGTCTTCAGCACGATCTCCAGATCGCCCTGTTCGGCCGTCGCGTTGGCGAGGTTCATGACGCAGAACAGGGTGTTGGGGTGCTCCTGTCCGTACACCCCCCGCATCGCCGCGACCACCCGCGTCAGCACCTGCTCCGACTCCTCCACCGCGCCGACCCCCAGGTGATAGACGGCGAGGTTGTTCAGCGCGGCCAGGGTGTACGGGTGCTTCTCCCCCGGCACCTTCATGTACTGGTCGACGACCTGCTGCGCGGTCTCCCTGGCCTCGGTGGTCTCGCCGGCCGCGTACAGGTCGGCCGCCAGGTTGAGGTCGCAGGCGAGCCATTCCGGGTTGGCGGCCGTGTACTTGGCCCGGTAGCGGGCGAGGGTGGCCACCGTGAGCCGGCGGGCGTCCTCCAGTCTGCCCGCCCTGCGCAGCGAGACCGCCAGGCTCTTCGCCGCGCTCAGCGTGCCGGGGAAGGCGCGCCCGAGCGTGGCCTTGTAGCTGTCGTACGTGCGGCTGAGGATGTTGACGGAGTCCTCGTACCGCCCGACGTCGCGCAGATCACGCGCCAGGTTCATGGCCGAGGACAGACTGTAGGGATGCTCCGCCCCCAGTACCTCGACCCTCCGGTCGAAGACGTCCTGGTCGATCTCCCGGGCCCGGGCGTACTGTCCGATGGACCGCAGGGTGAACGCCAGGTTGTTCGCCGCCGCCAGGGTCCTGGGGTGCGATTCGTGGAAGATCTGGTTGAACCCCTCGGTGGCCTCGGTCGCCAGCTCGATCGCCCTGGTGTACTCGCCGAGCGTGCCCAGGTCCGTCGCCAGGCTGCTGGTGCTCATGTACGTGTGCGGATGCTCCGGGCCCAGGACCTCCTGCTGCACCGAGAGGGTGATCTCGTCCAGCTCCCGCGCCTCCACGTAACGGCCGCGCGAGCGGTAGATGTTGGCGAGGTGGAAGCACAGGTAGAGGTACTGGATGTCCCGCTCGCCCAGGGTCTCCTGCCAGATGGCGCGCAGCTCCTCGCAGAGCGCTCCCGCCGTCCTGAATTCGCCGCGCTTCCAGAGGTAGCGGACCCGGTCGATCAGCAGCCTGCGGGCTTCGGGCTCCTTGCAGTTGCGGGCGTCGGAGGGGGCGAGGTGCGGCCAGATGGTCGCGAACTGCGGCCAGGTCGAGGGGTTGTCGATGGGTTCGTCGTCATCGGGCCGGGCACCCGCGAGGATGCGGTGGACGGCGTGCCGGGCGTCCCGCTGCTCCTCCTCGCTGAGCTGTGCCCGGATGACGGCCTGGACGAGACGGTGCACCTGGATGGAGTTGGACACCTGGTCGACCTTGGCGAGGGCGAACCGGCCGATCTCCCGGATGACCCGGCCCAGCACCAGCTTCTCCTGGAGCGCGGCATCGTACGGCTTCAGTGCCTCGATCATCTCCTTGCTGTAGAGGAGATTGCCCGAGATCGGCTCCGGGGCGAAGAAGGCGCAGAGCTGGAGCAGCCGCACCGCGGCGGGCGAGCGCTCCTTGAGCCGTTCGATGGAGATGTTCCAGGTCGCGGCGACCGGCTGCGGGTAACCGTCCGGCTGGTTGAGCGCCAGGACCTCGGGGGCCTGCTGGGCCAGCTGTTCCAGATACGTGTCGATCGGGGTGGCGGTCTCGGCGATCCACGCCGCCGCCTGCTCGACGGCGAGCGGCAGGTCACCGACCGCGGTGGCCACCTGGTCGGCGTCCTCGGCACTCAGTCCCGGCGCCCGGCGCTGGAGGTGCTCGATGGACTCCTCGCGCAGGAACACGTCGACGGGCAGCGCGTCGCCGTGCTGCGACCACGACTGGTTCCGCGAGGTGACCAGGATGTGCCCGGAGCCGCCCTGCGGGAAGTACCGCCTGAGCCGCTCGGGGTCGTCGGCGTTGTCGAAGACCAGCAGCCAGCGCTCGGTGGGCACACCGCGCCGCAGCAGGTCCACCGCCTCCCGGGAGGCGGCTGCCATGTCGTCGCCGCCCTGGGCGCCGATCTGCACGGCCAGCTCCGCGAGCGAGGCCACCACGTCGTCGATCTGCTCCGACGATATCCACCAGACCAGGTCGTAGTCGGCCATGAAGCGGTGCACGTACTCCAGGGCCACCTGGGTCTTGCCGACGCCGCCGAGGCCGTACAGCGTCTGCGGCTGGGGCAGGACGACGGCCATGCCGCCGCCGAGCTGGTCGCGCATCCGCTCCAGGACCGTGGAGCGGCCGGTGAAGCCGGGGTTGCGCGGCGGCGCGTTCCAGATCCTGGGGACGGTGCCGGGGAAGCGCGGTCCGGGTGCCACCCCGTCGGTGAGCTGCACCGGACGGTCCAGGGCACGCAGCAGGGCGGCGGTGGCGTGCACCTCGTCCAGCCGGAAGAGGTCGACCGGGTTGCGGTCGAGGTACTGGGCGGTCAGCCGTACGTCCCCGACCCTGAACGACAGCAGCTGGCGCCGGCCGCCGCCGGGGTCCTCCGCCACGGTCCTCTCCCAGAACCTCACCGCGCGCTGCGACTTGAGGTACGCGTTGGACAGCAGCACGACGGTACGGGTCGCGGTCTCCGCGGAGTACGCGGATTCGGGGGTCTCCCGCTCGGCCGACACGTCGCGCGGCACGACCCGGAACCCGGCCCGGGTGAGCACGGACTCGACCCAGTCGGCCCACATCCGGTTCTCCGCCACGTAGTTGAGGAAGAGATCGGCGGGCAGGGCCGGCCTGCGCCGGGTGAACGCGTCCCGGATGCGCAGCCGCACCTCCTCGGCGACCGGCGGCATAGAGGTGATCCGGCGGTCGGTGATGACGGCGGTGAGCCGTTCGAAGGCGGAGAGCAGCGAGTTGGTGAGGCCGGCCTCGTCGCCGAAGGTGGCGAGGGTCTCCTCGTACGCGTAGTAGGGGCGGTAGGGGATCTCCACCGCGCCCCAATAGGCGGTGAGTTCGTCCCCGGACAGATCGCGCGGCAGCCGGTCGAACTTCAGCCGGGCCAGGGCCCGTCCGGCGTCGGCCTTCTCCTTCTCGCCCTCGTCGATGCGCATCGGTACGGGATAGATGGCGATGGGGCGGCCGGTGTAGCGCTCGGAGATCTGCCGGGCGACGGAGGCGGCGCCGTCGATGGACTGGTCGCTGAGGGTGAAGCAGTCGACGAGGACGTCGGGCAGGTGGACGGTGCAGATGTCGGCGATGTCGCTGAGGCCGGTCCGGCTGTCGATGAGGACGTAGTCGTAGTTGGCCTTCATGTCGTCGCGCAGGGCGTCGAAGAAGTGGCCGCCGCCGAGCCGGTCGTAGAAGTTGTCCCAGTCGAAGGTGGAGACGGTCGCGGAGTACTCGCGGTTCTGGCGCCCCGCGGAGACGAAGTCGAGGGTGCCTCCGTGCGGGAACTCCCAGCCGAGCGACTCGGGCGCGAGGGACACCGCGTGCGGCTGGATGCGGGCGTAGTCGCGGTGCCAGTCGTCGGCACGCTGGGCGGGACTGGTCGCGGCCCACGCGTACTCGGTGATCAGGTCGATGACGCCGGTGGTGGCGCCGAGTGTCGAGGGATCGAGGAACGGGTGGAAGAACCGGTGGAGCCCGGGTGCCTCCAGGTCCCAGTCGACGGCCAGTACCCGTTGTCCGTTGGCGGCGAGTATCCAGGCGGTGTTGGCCAGGGCCATGGTGCGCCCGGTGCCGCCCTTGTACGAGTAGAAGGTGACGATGCGCCCGTCACGACCGGCCGTCATCCGTGTCCTCCGCATCCGTCGCAGGGTCGTGTGTCTCGGGAATGTGGTTCGTCTGCGCCATCGGCCCCATCAAGCGTGTCCGTTCGGTCTGTCCGCCACCGGCGGCGGGCGGGTAGACCGCCGCGTGCCGCAGGTACTGCTGGGCCGCCACCTCCACCACCTGCGGCAGGATCTGCCCGAACGCCTCCATGCTGGGTACGCCCTTGGCGGCGGCCCGGCAGAAGGCCCGGCCCTGGCGCATCTTGGTCGGCATGGTCCGTTCGAGCTTCTCGGTCAGTTCCGCCTCGGCCTCCCGGCTCTCCTGGTCCTCCCGGTTCCACGGCACGACCATCGTCACCCAGGGACGGTTCTCGGCGTCGAAGGCGGCGAGCCGCCTGCGCCGGTCCTCGTCCTGGAGGGCCCAGCGGTCGACGAGCAGGATCTCCGGCCGGCTGGGCGCCTGCTTGCCCTCCGGGTGCCCGGACTCCTCGTCGAACGAGGAGATGGTGGCCTGGTAGTTGAGGGAACGCACCAGGTCCTCGGCGACATAGGCCAGGGGGCGCACCGCGGACGGGTGGTAGGGGTTCCAGTCCTGCGGGATGTCGCCGTAGTAGTCGGCACTGCGCCCCTCGGGCAGGTCGTGCCGGGTGGGCGCCGCTATGGTCACCTGCATCGGACGGGGGGCGACCGTGCTGTTGGGCGGGCCGAAGGCGCTGGGGGCCATGCGATAGTCCACGGGGCGCCCGGTGCCGAGCCGAATGGTGTCCGCCACGTTGACTATGCGCTTGGCGAGTTCGTACACCGCGCGCTCGTACTCCTCGGCGAAAAGCCGGAGTTTGATGAGCCCGTACAGCCCGTCGCTGACGTAACGGTCGCCGAAATCGCGGTGGTTGAACTGCAACCGCTCGGCAGGGCCCGGGAGTTGACTCGGCGGCACCGGAACCCAGAGCGCCGGGACGATCGCTTCGGCGCGCTGGTTGGAGCGCGCTCGATGGTGAATGGCGCGCTGCGCGAAGGCGTACCACTCCTTGCCGCACATCTCGCTGGCGAAATAGCGCGGCGAGAACAGCGGAACGAACACCCGGCAGGTGGCGAGGACTTCGCCCAGTCGCTCCGACCAGCCCTCACCGGCGCCTATCTCCCGGTCGATGAACCCGGCGGACGCGCCGGCGGGCAGATCGGTCATGGCCATCACATGGCCGCAGAGATCCTGGAAGAGCCGCTCGACCCACATGTCGGGGTCGGTTCCACGGCCGTACCCCGGTGTATGGGCATAGCTCAAGAAGAAGTACGGCCGATGGTCCGCCGCTCGCTGTTGCGTTGTTGCGTGCACACGACCCCCGTCCTGTGTGAGCACCCGCATCCGAGGAGAGAGATGAATGCGAGCGAATTCATCATTCCGGAGCGGACGTTGCTCCACCCCCATGGCGTTCGGTCATTCAACGCCGGTTTCCGGTCATAGGTTCCCGGATTCATTCGATCTTTTCCTTGATCGAATTCGATCTGCGACCCTTTCTCCCACTTGTCCCGTGTGTACCGGCGTTGCTCAGGCGTCCCGACCCAAACGGAATATCGACTTCGAATTCCCTCAGATCTCTTTTCGCATCAGATCCAACAGCCGTTTCCCGTGAACGGTCAGTTCGGCGGCTCCCTCCAACGTGTCAAGTGCCTCCGGTACGCCTTCCAGCCATCGTGACCCGAAGGCCCCCAATGCGATCCGTTCATAGGTGTCGGACAGCAACCGGGAAAATGGAACGGGCTCTTCCTGCCAGGGCATTCGATGGTCCCAGGAGCCGTCTGCCGCGTAAAGATCCGTGACATCGCGAAGCGCCCGCAATTCGGCTCGCCGGAAACCACGGAGCAGTCCGGACGCCAGCTCCTCGGGGCCGCCGTCCACGGGGATCCCGAGAGCGCCCTGTCCGTGCCGTCCGACGGAGCACTCCGTCGGACCCAGCCCGGTCAGCGGGGTGAGGGTGGTGAGGAAGCCCGCCATCTCCCGGACGCGTCCGGGCGCCTTCGACCCGATCACCGCCCACGCCTCGTCGATCCTGGCCGCCAGGGCGGCGGCGGCACGGTCGTCGAGCGCGGGCGCGGCGGGGGCGGGGAAGCAGTCGCGGAACGGGTCGAGGTCGTCGAGCACCAGGCCGGGAACGGACGCGGACACCGGGCCGGGCGCCGCCGACCGGCGCAGCGGCCGCCATGCGGGCGCCGCCTCCCGCAGCAGCACGACGTCCGTACCGGCCGCACCGGCCCCCTCGCGCCGCACGACGAAGCCGTCCCCGGTAACCCGCACCAGGGCCGTGCCGCACTCCCCCGCGGCCCCGACCCGCGCCTCGCCGAGGCCGGGCAGGAAGAGACGGCCGTCCGAGAACCTCACCCGCACGGGCAGATCCAGTCCGCCCCGCACGACGGCCGACGCGAGGTACGCCGGGAGCCGTCGCGCCACCCGTACGGCCCCGCGGCGCTCGTGGACCAGCTCCAGCGCGTGGAGCAGCCAGCTACGGGTGTACGGCAGGGCCAGCACCTCGTCCAGGCCGCGGGCGCCCTCCTCGGACTCCTCCACGGCGGCGGCCAGCTCCCAGGCCCTCGCCCACTCCTCGCCTCCGCGCCGCCCGATGTCGGCGTTCAACCGGGCGAGGAGGGTGCGGGTGAGGTCCTGCTGGGCGGCGGCCCGCTCGACGGTGTCGGTCACCGCGGGCGCGACGAGGGACTCCGCCGTGCGCGCCTCGATGCCGCGCACCAGGGCTTCCAGATCGGCGCAGTACACGGACGGGTTGTCGAAGGCGCCGTCCGGCCCCGCGGGATCGTAGCGATGGGTGTAGAGACCGCCTCCGCACGACCGCACGACCGGGCAGCGCCGGCAGGTCTCGCCGACTCCGGCCAGCCCGAGCTGGCGGGCCCGTACCCCGGGATGGGCGGCCACCTCGTCGAAGGTGTGGCCGAAGACGTCGAATCCGGTGGCGGCCGCGCCCTCGTAGGCGCTCTTGAGCGAGTCGACCTGTTCCAGTCGGCCGTCGGTCTCCACCACGACGAGGTCGGTGGGGGCGAGCCCCAGGGACTCGGTGAGGCTGGGCCCCCCGCTCAGGGTGGAGAACACCGAGGAGAACATGCGCACCGGTGCCGGACGCCCCCGCTCCTCCCAGCGGTCGAATACCGCGAGGAGCCAGTCGGCGTAGGCCGTGGGCGATCCGTCCGGGCGGAGCGGCGGCTGGTCCCATGTGGCATGCGGCAGCAGGAAGTCGATGAGCGGCGGTTCGAGTTCGACGAGCGCGTCCAGGACCGCGTGCGGGTCGTTGCGGATGTCGACGGTGCACAGCAGGCCGAGGTTGAGGTGGCGGTAGCGCTCCTGCCGCAGCAGTTCGACGGCCTTGAGGACCAGGGGGTGGCTGCTGCGTCCGTCGGCGTAGCGGCGGTGCCGGTCGTTGGCGGCGCGGTCGCCGTCGAGGGAGATGCCGACCCTGACGCCGAACTCGTCGAAGAGGTCGAGATAACGCGGGCTGAGCTGGATCCCGTTGGTGTGGATGCGGAGGTCGAGTTCCGCGACGCCCTCGAAGGCGGAGGTGAGCGCTTCGCAGACGCGGCGCAATCGGGCGGGGCCCGCCAGTAGGGGCTCCCCTCCGTGCAGGATCACTGACACGGAGGGCAACGCATGCGCTGAGGCATGCTCGGCCAGGCGCTGAGCTGTCCGGAAGATGACTTCGTCAGAGATTGTTCTGGGGCGGGTACGCCAACTCTGATCTGCATGTTCGTAGACGTAGCAATGGTCGCACGCAAGATCGCACCTGCTGTGCACTTTGAGCACGAATTCGCGGAATGGGACCAGGGGTCCTGTCATTCCCTCAGTCTAGCCAGCATGCGGCGCGAATCAGAGCGCGGAACTGAAGGTGGACGCCTGGGTGTGGCGGTCTGCGGGGGCCGAGAACACACGGCCGAGCTTCCGGTTGGCTTCTGCGCCGCGGGTGTCGATCTCGGCGAGCGACATGCGGCCCTTCTTCGCGACAGCGAAGGCACGAGGGGATTCTGAGGTCTTCACGGCCATCCTTGAGGGGTGTGTTCCGGATCATGAACAAAGCAGCCGGTTTCCGCATCATCACAGTGCCCGGCGAAACGACTTTACTCCCCTCAACGGGCTTGGCAACTGCGGAGATCCACTCGTCACACGAGTGGCATACAGAACGCATCAGGCGTCACGGGCAGCACCCACGCGGACGCCCGCGACCGGGAGAAACGCGCCGGTGGAAGAGGTGCGCGCGGGGCCCGCGCGTCCGGGCTCGGCGACCGTCGTACCACCGGTCGCGCCGACGGCCGGCGGGGAGTGCCTTCGCACGGTGGGCGGCTCCCCGTCACAGCGGGCGGGGCGTGCCGTCGGCCGGCGGGGGTTCGGTCGCCCGTACGCCCTTCATGCAGTCCATGACCCGCTCGTGGGTGTCGCCCACGACGTCCGTGATCCTGGCGCGCACGTACACGGACTCGACCCGGCCGACGAAGTTCTCCGAGAACGCCCCCACCAGCACGGTCTCGTGGCTTCCTGCCCCCACGAGGGGGAACCCCGCCCCGAAGTCAATGAGCCGGAAGTCCTCACCGGCCACCAGGCCGGCCCCCGCCAGCTCGTCGCAGGCGGCGGGGACGCTGCCCCACGGCGCGTCCGGGAGGTCCCGCTCGCCCCTCATCACCACCCTGCAGTCCCAGGATTCGACGACGGCGAGGTGCTGGCCGCCGTTCATGACCCCGACCCGCCACGCGGGCACGTCCCGCGTGATCTCACCGGTCACCCAGGCGGCCCGCCAGCCCAGGTACGGCCGCACCGTGCGGGCGTACTGCGCGCGGGCCAGCACGGCTCCCGCCGCGACGGCGAGCAGGCTGCCCAGCGCCTCCCCGTCGAGGAGTTGCAGACGCCACGGCCACTCGGTCCGCGCCCCGGCCGACACGTTGGCCCGGACGGTCTCCCAGACGAGCACGGCGATCAGCAGGAGGAGAAGGGCCATCGGCACGGCGAAGAGCAAGGGGCTCCTGCGGATCCGCCGCTGGGCGTCGGACCCCGGATCCGCGCCCTGACGGCCTGCCTGACTCATCCTCGACTCCTCCCCCGCGACGACGGAATCCGAGAGGTGCACCAGCGGTAACTGGCCTTAAAATATTGTCAGTTGGCCGAGCTTCCCACAACGCTTACGACCTGGGGAGCGATAGGGAGTGGATAGGGAGCGTCGTCATGCGGCTCCGATTGCGAGGCGGAGGAGGGAGTCGATGCGGCGCATCGACAACCGACGAAAACGCCGCAAGCGGAGTCGCAGGGCGGCGCGAGCCCGCTCCCTATCGGTCCCCAGGTCGTAAGGGAACACAGAGGGTGCGGCGGGCGGGAACGGGGCGCGGCGGGGACCGGAATCGGCCGGGCGGGACCGAAAACAGCCGTTGGCGCGGTCGGGACGTTGCCGCGTCCGGTGACGCCACCTACCCTCATGCCTCCACCACCGCAGAACGCCTCCATCACCTCAGACGGGGAGTGAACATGACGGCGATTCCCGGACCGCTCCAGAGCATGGTGTTCAGGAACGCTGACCTGCCGGAGCTCTTCCACCACACGGACGCGATCGCCGTCGCGAGCCAGCGGGAGGCGGTGAACACCACCCGCGTCCAGCTGATCCTGCTGGTCCTGGGCACGGTGCCGGCGGCCCTGCCCTGGCGCGCCGAGCTGGGCGGCACCTTCCAACTCGTCGACGTCATCGGCGTGCTGGCCTACACGGGCGTGCTGATCACGACCTACCTCGCCACCCGGCGCAGGGCGAAGTCGCAATGGCAGCTCAACCGCTCGGCCGCGGAGTTCATCAAGTCGATGTGCTGGCGCTACTCGGTGCACGGCGCCCCCTTCGACACCAGTACGCCGCATCCCGAGGCGGTGTTCGCGAACCGTCTCGAGGAGGGGCTTCAGGAGCTGTGCAAGGTGGGCTGGACCGATCCCCGCGACCTGACGGCGGATTCGGGCGGTCTGATCACCGATTCCATGCGGGAGTTGCGGAACAAGGCGTTCACCGTGCGCAAGGAGACGTACGTGCGCGACCGGCTGATCGAGCAGCGCACCTGGTACCGCAGGCGCCAGGAGGTGTCGCGCCGGGCCACCCTGCTCTGGTCGAGCACGATCGCCGTACTGACCGCGCTGGCCCTTCTGTTCGCCCTGTTGCGGACGTTCTCCGTCATGCAGTCCTTCGCCCTGACCGGGGTCCTGTCGGCCGCCGCCGCGGCCTGTCTGGCGTGGGCCGAGATCCGCCGCCACCACCCGCTGATCTCGGCCCACTCGCTGGTGGAGCAGGACCTGGAGTCGATGCAGGTGGCGATGGAGACGACGCTGACCGAGCGGCAGTGGCCGCGTGCCGTGTTCGAGACCGAGCGCATCGTCTCCCCCCAGCACACCGACTGGCTGGCCCGCCACCAGATGTGACGGTACGTCAGATGAATCACGCGCGAGGGCGTGGACCGCGGTCAGCCGCGCTCCACGCCTTCGCGCCAGATCACGGTGACCGGGCGGCCCAGGCGGCGGGCGTACGTCACGATGTCGCCGGTGCCGCCGAGGCCGCGGGCCGGCCTGCCGTCCCACACGGCGAGCAGCCGGTCGCAGTGGTCGGCGATGTACGCGCCCGCCGCGTAGTACGCCTCGTCGGTGGAGTGCGGGAAGTCCAGCCGGACCTCGCGGGCCGCGCGGTTCTTGAGGGCCCGGTAACGGGCGAGTTCGGCCGCGTCGGCGAAGGAGGACTCGTAATCACCGCTGGGAACGACCACGGTCAGTTCGGCGCCGCGGGCCAGGGCGAGGTCGGCGAAGATCTGGTCCGCCCCCACCGCCAGGCTGGAGAGCGCCTCCAGGGAGCCCTCCAGGCCGCGCAGGACCGTCTGGATGCCCGCCAGCACATGCGCGTGCGCCTCCTGCGGAATGCTGCGATGACCGGTCACTCCGATGCGATTCACGGATCCGCAACCCCCTGGGGTGTCTGCCGGGGGTTCCCGGAGGACACCCTCCGGCAGGCACAGCATCCGCCCCCGTTTGCTCCTGCATGACCGACCTGCCCCACATCCTCTCAAAAGGCGCGGGGTGAGCGGGAGCCCCCGCCCAGCATTCGGGCAGGGGCTCCCTCTCTCTTCAGGGTGTCGCCGAGCAGATGCCGTACTCGCCTTCGCGGGACGAACGCGAGCACCAGGGGGTGCGCGGAGGCGCGGCGGGGTCAGTAGACGCTGACCCCGTACGCGCTGAGCGCCTCGGTGACCGGCTGGAAGTACGTGGTACCGCCGGAGGAGCAGTTGCCGCTGCCCCCGGAGGTGAGGCCGATCGCCTTGGAACCGGAGTAGAGCGGACCGCCGGAGTCACCGGGCTCCGCGCACACATTGGTCTTGATCATGCCGTACACGATGTCCCCGTTGCCGTAGTTCACCGTGGCGTTGAGACCCGTGACGGAGCCGCTGTGGGTGCCCGTGGTGGAGCCGCGGCGGGTGACGGACATGCCCACCGTGGCGTCGGCCGCGCCGGTGATGTCGACACTGCCGACGGTGCCGTCGTGCGGGACGGAGGTGTTGTCGTAGCGCACGAGGCCGTAGTCGTTGGTCGGGAAGCTGGAGCCGACCGTCGGGCCGATGCTGGTGGTCTGCGAGGAGCTGGTGTACCAGGGCGGGTTGCCGTCGGTGCAGTGACCGGCGGTCAGGAAGTAGTACGTGCTGCCGCTGCGGACGTTGAAGCCGAGCGAGCAGCGCCAGCCGGGGGCGTAGATCGCGTCGCCGCCGGAGAGCAGCTTGGTGAGCTTCCCGGGGGTGCGTTCGATGCGCAGGGCGTCCGCGTTCGCCCCGGCGGACTGCTTGATCCGCTTGATCTCGGCCTGTGAGACCGTGCTGTCCGCGGAGACCACCACGGTGCCGGACTTCGGGTCGACGCTCCAGGCGGTGCCCGCCACGTCGGCTTCGAGCACGGCGTCGCTCGCGGCGGCGAGCCGGGCGGCGCCGGATGTGGTGGCGGAGTCGGCCTGGGCGCTGGGGACCGTCAGGGCCGCGAGGGCGACGAGGCCCGCTGCGACGGCGACGGCCCGGCCGCGTCTGACGATGTCGCCGTGGGGGGTTGTGCGCTTGATCCTCACTTTTCGTTCCTCCCGAGGGAAGTCGGGGGCCCGCCCGTGGGGTGGTCGGGCCCGTGAGGCGCAGTCGTTCGCACGACGGTCCGCCGGAGGCGAAAACATGCCGTGTTCCTGACAAGCGCTGCACGGGAGTATTCAAGGGGTCAACTTCTTGCGCAAGGGGGCCGACCGCCCCTGACGCGTTCCGCCACGTACCGGCCCGGCGGCGTGCGGGGCCGCCGGGACCGGTGTTCCGGAAGGGGACGACGGGGCGTCGGTTCAGCGGTCGACGCGGCGGCGTTCGCCCGCCTCGACGGCGAAGGGAAGGGTGTTGCCGGGCGGCGGGGCTCCGGTGCTCATGCGGTCAGCCCTTCCACGGCGGTGCGGCGATCCCGAGATGCGACCGCAGAGTGGCACCGGTGTACGCGGTGCGGAACGCACCGCGTTCCTGGAGCAGCGGGACGACCCGGTCGACGAAGTCGTCGAGACCGCCCGGTGTGAGGTGCGGTACGAGAACGAACCCGTCGGCGGCGCCCGCGTCCACGAACTGCGACATCCGTGCCGCGACCGTGTCCGGACCGCCGATGAAGGACTGCCGCACGGTGGCCTCGACGACGGTCTGACGGATGGACAGCCCCTTCTCCTCCGACAGAGCGCGCCAGCGGGCCGCGACCTCGAAGGGGTCGTCGTGCCTGACCCGGCCCCGCACCAGGGTGGAGTCGGGGTCCGGGTCGATCCCGGGCAGCGGCCCGTCGGGGTCGTAGGAGGAGAGATCGCGGCCCCAGACCTGTTCCAGGGCCAGCAGCGCGTTCTGCGGCGAGACCTGCTGGAGGCGGATCTCCGCGGCCCGTTCCTGGGCGTCGGCGTCGCTGTCGCCGAGCACCACGGTGACGCCGGGCATGATCTTCAGCGCGTCGGGCTCCCGGCCGTACTTCGCCAGCCGCCCCTTGACGTCGGTGTAGAAGGCGCGGCCCGCCCCCAGGGTGCCGTACCGGGTGAAGACGACGTCGGCCGCGGACGCGGCGAACTCGCGGCCCTCCGGCGAGTCCCCGGCCTGGATGACGACGGGATGGCCCTGCGGGATGCGCGGGACGGTGAACTCGCCCTCGATCCCGAAGTGCCGGCCTCGGTGCGCGAACGGGCGCGGGGTGCCGTCGGGGGTCCAGCTGTCCCACAGTTCGCGGGCGGTGGTGACGAACTCGGCGGCACGGGTGTAGCGGTCGGCGTGGTCGAGGTGGCCGCCGCGCCGGAAGTTCTCCCCGGTGAAGGCGTCCGAGGAGGTGACGACGTTCCAGGCGGCCCGTCCGGCGCTGAGGTGGTCCAGGGTGGCGAGGCGGCGGGCCAGTTCGAACGGCTCGTTGAAGGTGGCGTTGACGGTCGCGGCGAGCCCCAGCCGGTCGGTGACGGCCGCCAGCGCGGCCAGCACGGTGAGGGACTCGGGCCGGCCGACCACGTCCAGGTCGTGGATCCGGCCTTTGTGCTCGCGCAGCCGCAGTCCCTCGGCCAGGAAGAAGAAGTCGAACAGGCCGCGTTCGGCGGTGCGGGCCAGATGCGCGAAGGAGGAGAAGTCGATCTGGCTCCCGGAACGGGGGTCGGACCAGACGGTGGTGTTGTTCACGCCCGGGAAGTGGGCGGCGAGGTGCATCCGCCTCGGTGTGGTGCTCACGCTCGTCCCCCTTCGAGGGCGTACCGGTTGGCGGGGCGGGCCAGCCCGAGGTGTTCGCGCAGGGTGCCGCCGGGGTGGAAGGTGCGGAACAGTCCGCGGTGCTGGAGCAGGGCCGCGGTTCCGTTGACGATCCGTTCGAGGTCGCGTCCGGGGGTGATGGGGGTGAGGTGGAAGCCGTCCGCCGCCCCGCCCCGGTGCCACTGGATGATGAGCTCGGCGAGGTCGACCGGGCCGCCGCGGAAGTACGAGCCGCCCGCCGCGAGCGCGGGGCCGCTGTCCAGCCCCGGTTCCGGGGTGGTCTCGGCGTCGCCGAGGTCGACGGTGAGCGCGATCAGGAAGCGGAGCGTGTCGGGGTCGCGTCCGTACGCCGCGGCGCGTCGGCGCAGTTCGTCGCGCAGGGCGGCGGCCCGCTCGGGGGCGCTCGCCCGGACGAGGACCACATCGGCGTGGCGGGCGGCGGTGTGCGCGGCGGGGCCGGACGCCGTGTCGACGACGGTGACCGGGCGTCCCTGCGGGGGACGGGGCACGATGGCCGGACCGCGCACCGAGAAGAACTCGCCCTCGAAGTCGATGTGGTGCAGCTTGTCGCGGTCGACGAAGCGGCCGGTGGCGACGTCCCGGATCTCGGCGTCGTCCTCCCAGCTGTCCCAGAGCCGGGCGCTCACCTCGGCGGTGTCCCCGGCCTCGCGCCACAGTTCCTCGGCGTGGGCCGCCGGGCGTCGCCCGAAGAGACGGGCCTCGGCCGCGGTCGTCGACACGTCGACGAGCCAGCCGGCCCGGCCCCGGCTCACCCAGTCCAGGGTGGCCACGGCCGAGGACACGTGGAAGGGCTCGGTGTGGGTGGTGGTGACGGTCGGCACCAGGCCGATCCGGTCGGTGGCGGGCGCGACCCGGGAGAGCACGGCGAGCGCGTCGGGGCCGGGCCGCGCGAAGGAGTCGCCGAGCGTGACGAAGTCGAGGGCGCCGCGTTCGGCGAGCCGGGCGAGGGCGATGTGGTGCTCGGGGTCGTAGCGGGGCGGTCCGCCGATCTCGGCGGCCAGATGCAGGGGGGCGGTCACGGGCATGGGTGTGTCACCTCTCGGGGGTCGGTTCCCGGTCCTGGGCAGGCCGGGCGGGTCGATCTCGGACCTCGTGACCGCCTCGTCGGACGGTCCCCATCGCTTCAGCACCTGGGCGTACGAGCCGTTGCGCACGACGTGGTCGATGGCGGCGGTGTACGCGTCGACCGGGCCGCTGCCCCGCTTCGTGGTGGCGGCGACCTCGCCCTGGAGCGCCAGGACGCCGCCCCGGACGATCTCCGCCGCGTGGGCGGCCCGGTGCAGCGTCGGCCCGGGTACGGCCGCGCTCATCGCGCCGACCAGGTCCATGGCGACGACTCGCGAGGACGGCGCCCCGTCGCCAGGGGTGGCGCAGCGGGACGACGACGAGGGTGTCCGGGGCGTCGGGGCGACGGGCGGGGCCGTTGCCCGGTCGAGGGGCGGATCGTTGGTGAGGGACATGACGGGTCCTTGGGGCGGGGCTGCGGGGAGAGCGGGGTGGGCCCGTACGCGGGGCCGCGGTCAGGCGCTGCGGGGGCCGTCGGTACAGGCCATGTCCCGGAGGAGGGCGAGCGCGGTGCGCGCGGTGGCGTCGTTCTGCCGGAAGGCCGGGCCGCCGGTGCGCGGACGGGTGAACGCGGCGCCGGTGCGCGCGGTGGTGAACGGGCCGAGCGCGAACCGGCGGGGGTGCGGGCGGCCGTCGCGGCCGAGGATCCGGCCGTCGTCGGGGGCGACGGAGAGCAGCCCAGTGCCGGTGGCGGCGGCCCCGTCCCGGTACAGGTTCCGCAGCAGCGGGCTGCGGGTGCGTTCCAGGGTCGGGGCCGGCAGGCGCGCCTCGACCAGGGCGCGAGCCTCGACCCGTTCGTCCGGAACGGTGGCGCTGGAGGCGACGAAGAGGCCCCGCCCCTCGTCGGACTCCACGGTCATTCCGGCGCCGAGGAAGCGGACGACACCGGCCCGGGAGAGGGCGAGGAGCCGACGCAGCCGGGGTCCCGGCGGGCCGGAGGCTAGATGGCTGAACAAGCCGTGCCACTGGTCGCCGATGTCCCCGAGTCGACTCAACTGCCCGTAGACGGAAAGCAGTCCGAGGAAGACGGCGAGGTCCGGGCTGTGGGCCGGGTCGTGCCGGCGGTCGAGGTCGGCGGTGATGTGGGCGCGCAGTGCCTCCTGGAGGGCGTCGTACGAGGGGTGGCGCACCCCGTCCAGGGGGCGGTCGAGCGCTTCGAGGTCGAGGCGGTCGTCGGGATCGGGGACGAACTCTCCTACAAGGTCCTGGAGTTCGGGTCCCGTAGGGTCGGCTGCGGCGTACGCCGCCTCGAACTCGGCCCAGCTGCCTCTCGTCCGTCCGGGGTGGGCGGTGAAGAGGCGGTGGTAGTGGGCGTGGCCGAGTTCCTTGACGACATGCGGCCGGATGTCGCGCCGGAAGTCGACCGGCTCGTCCCGCTCCAGCAGCCTCTCGATCAGGTCCGGACCGAGGAAGCGGGGCAGCGGCGGACGTTCGCCCTGCCAGGGGTAGCCGATCTTGGAGTGGTACGGGACGCCTCTGCGCGAGCCGACATGGAGCACGGGTTCCCGGCCGGAGGGCACGTACACGCCGTTCTCGTACCGTCCGCCGCGCCCTTCGGTGAGCAGCACCATCAGGTCGACGAAGGCGAGACCGAAGCCGCGCACGAGGACGGGTTCGCCCGCGGGCAGGACGGTCGGATCGGTGTCGGCGGTGAAGTCGGGCGGCAGGTGGACGAGCCCGTGCCGGGCGGCGAACGCGGCCAGTCGGACGTGTTCGGGCTCCGGTTCCGCGTCCAGGTGGCCGACGGCGAAGACGACGAGGTCCGCCGGGAGCGGCCTGTCGCGCCCCTCCAGCCGGACGTACTGACGGCCGTCGCGCGGCCCGGTCACGCGCACCGCCCGGTCGCGGTGGTGGTGGACGGTGACGCCTTCCGGGAGCGCGGCCACGGCCCGGTCGTGCACCCAGCGCAGATAGGCGCCCTGGAGCCGTCTGCTCGGGAAGTCGTCTCCCCGCAACGCCCTGGCCTCGGCGAGGAGTCCGGGGTCGGCGCCCGGCCCGTCCGGGAACGCGAGGTGTCCGTCGCGGATCCGCTCCGCCCAGGTGTGGAGCGCGGGGCCGGGGCGTACGGGTCCTTCCTGCCGGACCGTGTCGTCGGTGAACATCGTGACGTCCTCGGCCATCGAGTTCATCCACAGCAGCGGGGACTGTTCCCGTCGCCAGACCCGTCCGCCACCGGGCGGATACGGGTCCACGAGGTGGATGTCGAGCGGGCGATCGCCGTACACGCCGGGGGCGTTGGCTGCGAGGCGCTCGATCAGACCGGTGCCGCGCGGTCCGGCGCCGATGACGACGAGCGTGGGTGTGCGGCTCATCGGGCGCCCGCGGTGCCGCGCGCGCAGTGCCGTTCGACGTGGTGCCGGCCGATGCCGAGCAGCGTGGTGACGACGGCGTGCCAGAGGGTGGCGACCAGCAGGGGGATGACCAGCCGGTGGGCCCCGTCGTTCCTGACGGGCGGGACGGGGGAAGCGGGAGGGAGGGTGTCTGTCTGCGCGGGCATGCGGAGGCTCCGTGGATGCAGAGATCGAACACGGGGCGCGTCCTCAACGCGGACACCACACGGACCGGGCCCCTCAGCACCGGTCCGCCTCCGAGGTAATCGCCGTGCACCGCGTGTTGTCAACCCTGTCCACACTGTGAGTCGTACGTCTCGGTTCGGTTGACGGACCACCGGATGCCTGTTCCACTTGGGCCATGCATGCGCAGCAGTGGCTGGTCAAGCGCTCCCACATCGACTTCGGTCGCGTGTGGTCCTCCTCCTGTTGAGCCGACACCCTGTCCTGCCCCGCGCGCTCCTCGCGCGCCCGCCTCGCGCCGCGTGCGGCGCCTGAGCACCGTTCCCCGCGTGTCCTCGCGTACCCGGCATCGCCGCACCCTCCCCTCGTTCCGCCCCGCTCGCCGTTCCGTCGTCCTCCCGTCCGCTGAACTTCCCTCGCCCGGCCGTCGCGGCGCCGCGCGCCGCTCTCCCGCGGCGTGCCCGCGCGACCGGGCACCCGCGCTCCGGCGCTCCCGGCGTCCTCCCCGCGCCTCCGTACGCTCTGAGACGCGAGGTGGCCTCCTTCGAGGTGACGCTGGAGGAGAACGCGCACCGGTGCTCCGGCGCGGACCGGGAGCCGTACCGGCTGCGGACGTACATCGAGTGATCGTCAGCAGCTGCAGTCGCAGTCGCAGCAACTGCAGGACTCGCAGCAGTCCCCGCAGCCGCTGCAGCAGTCGCACGCATCGCAGCAGTTGCCGCAGTCGCACTGGCGGCACAGCCCCTCACGGCGCTGATGGGTCCACGGGTCGTCGAACGTGCCGCAGCACATCTGGCAGGTGCAGGCCAGCCCCGCCCACACCAGGCAGCCCGCGATCAGCCCGCGCCGGTCGCGCGGCGGCTCGGGCGGCAGCGGCGGGCCACCGGGACCACCGGGCCCCGGGGTGTACGGGTTGCCCGGGCTCGGGGCGTACGGGTTGCCGGGCGGCGGCCCGTATGATCCGGCCGGCCCGGCGCCCGGCGCGGCGGCGATCCCGTCCTCGGCCACGCCGTGGACGGTCCCGTCCGTGTCCGTGCCGCGGAGGTTCCCGGACGGTGCCGCGCCGTCCGCCCGGTGCGAGCACGTCGTGGTGCCGAAGGCCCGGTCCACCGACTGCCGGAGCTCGTGGGCCAGCAGCACATGGGCCAGCCTGCCGTCGGTGAACTCGGCGTCCCGCAGCGCCAGCCGTACGCCGCGCACGGCGTCGTCGCACAGCCGCCGGGCCTCGTCCCGGGAGGTGCCGGTCGCGGTGAGCGGGTTCCAGGCGCCCGACGCCGCGTCAGCTTCCTGGTCCTCCACGGCGTCCAGCAGATGCGCCAGGCGTCCGAAGAGGCGGCCCGCCTCGGCCAGCGGCTCCGCGTTCCCCGGCCGCCCGGCGAGCACCGCGGTGTGGGCGAAGGCCGCGGCGGTGGCGGTCTCGGTCGGCTCGGTGACCGTCAGCAGCGGCGTTCCGGGTCCGGCGAGCAGTTCGATGCCGCTCTGCCGGTCGACCGCGTCGACGAGGAGCGCCGTGTCGAATCCGAGTTGCGCGCCGGTGCGCGCGCCTGCCCGGTCCCACCCGGCGGCGACCCGGCGCGCCGCGGCGGCGACCGGACGGCGCCTCATCCAGCCGTCCCCGTCCGCGACATGGTCCCGCACCTTCGCGGACGCCAGCACCAGCGAGACGGCGGCGGCCAGCCTGGCCCCCTCGCCCCGGGCGACCGGAGCGGTCCGCATGGCGCGCAGCGGGCAGGGCCCCGCGGTCCGGCGCCATCCCGTGGTGCGCTCGGACTGAGCCTCCGTCAGGACCGAGACGATCAGGCCGTCGTAGTTCGTGACGACGCGGGCGAACTGCCCGTGGTCCGCGCGAAGCGCGAGGCAGAGCCCGCAGAGATGGGCCATCCACTCCGTCCTCATCCCCTCGGACAGGCGATGGGCGCAGGGCCTGACGATTCCGAACACGACGATCCCCCGAATGTCGTCCACTGTCGCGCCGGGTTCGTGCACCCGCGCGACGAGCATCGTAATCGAGCCATCCGTTCACCCGTACGTGCTGCATGTCACCCGTACGGACCGGCGCATCACATTTTCTTTCTTTCAGACCATCGATGTAGGGCAAACCCTGACGAACCGCCACATCTTCTGCACCAGTACCGTCACGAATCCCCTGCGCGCCGACTATCCACTTGGCGCACGATCCGCATCATGGACGACCATAGGGATACGAAAGAGATGCGGAGCAACACGGAACCGCGGTGAGAGGAGGCGTCCATGGGATCGGTGCGCAGGGCGAGTGCCTGGCTGGGCCTCGTAGAGGACAACGACGAGCGGTACTACGACGACGACGAGTACGCCGAGGTCGCGCACACCGGGGCCGGTCAGGCGTGGGTGACCGACCCCAGGGTGCAGGCGACCGCCGGGAAGGCCGAGGAGACGGACCGTCGGATCGCCACCGTCACCCCGGACAGCTTCCGGGACGCCCGGGCGGTCGGGGAGCTGTTCCGGGACGGCGTGCCGGTGATCGTCAACCTCACGGCCATGGACCCCACCGACGCCAAGCGCGTCGTGGACTTCGCCGCCGGGCTGACCTTCGGGCTGCGCGGTTCGATCGAGCGGGTGGCCACCCGCGTCTTCCTGCTGACCCCGGCCGACACCCAGGTGCTCAGCGGCGAAGCCGTCGGCCGTCCGACCGACGGCTTCTTCAACCAGAGCTGAGCGGGGCGCTCCCCCGACCGTCCTACCGGAACGCGTCGAGACCGGTGAGCGCCTTGCCCAGCACCAGCTGGTGCATCTCCACGGTCCCCTCGTAGGTGAGCACCGACTCCAGATTCGTGGCGTGGCGCATCACGGGGTACTCCAGCGAGATCCCGTTGGCGCCGAGGATCGTGCGCGCGGTGCGGCAGATCCCGATCGCCTCCCGCACGTTGTTGAGCTTCCCGAAACTGACCTGCTCCGGGCGGAGCGTGCCCGCGTCCATCCGCCGCCCGAGGTGGTGGGCGAGCAGGATCCCCTTGTGCAGCTCCACGGCCATGTCCGCGAGCTTGGCCTGGGTGAGCTGGAAGCCGCCGATGGGCCTGCCGAACTGCTCCCGCGTCCGCGCGTAGTCGAGCGCCGCCTCGAAACCGGCGCGCGCCGCGCCCATGGCGCCCCAGACGATGCCGTAGCGGGCGTGGCCGAGACAGCTGAGCGGGCCGCGCAGTCCGGTGACCCCGGGAAGCACGGCATCGGCCGGCAGCCGCACCTCGTCGAGGACCAGTTCGCTGGTGACCGAGGCGCGCAGGGACCACTTGTGCCTGATCTCCGGCGCGGAGAAGCCCGGGGCGTCGGTCGGCACGACGAACCCGCGGATCCCGGCACCCGGCCCGCCCTCGTCGGTCCGTGCCCAGACGACGGCGACCCCGGCGACCGAGCCGTTGGTGATCCACATCTTGCGGCCGGTGAGCACCCAGTCCCCACCGCTCTCGCGCCGGGCGTACGTCCGCATCCCGGCCGGGTCGGAGCCGTGGTCCGGCTCGGTGAGGCCGAAGCAGCCGATGATCTCCCCGGCGGCCATGCCGGGCAGCCACCGCCGCCGCTGCTCCTCGGAGCCGTAGCGGTGGATGGCGTACATGGCGAGCGAGCCCTGTACGGAGACCAGCGAGCGGATCCCCGAGTCCGCCGCCTCGAGTTCGAGGCAGGCCAGCCCGTACTGGACGGCGGTGGCCCCCGCGCAGCCGTAGCCGCTCAGGGACATCCCGAGGGCGCCGAGCGAACCGAGTTCGCGGGCCAGTTCACGGATGCCGGGCAGTTCGCCGTTCTCGTACCACTCGGCGATGTGCGGCAGGATCCGGTCGGCCGCCCAGTCACGGACGGTGTCGCGGATGGCCAGGTCCTCGGTGCCGAGCAGATCGTCGATGCCGAGGGGGTCGGCGGGGTCGAAGGGCGGGAGCTTCGCGGACGGGGTGGTGGACATGGGGAATGCCTCCGGGCGGCTCGCGTGCCGCCGGGCCGGACGGCGCGGGCGGTGTCACGGAGCCGGGTGCGCACCCGGCCGGTCCCGCTCCCCGCACCGTGGGCCGGCCGACCCGGAACCAGCGGTGTGGGTCATGGCGTCGAGGCGACGTTACGGGTCAGTGCCCCGCCCGTCCAGAGCCGGTCGCTTCCGCGGGCCTGCGGCGGGCGGGCGCCGGGAGAGTACGTCGCGCGGAGCCCTCGCAAGGGGCCTGGCGCGCCTCGGGAACCCCTTCGCCCGCACCGGCCCCCTCCGTCACACGGCGGGCCGTGGCCGGGCCCTCCGGTCCGACGGGGGAGGCGGGCGTTTCCTCCGGCTCGGCGGCGGACGGGGCCGGATCCTCCGTCCTGCGCGGCAGCCGCAGCGCGGCGAGTGCCCCGAGCAGCAGGAGGGCCGCACTGACCAGCAGCGTGACGTGCAGTCCCGTGATGAAGGAGCCGCAGGCCGTGGTCCGCAGCGACTCCCCCAGCGGACCGCCGATCCTGTCGGCCACCTGGTACGCCTCGCCGAGGGAGTGCGCGGCGGCCTCCCTGTCGGCGGCGGAGACGCCCTTGTCGGACAGCTCAGCGAGTCCGGGGGCGTAGGCGGCGTTCATGACGCTGCCGAGAAAGGCGATCCCCATGCCCGCGCCGAGCTGGTAGGAGGTCTCGCCGATGGCCGCCGCGCCGCCCGCCCGGTCGGCCGGGGCGTCGCTGAGCATGGATTCGTACGCCCCGAAGAGCGTGGTCTGGAGCCCGAAGCCGAGTGCGACGAAGGCCGCGGCCAGCAGGGCGGGCCGGTCGTGCCGGCCCATCGCGGTCAGGACCAGCACCGAGGCGGCGGTGAGCACGAAACCCCAGCCGACCATCCGGCGCGGCCCGAGGCGGTGCAGGGTGTACGAGCCGGTCGCGCCCGCCGCCATGGCGGCGAACGTGAGCGGCAGCAGCCGCAGACCGGTCTCCAACGGGCTCAGGCCGAGGACGAGCTGGAGGTACTGCACGGCTATCAGCTGCAGCCCGACCAGGGCCAGCATCGCGACGACGATGCAGCCGACCGCGGTGGAGAAGGCGGGCCTGGCGAACATCCCGATGTCGATCAGCGGATGCGTTCGCCGCTTCTGGCGGCGCGCGAACAGGACGAGCAGCACCGCCCCGACGAGCAGCGGGACCAGCGCGGTCGGGCTGAGTAGCCCCTCCCCGGCACCCGCCCGCTTCACCCCGAGCACCACGCCGAGCACCCCCGCCGCGGCCATCAGCGCGCCGAACACGTCCCACGGGCCGTCGCCGCCGCCACGCGACTCGGGCAGCAGCAGGCGGCCGACGGGCAGCACCAGGGCCATCAGCGGGATGTTGATCAGGAAGACCGAGCCCCACCAGAAGTGCTCGACGAGGAAGCCGCCGACCACGGGCCCGGTGGCGGCCCCGACGGCGGCGACCGCCGACCAGACGCCGATCGCCACGGCCCGCTCGCGACGGTCGGGGAAGACCTGGCGGAGGATCGACAGCGTGGCGGGCATGATCATCGCCCCGCCGACGCCGAGCAGGGCGCGCGCCGCTATGAGCAGGCCGGGGGTGTCGGCCAGCGCGGCGATCGCGGAGGCGATGCCGAAGAGCGCGTAACCGAGCAGCAGGACGCGGCGGCGGCCGACCCGGTCGCCGAGCGTCCCGAAGAGGATCAGCAGCGAGGCGCAGACCAGCGGGTAGGCGTCCACGATCCACAGCAGATCGACGGCGCTGGGCCGCAGGTCCTCGGTGAGGGAGGGGACCGCGACGTGCAGCACGGTCGCGTCGAGCGCCACGAGCAGCAGGCTGAGGCAGAGGACGACGAGGACGACCCATCGATTGGCACCGCCGCCCACCGGGCGTGACCGTGCTCGGGCTGTGGTCGTCCCGGACATGCATGTACCTCCCAAAAGGTCCCTCGCGCTCGGCGGGCCGGCCGGGTACGCGGCGGACGTGCCGCCCCTCGGGGCCCGGCATCGCGGGCGAGTGATCCGTCAGCGTACGCGAGTTCGGGGAACTCACACGTGGTCCACCTCATACCTTGACGGGCCGTGGAGTGCGGCCCGCGTCACGCGGCGGGTCGCGGTTGCCCCTCCGGCCCGCGCGAACGATCTCCGCGCCCGGCACAGAAGGTACTCGCCCCGGCCCGCAGAGCGATCGCCGGGCCCGACACGGAAACTTTCGGTGACCGGACGGGCACCGTCCGTCCTTCCTCCCGCGGTGCGGTTTGTTTTCGTACCGACACCTCCTGGGATTTTCCACCCGCGCCAAACACCCTTCCGAAATAAGTGCGAAATGAATGACGCAAAGGCGCGGCGATACGCTTCTCGGAGTCAGGAATTAAGGCCCTGCCGAGACATAGCCCACATCACATCGTCATCACAAAGAGACCTGAAGGCCCTGGTCGCGCACTCACTCGCTGTAACGTCGATTGGGTGCGTACCGACATCTTTGCCCGCCTGGACCGGGAGCCGGAGCCGCCGAAGATAGAGCCGCCGCGGATGAGCCGTCACCGCGTCGCTCTCTTCGGCGGGACGTTGGCGTTCTATGTCGCCATCGTCGTCGCCGTGCTGGTCTCCTCCTGGCTGGTGGCGCTGGACTGGAAGGTCATGCTCTTCCGGCCGTATCAGCAATGGCCGGAAATCCATGCGTTCCTCGACTACTACGTCGTGCTCGGCCAACGCGGTCCCACCGCCACCATGGTCGCCTGCTGGCTCGGCTGGCGCTCCTGGCGGCAGCACACGCTGCGGCCCCTGCTGACGCTCGGTGCGGCACTGCTGCTGCTCAACGCGACGGTCGGCGCGGTCAAGATCGGCCTGGGGCGGCTCGGGCCGCATTACGCGACCCAGATCGGCTCCGCGGAACTCTTCGCCGGCGGCGACATATTTCCCTCGGGTCACACCGCCAACGCGGTGGTGACCTGGGGGATCCTCGCCTATCTGGCCACCACGCCGAGGGCCAGGCGCTACCTGTCGGCCCTCTCGGCGATCGTCTCGCTCGGCGTCGGGCTCACCACCGTCTACCTCGGCACGCACTGGCTCAGCGATGTGCTGCTGGGCTGGGCCGCGGGGCTGCTGATCCTGCTGGCGCTGCCCTGGGTCGAGCCGCTGATCGCCCGGACCGAGACCTGGATCTTCGCGCAGCGCGAGAGCCTGCGGGGGCTCGGCCGTCCCGTGCCCTCCGTGCCCGTCCCGGTCGCGGGCCCCCGGACCGAGGCGTTCCCGCTGCCGGACGGCGACGACGTCCCGGCCGGAGGCCCGGTGCCGGAGCCGGTCGCCGTGGGCGGCCCCCCGACGACCACCGCGGTCGCGGGCACCCGGCCGCACGCCCACTCGGGCCCGCCGTCGCACCAGGTCCATCTGCCGCGCTCGGAGCGGACCCCGGTCACCCCCACCGGCAGCCGTCGGCCGCCGCACCCGGACCGGGTGCCGCGCGGCGGAGCGGCGTCGGCCCGGCCGGTGACCGGCGGCTGACCCCCGCGGACGGTGAGGCGGGTACGCACCCCGCCGCCCCCGGCATGAGTGAGGGGGCCCGCCGGGGGGGGGGGCCCACACAATGCGGGGGGGGGGGGGCGGCCCCCCCACCCACCGGGGGGGCCGCGGGCCC
>NZ_JBEZVN010000015.1:0-140164 GCF_040636995.1 Streptomyces sp. NPDC032161 | reverse complement strand
CGGGGCGCACCCACAGACGGGCGGGCGGCCGCCGCGCGCGCCCCACGCGACCAAGCCCGGCGGCACACCCCGCCCGCGCCAAAGAGGGGAGACCACCAAAAACACCCCCACCCCCCCCCCCTCCCCAACCCCCCCGACCTCCCCACCGCGGGGCCGGCCTGGGCGCCCCCCGGCCCCCACGGTCGTCGACCGTGTGCGCCGGGCCTCCTGCTCGGTGTGATCGATGTCATGTCCGGGTGTGAGCGAAGCGAGCGGTGCGGACCGGACGGTCGGCGTACGGGCCGCCGACCACCGGTCACGACTGCGGTCTCACAGGTCGGAGAAACGGGCCAGAGGCAGGACCTTAGAGGTACGGGCCGGTCCGGATGGCTCCGCTCTGATCGCCGCTGCCGTCCTGCTCCTCGTGCCCGGCGCCCGACGGAAGGGCGCGGCGCATCTGCTCCAGCTGGGCACGCGCCGCCATCTGCTGGGCGAACAGCGCGGTCTGGATGCCGTGGAACAGGCCCTCCAGCCAGCCCACCAATTGGGCCTGGGCGATCCGGAGTTCCGCCTCGGAGGGCACCGAGTCCTCGGTGAACGGCAGGGAGAGCCGCTCCAGCTCCTCCACCAGCTCCGGCGCGAGACCGTCCTCCAGCTCCTTCACGGACCCGGCATGGATCTCCTTGAGCCTGACCCGGCTCGCCTCGTCGAGAGGAGCCGCCCTGACCTCTTCCAGGAGCTGCTTGATCATGCTGCCGATGCGCATGACCTTCGCGGGCTGTTCGACCATCTCCGTCACCGGGACCTCACGCGAGTCGTCGTCAGTGCCACCGCCGCCGATCGCCATGCCGTCCTGCCCCACCACGAGGACTTGGGGGTGCTCCTGCGACCGTTCATTCCTCGGCATCTCCATGGCGTCATTGTCTCCCACACCCGCCCTACGACACGGTGGTGCCCCCGCAAACGGTTGATCCACCGTCTGCGAGGGCACCGGAACGGCTGCTCAGGCCCCGGAACGGGCCGCTCGTGCCGTCAGCCGACCCGCCGGGCCAGGGTCTGACGCGACCGGGTGATCGCCGCCGCGAGCGCCCCGGCGAGCAGCGGAACGCCCACGACCAGCACGGCGAGCGTGTTCCAGGGCAGCACGATCGGGGTGTACGCCGACTCCATCGGATCGGCCCGCATCGCCGCCAGCGCCTCGCGCAGGTCGACGAGGCGCAGCGCCACCGCGGGCACCAGACCCGTGATCGTGCCCAGGACCACGCCCGTGAGCGCCACCACCAGGCACTGGAAGCCGGTCAGCGTCCGCCGCACGCCCGGGGGCGCGCCGACCGCGCTCAGCGTGGTCAGGTCCGCCTCCGCGTCCGCCTTCGCGAGGCCGGTCGTGATCGCGGCCGCGCCCAGCGTCACCACTCCGGCGAACAGCGTCAGGACCAGCAGGAGCGTGTTCTCGTCCTGGCCGGGGCCGGAATCGACCTGGAGCCAGAAGCCGCCGCCGGCCTGTTCGAGCGCTCCGTCGACGCGCTGCTGCTCGGCGTTCGACGGCGGCTGCGAGACGGCGTACACGCTGCCGGCCGGCTGGGTGTGCAGACCGAGCCGGTCCGCGGTCTTCTGCGGGAGGATCAGGCGGACGCCGGGGGTCGCCGCGTACTTCGCGGGAGCGACGTACACCTTCAGCCGGTCGGTGGCGGTCCGTGCCTTGCCCGGGTGCTGCTTCCGGTTCTCCTTGTCGCGGTCGTTGTACTTGTGGACCGCGGTGAGGGTGATCTCACCGTCCTTGGCGTACGCCGGGTTGAGCAGCACCGGTGTGCCCGCGGCCAGGGCATCGGCGGCTGCGGGGTCGTCGAGCTTCACATACGTGCTGAGCATGTTCGCGTCGGCCACGAGAATCTGTTCCTCGCCGGTGGGGAACGCGTGCGAGAGCGTGTGCTCGCCCAGGCAGGCCGGAGTGTTCATCTGCTCCTTGTGCTCGTCCGCGGAGAGCCGTGCGGCGAGTTCCTGGGCCCCCTTGCCCTTCAGCGGGCAGGTGTGGCCCTCGCCGGTGGGCTTGACCAGCTGCAGGGTGCCGCAGCCGTTCTCCTCCTCGTAGTAGACGTCGCAGTCGCTGCCCGCCCAGACCCGCTTGAAGTCGGCGTGCCCGCCGCTGACGGTCATGTTCCGCTCGACGGCGGCGCGGGCCAGCGGCAGCCGTTCGGCCGACCCGTCACCGTTCGACATGACGGCGATGGTCCCCTGGGTGAGCGAGGGGGCGTACTCGTACTCGTACTCGGCGACCTTGCTGGACATGTAGGTGGCGATCGCCACCGAACCGGCCACGGCCGCCATCACCGCGGCGACCGCCGGGGCGGTGCGGCCGCGGTTGCGGGCCGCGTCGCGCAGCGCCATGCGGGGCGAGAGCGGCAGCCTGCGGCCGAGCCGCCCGAGGAGGCCGACCACCACCGGGATGCAGCCGAGCATTCCCAGTTCGGCGACGACCGAGCCGCCGGCGACCAGGGTCTCGTTCCCGCTGGTGGCGCCGTACACGGCGGCGGCGCAGCCGAGCGCCAGCACGCAGGCGCCCACGACGGGCAGCACCCGGGAGGAGCGCCGGACGCCGCGACGGCCGGTGAGCGACTCCAGAATGGACTGCCGGCTCGCCACGACGGCCGGGGCGAACGCCGCCAGAAGGCCGGTGACCAGGCCGATCGCGGCGATGAGGAGCAGCTCCGCCGGCGGCATGACGAGGGAGCCGAAGCGGTGTCCGGCCCAGTTCTCGAGCATGGGCCGGAACGCCGCGGTGAGCCCGACGCCGAGCACCACACCGGTCACGGCGCCGACACCGCCGAGTACCAGACCGCCGCCGAGCACCACGGCCCGGACGTGCTGCCGGTCCCCGCCGCAGGTGCCCAGCAGGCCGAGCTGGCGGCGGGAGCGGCGCGCGCCGACCGCGAACGCGGGCCCGGCGAGCAGCACGATCTCCAGGACCGCCATGGAGACCACGGTGAGGAGGGCGGGACTCCAGTCACTGGAGCTGCCCCAGTTAGGGCGCTCCATCTTCTTGAGCAGCGGGACCTCGGAGTCCGGCGGCGGGTCGAGGGCGACCTGGCGGGAGGTGACGAGGACGCCCGACTTGTTGGCCTCCATGACGTCGGGCCAGGTCACCCCCACCCCGTCGGGGCCCTTGACCAGCCATTCCTTCGGAGTGGTGTTCGGCGGCAGCACCTTCTTGTCGTGGTCGGCCTTCGCCTTCCACGGGGCGATGACCGCTCCCGGGTCCGCGAACAGGGCCCTGCTCTTCAGATCGTTCGGCTGCTCGATCACACCGGTGATCGTGAACTTCGCGCCGAAGTTGCGCACGGTGGTCGTCGAGCCGACCCTCAGGCCGGTCTTCTCGAGGAACAGCTCGGTGGCGGCCATCTCCCCCGCGCCGTGCGGGTAGGAGCCGCGCACGAGGTCGGTCTTGCCGCGCGCCAGTCCGTCCGAGGTGCGGAACTCGTAGATGTCCGTGTTGGCGATGCCGTACTCGGTGGTGACGCTCGCCGGTACGGACTGGATGCTGATCGCGCGTGAGCCCTTGGGGAACGTGGTCGTGACGTCGACCGGAGGCGGGGGCTCGGCGGACGCCGGGGCGTCCGGGGCGGCCTGCTGGAACATCTCCCCGTCGGGCATCTGCTCCAGCGGGCCCATCTGCTGGTCGGCGAAGAGGGCGTCCGCCGACCCCATCTGGCTGGTCAGTTTCTCGGCGGTGGTCTGCGTCATGCTGCGGAACGTCACGTCGAGGGCCGTGACGCCCAGCACCGGCACCGCGATCATCGCGACCACCAGCGCGCTGCGGCCCTTGGCGCGCATCGCGTCGCGGCCGGCTATTCGGAGGGCGGCGCGCCAGCCCGTGAACACGCTCACTTGGTGCCCTCGCCGGTCAGCAGCGCGTCGGCGCCGACGGTGAGCGCCTGGTCGACGATCGAGCCGTCCCGCAGGAAGACGACCCGGTCCGCCCACGCCGCGAACCGCGGTTCGTGTGTCACCATCACGCCCGCGGCCCCCTGGTCGCAGCGGCTGCGCAGCAGCGCCAGCACGCTCTCGCCGGTCTCGGAGTCCAGGGCGCCGGTCGGTTCGTCGGCGAGTACGAGGCGCCGGTCGCCCACCAGGGCGCGAGCGATCGCCACACGCTGCTGCTGACCGCCGGACATCTCGTCGGGGAAACGGTCGGCGACCTGGAGGAGGTTCATCTCCTCCAGCGCCGCGCGTGCCTCCTTGCGGGCCTTGCGCACGGAGACCCCGTCGAGCTCGCGCGGCAGGGCGATGTTCTCGGCCGCGGTGAGCGCCGGGATCAGGTTGTAGTCCTGGAAGACGTAGCCGACGCTGCGGCGGCGCAGGGCGGCGATCCCCTTGGGGCCGAGACCGGATATGTCCTGCCCTTCGATGATCACCTGGCCGCTGGTCGCGGTGTCGAGCCCGCCGGCGATGGTCAGCAGGGTGGACTTGCCGGAACCCGACGGGCCCATCACCGCGACGAGTTCACCCGCGTACACGGACAGGTCGATGCCGCGCAGGGCGTGCACCTCGGCGACGCCGCTGCCGTGGGTACGGGTGAGGGTCCGCAGTTCGAGCACCGGTGTGCCGCCCGGTGCCGGGGAGCCCGGTGGGACGGCGGCCGTGGAGCCGGGGCGGGACGGGGTGTGTGAGGACATGGTGGGTGGTTCCCCCTGTGACGGTTCTGTGGTGCGGCGCCGGACGTCGAGGTCCGGACACCGAGGTGATCCGTTCGCCGGTGAGGGCGTGTGCGGGCGCCGGTGGCGGGCTGCGGCGGGTGGCCTTCAGCGGCCTTCTCGTGGCCTCCGCGGTCCCGGCGCTCCCCGGCCGGTCCCGGCGGTGCCGCGGCGATCCCGGTGGTACCGGTTCGCCCCGGCGGTGCCGGGCGGCTAGGCGGTGTACGCGGGCGCTGCGTGCCGCGGTCAGGTCCGGCCGCGCGGGCGGCCGAGGCGGGCAGGCGTACGAGCCGGGGCGCGAGCCGGGCCACGGCTCGGGGCACGCGGCTCCGGCTCCGGCTCGGTGGCGGCGGCCTCGGCGAGGCGGACCAGCCGTGACTCGCAGTGGTCCAGCCAGCGTGCCTCGGCCTCCGCCTGGAAGATCAGCTGTTCGAGCACGAGCAGCCAGGCGACCTCGTCGCGGTTGGCCGGGACGTCGGCGAGGGCCTGCGCCTTGAGGCGGGTGTAGTCCTGCATCGCCTTGACGGTGTGGTGGCGCTGGGACTGGATGACGGCCCGGATGTCCACGCCCGGCGCTCCGACCGCCATGGCGAGCTTGATGGCCAGCTCATCACGCGGCGGACTGCTGCGGTCGACGGGCGTCTCGAACCAGTTCCGCAGCTCGGTACGGCCGTCGCCGGTGATCGCGTAGAGGGCGTGCCCCTGATCGTCCTCGTCGTTCTGGACGACCAGGCCGTCGCGCTCCAGCCGACTCAGCGTCGTGTACACCTGGCCGACGTTGAGCGGCCAGGTGGAGCCGGTGCGCGACTCGAATTCGGTACGGAGCTGGGAACCGTATCTGGGGCCCCGCTCCAACAGGGCCAAGAGCCCATGACGGATCGACATACTGAGTATGTATACCGAGTATGTTCACTGGTGCAAGTCGTCTTCGGGGGCGAGGCCGCTGGTGGTGAGGGGTGGAGGAGGGGCGGGAGCGGGAGGGGCGGTGGTCGGGGCAGGTGGTGGGCCAGGGGCGGAGGTGACCGGTTTCACGCGTGGAGGTGACCGGATTCACGTGGCGGGGAAGGTCAACCGGGGTGCCGGAAGCGGAGGGCCAGGAAGCCCAGACCCAGTCCTATCAGCGCGATTCCCGCCCCCATGGACACCTGTCGGACCTGCCGTGTGGAGGGCCCGTCGAGGGCCTGTGAGGCGCTCCGGCCGGGCCCGGGGGAAGCGCTAGGTGCCTGTACTCCGGTGGGCATCATCGGTGCCGGATCGACGGCCGCGGGGTGCGCGTCGGGCTCGGTGAGGTCGTCGAGTGATTCGTCCGCCTGTGCGAAATCCTCTGCGGGGTCCGGTGCGAGTTCCTTCGAGAGCCCCTGTGGCGAGAGTGATCGGCCGGGCCGGGGTCGCCCTTCTCCGGCCTCGTGTCCGGCGAGCGGGGGCTGTGTTTCCGGAGGCGTCGACTCTCCGTCGGTGGAGGGGCTGGAGATGGAGGCGGGTGTGGGGGAGCCCGAAGCGTCCGGGGAAGACGGGGAAGCCGGAGAGGCCGGGGGCGCGGCGGGGTCCGGGGGTGTCGTGCGGGCCGCGGGGGCGTGCGCGGAAGCGGCGGCGTGCGCGGACCCGGACGGGATGGGCGCGGCGGGGAAGGAGGAGAGGGATATGGGCGGGGCCGGGTGCGACAGGGACGGTCCGGGCGCCGGAGGTGTGGGGGCGAACGGGCTGTGGCCAGGGGGTGTGTCCGCGGGGAGGGCGAACGGTTCGGCCGAAGCGGTGAGGCCTCTGGTCGACGGTTCGGCGCCGGGGGCGGGTGAGGGGCGGGCGAGGGGCATGGCCATCGTGACCGCCGCAGTCGTCACCGGGGCGTCGGCCGTACTCGACATGTCGCCGCTCGGGCGTCGGCCGACGTGCGCCTCACCGGCCGCGGCCCCCAGTGCCGCGCCCGCCGAGAGTATGAGGCAGGCCACGCACCTCGTGGATCGCGAAGGCAGAAGTCCTTGAGCCATGAGGTCAGAGTCACATGCCGCAATATGTCCGGCATCTCGGACGTATTGGGTGCCTTGGGTGTGTGGAGTGAGGCCTCTCCCCGCGAGGGCCGCATCAGGTTATGCCGTCACACAAGCTCCACGCGCGGTCACGCGGAGGCAAGCCCGACCCGGCCCGCACCACCACCGGCCCGCACCCGCCCGTCGTCCGGCAGCCGTACCGGCGTGCGTCCGCAACCGGGACAGCCGGACCCGCCACGGGGACAGCCGAACCCTCCACCGGGACAGCCGGACCGCCACCGGGGGCCGGATCCGCTCAGGCCGGGTCGCCCGTCGCGACGCGCAGCTCGAACTTGGCGCCCACCTTGTCCACGGCGGTGCCGGCCGAGGGGAACTGGTCGATGATCTGGTCCTCGGCGTACGTGTTCCCCGGCACCTCGACCTTCTTGACGACCCAGCCGGCCGCGTCCGCGCACGCCTTGGCGGACAGGAAGTCCTTGTAGAGGAAGTTCGGCGCGTCGACCTTCGCCGGGTCGTCGGTGCTCTCCAGGGCGTCCGTGCACTTCTCGGTCTTCATCGTCCGGTTCCGCTCCGGCGGCTTGTGCTCGCCCGTCGCGGCCGGGGTCTCGTCGGCCTTGGTATCCCGGCCCGTGTCCGAGCCCTGCAGCGAGAGGTACGTGATCAGCCCGCCTATCGCGACCAGCGCGACCACGATCGCGCCGACGACCATCGGCATGCTCCGCTTTGCACCGCCACCGCCGCCGCCCGGGGTGGTCTGCGGTCCGACCGTGTACGGCGGCGGGCTCTGCTGCATCGACGGCGCCGTCGGCGCCGATGACATCGCCGCCTGGTTCTGGTAGGCCGGAGCCGACTGCGGATAGCCGTACGAGGGGCCGGTCGCGGGGGCCGGGGTCGCCGGACCGTACGGACCCGGCTGGGTGCCCTGCTGGTACGGGCCCGGCTGGTAGGGCGTCTGGACGTTCTGCGGCGCCGGGGTGGCCTGGTCGACCGGCGGGAAGACCGTCGAGCCGACGCCCGAGCCGCTGTTCACCGGGCCGCCCGCGACGATCACCGGGGCGCCCGTCTGACCGCCCGCGCTCAGCACGCGCGCGATCTCGTCCTGCATCGCCGCGGCGCTCGGGAAGCGCTCGTTGGGGTTCTTCTTCAGCGCGCGGGCGACGAGCGCGTCCATCGCCGGGGTGACCGCGCGGTTGACGGTGGAGGGCGCGACCGGCTCCTCCTGGACGTGTGCGTACGCGATGGCGAGCGGCGAGTCCGCGTCGAACGGGAGACGGCCGGTCAGCAGCTGGAACAGCATGATGCCGACCGAGTACAGGTCGGAGCGCGCGTCGACCCCGCGGCCCAGGGCCTGTTCGGGGGAGAGGTACTGAGGGGTGCCGACGACCATGCCGGTCTGGGTCATCGACGTGACGCCCGACTGCATGGCGCGGGCGATGCCGAAGTCCATGACCTTCACGACGCCGCGCTTGGTCATCATCACGTTGCCCGGCTTGATGTCGCGGTGGACCAGCCCCATCTCGTGGCTGGTGTCCAGCGCGGCCAGCACGTCGGACGTCACCTTGAGCGCCTTGTCGGCGGGCATCGCCCCGTACTTCTGGATGTCCGACTGGAGCACGGAGCCGAGCGGCTGCCCCTCCACGTACTCCATGACGATGTACGGCATCAGCGCGCCGCCGAGCTCGTCCTCGCCGGTGTCGAAGACCGAGACGATGTTGGTGTGCTGCAGTTTGGCAACGGCCTGCGCCTCGCGGCGGAACCGCTCGCGGAAGGACTGCTCGCGGCCCAGCTCCGTGTGGAGCGTCTTGATCGCGACCTGGCGGTCCAGCGCGGTGTCGTACGCCAGGTACACGGAGGCCATGCCGCCCTCGCCGAGCAGGTCGCGAAGCTGGTACCGGCCACCGGCGACCGAGCCGCCCGCATAGCGGCCCTGCGCGCTCTGCGCGCCGTGTGCGCCGTCCTGGCTCATGACTTGCTTCCCCCTCGGCGCGCGACTCACGCGGTGATCCCTATTACGCGCCAAGTCTGCCCCAGGGGTCCGACACGTCAAGCCGGGTGCCCGTTCCGTGACCCTCCGCACAAGAAGCGTCCCGGAAGTGTTACAGGAACCGCATGGAATCCGCGCGGGCTCCCCATAGGTCCCCGAGGGGCGGTTCGCCGGGCTGTGCCTCGCGGGAACGGTGTGTCCGCCAGAGGCTGTAGCGTGACGTGGCAATGCAGCTAGACACCGTGAGAACCCGCGGACGCGCGGACAGATACGACGGCGAGGACTGATGGCACCCGATTCCGAAGCAAACGGCGGCGGAGTCTCGGATGGCACCGACTCCTGGGGCATCGGCGGCGTCGTCGGTGACGGGCGCTACCGGATGACCCACCGCCTCGGCCGCGGCGGCATGGCGGAGGTCTTCGCGGCCGAGGACGTCAGGCTGGGACGTACGGTCGCGGTGAAGCTCCTGCGTTCCGATCTGGCCGAGGACCCGGTCTCCAAGGCCCGGTTCACGCGCGAGGCGCAGTCGGTGGCAGGTCTCAACCACCACGCGATCGTCGCCGTGTACGACTCCGGCGAGGACGTCGTGGGCGGCCAGACCGTCCCCTACATCGTGATGGAGCTCGTCGAGGGCCGCACCATCCGTGATCTGCTGCTCAACGCCGAGGCCCCGCCGCCCGAGCAGGCGCTGATCATCGTCTCGGGCGTGCTGGAGGCGCTCGCCTACTCGCACCAGCACGGCATCGTGCACCGTGACATCAAGCCCGCCAACGTGATCATCACGAACTCGGGCGCGGTCAAGGTGATGGACTTCGGCATCGCCCGTGCGCTGCACGGCGCGCAGTCGACGATGACGCAGACCGGCATGGTCATGGGCACGCCCCAGTACCTCTCTCCGGAGCAGGCACTGGGCAAGGCCGTCGACCACCGCTCCGACCTCTACGCGACCGGCTGCCTGCTGTACGAACTCCTCGCGCTGCGGCCCCCGTTCACGGGCGAGACCCCGCTGTCCGTCGTGTACCAGCACGTGCAGGACATGCCGGTCGCGCCGTCGCAGGTGCTGGAATCGGTCCCGCCGGAGCTGGACGGGCTGGTCATGCGCTCGCTGGCGAAGGACCCGGACGACCGGTTCCAGAGCGCCGAGGAGATGCGCGGACTCATCCAGTACAGCCTGCAGATGCTCCAGTCGCAGGGCGGGCACACGGGTACCTGGAACACCGGCCAGGCCACGATGTTCGAAGGCGGGCACACCCCGCCCATGGGCGTCACCGGCGGCACGATGGCGATGAACCACCCTCGCCACGGCGACACCTCGCAGGGGCCGATCCTGCCGCCGATGAACCCGGACGACGGCGGCTACGAGGGTGGGCACCAGGGCACCGGCGGGCGCGGCAAGATGTGGCTGTTCGTCGTGTTCGCACTGATCGCCATCGGCGCCGGCGTCGCCCTCGCGGTCAAGGCCGCGAACGACAACGCCGACCAGCGCGAGAAGCCGCCGGCTCCGACCTCCAGCTCGACGTCCTCGCCGGAGAGTTCGCCGACGCCGAAGGACGAGGAGACCGAGCAGAACCAGCAGCCGGAGAACTCCAGCGGCGACCAGCAGGGAACGTGGCCCCGTCACACCTACACCCCGCCGACCCGGCAGGACAAGCCGGACGAGCCGTCCTCCGGCCAGTCGACGACCCCGGCCACGGGCGGTACGGGGGACGGCGGCACGGGGACGTCCGAGGGCAACACCGGTACGACGGAGGGCACTACCGGTACGACGGAGGGAAGCACCGGCACGACCGACGGCAGTACCGGTACCACCGATGGCAGTACCGGTACGACGGACGGAAGCACCGGCACGACCGACGGCAGCAGCACTGGCAACGGGACGACCGGAACCGCCTCCGGTCCCCTGGGGACCTCGACGGGCACCGGTCAGTGACCGACGGCGCCGCGTGATCGTCGTGGACGCGTGACTGCCGAAAAGGACCGCCCCGGGCCGATGGTTTTCCGGCCCGGGGCGGTCCTGCGTGATGAGGTTTCCGGGATCGGCCCCGCTTGAGGCGGTCGGCGGTGGCTCCGGAACCACCACCCCGCTCCGAAGTCGCCGCCCCCGAGTGGACGCCGGGCCCCACCCCGCGAACGTCAGCCCATGAACGCCTCGCACACCGCCTCGTACTCGCGCGTCCACCAGACCACCAGGGCCGACACCGCCGGGAACTGCGGGTCGGCCCTCCGGTCGTGCAGGCAATACCGCCAGCGCAGCATCCAGAAGTCGTTGAGCCGCTCCCACCACACCCGGTGCACCGCCGCGGCCAGCTCGGCCGTCCCCGCCCCGGCCGCCCGCCGGTAGGCCCCCGCGTACGCCCGTACCTTCGTCAACTCCAGTTCCCCGCCGGGCCGCACGAAGAAGATCGCCGCCGCCCGCACCGCCTCCTCCGCGCGCGGCTGGATCCCCAGCCGGTCCCAGTCGAGGATCGCGACCGGGTCCGTGCCCCGGTAGAGGACGTTCAGCGGGTGGAAGTCGCCGTGCACCCAGCCGGTGGCCGGGACGTCGGGGGCGGGAGGCCGTCGGTCGGCGTGCCGTTCCAGCAGGGCGCGCCGTTCCAGCAGGCGGTGTTCGGCCAGTTCGTCGAAGCAGTCGCGGTGCCGCCGACCGCGCGCCGCGGCCAGCAGCTCGTCGATCAGCGTGAAGGTGTCGACGGGGTCCGGGCTCGGGTGCCCGCCGGACCGCCCGGCCGGCTCAGGGAGCGTGCCCATGACCCGTTCCAGTCCGATGTGTACGGCCCCGAGCAGGGCGCCGAGTCGCCGTGACTCGGCGCGGGTCAGCTGGTCGCCGGTCCGGTGCAGTCCGTCGATCCAGGGGTGCAGGGCGTAGCACCGGCCGCCGATCTCCGTGACCGTGTCCCCCTCGACGTCCTCGACGGGCGGGGCGACCGGCAGCCCGAGCGACTGGAGGCGCTGGGTGGCGCGGTGCTGGCGCACGATCGTGGCGCGGTCGCCGGTGGAGGCGTCGAGGTGGTGCTTGAGGAAGTAGGAGCCGCGCGTGGTGGAGACGCGGTAGCCGTGGTTGAGCAGGCCCTGTGTGACGGGCTTGCAGGTGAGCGGCGCACCGACGTCCGGGTAGCGGCGCAGCACCTCTTCGACCGGCGGCACGGGCGGGCGCGGCCCGGTGGGGCGGCTCGCGTCCCGGCGTCCCGTCCCGTCCCAGCGGCCCGTCCCGTCCCAGCGGCCCGTCCCGTCCCAGCGGCCCGTCCCGTCCCGGTGATCCGTCCCGTCCCGGCGGTCCGTTCCGTTCGGATGGTCCGTTCCGTTCGGGCGGCTCGATGCGCTCGGGCGGTTCGCCGTCGGGCGAGGTACGGCCGGACGGGGGACGGCCGGACGGGGCACGACCGCCCGGGAAACGGCCGACGGAGCGGCGGGAAGAACCGGCGGTGCGGAAGGGAGGACCGACGGGGCGGCGGTAAGGACCGACGGACCCGGAGAAAGGGGTGAAAGGGGTACAGATGAGCGCAGCACCCGCCAGATGTTAGATCACGCTGTGTTGCGGATCGGATGACTTGCGTGAAAGTCCGGAGTGTGCGTGGAAGCCGAGCGTGTGTACGGTGACGAAGTGCGGGGCGACCGCGAGGTAGGCCGGGGCGAAGGGCTCCCCGTTGACCACGGAGGGTGTGTCACCGAAGCGTTCCCGCTGCCCGGGGGTCGGGTGCACGATCTGCGCGGGGCCGGTGAACTGCACGGACCACAGCTCGCCGTCGTTCCCCGAGGGCGCGGTGTTGTAGTTGTCCGCCCCGTACGCCACCACCGTGCCGTCGCACGCGTCGTGATAGCCGAGGCCCTCGTGCATCCGCAGGACGACCCGGCCGTCGGCCACGATGTGACGGGCCACGGCCAGTATCGGAAGGGCCCGCATGCTCGTCGCCAGTCGGCCGTACGCGACGCGGCCGAGCAGTTCGAGCGCGTGGAGATCCTCAGAGGGCATGTCCTCCACTCTCCCGGCACCCCGCGGCGGCGGGAAGAGGCCCCTGCCCCGGTTGCCCCGGGACCAAAGTCCCGAAGATCACCAAGAGGGCATCGATGGATCACCGGGGATCGCCCGGGATCATCAAGAGTTCAACGAGAGGTCACCGATACGCCACTGGGGGATCACCGGCGCCCGGTAGGCGCGGCGCGAGGAGCGGGCGGAGGCCGGGCCGCTAGCGCTTCTCCGCCTGGAGCCTGGCCACGTACGCGGCGGCCTGCGAGCGCCGTTCCATGCCCAGCTTGGAGAGCAGGCTGGAGACGTAGTTCTTGATGGTCTTCTCCGCAAGGTGCAGCCGCTCGCCGATCGCGCGGTTCGTCATTCCCTCCCCGATCAGGTCGAGGATCTTGCGCTCCTGCTCGGTGAGCGAGGCCAGCCGCTCGTCACCCCCGCCCTTCTTCCCCTCGCGCAGCCGCTCCAGCACCTGGGCGGTCGCGACCGGGTCCAGCAGCGACTTGCCGGCCGCCACGTCCCGGACCGCGTTCAGCAGTTCGGTGCCGCGGATCGCCTTCAGCACGTACCCGGACGCACCCGCCATGATCGCGTCGAAGAGCGCCTCGTCGTCGGCGTACGAGGTCAGCATCAGGCACTTGATGCCGTCGTCCTGGGAGCGGATCTCCCGGCAGACCTCCACCCCGCTCCCGTCCGGCAGCCGGACATCGAGCACGGCCACGTCGGGCCGGGTCGCCGGGATGCGGACGAGCGCGTCCGCCGCCGTGCCGGCCTCGCCGACCACCTCGATGTCGTCCTCGACCGACAGCAATTCGTGGACCCCGCGCCGGACCACTTCGTGGTCGTCCAGCAGAAAAACAGTGATTTTTCCTTGTTCGCGCACAAAACGAAGTCTCACATACTCGCCTCTTCCCTGCCGCCGAACGGCGGGATAACGTGCCGGTGTTCCGGCAGCCCACAAGGCTGTTACCAGTGCTGTGACCAGCGAGAGTTCCCGACTTTTTCGATTTACTTGGAAATCCAAGCAAAATCGCAGGTCAGGAAGGGTTTCGCAGTTATGCGGCGTACTGGGTAACGTGCTTTTGACAGGGCGCTCGCCGGGGCACCTGTCACGCCTGTCTCCCGAACCGAGCGGCACCCACCCCGTGCACGGGTACGGGCGCAGGCGAGCCGCACTGGCTTCCCGGCAGACCCCGGGGGCCGGACCGACGGAGGAGCACGCACGTGACCGTGGAGAGCACTGCCGCGCGCACACCGCGACGCAGCAGCAAGCGGACCAGCGCCGTGAAGACGACCGCGAACAAGCCCACCAAGGCGCCCGCCAAAGCGACCGCCAAGGCGACCGCGAAGAAGCCGGTCAAGGCGACCGCCAGGACCCCGCGGAATTCCGAGGCCGAGCTCGTACAACTGCTGACGCCCGAGGGCGAGCGTGTGGAGCACCCGGACTACCAGGTGGACCTGACCGCCGAGGAACTGCGCGGCCTGTACCGCGACATGGTCCTCACCCGCCGCTTCGACGCCGAGGCCACCGCCCTCCAGCGCCAGGGCGAACTGGGCCTGTGGGCCTCGCTGCTCGGCCAGGAGGCCGCCCAGATCGGCTCCGGACGGGCCCTGAACGACGACGACTACGTCTTCCCGACCTACCGCGAGCACGGCGTCGCCTGGTGCCGGGGCGTGGACCCGACCAACCTCCTCGGCATGTTCCGCGGCGTGAACCACGGCGGCTGGGACCCCAACAGCAACAACTTCCACCTGTACACGATCGTCATCGGCTCGCAGACCCTGCACGCCACCGGCTACGCCATGGGCGTGGCCAAGGACGGCGCGGACTCGGCCGTGATCGCGTACTTCGGCGACGGCGCCTCCAGCCAGGGGGACGTCGCCGAGTCCTTCACGTTCTCCGCGGTCTACAACGCCCCGGTCGTCTTCTTCTGCCAGAACAACCAGTGGGCGATCTCCGAGCCGACCGAGAAGCAGACCCGCGTCCCGCTCTACCAGCGCGCGCAGGGCTTCGGCTTCCCCGGGGTCCGGGTCGACGGCAACGACGTGCTCGCCTGTCTGGCCGTCACCAGGGCGGCGCTGGAGCGGGCCCGCCGGGGCGAGGGCCCCATGCTCATCGAGGCGTTCACCTACCGCATGGGCGCGCACACCACCTCCGACGACCCGACGAAGTACCGGGCGGACGAGGAGCGTGCCGCGTGGGAGGCCAAGGACCCGATCCTGCGGCTGCGCAGGTACCTGGAGGCGGAGGGCGCCGCCGACGAGGCGTTCTTCACCGAGCTGGAGGCCGAGAGCGAGGCCCTCGGCAAGCGCGTGCGCGAGGCGGTGCGGGCGATGCCCGATCCGGACCCGATGGCCATGTTCGACCACGTCTACGCCGACGGGAATCCCCTCGTCGACGAGGAGCGCGCACAGTTCGCCGCGTACCAGGCATCGTTCGCGGACGCCGAGGAGGGCAAGTAGCCATGGCCGTGGAAAAGATGTCGATCGCGAAGGCGCTCAACGAGTCGCTGCGCAAGGCCCTCGAAACCGACCCCAAGGTCCTCATCATGGGCGAGGACGTCGGCAAGCTGGGCGGCGTCTTCCGGATCACCGACGGGCTCCAGAAGGACTTCGGCGAGGACCGGGTGATCGACACCCCGCTCGCCGAGTCCGGCATCGTCGGTACCGCGATCGGTCTGGCCCTGCGCGGCTACCGGCCGATCGTCGAGATCCAGTTCGACGGCTTCGTCTTCCCCGCGTACGACCAGATCGTCACGCAGCTCGCCAAGATGCACGCCCGCGCGCTCGGCAAGGTCAAGATGCCGGTCGTCGTGCGGATCCCGTACGGCGGCGGCATCGGCGCGGTCGAGCACCACAGCGAGTCCCCCGAGGCGCTGTTCGCGCACGTGGCGGGCCTGAAGGTGGTCTCGCCGTCGAACGCGAGCGACGCGTACTGGATGATGCAGCAGGCGGTCCAGAGCGACGACCCGGTCATCTTCTTCGAGCCGAAGCGCCGCTACTGGGACAAGGGCGAGGTTGCCACCGACGCCATTCCCGGCCCGCTGCACAGCGCCGCCGTGGCACGCACCGGCTCCGACCTCACGCTCGTCGCGTACGGGCCGATGGTGAAGGTCTGCCTGGCGGCGGCCGAGGCGGCGCAGGAGGAGGGCCGGTCGATCGAGGTCCTGGACCTGCGCTCGATGTCCCCGATCGACTTCGACGCCATCCAGACGTCGGTCGAGAAGACCGGCCGGCTCGTGGTCGTCCACGAGGCGCCGGTGTTCTACGGCTCCGGGGCCGAGATCGCCGCCCGCATCACGGAGCGCTGCTTCTACCACCTGGAGGCACCGGTGCTGAGGGTCGGCGGCTACCACGCCCCGTACCCGCCGGCGCGGCTGGAGGACGAATACCTGCCGGGTCTCGACCGTGTGCTCGACGCCGTCGACCGCTCGCTGGCGTACTGAGAACTGGGGCGTGACAACGATGACGACCGACACTTCCAATGCCGCTCGCGTCCGCGAGTTCAAGATGCCCGACGTGGGCGAGGGCCTGACCGAGGCCGAGATCCTCAAGTGGTACGTCCAGCCCGGTGACACCGTCACCGACGGCCAGGTCGTGTGCGAGGTCGAGACGGCGAAGGCGGCCGTGGAGCTGCCGATCCCGTTCGACGGGGTGGTGCACGAGCTGCGCTTCCCCGAGGGCACGACCGTCGATGTCGGCGAGGTGATCATCGCGGTGGACGTGGCGCCGGGCGGTGAGGCGCCGGCCGCCGCCCCCGTCCCGGAGCCCGCTGCGGCTCAGGAGCCCGCGGCGGCCCCGACGGCACCGGCCCCCGCGTCCGGCTCGGGCCGTAAGCCGGTCCTGGTGGGGTACGGCGTCGCCGAGACGTCCACCAAGCGGCGCGCCCGCAAGGGCGACGCGGCGGCGGCCCGTACGGCTGCCGCGACCGTGGCGGCCGCGGTGCAGGGCGAGCTGAACGGCCACGGGCCCGGCTCCGTGGCCACGGCGGTCCGGGAGAACCGGCCGCTGGCCAAACCGCCGGTGCGCAAGCTGGCGAAGGACCTGGGCATCGACCTGGCGACGGTCGTGCCGACCGGCGCGGGCGGAATCATCACCCGCGAGGATGTGCACGCCGCAGCGGCGCCCGCACCGGCCCAGGCGCCTGCACAGCCGCCGGTCGCCGCGGCGGCGCCGTCCGCGCCCGTGTCCGCCCCGGCCCCGGCTTCCGTACCCGACGAGGAGACGGCCATCACCGTCGTCGCGGGTGCCCGGGAGACCCGGATCCCGGTCAAGGGCGTACGGAAGGCCATCGCGCAGGCGATGGTCGGCAGCGCCTTCACCGCGCCGCACGTCACGGAGTTCGTGACCGTCGACGTGACGCGGACGATGAAGCTCGTCGCGGAGCTCAAGGAGGACAAGGACCTCGCCGGGGTCCGGGTCAACCCGCTCCTGATCATCGCCAAGGCGTTCCTGGTCGCGATCCGCCGCAACCCGGACATCAACGCCGCCTGGGACGAGGCGAACCAGGAGATCGTGCGCAAGCACTACGTCAACCTGGGCATCGCCGCCGCCACCCCGCGCGGTCTGATCGTGCCGAACATCAAGGACGCGCACGACAAGACCCTGCCCGAACTCGCCGGGGCGCTGAGCGAGTTGGTGTCCACGGCGCGCGAGGGCAAGACGTCCCCCGCCGCCATGGCGGGTGGCACGGTCACGATCACCAACGTCGGCGTCTTCGGCGTCGACACGGGCACGCCGATCCTCAACCCCGGCGAGTCCGCGATTCTCGCGGTCGGTGCGATCAAGCTCCAACCGTGGGTCCACAAGGGTAAGGTGAAGCCGCGTCAGGTCACCACGCTGGCGCTGTCGTTCGACCACCGCCTGGTCGACGGCGAGCTCGGTTCCAAGGTCCTGGCGGACGTCGCCGCGATCCTGGAGCAGCCGAAGCGCCTGATCACCTGGGCGTAGGGGTCTCGGCGGTACGCGTGCCTTCGGCAGCACGGGTGCCTTCAGCGGTACGAGGTGGGTCCGCGCGGAGTTCGCGCGGACCCACCTTCCGTTCGGGCCCTGTCACGGGCGGAACTCCGTCGGAGACCCCGGGCGTCGGCTGCCGGTGTCAGAGGCCCCCGCTACGGTGGACCGATCCAGAGAATCGCTCGCATTCGGCGCGGAAAGAGGCCGGTGGTCCCTCGTGAAAGCCATGGAGCACGCCTACTTCGGGCGCGTGGAAACAGGTGCGCTGGATGGCGTGGATGTCGTCTGGGAAAGCACCTCACGACTTGGGGACGGTGAGGTGGAGGTCCGGCTGTGGGCCGGGCCGTCCAGCGAGCCGGACGCCGAAGAACTGGACGGATGCGCGGCATGCATCACCGGCCTCTCTGCTCTCGACACAGCGGCTCGCGCGGCGCTGCGTACGTACCTGCGCGAGGACCGCTACTTCATCGACTTCCATGTCGAGGCGCTTGAAGACAGCGAGACGGTTGTTCGTCTCGTACGGGACGCGGCCGGCGACGCGGTCGGAGCCGATTCCTTCGTCGCCGCCATGCGCCTGAGTGGCGTCGGCCTGTGGCTGAGCGACCTGTCCGGCGGGTCCCCTGTCATCTTGGACTACACGTTCGATCCCGATCTCAGTGATCAAATACTCGCCGTCAAGTCGACCCTGGACGGGACGGTGGTTTCCGTCGACTGGGAGAGCTGAGGTTTCCGTCGATCGGGAGAGCTGACGATTTCATCGCCGCGCGAGGCGACAACCCGTGCGGGCACGGCGTGGGGCGAGCAGCGGGGCCGATTGCCGTTCATGCGCTGGTCAACATGCCGATCCTCCCCGGAAAATGGGCCTCGGCGGCAGGTTGTTAAGGTGGTCCGATGGCATCGGTCAAGAAGTTCCAGGTCACTTTCGACTGTGCGGAACCCGAGCGTGTGGCTCGTTTTTGGTGCGAGGTGTTGGGGTACACCGTGACGCTGCCTTCCGAGGGGGAGGGTTCATGGGCCGCGTGCTCCGATCCCACGGGCGAGGGCCCGCGCATGTACTTCCAGCGCGTTCCCGAGGGGAAGGTCGCCAAGAACCGGGTGCATCTCGATGTGCGGGCCGGCACCGGGCTCGTGGGCGCGGAGCGCCTGGCCACCCTTGAGGCCGAACGCGATCGGCTGATCGCGCTCGGCGCGGTGTGCGTGGAGGTCCTGTATGCGGATGAAGAAAACGAGTCGTGCATCGTGATGCAGGACGTCGAAGGCAACGAGTTCTGTCTCGACTGAGCGTTCTTCGCGGACGGCGAGGCCGAAGGCCGTCCTCGGACGACGTGTTCGTCGTGTCCCTCGGGATCGAGGCGTTTCGGCGGCCACGTGAATCGAGCGCCTGATCACCTGGGCCCGAGGCCGTACGGCTCACTCACCGCCGGTGGGCCCGCGCATTCCGACGCGCGGGCCCACCGGCGTCTTCATGTCCCTGGCCGCGAGGTTGAGTTCGGCGAAGACGGTCTTGCCGACGGTACGGGACTCGGCGCCCCACCGGTCGGCCAGCCGGTCGACGATCAGCAGCCCGCGCCCGCCTTCGTCCCCGGCCCCCGTACGCGCCCCCGGCCCGACCGGCCGCTCACCGCACGCGTCACTCACCTCGATCCGCAGGACGCCGGGCAGGAGGGCGATCCGGACCCGGAACAGCCGGTCGGGCACGGTGCCGTGCAGCAGTGCGTTGGTCGCCAACTCGCTGACCAGCAACGCCGCGTCGCTGGACAGCTCCGGATGCCCCCACTCCGCGATGAGCCGGGCCGCGCGTCGGCGACTGAAGGCGACGTTGTGGGGGTGCGGGGCGTAGCCGAGCCGGTCCTCACGGAGTACGGGGCCGGGCCCGGTCGGGGTGGGCCCGTCGGGCCCGGGACAGAACGGCACGGGGGCCGGTCCGGCCGGGTCCGGGCGTCGGAACCTCTTGGGCTGCGGTCATGGGCGCGAGCTCCTCGGGTGCGGGCGGTGGCATGCCGCGCCTGCGCGAAACGGGCAGGGCGGTGCGCTTCCGCCGATGGGTACGCCGCTGGGTGAGCGGCTGGACGCTGACGGTAGTCATCCATGTGTCCCATGCTCAAGATGTTCGGGGAATATCTTCCCCGAATGAGCGAACGTGGATGTTCGCGCAGTCGCTGCTGGCACACTGAGCGTGATCGAGGGAGGGCCGACATGCAGAAGTCCGGTAGTGGTGCGCGCGGCAATCGAGCTTCGACCGTGCTCGGGCGACGCCTGGGCGGCGAGCTGCAACGGATGCGCCTGGCGGCGGGAATGACGCAGCAAGAGGCTGCCCAGTATCTGAGTGCGACTGCGACCAAGGTCGTCAAGATGGAGAGCGGCTGGGTTCCGATCAGAGACCCGGACATCCGGGCGCTGTGCCAGTTGTACGAGGCAGACGACTCTGTGAAGCTCGACCGGTTGCTGGCGCTCGCGGCCGCGGACCGCGAGCGGCGCAAGGCCAGTGGATGGTGGAACCAGTACCCGCAGCTTCAGTCGATGGTGGAGTACGTGGCGCTTGAGGACATCGCCACCGGTCTGCGCACCTGGCAACTCTCCATCGTGCCCGGTCTGCTCCAGACCGCCGACTATGCCCGTGCGCTCGCCGTGGGCAACGGCTCCTGGGACGATCCCGATGAGATCGAGCCTTTCGTGGAGTCCAGGATGGCCCGGCAGGCACGCTTGACCGGGGAACGGCCGCTGGAACTGTGGGCGGTGATGGGCGAAGGCGCGTTGCGCCAACTCGTGGGTGGCAGAGACGTCATGCGGGAGCAGCTCGGACGCCTGCTGGACGTCTCCCGGCTGCCGAATGTGAAGCTTCAGGTGGTGCCCAGCCTCGCAGGCGCCCACCCGGGTATGACCAGTGCCTTCACCATCGTCTCGTTTGCCGAGCCCGGCGCTCTCGACGTCGTGCACATGGACACCACCTCGACGACGCTCTGGCTGGAGAGCGATACTGATGCCGACCGTCACGGCATTTTGTTCGACCGCGTCTCGCGGTTGGCGCTTGCGCAGCGCAACACGGTCGGGCTGATCGAAGGAATCCTCAAGGAGCTGTAGTCCGGGTGCCCGCATTCGAGTTCGTCAGGTCCACTTATAGCGGCGGCAATGCCGGACAAGAGTGCGTCGAGGTCGCTCGCAACGTTCCCGGCGTGGTCGCCGTCCGCGACTCCAAGGACGCCGCCGGCCCGGTCCTGGTCGTGGCGCCCGCCGCGTGGGACGCCTTCCGGGCCGACCTGGTTCGGTCGCATTGACCCGAAACGGCCGACACCCCGCGGTATTGGCCCTGGTCGGGCTTGGAGAGACGTCGCCAGGCGTGCGCCGGGTGCGCCTGGTCGCCCAGGCCGACGTTCCGGCGTTGTTGACGAGGAGACCGTGCTCCTGACAACGCGCCCTTGACGCCGACCACGCGTGAAGTGAGGCTCGTCCACATCGGAGGAACCCATTCGACAATGGAAGTGATCGCGTGACTCTGGAGTTCCTCGGCATCATCCCGAACACGCCGACCGACGAATCTCCGACGATGTGGCTTCACGAGGAAACCGGGGACCTCCTGATCCAGTCGTACAAGGCGACCGAGGAGGAAGTGAGGGCCTGCCAGGAAGTCGGATCGATCCCCGGCCATTCCACGGACGTGCCGGAGCACGAGACGATCATCAGGCTTCCGGCAGTGATGTTGAAGTACATCCCCCGCCCGGCTGGCAGCAACGGAGAGACGGCAAGTGCAACCCCCGGCACATAACGCCCTGGCGCAGGCCAAGCGCTCAGCGATTCACCTTGAGCTGCGAGATTCGTACATGCTCGATGACCCCGAGTTCATCGCATGGCAGGACGGCAAGCGGCTCGACCCTGCCGATCGGTCGTCGTGGTGGGGCGGCTGGCACGATGCCGTGCGCGACGCCGTTGCACGCGGGGTCGTGATCCGGCGTGCGCGGATCGTCTCCGAGCCGATCAGTGACTACGTGCGGTACGAGTACGACGGCGCTTTCACCAATGTCGCAGCGGGTGAGCTTGTCCGCTGGCTGCCCAGGAGACAGGCGACCGATCTCGCGTTGCCCGGTACGGACTTCTGGGTGTTTGACGGCGCGCAAACGCTGTTCCACCACTTTGCTGGAGATGGTCAGTTGGACCAGGACGGCCGGGAGTACACGGATGATCCCGCGTTGGTGAAGCTCTGCACAGATGCCTTCGAGGCTGTGTGGCGACGCGCGATTCCGCACGAGGAGTACCGACCCCGCTGATTTGCCGGAACCATGGCTGTCTCTCCGTCCTCAAGTGCTCAGCAGGCCCGGCAGGCGCTCGCGGCTCGCCTCGCGGAGCTGTGCCGGGCTGCCGGGTTGAACGGGCGTGATCTGGCCAAACACTGCGGCTGGCACCCGTCCAAGTCCTCTCGGATCATGAACGCCAAGACGCCCCCGTCCGCCGACGACATTCGGGTGTGGTGCGCGGCCTGCGGAGCGGAGGACCAGACCGACGACCTGTTGGCCTCTCTGCGGTCCGCCGAGGGCATGTGGGTGAGTTGGCGACGCATGGAGCGCACGGGACTCAGGCAGGCGCAAGAAGTACGATTGCCACTGTTCGAGCGCACACATCGATTCCGCTCCTACTCGTCGTGGCTCGTACCGGGCCTGATCCAGACGTACGGGTACACCGAAGCCGTCCTGCGCGCTGTTCAGCGCCGCCGCGTCGAGGTGGACGACGTGGCCGAAGCGGTGACCGTGCGCATGGAGCGTCAACGTGTGCTGTACGAGGGCGGTCGACGGTTCGCGTTCCTCGTCGAGGAATCGGTCTTGCGGAACGGCCTGGGTGGCGCCGACGTACAGATCGGGCAGCTTGCCCACCTGCTCACGGTCGGCTCGCTTCCGAATGTCAGTCTGGGAGTTGTACCTAACCGGGCGGACCGCTCACGGATGCCGGTAGAGGGTTTTTGGATCTTCGACGCGGAGCAGGTCAACGTCGAGTTGGTCTCCGGCTACCTCACACTCACTCAGCCAAGTGACGTCGGGGCATACGCCGACACCTTCGCGGAGCTGGCCGAACTTGCCGTCTACGGGGCGAACGCCCGTGCGCTGATCACAGCGGCCATGGTCGCCCTCGGGTGATTGCCATGCAATCTCATGCAATCCGCTGTGAGCCGGGGTTCCGCCGTTCCTAACGTGTTTGTGGGGCATTCCGCGGCGAGTCGGTCCGCCGCCGTCGTGTGCGGGGACAGGTCGAGTGTCGATCGGGGCGGCCCCGCACGACACCACCGTACGAAGCGATCAAGGAGGAGACTTGCAAACGAGCCTGGCAGGCACGGAGACCACCACACCGGCCCCGTGGGGGCTGCACCGTATGGCTCCGCTGCGTAACGGTTCCCCCTCGCCCTGGCGGTATGCGGGCATCGACCCGGCCACGCAGACCGGCCGATGGGTCGGGGAGGACGGAGTGCTGACGCCGGCCGAACTCGGCAAGCACGGTACGAGCGTGAACACTTACCCGCCCACACAGGTCGGCAAGGACGGCAAGATGGACAGCGACTCCGGCCACGACGCGACACAGGACTAGAGAGCGCTATGGACGGACGCCCGGTGCTGGTGTGCACGGAGTACGAGGACGCAACCGCTGATCTGGTCATCGCGGAACTGAACCGGCGCCGGGTGCCCGTCCTACGGTTCGACCCTGCGCGCGACTTCCCGGCGCCCGCGGTGCTCGCCGCACGCGTCGAGGCAGGCGGATGGGGTGGACGGCTGACGGTGGGGGAACGTAGGGCCGACCTGTCCGCCGTACGCGCCCTGTACCACCGTCGGCCGAGTCCCTACCCGATGCGTAGCAGCGAGCAGGCGGCCCGGTTCGCCGCGCAGGAGAACCGGCGCGGCCTGGGCGGTGTGCTGGGCGCGCTGCCGGGGCGCCTGTACCTGAGCCACCCGCAGGCCATCGCGCGGGGGGAGTACAAGCCCGCGCAGTTGTCTGCGGCGCTCCGGGCCGGGCTCACGATCCCGGCCACCCTGATCACGAACGATCCGATGGAGGCCAAGGCGTTCTGCGCCGCACAGCCGACCATCTACAAGCCGTTGCACGCGGGGGCGTACGAGGTCGACGGCGAACCCGCCGGAATCTGGGCCGCCCCGGTCGAGGCGGGCGAGGTCGACGGGGCGGTGAGCCACAGTGCGCACCTGTTCCAAGCGCAAGTGCCCAAGGCGGCGGACGTGCGCGCGGTCGTCGTTGGTGAGCAGGTGTTCAGCGCCCGGATCACCGCGCCGCCCGGAGTCGTGGACTGGAGAGCCGAGTACCGGAGCCTCACCTATGAGCCGGTCGTCTGCCCCGAGGAGATACGCGGGGCGCTGGTGCGGTACCTCGCCGCCTTCGGGCTGAACTTCGGCGCCTTCGACTTCGCCGTGACCGCGGACGGCGGATGGTGGTTTCTGGAGTGCAACCCCAACGGCCAATGGGCGTGGCTCGAAGACGCGGCCGGGCTGCCGATCACCACCGCAATCGCAGACCTGCTGGAGAACGGAGCGAGTCAGCATGAGTGACCCCCTGCCGTCGGAACACCTACGGGCCGACCTCGCACGGCGCCTGTCCAAGGCCGGTGCTCTGCGCGGCCCGGATTGGGAAGCGGCCGTGTTGTCCGTACCCCGCGAGGCGTTCCTCTCGCGTGGCTGGTTCGAGTACGAAGAAGGCGGCTGGTACCGGCCCGCGGCCGGAGATTCCGCGGAAGGACTGGCGCGGATCTACGAAGACGACACCCTCGTGACACAGGTGGCCAGAGGCGTCTTCCCCGACCAGGTCGAGGGGCGCATCGCCGCCGCCCCCACGTCGTCGTCCACGCTGCCGAGTTTGGTCGTGCGGATGCTCGAAGACCTGCGGGCGACCGAGGGGACGCGGGTTCTGGAGATCGGCACGGGCACGGGCTACTCGACCGCGCTGCTGTGCCATGTCGTCGGCGAGGACAACGTGACCACGGTCGAGGTCGACGCGGAGGTGTCCGCCCGTGCCGGGATTGCGCTCGCGGGCGCCGGGTACTGGCCTGTCCGCGTGGTCGGTGACGGCCTGGCGGGCTGTAAGGAGGGCGGCCCGTATGACCGCGTGATCGCCACGTGCGGCGTGCACACCGTGCCGGCCGACTGGCTCGCGCAGATCCGGCCGGGCGGTGAGGTTCTGGTCACGGTTGGCGGATGGATGCACGCATCCGAACTCGTACGGCTCACGGTCGCCGACGACGGAACGGCAAGCGGCCCGGTTCTCGGCGGACAGGTCGCGTTTATGCTGGCCCGCCCCCACCTTCCGCCCCCGCTGGGCATCTTGCCGAACCTCTGCGAGGGCGACGCGGTGCCTACAGAACTGGGCGCGGATGTGCTCGACGTCTGGACCGCCCGGTTCGTCGCGCAGTTCGCCGCACCGCGCGCACAGCGCCTCACAGTGGAGCGCGACGGGCGGACGGAACACGTCGTGATCGACGTGGACGCCGAGACGTGGGCGGTCGTCTTCCAGGACGGCGCGCGGTGGATGGTCCGGCAGGGCGGCAAGGCGCGCCTGTGGGACGAGATCACCGAACGCCTTGCACAGTGGCAGGCGGACGGATGCCCGTCCGCCGACCGTATGCGGCTGCACGTCGGCCCCGACGGGCAGCGCCTCACCTGGGCTTAATCCGCTCCGTATCACTTCGTGCCGCGGGTGGGCGCGCCGCGCTTCCATCTGTGCTGCGGGCGGCGGTAGTTGAAGGCTGGATACTCAGCGTGGCGAGCGTGGTACGTTCTGTGATACAGAACCTCAATAAGGTGACCCCGGCGGCGGACCAACGCCCCGGGGTCTGGCACAAGGAGCGGACCTCCTCATGCAGATTCATCGTAGCCGTCATACGTGCGGTTTCACTGTTCTGCCCAACGCGTTGTTGCAGGACCGGCGGTTGTCGTACACCGCTCGTGGCCTTCTTGCCGATCTTCTTTCCCGTCCGGACGGTTGGTCCGAGGACGGTCGGCGGATGGCCGATGCGAGTCCGCAGGGTCGGTTGGCGGTGGCGAAGGCGCTGCGGGAGCTGACGGCCTTCGGGTACTACCGGGTCCACAAGGTCCGTCGTGAGGACGGGACTTTCGTCAGCGAGGCCCATGTCTACGACATCCCGCAGCAGCCGGTTTCGGGTCTTGCCTGCCAGGTCGTACCGGGTGTCAACCGTCCGGGTTCCGGTGGGCCGACCGCCGGTGGCGCGGGCGCCAACCCCGTAAAGAACCGAAGGAAAGAACCCTCCCTCCCCGGCCGGCGTCGGCGACCGCCACAGCGACCGAGCGTGGGTGAGGCAGTGGCAGAGGATGTGCTCACGGCGGGGGAGGTCTTCGGCGCCGGTCCCGGACCTGGTGTCGATGCCGGTCCCGGTTCCGAGCCCGGTCCCGGTGTTGGTGGGGAGCCGGTCGTTCCGTCGGATGCTGAGGCGCACGGCGTGGCCGTCGCCACGCTGTTCCGGGTGATCCGTCCGGAACCGCGTCTGCGGCTCGGCGCGGTCGAGGCGCTCGGTCTGGCGCCGCTGGTTTCCGCGTGGCTGGAGCGGGGGTACGACCAGCGCGATCTGGCCGGGGCCCTTCTGGAGGGGCTGCCCGCTCGTGTCTACTCCGCCTCGGCGCTCCTCCGCAACCGTCTGACCCGGAAACTGCCCCCGCCGCCCGAGCCCTCGTTCCCCGGGTACGCGATGCCCGAGCCACCGCCCGGATCCGGCCTGCCCCGCTGGGCCGAGTGCGACGACTGCCGCCGCCCGGTCCCGGACAAGGGCCTCTGCCGCGACTGCGCGGCCCCGACCGACGGACCCGGCCACCCCCGACCCGACGACGACACCACCATCCGCACCCGCACGGCCGCCAGAGGCCGCGCCCTGGTACGCGCCGCGCTGCGGACGCCGGACCACGCGGAGGTGCCCGCCGCTGCCGGGGCCTGACCGCGAAAAAGGGAATGTCGGGCCATCGTGCGGCGGCGCGTCGTTGTCAGTGGTGTCGTGCATGATCGGCACGTCAGTCTTTCCACCCCTTCTACAAGCCGCGGGGCGCCATGCCGATCACGAACCAGCAGATAGCAGAGCACGCGTTTCTGAAGCTGCTGTACAAGGACTCCTACTTCCCCGATCACGTCGTCGACAAGGGCAGGGCGATCCTGCTGCGGTTGTGCGAGCGGATCGAGGCCGAGCAGCCGTCGGATCTGGCGGCCCTCTATGTGCTCAGCCACGCAGCGACGGAGGAGTTCAACCTTCTGGAGGCGGAGTTCGAAGCAGCCGGGAGCGAGATCGAGACGGTCGCCCGCGAGGAGATCGCCGAGGACTTCTGGATCGTCGCTTCGGCCTACGGGTTCACGGACGCGGACGTGGAGGAGATGATCGCCCCCCGGGAATGGTGAGCTGCGAGGCTCGGACCCGCGTACGGCGGGAGGGGCCCCGCGCGGCGCGGGACCCCTCCTCGTGTTTCCGGTACGGCTACTTCTTGAAGCCGTAGTCCATGATCTTCTTCATGTCCGCGGAGCGGGTGGTCGCGCTCGTGGAGGAGAGCACGGTGCCGATGATCGTCTTGCCGTTGCGGGTCGCGGCGAAGACCAGGCAGTACTTGGCCGTCGGGCCGGAGCCGGTCTTCACGCCGATCGCGCCGCTGTAGCTGCTGAGCATCGTGTTGGTGTTTGACCACGACATGTAGCGGTAGCCACCGGACTTCGTGGTGACCTTCTGCTTGGTCGACTTGGTCTTCACGATCGTGCGGAACGTGGAGTTCTTCATCGCGCTGGAGGCGATCTTCGTCAGGTCGCGCGGTGTCGAGTAGTTGGAGCCGTTCCCGATGCCGTCGAACGAGTCGAAGTGCGTGTTCTTCAGGCCCAGGGCCTTGGCGGAGGAGTTCATCTTGCCGACGAACGACTTCACGCGCGCCGCACGGGTGGAACCGGAGCCGAACTTGTCGGCCAGTGCGTACGCGGCGTCGCAGCCGGACGGCAGCATCAAGCCGTACAGCAGCTGGCGGACCGTGACCTTGTCGCCCACGATCAGACGGGCCGACGAGGCGCCCTTGGAGACGATGTAGTCGCTGTACGCCTTCTGGATCGTGACCTTGGAGTCCAGGTTGAGGTTCTTCTGCTCCAGGACGACCTTGGCGGTCATGACCTTGGTGGTGGATCCGGTGGAGCGACGGGTGTCCGCGGCCTTGCCGTACAGGGCCTTGCCGGTCCCGTTGTTCATCACGAACCCGCCCTTGGCGGTGATCGAGGGGGTGGGCAGTGTGGCGGCCTGTGCGGTGGAGGCGAACACGCTGCCCGCGATGACGGCACCCGCGGTGAGGGCCACGGTGGCAGTGGCAGAAACGCGGTGTATGCCCTTAATGCCGATTTTCAACTTGAGTGCTCCCAAATGCCCCTGAAATGCGGCCACATGAAGGTGCCGCTCGGTGATGTGACTCCTGGGAGGCCGGAAAGGATGTGCCGATTCCCCGGGTTTCTGGGGCAATTTCGGGGTCAAGAGAGTGTCGGGGAAAGGTCAAGGGCGATTGAGGAGGTAGATGGGCGCGCCGTCGGGGGTGACGCCGTGGGGGCGCAGGCAGGCGTGCTTGCGCATGAACCGCAGGCACTCGTTGACGCGATGCACGGTGAGGCCCGTGCGGTCGGCGATCGATTCGAGCGGCTGCGCCAGTTCGCCGTCCGCCGCCAGTACGGGCGCGATGCTGACGGCGACGGCCCACACGTCCTCCGTGACCGACATGCGGGATCGCCAGTTGTCGAGGACGGCCTCGGCCGTGGGGCGGACCGGCCGGGGGCGTTGTTGCCGGGGTACGGCGGGCCGGACCGATACCGGGGCTGGGGCAGAGGTCGGGGCCGGGGTGGGGGCCGGGGTGCCGTCGGTGGTGAACAGGGTGTCGAGGCGGTCGGCGATACGTTCCAGGGCGCGTGCAGTGGCCTGCTGGGCGCGGAGCGTTTCACGCTGTGCGGCTGCGAACTGCTCGTCTACCCGGATGTTCCGCTCTTCGAGCCGGACGATCGCCTCGGCCACCCGATCGGGAAGGGCGTGGACGACAGTGGGGGTGGGGAGGACCGGTTCTGGTTCGCGGTCCGGTGAGACCGTGCGAGGACCGGCGAGAGAGTACGAACCTTCCCGCTGGACCGTAACGACGACATCGACGACCCACTCCTTGAACGGCCGGCACGAGGGCTTCGTGCAGCCGTTGACGAGGTGGAGCAGCCCTCGCAGGTCGATGAGATTCATGTCTCGACGCCACTCCCTGCCTGCGGGAATGCTGAGACCGTGAGCCCCAGTCACTGTCTCAAGAAAGTCTCGATTTCTCTCGGGGACGTGGTCCTGCAGGGCCCTGTGAGGCGTCGTGTACCCCAGGTGCTTGCACACGTCCACCGCCGGAAACCAGTGCTTCCCGTCCGGCATCGTCAGTCGCCGGATGCGGGCACCGGTCGCCCCGTGGACGAAGTCGCTGATGTCGATCGCGTCCGGCCGTATGGGGTTCCGTCCCGCCGCACCGGTCGCTTCCGTCGCGTTTTCCGTGGTCATCGGAAACCACCTCCGTAGCGGAACGTAAAGCGGAGCAAAGCCCGGCTGCCCACGGAAGCGGGAACTTTCATCACATCGAGGAGGGGGGGCGAGGTTTCGCCGGTCCGGGATGCGTCCCGGTCGGGTCCGTAGATTGGACGATTTTCATGATGTACGCATGTTGTATCTATCATGTGCGCATGCCTTCCCCTCTCCCAGTCGTGAAGATCCCTGCCAAGCCCGCAACCGAGTCCACCGTGAAGACCGCCGTGAAGGCATCCGCGAAGTCGGCCGGGCCGACGACGGAGGCCAAGCAGCCGCCCGCGGCCGAGCGCGTCTACACCCACGTCAAGGAAGCGGTGCTGAACCGTCACTACGAGGGCGGCACGCTGCTCACCGAGGGCCATCTCGCCGAGGCGGTCGGGGTGTCGCGCACCCCGGTGCGTGAGGCGCTGCTCCGGCTGGAGGTCGAGGGGCTGCTCAAGCTCTACCCCAAGAAGGGCGCCCTCGTGCTCGCCGTCTCCGCGCAGGAGATCGCCGACGTGGTGGAGACCCGTTTGCTGGTCGAGGAGTTCGCGGCCCGCAAGGCCGTTCCCGCCTCGGCGCGGTTGATCGAGCGGCTCGAAGAACTGCTGGACGAGCAGCGGCAGTTGGCCCATGAGGGCGACCTGGCCGCAGTGTCCGTGAAGGACCGCTGCTTCCACGCGGAGATCGTGCGCAACGCGGGCAACTACATCCTCGCCCGCCTCTATGACCAGTTGAGGGACCGTCAGCTGAGGATGGGGGTCGCCGTCATGGAGGCGCATCCGGACAGGATCGCCGCGAACATCACCGAGCACGGCGAGCTGCTGGAGGCGATCAGGTCCGGGGACGCGGACGGCGCCGCGCAGGTCGTACGGCGCCATGTGGGCCGGGTCAAGGTGCTGGTCAGGGGTGAGGACCGGTGAGTTCGGGCGCCGCTCCCACCCTTTCCCTGCCCGGCGATCCACCCGGCGGCCGACGTGCCGTACGGGTGTGGGGCATCGGGGTGGCCGTCTACTTCGTCGCCATCATCTTCCGTACCAGCCTGGGCGTCGCCGGACTCGATGCCGCCGACCGATTCCACGTCAACGCCTCCGCGCTCTCCACGTTCTCCATCCTTCAGCTGCTCGTCTACGCGGGCATGCAGATACCTGTCGGCCTGATGGTCGACCGGCTCGGCACGAAGAAGGTCCTCGCTTTCGGGGCCGTCCTGTTCACGATCGGGCAGCTCGGCTTCGCCCTCTCGCCCTCGTACGGCATGGCGCTGGCGTCCAGGGCCCTGCTCGGCTGCGGCGACGCGATGACGTTCATCAGCGTGCTGCGGCTGGGCGCCCGCTGGTTCCCGGCCCGGCGCGGTCCGCTGATCGGCCAGGTCGCCGCGCTGTTCGGGATGGCGGGCAACCTCGTCTCGACGCTCTTCATCGCGCGGGCCCTGCACGGACTCGGCTGGACCGCCACCTTCGTCGGCAGCTCCGTCGCCGGGGCCGTCGTCCTGGTGCTCCTGCTCCTGTTCCTGAAGGACCACCCCGAAGGGCACGAGCCGCCGCCCGTCGCGCACGCGGGCGCGGCCTTCGTACGCAAGCAGATCGCCGCCGCCTGGCGGGAACCGGGCACCCGGCTCGGCATGTGGGTGCACTTCACCACACAGTTCCCGGCCATGGTGTTCCTGCTGCTGTGGGGGCTGCCGTTCCTGGTGGAGGCGCAGGGGCTCAGCCGGTCCACCGCCGGTGAGCTGCTGACCCTGGTGGTGCTCTCCAACATGGCGTTCGGGCTCGTCTACGGGCAGGTCATCGCCCGGCACCACGCGGCCCGTGCCCCGCTGGCCCTGGGGACGGTCGCGGTGACGGCACTGCTCTGGGCGTCGGCCATCTTCTTCCCGGGCGACCACGCTCCGATGTGGCTGCTGATCGTTCTGTGCGTGGTGCTCGGCGCCTGCGGCCCCGCGTCGATGATCGGCTTCGACTTCGCGCGGCCCGCGAACCCGCCGGAGCGGCAGGGCACGGCGTCGGGCATCGTCAACATGGGCGGCTTCATCGCCTCGATGACCACGCTGTTCGCCATCGGTGTGCTGCTGGACAGCACCGGTGACGACTACCGGATCGCGTTCGCCTCGGTCTTCGTGCTGGAGACGCTCGGCGTCGTACAGATCCTGCGGCTGCACTCCCGGGCCACGCACCGCGAGCGCGAACAGCACGTGATCAGCCGCGTGGAGGCCGTGCACGTGCCGGTGTGACTGGTGTGGTCGGTGTGACCCGCGTGCCGTGCGGCCGTCCGGGACCGCCGGTCCGTGCGATCCGGCTGTCCGCTCGGGCCCGGCCCTGTGCCCGAGTGATGCCCGTCGCGCCGGGTCGGCGGCGCGCCCGTCCTCGTTCGACGGGCGCCGCCGACATCGGTGGCACGGGTGCTACCGGAGGAGGCGTCAGGACGCCAGGACCTCACGCCATAGGGCGACGTGGCAGGACCTCACGGCGTCACGGCGAAGTTCCGCAGGATCGCGTCCGCCAGGTCCTGGTCGCCCTCGACCTTGACGCGGTCCGGCACCGCGCCGGCGCGCATCCGCCCGCAGGCCAGCCGGGAGTACGTTTCCCAGTCCATCGCCAGGGTCACGGCCGGTCCGAGCGACGGCGAACCGTCCACCGAACCCCGGCCCTCCGCGTCGACCCTGACCGTGCGCAGGAACTCCACCGGGCCGTTCACATCGATCACCACCGCCGAATGCGGCGGCGCCCCCGCGTCCTTGGCGACCACCTTCGGCAACGCCTCCAGCAGGACGTCCCGGGTGATGGTGGCCCCGGGCGAGTCCAGGTTGCCGGGTCGGCCCAGCGCCACCCGCAGGTCCTGCTCGTGCACCCAGACGTCGAAGGCCCGCATCCGCAGGGCCAGTTCGAGGGTCTGCTCGGTGCCGAGCGGCGCCCGGACCATGGTCTCGGGGGCACGGTTCTCGTTGCGGAGCTGACGGGCGCGCCGAATGATCGTGTACTCCAGTTCGGCGAGCATCTCCGGCGAGGTGTGGTGCCGCCGCACGTCGACCTGCATCTCCATGTAGCGGGCCAGGTCGTTCTGCATGTGGTACAGGTCGCGCGGCAGTGAGTGGATCGGGCGCGGATCTCCGAGCTGTTCGGACTCCATGCCGATGATGTGCGACACGATGTCGCGCACGGACCAGGCGGGACACGGCGTACGGCCGTTCCACTCCCCTTCGGCGAGCGGCTTCACCAGCTCGGCTATCGCCTCGATGGAGTGGGTCCAGGCATCGGCGTAGTTCTGAAGGCTGGGATGGACGGTCACGGGACCCCTCGTGCGGTTCTGCGGTGCATGGGCTGGAGTGCTGGGCGCGGGCGGCGGACTGCGTGGGAGGTTCGATCGCTAAGTTACGCTGCGAGCAGGCACCCCGGCAGTGCTTTCGTGTGACGATCGTAGGCCCGTGTTGACGGCTCGAATGCCAGGACGGTGGTAGTGTGCGCGCCTCCCTCATCCAGATCGCAGTAGACCCGGACGAATCCGTCGATTCCCGCAGGCAACGTGCGGCTTCGCTGGTCTCCGACCAGCGCGGCGCGGATCTGGTGGTCCTGCCCGAGCTCTGGCCGGTCGGCGCCTTCGCCTACGACTCCTTCCGGGACGAGGCCGAACCGCTCCAGGGGCCCACCCACACCATCATGGCGAAGGCCGCGGCGGACGCCGGGGTCTGGCTGCACGCGGGCTCCTTCGTCGAGCGCGCGCCCGACGGCACGCTCTACAACACCGCGCTCGTCTTCACGCCCGAGGGCGAACGGGCCGCCGCGTACCGCAAGATCCACCGCTTCGGCTTCGACCGGGGCGAGGCGGTCATGATGGGCGCGGGCGAGGAACTGGTCACGGTGGACCTGCCGCAGACCACGCTGGGCCTCGCCACCTGTTACGACCTGCGCTTCCCGGAGCTGTTCCGGGGCCTGGTGGACGCGGGCGCCGAGACCCTGGTCGTCGCGGCGGGCTGGCCCGAGCGGCGCCGCTCGCACTGGACGCTGCTGGCCCAAGCCCGTGCCGTCGAGAACCAGGCATACGTCCTGGCCGTCGCCACCGCCGGCACCCACGGCGGGGTCCCGCAGGCGGGCCACAGCATCGTCGTCGACCCCTGGGGCGAGACGCTCGCCGAGGCGGGCGCGGAGGAGGAGGTGCTGAGCGTGGAGTTCGACCCGGAGAAGGTGGCGACGACCCGCGAACAGTTCCCCGCGCTCAAGGACCGTCGGCTCGGACTGACCCCGCCCCCGGCCCGCGCGTAGCCACGGGCCCGGCCCGCGCGTACGGGCGGACCGGGCCCGTGACCAGGCGACGGAGCCGACCCGAGCTGGGCCGGGGCGACCCGAGCTGGGCCGGGCCGGGGCGGTTCGGTCCTGATCGAGCCGAGCGGGGCCGGGTCAGCCCTCGTGCTCCTTCTCCGCGAGCACGATGACGCACACCGACACGGCGATGAGCAGTGCCGCGTCGGCGTCCTCCCGCACGATGTCGATGCCGTAGCTGTCGCGGACGGTCAGCCGGCGGCGCGAGATCCGGGCCAGCAGCTCCCCGTCGTACTCGACGGCGAATTCGCGGTCGAGGATCCTGCCGCTGACGTCCAGCTCGGTCCCCTCGACCAGCGTGACCCGGTAGTGGTTGCGCAGCAGTGACAGCCGCTTGCGCTTGATGGTGGCCAGCTGTTCGCCGCCGCGCTCGATGAGCATCGTGTCGCGGAGGCTGAACAGCTTCTTACGGATTTCGACCAGCACGTGGCCCTCGGCGTCCTTCAGCTCGAAGGTGTCCCGCAGCCGCATGGCCTTGCCGTCGACGAGGAAGACCTTGCGGCCGTCCGTGTCCTCGATCCAGTAGTCGTCACCGATGCCGAAGAGGCGTTCCCGCACCTGGAATCTCATGGCCCACAGGTTCCCCCATGCTCCTCCGGAACACGTGGACCCCAGGAACACGCGGACCCCGCCTCCGGAACGTGTGGCCCCTCCGGCCCACACGTACCTTCCGGCCCGCGCGCACCCTCCGGAATGCGTGCGGGCCGCGGTGCTGTTGACTGTCGACATGGCAACACGTGCGCGCGTCAGGGCCCCCGAACTGATCGGCAAGGGTGGCTGGCTCAATACGGGAGACCGGCAGTACACCCTTGCCGACCTGCGAGGACGCATCGTCGTCCTGGACTTCTGGACCTTCTGCTGTGTGAACTGTCTGCACGTCCTCGACGAGCTGCGCGAGCTGGAGGAGAAGCACCGCGACACCGTCGTGATCATCGGGGTCCACTCGCCGAAGTTCGTCCACGAGGCCGAGCACGAGGCGGTCGTCGACGCGGTCGAGCGGTACGAGGTCCGGCACCCGGTCCTCGACGACCCGGAGCTGGCGACCTGGAAGCAGTACGCCGTGCGGGCCTGGCCCACCCTGGTCGTCATCGACCCCGAGGGCTACGTCGTCGCGCAGCACGCGGGCGAGGGCCACGCCCACGCCATCGAGAAGCTGGTCGAGGAGCTGGAGACCGAGCACGCGGCGAAGGGCACGCTGCGGCGCGGCGACGTCCCCTACGTCCCGCCCGAGCCGGTCGCCACGCATCTGCGGTTTCCCGGCAAGGCGCTGCTCCTGTCCGACGGGGGCTTCCTCGTCTCCGACACCACCCGCCACCGCCTGGTCGAGCTCGAAGCGGACGGCGAGACGGTGCGCCGCCACGTCGGCACCGGCGACCGGGGGTATGGCGACGGCGCGGCAGACGAGGCCCGGTTCTCCGAACCGCAGGGGCTCGCCGTGCTGCCCGACGGCCGGATCGCGGTCGCGGACACGGTGAATCACGCCGTCCGGGCCCTGGACCGCACCACGGGAACGGTGACGACCCTCGCCGGCACCGGCCGCCAGTGGTGGCAGGGGTCGCCGACGTCCGGCCCGGCCCGCGAGGTCGACCTCTCCTCGCCCTGGGGCGTCGCCTGGTTCGCGGACCGGCTGTGGATCGCCATGGCGGGGGTCCACCAGCTGTGGACCTACGACCCCGCGACGGAGACCGTGCGGGTCGCGGCGGGCACGACCAACGAGGGTCTGGTCGACGGACCGGCCGACGAGGCGTGGTTCGCCCAGCCCTCGGGGCTCGCCGTGTCGGCGGACGGGGAACGGCTGTGGGTCGCGGACTCGGAGACGTCGGCGCTCCGGTACGTCGAGCGCGACGTCGCCGGCTTCGCCGTCCGTACGGCCGTCGGCACCGGCCTCTTCGACTTCGGGCACCGCGACGGCGCCGCGGACCAGGCGCTGTTCCAGCATCCGCTGGGGGTGACCGCCCTGCCCGACGGGTCCGTCGCCGTCTGCGACACGTACAACCACGCGCTGCGGCGCTACGACCCCGCGAGCGGCGACGTCACCACCCTGGCCACGGATCTGCGCGAGCCCAGCGACGCCGTGCTGGTCGACGGCGACCTCGTGGTCGTCGAGTCCGCCCGGCACCGGCTGACCCGGCTGCGACTGCCCGAGGAGGCCGTCCGCGTCGCCGACCGGGCGCACCGCACGCAGCGGGCCGCCACCGAGATCGCTCCCGGCACGCTCCGGCTCGACGTGGTCTTCCGGGCGCCCGCCGGGCAGAAGCTGGACGCCCGGTACGGCCCGTCGACGCGGCTGCTGGTCTCCGCGACCCCGCCGGAACTCCTGGCGGAGGGGGCCGGTGCCGGTACCGACCTCTTCCGCGACCTGGTCCTGGCCGACGGGATCGCCGAGGGGGTGCTGCACGTCTCCGCGATGGCCGCCTCCTGCGACGACGATCCGTCGAACGAGTACCCGGCCTGCCACGTCCACCAACAGGACTGGGGCGTCCCCGTCCGCGTGAGCGCGGAGGGAACGCCCCGGCTGCCGCTGGTGCTGGCAGGGCTGGACGAGCAGGAGCAGGAGCGGGCCTGACGGCGCGACGGAGCCCCGGACGCGGAGGAATTTCCGCGTCCGGGTGCGGTGTGTACGGCGAGGCGGGGATGCGCGGCCCGCAGGGCTCGTCGTACGGCCCGGCTCAGCGGGTCAGGAGGTGCCCGCCTGCTTCATGGAGCTCACCGCTTCGGCGACCGTGCTCCGGTACAGGCCGAGCTTCGGGTCGAGCACCTTCACATCGGGGCCGAGGTCGAAGTTCTGCGTGTCCGCGTTGGGCATGTGGTCGCCGTCGGCGAGCACGTTCATCTCGTTGATCCAGGTCATGCCGTCGCCGCCCTTCGGATTGAGGTCGATCACCGCGATGGCGGCCGTCTTCGGCTTGACCGGGTAGGCCGGTGCGCCGCCCAGGCCACCGGGAACCTTCGGCCGCACGTCCCCGCTGTGGTCCGAGGCCTTCGCGGCGCCCAGGCTGACCTGCGGGAAGTAGCTCAGGCCGCAGGAGTTCGCGCCGACGTTGTTGACCTCGATCACGTGCTGGGTGGCCGAGCCCTGGCGGGGGTACACGCGCACCGACAGGTCCCCGCTCTTGCACGGGTGCGTGTAGGCGTAGCTGTCGCTGGTGTCGCCGCCCCCCGTCTCGGTGCTGCCGTTGGACGTGCCGGTCTTCGAGGTGCCCGTCTTCGTGGTCCCGGTGTTCTGCGCGGCACCGCCGGACTTCGCGGTGGTCGTGGTCGTCCCGTCGGTGGCGGACTGGGAGGAGTCCGTCGCGGCGGCAGCCGCCGCGCCGTCGCTCGCCGGGCCGGCGGACTTCGTGCCGGTGTCGTCGTTGCCGCCGCAGGCGGTGAGGGCCAGGGCGAGCACGGCGGTGGTCGCGGCGGCGAGGGCGGCGGAGCGGCTGCGGAAGGTACTCATGGTGTTTTCCCCCGGGTGTGACGAGTGTGACGAGTGCGATGGGAGGCGGACGCCTCGGCCCCGGTCATCTGGCGGGCGCCTCTGACCTGCTGACATCCATGAGTCTGGGGCCCGTCGCTCATGTTCCGCTGTTGTCCCGCTGACGACCCGCTGACGTTCCCTGCCGTACTGCGCGGGTGTCTTCGCAGGGCTTGAGCGGGCGTCTTCGCAGGGGCTTGCGCGGGCGCTCCCGCGGGGATCTTCGGGGGCACCTCTCCACAGGTGCCCGCGCGGACGGCCTCGCGGCTGCCTGCGCGGCTGTCCTGGTGGTGCCCGCGTGGGCTTCCTCGCTGCCACGCCCGCCCGCTCGAACGGTGGGAACGTACGCGGCGGCGCGGGCTCAGTCGTCGCCGACGGCGAGCCGCCCGACCGCCTCTTCGTACCGTCTGCGGTACTCCGCGCGTGCGGTGACCCGCAGCAGGGCTTCGAGGGCCCGCACCGCCCCCTGGTCGTACCCGGCGCGTTCCGCCTCCGCTGCCGCCAGGTCCAGCATCCGGATGCCCTCCTCCTCGTCGCCGAGCGCCAGCCGGGCTTCTCCACCGACGGTCAGCAGCAGTACCCGGCGGGCCTCCTCCTCCTGTTCGGGCCCGAGGTCGAGGGCCGTGCGGGCGGAGTCGAGGGCGTCCTGCGGCCGGTTCGCGGTGAGCTGCATCCGGGCGAGATGCTGCAGGGCGAGCATCTCCGTGTGCGCGTCGCCCTCCTCGCGGGCCAGGTCGACGGCGCGGGCGCAGTCCTCCAACGCCGCGTCGAGCCCGCCGTCCTCGGCCTGGACGACGGCCAGGTTGACCAGCGCGGTCGCCTCGCCGAGCCGGTCACCGGCCTGCCGGGCGAGACCGGGCGAACGTTCCAGCAGGGCGATGGCCTCCGCGGTCCTCCCCTCCTCGGTGAGCACCCAGCCCAGCAGGTTGAGCACCCGCGACTCGGCGTACGGGTCCTTCTCGGCGCGGGCGGAGCCGAGGGCCAGCTCCAGCAGCGGCGACCAGTTGTCCCGTACCCGCCACACGACCTGCGGCCACTGGAGGAGGATGATCCGCCAGGCCCGGTCGTGGAGTCCCGCGGTCCGGGCCGCCACGGCGGCGAGGGCCAGATCGTCGCGTTCGGCGGCCAGCCAGCGCATGGCCGTCGCCCGGTCGGCGAAGTCCCGGACCGCGGCGGGCGCGCGGAAGTCCTCCGGCACGACGAAGCAGGGCTCACCGCCGGGTTCGGCCGTGTCGGCGGCGGCGAGCGCGGTGGCGATGTAGTGGTCGAGGACGTTGCGGAGCGCCTCGTCCGCGGACGCCGGGTTCAGGCCACGGGCGTAGAGGCGCACCAGGTCGTGCAGAATCCAGTGCCCGGGAGCCGTCTCGGTGACGAGATGGGCGGTGGCGAGCCGTTCCAGTGCCGCCGCGGCGGTGACCGGGTCCGTACCGGCGAGCGCGGCGGCCGTGTACGGGTCGAAGTGGCTGCCGGGGTGGTGTCCGAGCCGGGTGAACTGGTGCACGGCCTCCGGCGACAGCTGCTGCACGGTCAGCCGCAGCGCGGCCGGGACGCCGGTGTCGTCCACATCGAGGTACGTCAGCCGGCTGCGTTCGTCGGCCAGTTCGTCGGCCAGGCCCGCCAGCGTCCAGTGGGGGCGCCCGGCCAGCCGGGCCGCGGTGACCCGCAGGGCCAGGGGCAGGCCCCCGCACAGTTCGGCGAGCCGTCGGGCCGCCACGGGTTCGGCGAGGACCCGTTCCTCGCCGAGCACTCCGGCCAGCAGGGCGGTGCCGTCCTGGGGTTCGAGGACATCGACCGGCACGGGGCGGGCCGCGTCCGAGGCGATGAGGCCCTCCAGCCGGTTCCGGCTGGTGACCAGCGTGACGCAGTCGGCGCCGCCGGGCAGCAGCGGCCGGACGGAGGCGGAGTCGCGGGCGTTGTCGAGGACGACGAGCAGCCGACGCCGGTCGGTCAGCGACCGGAACAGCGCGGCCGCGGCGGAAACGGACTCCGGGACGCGACGCGGTGCGACGCCCAGCGCCAGCAGGAACTCGCGCAGGACCTCCACGGGCGCGGGTTCACCGGTGTCGCTGAACCCGCGCAGATCGGCGAAGAGCCGCCCGTCCGGGAAGGCGGCGGCGTTGCGGTGCGCCCAGTGGAGGGCCAGCGCGGTCTTCCCCACCCCGGCCGGTCCGGTGACCAGGCAGACGGGTGCCTCGCCCGCCGCGGCCCGGCCGAGCGCGGCCAACTCGGCGGCCCGCCCCTGGAAGCCGCGGGGCGCGCGGGGGAGCAGATCGGCGGGGCGCGGTTCGCCGGCCGAGGGAGCCGGGGCCGGGGCGGCGGGGGCATGGGGAGGCGACAGGACGGCCGCGCGGCCCGCGAGACCCGGTCCGCCCGCACGGTCCGTCCGGACCGCGTGGACCGTGCGGGCCGGTGTGTGGTGCGCTTCGTCCGTGCGGTCCGTTCCGGTCGCGCGGTTGGTCCCGTCCGCTCCTCCGGCCGTACGGTTCGGCTCGGCGGCGCGCTCCGGGCCGGGGTCGCCGCGCAGGATCAGTGCGTACGCGTCGGCGAGTTCGTGTCCCGGGTCGATGCCCAGCTCCTCGGCGAGCAGCCGCCGGGTGCGGTGGAACCAGTCCAGCGCCTCGGACTGGCGCCCCGCCCGGTACAGCGCCGTCATCAGCGCGGCGGCCAGCGACTCCCGCATCGGATGCGCGGCGGCCTCCGTGCGCAGCACCGCCGCGGCCCGGCTGTGCTCACCCAACGCCCCGTAGGCGTAGGCAAGTTGCTCGACGGTCGCCAGCCGTGACTCCTCCAGGGAGTGGGCGGCGACCTGGAGCGGCGGGGCGGCGAACACCCCGGTGAGCGCCGGACCCTGCCACAGGGAAAGGGCCTCCTTGAGCATCAGCACGGAGTCCGCGGGATCGCGCTGTTCCCGTGCCAGCAGCAGGAGTTCCTCGAACCGGTGCGTGTCCAGCAGGGACTCGGGCAGCCGGAGCAGGTACGCGTCGCCGAGGGTGACCAGCTCCACCCCGTATGCCCCGGCGTCCGCGCCGACCAGGAGGGCACGCAGCCGGGACACGTGTCCTTGGATGACGCCGCGGGCGTGCAGCGGCGGGGCGTCGTCCCACAACGAGTCCGTCAACCGGGCCATGGACACGGGGGTGTTGGCGGACAGCAGCAGCGCGGCGAGCAGGCTGCGGCGTTTCGCGGGTCCGAGCGGCAGCGGTCCGGTGAGCGTCTCTACGGAGACGGTGCCGAGCAGCCGGAACTCCACGTGCGGCTCCCCTTCCGGGCGGGATGCGCCCCGGCGGGGGCACGGCATAGCCCCAGGATATCGGGGGTGCCGGGGAGCCGAGAGCGGCGATTCCCGGTCGGCCGCGGGGCCGTCGGCCCGAGGAGCTCCTCCCCGGCTGATCAACCCTGCGGATCGGCTCGGCGGATCGGCCCGGTGGCTGAGGGCTGTCCCGTAACCCCTGGTGGATCAGCGCGGTGGCCCGGCCCGGCGGATCAGCCCGTCAGGAACGCCGACAGCGCGTTGGCCAGCAGGTACGGGTCGTCCGCGCCGCACAGTTCGCGGGCGCTGTGCATCGACAGGATGGGGACGCCGATGTCCACGGTCTGGATGCCGTGCCGGGCGGCGGTGATCGGCCCGATGGTGGTGCCGCACGGCATCGAGTTGTTGGAGACGAACGTCTGCCACGGCACATCCGCCTTCCGGCACGCCTCCGCGAACACGGCCCGGCCGCCGCCGTCGGTCGCGTACCGCATGTTGACGTTGACCTTGAGGATCGGTCCGCCGTTGACCACCGGGTGGTGGGTCGGGTCGTGGCGCTCGGCGTAGTTGGGGTGGATGGCGTGGCCGGTGTCGGAGGAGAGGCAGACGGTCCCGGCGAACGCCCGTGCGCGGTCCTCGTACGAACCGCCGCGCGCGAACACCGAGCGCTCCAGCACCGTGCCCAGCAGCGGCCCGTCGGCGCCGGTGTCCGACTGGGAGCCGTTCTCCTCGTGGTCGAAGGCCGCCATGACCGGGATGTACGGGAGCTCGGCGTCCGGCTGCCCGGCGACGGCGGCGAGCGCCGCGGTCGCCGCGTGCACGGAGAGCAGGTTGTCCATCCGCGGGCCGGCCAGCAGCTCGCGGTCCCGGCCCAGGTAGGCGGGCGGCTCGACGGGGTGCGGCATCAGGTCCCAGCCGATGACGTCATCGGCGTCGACTCCGGCCTCCTCGGCGACGAACCGGATCAGGTCGCCCTCCTCGACGTCCCCGAGGCCCCAGATCGGCTGCATGTGCTTCTGCCGGTCGAGCTTCAGACCGTCCGGGTTGGCCGAGCGGTCCAGGTGCACGGCCAGCTGCGGCACGCGCAGCAGCGGCCGGTCGATGTTCACCAGCCGGTGCGTGCCCCCGCGCAGCGAGATCCGCCCGGCGAGCCCGAGATCGCGGTCCAGCCAGGTGTTGAGGAGCGTCCCGCCGTAGATCTCCACGGCGACCTGGCGCCAGCCGTGCGCCCCGGTGTCGGGCAGCGGCTTGACCCGCAGGTTCGGCGAGTCGGTGTGCCCCCCGACGATCCGGTACGGGGTGTGCGCCTCGGCGCCCTCCGGCACGTACCAGGCCACGATCGCGCCGCCGCGCAGGACGTACTTCCCCCCGTGCGTGCCGTCCCAGGCCGCGGTCTCCTCGACCTGCCGGAACCCGGCCTTCTCCAGCCGCGCCGCCGCGGTGGCCACCGCGTGGTACGGGGAGGGGGAGGCCATCAGGAAGGCCATCAGGTCGTCGGTGTGCCCGCGGTCGAAGCGGAGGGAGGAACTCATGTTCTTCACTGTAACGAGGCCGGGCCGGAACGTTTCCCCGTCGTCCCGCAGTCGGCACCCGCCGCTGTACCGGACGGCGGCCCGCCGTCCGACTCCGTACTCGCCCCCGCCCCGGCTACAGCTTGTCGATGGCGGTCAGGTCGATGTCGATGTCGTACGGGACGGAGACCTTCAGCCGGTCGTGGTGGACGCCGGTGGAGACGTACTTCTTGCCGACAGGGTCCAGCTGATACGTCCAGACCACGGGCCGGTCGTTCTCCGCCATCTCGACGAGCCAGAAATTCGGGATGCCCGCCCCCGCGTACTTGTGCGGCGGGAGGCCGTGAAGCGTGAACAGGTCGTCCGCGGTGTAGCCGCCCTCGGGCGGGACCGGCCACGTGGAGTCGTCGCGCCGCGATCGCGACGCTTCGGGCAGTGCCTCGGCGGTCATGGTTCCTCCCATGAACGGGATTCTCGGCCGTGCCCTCAGCGTACCCAGCCCGTACGAAGGCACCGCCACCCGAAAGCGCGTACGGGTGGCGGTGCCGGTGACGAGCCTGTGGAACGCTGGCTAGAACGCGGCCTCGTCCAGCTCCATCAGCGAGTTGTCGACGGACTCGGCGAGCGCCCGCTCGGTGGAGACGCCCGGCAGGACGTTCGCGGCGAAGAACTTCGCGGCGGCGATCTTGCCCTGGTAGAAGGCGACGTCCTTCGCGGAGGCGGTGGCCAGCTTCTGGGACGCCACGTGCGCGCCCTTGAGCAGCAGGTAGCCGACGACGACATCGCCGGAGGCCATCAGCAGGCGGGTGGTGTTCAGGCCCACCTTGTAGATGTTCTTGACGTCCTCGCCGGTCGCGGTGAGGTCGGTGATCATCGTGCCGACGATCGCCTCCAGGTCCACGGCCGCCTTGGCGAGCGAGTCCAGCGCGCCGGACAGCTCCTCGTCGCCCTGGGCGTCGGTGAGGAACTGCTTGATCTCCTCGGACAGGGTGTTCAGCGAGGCGCCCTGGTCACGGACGATCTTCCGGAAGAAGAAGTCCTGGCCCTGGATCGCCGTCGTGCCCTCGTACAGCGTGTCGATCTTGGAGTCACGGATGTACTGCTCGATCGGGTACTCCTGGAGGTACCCGGAGCCGCCGAACGTCTGGAGCGACTGCGCCAGCTGCTCATAGGACTTCTCGGAGCCGTAGCCCTTCACGATCGGGAGCAGGAGGTCGTTCAGGCCGTTCAGCGCCTTGGTGTCCTCGCCCGCGGCCTCCTTCTCCTGGATCGCGTCCTGGACGGACGCGGTGTACAGGACGAGGGAGCGCATGCCCTCCGCGTACGCCTTCTGCGTCATGAGGGAGCGGCGCACGTCGGGGTGGTGCGTGATGGTGACCTTGGGCGCGGTCTTGTCCATGAACTGCGACAGGTCGCTGCCCTGGACGCGCTCCTTGGCGTACTCCAGCGCGTTCAGGTAACCGGTCGACAGGGTCGCGATGGCCTTCGTGCCGACCATCATGCGGGCGAACTCGATGATGCGGAACATCTGGCGGATGCCGTCGTGCTTGTCGCCGATCAGCCAGCCCTTGGCCGGGTGCTTGTCGCCGAACGTCATCTCGCAGGTGTTGGACGCCTTGAGGCCCATCTTGTGCTCGACGTTCGTCGCGTACGCGCCGTTGCGCTCGCCCAGCTCGCCGGTCTCCCAGTCGAAGTGGAACTTGGGGACGAGGAAGAGCGAGAGGCCCTTGGTGCCGGGGCCGGCGCCCTCGGGGCGGGCCAGCACGTAGTGGAGGATGTTCTCGGACATGTCGTGCTCGCCCGAGGTGATGAACCGCTTCACGCCCTCGATGTGCCAGGAGCCGTCCTCCTGCTCGACCGCCTTCGTGCGGCCCGCGCCGACGTCCGAACCGGCGTCCGGCTCGGTCAGCACCATCGTCGAGCCCCACTGCTTCTCGACGGCGATCTGCGCGACCTTCTTCTGCGCCTCGTTGCCCTCGTCGAAGAGGATGCCGGCGAACGCGGGGCCGGAGGAGTACATCCAGATGGCCGGGTTCGAGCCCAGCAGCAGCTCCGCGTACGCCCAGACCAGGGAGCGCGGCGAGGTGGTGCCGCCGATCTCCTCGGGCAGGCCCAGGCGCCAGTACTCGGAGTCCATGAAGGCCTGGTACGACTTCTTGAACGTGTCCGGGACCGGCGCGGTGTTGGTCTCCGGGTCGAAGACCGGCGGGTTGCGGTCGGCGTCGGCGAAGGAGTCGGCCAGCTCGTTCTCCGCGAGGCGGGTGATCTCGTCGAGGATGCTCTTCGCCGTCTCGACGTCCATCTCGGCGAACGGTCCGGTGCCGTACGTCTTGTCGCGACCGAGCACCTCGAAGAGGTTGAACTCGATGTCGCGGAGATTCGACTTGTAGTGCCCCATGGAAGGCTCTCCGTAATCAATAGCAGTGGCACGCGACGCCCCGGGCGCGGCGTGCGGGCCGGGTGGGCGACGAGCTGGCGGTGCGCATATCAGCTGACCCCTCCGATGATGCTACCCGTCAGTAATAAGACGCAACCCCTCAAGGGGTCGATGTGTCCCATTACTCTTTGCCGCATGTACGGCTACGACCAGAACCCGGGCGCGCAGCAGCAGATGGGCGGCGGCTACGGCGAGCAGCCGCTGTATCCCGAGCCCTCGCCGCCGTCCCTCCGGGACGCGGTACGCGCCTTCACGACCGGCTCGCTCTCCGCGGAGGACTTCCAGCAGATCTTCGCGACGTCGAAGGTCTACTGCCCGCGCGGCGACAACCCGGGATTCCTCGCGCTGCACAACACGCAGCACCCGGTGATCCCGATGTTCACCACGCTCAAGGAGCTGCGGCGGTACGCGGGCAAGGAGTCCAAGTACTTCGTGATCACCGGCGCCGAGGTGATCGACCTGCTGCCGACCGGCTACGGCTTCGTCCTCGACATGGAGGGCGAGCACCGCATGGTCTTCGACGCCAAGGCCGTGGAGCAGATGGTCGACTTCGCGATGCGCCGCATGTACGGCTGACGCCCTTTCCTCCCCCGTCCTTCTCAGGGGCCCGTACCACGCTCGGATGCCGCCGGTGATCAACCGGCGGCATCCGGACGCGGTACGGGCCCCTCGTCGTTCCGGTGCGGGGTTGCCGCCGGGGCCTCCCGCCCGGGGATTCCGGCACGGGAATGCCGGGCGCCTTGCGAGATGTTCACTGTTCAACTAAATTGGAGGCAGGACAACCCGGAGGTGGCTCCCATGCCCGCAGTGACCGTCGAAAACCCGCTGACCCTGCCCAAGGTCGCCGCTTCCGGCGACGCCGTCGCCCGTCCCGTGCTCGCCGTCACGACGGCACCGAGCGGATACGAGGGCGAGGGCTTCCCGGTTCGCCGCGCGTTCGCCGGGATCAACTACAAGCGCCTCGATCCGTTCATCATGATGGACCAGATGGGCGAGGTGGAGTATCAGCCCGGGGAGCCGAAGGGAACCCCGTGGCACCCGCACCGCGGCTTCGAGACCGTCACCTACATCATCGACGGCACCTTCATCCACCAGGACTCCAACGGTGGCGGCGGCACCATCCAGAACGGTGACACGCAGTGGATGACCGCCGGTTCGGGCCTCCTGCACATCGAGGCGCCGCCGGAGTCCCTCGTGATGTCGGGCGGCCTCTTCCACGGCCTCCAGCTCTGGGTGAACCTGCCCAGGTCCCACAAGATGATGGACCCGCGCTACCAGGACATCCGCGGCGGCCAGGTCCAGCTCCTCGCCTCCCCGGACGGCGGCGCGCTGCTCCGCGTCATCGCCGGTGAGCTCGACGGGCACGAGGGCCCCGGCGTCACCCACACCCCGATCACGTTGGTCCACGCCACCATCCGGCCCGGCGCCGAGGTGACCCTGCCGTGGCGCGAGGACTTCAACGCGCTCGCGTACGTGATGGCCGGGCGCGGCAGCGTCGGCGCGGACCGCCGTCCGATCCAGCTGGGGCAGACCGCGGTCTTCGGCGCCGGTTCCTCGCTGACCGTCCGCGCGGACGAGAAGCAGGACGGCAACACCCCGGACCTGGAGGTCGTGCTGCTCGGCGGCCGTCCGATCCGTGAGCCGATGGCGCACTACGGACCGTTCGTGATGAACAGTCAGGCCGAACTCAAGCAGGCGTTCGAGGACTTCCAGGCCGGCCGGCTCGGCCGGATCCCGGCCGTCCACGGCATGTGAGCCGTCCTGCTCCGGGTCACCCCCCCCGGGCTGCCCGCCCCTGCCCGCCCTCCGGGGGGTGACCCTTCGTCCCGATATCGTGCATGATTCCCTGGACGTCGCACATGACCGCCGAGAGGTGGCACGTGGCCGCCGGAGCGTGGCGGCCCGTCGCCCGTACGGCGGCACGGGCGAGACATTGCATTCACGACATGATCGGGTGGGAGCGTGCAGACCCAGAAGCCCCTTCTGCCCGACGGCGCTCGGCGCACCGCCGCCTGGTGCGGTGTCGTCCTCCTCGTCACCGGGGTCGTGGCGGTCGCCATCTGGCTGTGCGTCGCCTTCAAGACGGCCGTCACGCCCGTACTGCTCGCCCTGCTCGGTACGGCCCTGCTCGGCCCGGTCCACAGCAGGCTGACGGCGCGCGGCATGAACCGTTCGGTGGCCGCGGGGCTCACCTGCGCCCTGCTCGTCGCGGTGGTCGGTGGCGCGGGATACATCGTCGTCACCGCGCTCGTGGACACCGGCCCGCAGATCCTCGGTTCGCTCAAGCGCACCGGGCAGTGGTTCGTCGACCACCTCGGGATCAGAGGGACGACCGATGTGGACGCCCTCGCCGCCAACGCGCAGAAGATCCTGGAGAAATTCGGCGCGAGCGCCGCGGGCGGGCTCCTGTCCGGGATCAGCCTGATCGGTTCGCTGCTCGCGACGAGCGTCCTGGCCCTGCTGCTGACCTTCTTCTTCCTGCGCGACTCCGACCGGGCCGCGGGCCTCGCCCACGCGGTCGCCCCGCGCGGTACGGGCGACCTGGTCGAGGCCATGGGGCGGCGGGCCTTCGAGGCGGTCCAGGGCTTCATGCGCGGCACCACGTTCATCGCCCTGATCGACGCGGTCTGCATCACCGTCGGTCTGCTGATCCTGCGCGTACCCGGCGCCGTGGGGCTGGGGGCGCTGGTCTTCGTCGGCGCGTACATCCCGTATCTCGGGGCGTTCATCTCCGGCGCGGTCGCGATCCTGGTGGCGCTCGCCGACCGGGGGGTGGTGATCGCGCTGTGGGCGCTGGGCGTCGTGCTCGCCGTACAGGTGCTGGAGGGCCACGTCCTGCAACCGATGATCCAGAGCCGTACGGTTCAGATGCACCCGGCCACGATCATGATCGCGATCACCGCGGGCGCCGGGGTGGCGGGGCTGCTGGGCATGCTGCTCGCGGTGCCGGTGTGCGCGGCGGTCTTCGGGATCATCGGCGAACTGCGCGGGGGCCGCCCCGGCCCGTCCGGCGCCTCCCCGTCCGGCGCCTCGCCCGGTTCCGCCGGCCCTTCCGAGGCCTGAGAAGCCGGCCCTTCCGAGGCCTGAGAAGCCGGCCCTTCCGAGGCCTGAGAAGGGGGAGGGGCGGGACGGAACCGTTCAGTGGAGAGGCCGGTTCAGCCGTCCGTCCTGCGGCCCGGGCCGGCATCCGCTCCCGTTCCTGTTCCCGTGTCCGCTCCCACTTCCGTGCCCGTTCCGGTCCCGGCCGCCGTTCGCGCGTCCGTTCACGCGTCCCTTGCCGTTCCCGTTCCTGGCCCTGGCTCCGGTTCCGCTTGCGCGGGCGTCCGTGCTTCCGCGCTCGCGCCCGGTTCGTACAGCTCGAACCAGATCAGCTTTCCTCCGCCCCGAGGGTCCACGCCCCACGAGTCGGCGAGCATTTCCAGCAGCACGAGCCCGCGTCCGCTGGAGGCCATTTCCCCGGGGCATCGCCTGTGCGGCAGTTCGTCGCTGCCGTCGGCCACCTCGACCCGGAGCCGACGCTCACCCGGCTCCCCGGTCGCCCGGACGATCAGCAGCGCGTCCCCGTCCGTGTGGACGAGGACGTTGGTGGTCATCTCGGAGACCATCAGCACCGCGGCGTCGACCTGCTCCGGATCCGCCCAGTCGTGCAGCAGCTCCCGCAACTGCTGCCGGGCCGCCGAGATCCGCTCCGGTGCGGCCTGTGCGATGGTCAGCGCGGCCCGGCGCGTCGTCGTCTCCTGCGACGGTTCGCCGTCGCGCCGCAGCAGCAGTACGGCGAGGTCGTCCTCGCGGCGGTCCGCCAGCGGGCCCGTCGTGTAGTGGGCGGTCGGCCCGTGCACGGCCTGCACGAGGGCGTCGGCGAGCTTCTCCAGGTCGGCCGTCTGCTGTTCCAGGATCGGCCGCAGCCGGATCCAGCCCGTCGCCATGTCGTGGCCGCCGGTCTCGATCAGCCCGTCCGTACAGAGCATGATCGTCTCGCCGGGCTCCAGGGTGAGCCTGCTCGTCGGGTAGTCCGCGTCCGACTCGATGCCGAGCGGCAGCCCGCCGTCGGTGAAGCGGATCGTCGCGGTCCCGTCGGCCGTCACCACCACGGGGTGGGGGTGGCCGGCCCGCGCGATGTCGAGGGTTCCGGTCTCCGGGTCGGCCTCCGCGTACAGGCAGGTCGCGAAGCGGGGGCCGGGCCCTTCCCCGTCCTCGTAGGCGTCGGTGAGCCCGGAGAGGAAGCGGGACGCACGCGAGAGCACCGCGTCCGGCCGGTGGCCCTCGGCGGCGTACGCGCGCAGCGCGATGCGCAACTGCCCCATCAGCCCCGCGGCGCGCACGTCGTGGCCCTGGACGTCACCGATGACGAGGGCGATGCGGCCGTTGGGGAGCGGGATCATGTCGTACCAGTCGCCACCGACCTGGAGCCCGCCGCCGGTCGGGACGTAGCGGGCGGCGACCGTCATCCCGGGGACCCCGGGGCCGAGGGACGGCATCATCGAGCGTTGCAGTCCCAGCGACAGTTCGCGCTCGGTCTCGGCGACCCCGGCGCGGGCCAGCGCCTGGGCCAGCATCCGGGCCACCGTCGTCAGCACCGACCGTTCGTCCGTCGTGAACGCGACCGGCTGGCGGAACGCCGCCAGCCAGGCGCCCATGGTCCGCCCCGCCACCGTCAGCGGCAGAAAGGCCCAGGACCGGCGGCCGAACGTGCTGGCGAGCGGCCAGGTGTCCGGGTAGCGGCGCCGGTACTCCTCGGGCGAGGGCAGATAGATCGCCCGCCCCGTCCGTATCACCTCGGCGGCCGGGTAGTCGGCGTCCAGCGGCATGCCGTTGAAGGGACGCTCGTCGCCCGTCTTGTGCCCGTAGTGCCCGGTGATCGTCAGCCGGTCGCCCGTGACGCCGAAGACGGCCAGGCCGTCCGGTGAGAACCCGGGCATGGAGAGCGAGGCGGCGACCCGCAGCACCTCCTCGGTGGACCGGGCCTCGGCCAGCGCGCGGCCCGCGTCCAGCAGGAATGCCTCGCGGGAGCGGTGCCAGTCCCCGGTGGCGGTGCCGGTCCCGGTGGTGCCGGGCTGCCGCTCGGCGACCTCCTGGAGGGTGCCCACCATGACAAAGGAGGCGCCGCCCGGCTTCTCGGGCGGCACCGACTCTCTCGTGGGATTTCTGACATTCGCGGGGCTCACGGCGTCCGTGGCGATCGCGGGGGCTGTGCGGCCCGCAGGGGCTGTGTGGCCCACAGGGTCCGTGAGACCCATGGGGCCTGAGGGGCCTGAGGGGCCTGAGTGGTCCTGAGGATCCGTGTGGTCCACGGGATCTGTGTGGTCCACGGGATCTGTGTGGTCCGAGGGATCCATGAGGTCCGAGGGTGGCCCTCCCGGCGGCACCGACTCGTTCATGGGCGGCAGCGGTTCGTTCCCGAGCGTCAGCGGCTTGGACCGGCTGCGTACCGTGCGCAGCACCCGTCCCTGCGGATCCACGATCCGCAGCCGGGCCTCGGCGAGGGTGCCCTCGGCGAGCGCGAGGCCCACCACCCCGTGTATCTCGTTCCAGTCGACCGGATGGAAGTGGGAACGCACCGCCGACTCGCGGAAGACACCGGCCGTCGCGGGCAGCCCGAGCAGCCGGGCCGCCTCCGCGTCAAGCGTCACGGTCCGGGCTCCGCTGTCCCAGCGCCACAGACCGGTCGCGGTCGCGGCCAGGACATCCTCGGTGCGCATTGCCCCACTTTAAGAAGATCTGCTCGGTAAACGCCACTGTGGGCGGCCATAGCGGCCACACGGGCCGCTACTCGGGACGGGCGCACCCGGAGAAGTCGTGTACGAGGTCCGGGGCGTGGCCCCGCCGGGGCGGTCCGAGGCGAGGCCCCGCCGGGTGGTCCGGGGGCGGCTCGCCCGGGGCCCGCACCGCCGCCGGGCGATCTTGAAATGTCAATGTCAATGAATCGGTGCGGGCGTGGGCGGTAGCCTGGGGTGGTTGAATCCACCCCGAACCGCGAAGACTGGATGAACGACGATGCATCGGTACAGGTCCCACACCTGCGGCGAGCTCCGCGCCTCTGACGTCGGCACCGACGTCCGGCTGAGCGGCTGGCTGCACAATCGCCGAGACCTGGGCGGCATCCTCTTCATCGATCTGCGCGACCACTACGGCCTGGTGCAGCTCGTCGCCCGCCCCGGCACCCCCGCCAACGAGGCGCTGGCGAAGCTCACCAAGGAGACCGTCGTACGTATCGACGGCAAGGTCTCCGCGCGCGGCGCCGAGAACGTCAACCCGGAGCTCCCGACCGGTGAGATCGAGGTCGAGGTCACCGAGGTCGAGGTGCTGGGCGAGGCCGCCCCGCTGCCGTTCACGATCAACACCGAGGACGGGGTCAACGAGGAGCGGCGCCTGGAGTACCGCTTCCTCGACCTGCGCCGCGAGCGCATGCACCGCAACATCATGCTGCGCTCGGCCGTCATCGCCTCCATCCGCTCCAAGATGGTGGCCCTCGGCTTCAACGAGATGGCGACCCCGATCCTGACCGCGACGTCCCCCGAGGGCGCCCGCGACTTCGTCGTCCCGTCCCGCCTGAACCCGGGCAAGTTCTACGCCCTGCCGCAGGCCCCGCAGCAGTTCAAGCAGCTGCTGATGATCTCGGGCTTCGACCGCTACTTCCAGATCGCGCCGTGCTTCCGTGACGAGGACGCCCGCGCCGACCGTTCGCCCGGCGAGTTCTACCAGCTCGACGTCGAGATGTCGTTCGTCGAGCAGGAGGACGTCTTCCAGCCGATCGAGAAGCTGATGACCGAGCTCTTCGAGGAGTTCGGCAACGGCCGCCACGTCACCTCGCCGTTCCCGCGCATCCCGTTCCGCGAGTCGATGCTCAAGTACGGCAACGACAAGCCGGACCTGCGCGCCAAGCTGGAACTGGTCGACATCTCCGACATCTTCGCCGACTCGGAGTTCAAGGCGTTCGCGGGCAAGCACGTCCGCGCCCTCCCGGTCCCGGACACCGCGGGCCAGTCCCGGAAGTTCTTCGACGGCCTCGGCGACTACGCCGTCCAGCACGGGGCCAAGGGCCTGGCCTGGGTCCGCGTCGGCGAGGACGGCGCCCTCGCCGGCCCGATCGCCAAGTTCCTCACCGAGAACGACGTCAAGACGCTCACCGAGCGCCTGTCCCTCGTCCCCGGCCACGCCGTCTTCTTCGGCGCGGGCGAGTTCGACGAGGTCTCCAAGATCATGTCCGCCGTCCGCGTCGAGGCCGCCAAGCGCGCCGGCCACTTCGAGGAGGACGTCTTCCGGTTCTGCTGGATCGTCGACTTCCCGATGTACGAGAAGGACGAGGACACCGGCAAGATCGACTTCTCGCACAACCCCTTCTCGATGCCCCAGGGCGGCATGAAGGACCTGGAGGAGAAGGACCCGCTCGACATCCTGGCCTGGCAGTACGACATCGTCTGCAACGGCATCGAGCTGTCCTCCGGCGCCATCCGCAACCACGAGCCCGACGTCATGCTCAAGGCGTTCGAGATCGCCGGTTACGACCGCGAGACCGTCGAGCACGAGTTCGCGGGCATGCTCCGCGCCTTCCGCCTCGGCGCCCCGCCGCACGGCGGCATCGCCCCGGGCGTCGACCGCATCGTGATGCTCCTCGCGGACGAGCCCAACATCCGCGAGACCATCGCCTTCCCGCTCAACGGCAACGCCCAGGACCTGATGATGGGCGCCCCGACGGAGCTGGACGAGTCCCGCCTGCGCGAGCTGAACATCCAGCTCCGCAAGCCGGTCGCGGCGAAGGACAAGGACTGACCATGGCCTGACCTGGCCTGACGGCGAGTCCCTCGTCGCCGGTGCCCGGTGATCCCCGGGCCTCTCGCTCCGGGCGATCCAGGTTCCACGTGAAACAGCTCCCGGCCGGATTCCTCCGGCCGGGAGCTGTTCTTTGTCAGGGGAGGCGGGCGACGGACGGTCCCCACATACGGGGACATCAGGCCGGCCTTAAGGCTGTCCCGTCATCCCTGGCGGGCGCCCGACGACAGCTGCGGCGCCTCGCCGCGTTGTCGGAACGCCCGAATACATCCAGTGTTCGGGCGCTCCTCCGCCTTGCGATGCACCACATCCGACGCCGCGCGCTGTTCCACCACGGATTACGGGACAGCCCTTTGGCACGCAGCTCACGCAGCTCACGCAGTCGAGCACCGAGCGCGATACGGCCGGCTTGGAAGGGGTAGGGTCATCGAGAGCGTCTCGGTCCTTTGGATTGAATCACCAAGGTTGTGTGGAATGTTCCGCTCGTGCAGCAGCCTTGAGCTGCTCCCACTCGTCCTCAAAAGACATCTGTCCCCCTAAGGGCTGCCCCGCCATCTCCGGCGGGCGCCCGGCGTCAGACGTGGCACCTCGCCGCATTGTCGGGACGCCCGCATACATCCGGTATGTGGGCGTTTCCCCGTATGGCGATGCACCGCATCTGGCGCCGCGCTGATCCATCACGGACGACGGGACATCCTTTAGTCATCCATCAACTGCCGCTGTTCAAGCCCTCGTTCGGTGACTCCCAGAGAATGGGGGTCCGGGTATGCACGGTAGCCGACGAACAGATGTGGAGCAGAAGCTGCCTGGCGACCTTCTACCCAAGTGCGGGATTGGCCGCATGCGGCGTGCCGCCTTCGCCCGGCTGCCCGGGGTGCGCGTTGATCGCCTCCTGCACTGGGGTCCAGGGGGCTTCCCCCGTCAACGCGTCTACCGACTGTGCGGCCCCGGCCGCGCGCTCCATCCCGATCAGCTTGTCACTCGGTTCGATTGCCACGGACCGGATGCACGGCCACATGTCGGCTCCCCGCCGGAACGGTCACCCATGCCGGGCATCGGTCATGCCGGGCATCGGGCGGAACCTCGTAGGCTCGCTCGGGTGAAGACGATGGTGTTCGACATCGGTGAAACCCTCGTACGCGACGACCGCTACTGGGCGTCCTGGGCAGACTGGCTCTCCGTACCCAGACACACCCTGTCCGCCCTTGTCGGCGCCGTCACCGCCCAGGGCCTCGACAATGCGGAAGCCCTCCGTCTCCTGCGTCCCGGCATCGACATCCCCGCCGAGTACGCGGCCCGCGAGGCCGCGGGGCGTGGCGAACACCTTGATGAGACCGACCTGTACGAAGACGTGCGTCCCGCGCTCGCCGCACTGCGGGAACTCGGCGTCCGGGTCGTCATCGCGGGCAACCAGACGATCCGCGCCGGTGAACTGCTCCGAGATCTGGACCTGCCGGCCGACTTCATCGCCACCTCCGGGGAATGGGGCTGCGCCAAGCCGTCGGGGAACTTCTTCGCACGCGTCCTCGACGCCTCCCAGGCCGAGGCCCGGGACACCGTCTACGTCGGCGACCACCCCATGAACGATGTCTTCCCTGCCCACGCGGCCGGACTTCGCACGGCACATCTTCGCCGCGGCCCCTGGGGGCACCTGTGGGCGGATGACGCCCAGGTACGGGCAACTGCGGACTGGGTGATCGATTCGCTCATGGACCTGACCGCGATCAACGACGGGTAGGCAGCGCAGCTGAAGCCGTACTCACACAGTGATGGCGCGGGTACGGGCAGGTCATGTCCGCCGACTCCCCGCACGAGGTCGGTGAGCGGATCGCCGCACGCCGCCGCGCACGTCGCTTCACCCAGACCGGACTCGCCGCAGCCTCTCACGTCTCCTACGCCACCATCCGGTCCGTCGAGCGAGGCGCACGACGACCGAGCGACGGGGTGCTCGAAGCGATCGCCGCTGCCCTTGAGGTGGACGCCACACAACTGCGCACGGGGTACGTCGGTACCGAGCGGCGCGTTCACCGAGCCTTGCCGGAACTGTCGTCGGTGATCGCCGGGTACGACATTCCGCAGGGTCCTCCGGTCCGCACCCCGGACGAGCTGGCGGATGCGACCAGTACAGCGGTGAGCTGGAGGCTGGGCGCTCAGTACGGACGGATCGCGGCAGGCATCCCCGACCTGCTCCGTGACGCCATTCGGTACGTTCACACCGCATGTGGCCCCGAGCAGCGGAACGCCGCCCGGATGCTGGCCACCGCTGCCCGGACGGCGGACGCGATCGCCTTCAAGTACGGCGAGCGCGACTTGTCCGCCCGGCTGATCGATGTGATGCGCTGGGCTGCCGACCGTGCGCGAGATCCCCTGGTCCAGGCTGCCACGGCCTACGTACGGACCGAGGTTTTCTTCGCGGCTCGAGCCCACGCGGTCGGCCTCGCTGCACTGGAGCAGGCGATCGAGGCCGCCCCCGCGCCGTCGTCCCGTTCGGAAGCCGCCGCCCGCGGCACCCTCCACATGCGGGCTGCCGTGATTGCCGGCCGCGACGGGAACGTGGACCGCGCCGACATGCACCTGAAGCACGCCCGGCAACTCGGCGATCAAGTAGCGGTCGAGGGAATTTATTTGGGTACGGCATTCGGCCCGGACTCGGTCCGGATCCACGAGGTGTCTGTCGCCGTCAGCCTCGGCCGCGACCACCTCGACCGCGCCCTGCGCGTAGCCACGGAATGGAAGCCGCCCGCCGGTCTGTCGGCCGAACGTCGTAGCGGCTTCTACATCGAGTTGGCCCGCGCCCAGGAATGGGCCGGGCTTCAGGCGGATGCGTTCGAGAGCCTCAAGGCGGCCCGCGCGGCGGCTCCGCAGCACACCCGTGAGCACCCGTGGGCACGTGAAGTCATCGGCAACCTGCGGCGGTTCCACCGCTCCGATGCAGAATCCCTTTCGCACTTCGCTCACTGGATCGGCGCCGTCTGACAGGCTGCTACACGCTGTAGCAGTTGTGCCGCGCCCCGGACCCCAGGCTTTACCTGTCCGCATCACTCAGGTATGAGGAGGGGTCCATGAATACGCCTGCGCCCGTGCCAGGGCGTGTGAGAATCGCTCGCCTTCGTGGCGAAGCCCGCTGGCACTGCGGTGCCGTGACTTGGCGGCTGGCGCCCGCCGACGAGGTCGTCCTTTCGGGTCCCGGGTGGACCTGGCCGATCGTCTCGTGCGGAGGCACGGACCGGCGGTCGGCATGTCGATGACGATCAAGGTGTACGAGGTGGACCGGTACGGGCGGACGCGTGTCGTCCGGCCGAAGGCCGAGGTCGTTCCGGCCGAGACGGTGGAGCTGTCGACTGCGTTCCCGGCCTGTCGGTGCGACCGGTGCAAGGGCGGGCAGCGGTGAGCGCGCGATCCTTTCGCCCGGTGTCGGACGCGGGGGCCACGGGGACCGGTTGGTGTCACTGGCACAAAGGCCCGTCCGGGACCGCGATTCTGATCGAGATCGTCGAGCAGGGCTCGGCCCCTGGGGCCGCCCTGTATGCGTGTGCTCCGTGCCGGGAGCAGCGCCGCCTGGTCCCGTACGGCGAACGGCCGTGACCGCGCAGACACCGGCCCAGCCGAAGCTCGCGCCCGCGTGTCGGATCGGTGAGCACGAGGAGTGTCCGGGACCGGGTGTCACGCGGCGGCCGGGAGCCCCGGAGTGGGAGGTGCCGATCGAGGTCCGGCGGTGCGCCTGCCCCTGCCACCGGCCCGAATGACACCGCCGCCGAGAGAAAGGGAGGCCGTATGCAGTGTCCTCGATGCGGCAAGCAGATGAGCCAGAACGTCGGCGGCTGGTGGACGTGTTGGAGCTGCGGAAACACGATGCCCGGCCACGCCTGTGTCTACATCTACGGGGAGGACCGGTGACCTGCCCCCGATGTTCCGGGCGACTGCACCCAGTACGAGCAGATGCGTACCGGTGCACGCGGTGTTCGTACGAGATCAGTGCTGATGCCTGGCGATTCCACCAGGGGCTGCTGGCCGGGCTCGATGCCGACCAGGACGCGTTCTTCGACCGGGTGAGGCTGCGTACCGCGCACCTGCGGGCGCTGGAATCTTCGTGGCACTGATCGCCCGACCACTCCTCACGTTCCCAGCGGCTGGCAGGGACCGGGGGGATCAGCCGGGAGCGGCTGACTGCGCTCAACGCCGCGAAGATCCACGGGCTTGACGGTATTGACCTGGACTCCATTGTCGACCCGGGTTTTGAGTAGGTCGACGTCCAATCACTCCCTCCGGGACCGCCCCGTGAAAAACGTGGGCGTGAAGCCGGGCGAGAGACCATCCCCGCACGCGCGGGGAGCACGTCGGCTCGAACACCTTCCCGGCCTGGCGGGTGGGGCCATCCCCGCACGCGCGGGGAGCACAGTTCCTGACCTGCGAGTTTAGGCCGCGGGGTGGGCGTTTTTGCTTACTTCTTCAGATTGCGACATCAGGGGCATATCGCTCACTCTCGTGTGGCCCGGAGCTGGTGTTCCGTGGCGTCTGATCGTTTGGCGTCGGGGATGAAAGTACGGGAAACAAAGGCTACTTGGGGGACGCTTGCCCGGATGTGGATGTGGAAGCGAAGGGAGAGCGGCCTGGCTCTGGGCGAGGCTGTTGTGGGCTGGCGGGCGGCTGATGGTGATGCGGCGGGTGGAGGGGGACTGGACGGTCTGTCTGGCCTGCGGACCACTCGCAGGTGAGGGGCAACCCGCGCCGCGGCCCGCCTCCGGGATCGGGGTGATATCGCCCGGGCGGCCGGGAGTGGTGGGGCGGGCGGGGGAAGAACCCGGAAGCAGTGGGCTTACCGCCGTATGGCCCTCGTGCGGATTCGCGTTCTCGTGACTCGGCGTTAACTGGGGTCGGCGGGGCCGAGCGTGACGGCGAGCCCCGTCGAGCCGCATGCCCGTGACCGACCCGACCGACCCGGCCCGCGTCGCACCGAGCCGCCGCACGTTCGCTGAGGAGAGAGTGCCCGTGTCCGTGTCCCGTACGTCGGCCGCCCGGCGTCGCCCCCCGTCCGCCGTCCGGGCCGGTGCCTGCGTTGTCGCGATTCTGGCGCTCGCCGCCTGCGGCGATACGGCCGTCACCGACACCGCCTCCCGCGCCACCCCGGCGCCGTCCGCCTCCTCCACCGGGACCGCCGGGGCGCAGGCCGGGGACGGGCGGGGTGGTCGCAAGCCGTCCGGGGGCTTGCAGGCGGACGGGCCACCGGGGCGGGCCGCCGCGCCCGCGCCACGGGCCCCGGGTGTCCGCCCCGCCCTGATCCCCGGGCTGGGCCTGCGGACCAGGGGGAGGATGCCGGTCGACACCCGGCAGGCCCTCGTCGTCACCGGTGACTCGTACGACTCCAGCCTGTCCACCGCCGTCCTGTACACCCGTGACAACCCGGCCCAGGGCTGGCGGGCGGTCACCTCCCGATGGCCGGCCCACAACGGCCTCAACGGATGGGCCGACGAGCACTGGGAGGGCGACCTCCGCACCCCGGTCGGGATCTACGGGCTGACGGCGGCGGGCGGTCGGTTCGCGGCGCCGGGCACCGTGTTCCCGTACGAACAGAACCCCGCCTACACCGTGAGCGGCGAAGGCTTCGACGGTGAACCCCTCGAAGGCTCTTTCGATTACGTGGTCGCGATCGACTACAACCGGACCCCCGGTGTCTCCCCCCTGGACCTCGAACGCCCGCTCGGTCAGGAACGCGGTGGCGGAATCTGGCTCCACGTGGATCACGGCGGCCCGACGCAGGGCTGTGTCTCGCTGCCCGTGGAGCACATGAAGGAGCTGCTGAGGCTGCTCGACCCGCGGAAGAACCCGGTGGTGGTGATGGGGGACGCCGAGTGGCTTGAGCGGTGAAGCGAGCCCCGGCCAGGGCGTGTGTCCGTACGCGGGACGCAGTCCCGTTTCCGGCATCCAGTCGGCATCGAGCTGGACACCGAGCCGCTGAAAGACTGGGTTCGCTGAGGGACCGGGTATACCGAAGGACCGGGTTCGAGGAAACAAGTGCGCCGGTGGCGTGCGTACACGGTCGAGGGCCGGGACCACCGTGAAGCGGGTCCCGGCCCTCACCGTTCGTGCGGGAGAGGCGTGCGTTACGCCGGCTTCTCCTCCAGGCGGGGGAACAGCACCGCGCCCTTCGTGACCGTGGTGCCCGCCGGGAGGCGGCCCCAGTCGCCCGCTTCCTGGACGCGCTGGTCGGACAGCGCACCCAGGGACGCCTCGGCGCCCAGCGAGTCCCACAGCTTCTGCGAGGTCTCCGGCATCACGGCGTTCAGCAGTACCGCGACGCCGCGCAGCGACTCGGCGGCCGTGTACAGGATCGTCGCGAGGCGGGCCCGGCCCTCCGGAGAGGCGTCCTTGGCGACCTTCCAGGGCTCCTGCTCCGTGATGTAGCCGTTGACCTGCTTCACGAAGTCGAAGATCGCCAGGATGCCGGCCTGGAAGTCCAGCTCCTCGCCGATCTTCTGGTCGGCCGTGGCGACGGCCTTCGCCAGCCCCTCCTGGACGGCCTTCTCGGCGTCACCCGCGGCGGTGGCCTCCGGGAGCACCCCGTCGAAGTACTTGCCGACCATCGCGGCGACGCGCGAGGCGAGGTTGCCGTAGTCGTTGGCCAGCTCGGAGGTGTACCGGGCGGAGAAGTCCTCCCAGGAGAACGAGCCGTCGCTGCCGAACGCGATGGCGCGCAGGAAGTACCAGCGGTACGCGTCCACGCCGAAGTGCGAGGTCAGGTCCTGCGGCTTGATGCCGGTCAGGTTCGACTTCGACATCTTCTCGCCGCCGACCATCAGCCAGCCGTTGGCCGCGACCTTGCCCGGCAGCGGCAGGCCCTGCGCCATCAGCATCGCGGGCCAGATCACCGCGTGGAAGCGGAGGATGTCCTTGCCCACCAGGTGCACGTTCGCCGGGAACGTCCCGTCGAACTTCTCCTGGTTGGCGCCGTAGCCGACCGCCGTGGCGTAGTTCAGCAGTGCGTCGACCCACACGTAGATGACGTGCTTCTCGTCCCACGGCACCGGGACGCCCCAGTCGAAGGTGGAGCGCGAGATGGACAGGTCCTGGAGACCCTGCCGGACGAAGTTCACGACCTCGTTGCGGGCGGACTCGGGCTGCACGAAGCCGGGGTTGTTCGCGTAGAACTCCAGCAGCTTCGGGCCGTACGCGCTCAGCTTGAAGAAGTAGTTCTCCTCCTTGAGGATCTCCACCGGCTTCTTGTGGATCGGGCACAGCTTGACGCCGTCCTCGTCCTCGACCAGGTCGCCGGGGAGCTTGTACTCCTCGCAGCCCACGCAGTACGGGCCCTCGTAGCCGCCCTTGTAGATCTCACCCTTGTCGTACAGGTCCTGCACGAACTCCTGCACCCGGTCGGTGTGCCGCTTCTCCGTCGTACGGATGAAGTCGTCGTTCGCGATGTTCAGGTGCTCCCAGAGGGGCTTCCACGCCTCCTCCACGAGCTTGTCGCACCACTCCTGCGGGGTGACATTGTTCGCCTCGGCAGTGCGCATGATCTTCTGACCGTGCTCGTCCGTGCCGGTGAGGTACCACACCTTCTCGCCGCGCTGGCGGTGCCAGCGCGTGAGCACGTCGCCTGCGACGGTCGTGTAGGCGTGGCCCAGGTGAGGAGCGTCGTTGACGTAGTAGATGGGGGTCGAGACGTAGTACGCCGTCGCCCCCTGCTTCTCGGATCCAGTGGCCGCCATGGGCAAAATCCTAACGGCCTGCCGAAGATCGACTCACACCGATTACGGCCGGTGGCGGTCGGGGCCGGGAGCGTTCTCGGCCGTGCCGGGACGCCCCGGGCCGTGCGGAGACCTCTGCGAAACATGCCTTCCCATAACAAAGACGCATCCTGGGAGGGAGTGGACACGCATGCACGGGGCACACGAAGCAGGGGACATCACGATGCGGGTACTGGTCGCCGAGGACGAGGAGATGCTGGCGGAGCTGGTCGCCACCGGGCTGCGACGGGCCGGATTCGCCGTCGACACCGTGTACAGCGGTGACGCCGCCCTCGCCTACCTGGGGCTGCACGACTACGACGTCGTCGTCCTCGACCGCGATCTGCCACGGGTGCACGGCGACGACGTGGCGCGGAAGCTGGTCGCCACCGGCTCCCGGACCAGGATCCTGATGCTCACCGCCGCCGGTTCCATGGAGGACCGGGTCGCCGGGCTCGATCTCGGTGCCGACGACTACCTGGGCAAGCCCTTCGAGTTCCCGGAGCTGGTGTCGCGGGTACGGGCGCTGCGGCGGCGCAGCGCGCGCCCCGTACCGCCGCAGCTGGAACGGCACGGCATCCGGCTCGACACCGTGCGGCGCACCGCCTCCCGGGAGGGCCGGGAACTCGACCTATCGCCGAAGGAGTTCTCGGTGCTCCAGCTGCTGCTGGAGGCCGACGGCGCGACCGTCAGCGCGGAGGAGTTGCTGGAGCGGGCCTGGGACGCCAACGCCGACCCCTTCACCGGTGCCGTCCGGGTCTGCATGAGCAAGCTGCGGGGGAAGCTCGGGGAACCCGCGCTGATCCGTACGGTGCAGGGTGTGGGGTACGCCCTGTGAACGGCGATTCCTCTCCGTCGTCGGGTGCGTCGGGCTCGTCTTCCTCGTCTCCCTCGTTTCCCTCGTCACGCTCGTCCGGCTCGTCGCATGGGACGCGGGGGAAGCGTGGGAAGCGTGCGTCGCGGGTGGACCGTGATGCCGCGCGTGTGCCGCGCCGGGGCGGGCGCGTTCCGCGTGATGCCGCGCGCGTGCCGCGAGCGCCTCGTGTTCCCGGTGCCGCCTTTCGCGTACCGCGCGTCTTCCGCGTTCCGCGCCCGCGCTGTCCGCCGCTCATCCGGCATTCCACGATCCGGACCCGGATCGCGCTCGTGTACGGCGGGGCCTTCCTGGTGCTGGGTACGGCACTGCTCGCCACCGTCAACCTCGCCTCGCGCGCGGGCACGGACTCCCAGGCGCGGGACATCGCGCGCACGGCCGCGGTCGTCCAGCCCGGATACGCCGTCAACGGCCCCCTCGTCACCCGGCGCACGCTCGGGCCGCCGACCGTCTACGACCTCACCGACCACGTCAGCGACGCGGCCGGTCATCAGCTGCTCATCTGGTCCGTCGCCTCGCTGCTCGTCATGACGGCGTGCGCGGTCGGGGTGGGATGGTGGACCGCGGGGCGGGTCCTGCGTCCCGTCCACACCATGACCGCCAAGGCGCGCCGGCTCTCCGAGCACACCCTCCACGAGCGCATCGCGGCCCATGGCCCCGACGACGAGCTGAAGGAACTCGGCGACACCCTCGACGCCCTGCTGGCCCGGCTGGAGAAGGCGTTCGACAGCCAGCGGCGGTTCATCGCCAACGCCTCGCACGAACTGCGGACCCCGCTCGCCACCCAGCGGGCCGCGATCCAGATCGGCCTGGACGACCCGTCCCAGGAGGATCTCGTACGGACCCGGCAGACGCTGCTGGACAACAACCGGCGCAGCGAACGGCTCATCGAGGGGCTGCTGGTCCTGGCCCGCAGCGAACGCGGGCTCGCGGCGGGCGAGCGGGAGGAGGTGGACTTCGCGCGGGTCGTGTCGGAGGAGGCGGCCCGGCACCCGGGCGTGCGGGTCGACACCGGGCCCTGCGCGGTACGGGGGAACCGGATGCTGCTGGCCCAGCTGGTGGCGAACCTGCTGGCCAACGCCGTCACGTACAACGTGCCCGACGGGACCGTGGAGGTGTCGGCGGTGACGGCCGGCGAGAGCGTGCTGCTGGAGGTGCGCAATACCGGGCCGGTGGTGGACGCGGAGGACATTCCCGGGCTGTTCGAGCCGTTCCGGCGCGGTGAGGGCAGGGACCGGATGGGGCGCGGGTCGGGGCTGGGCCTGTCGATCGTGCGCTCCATCGCGGTCGCGCACGACGGTACGGTCACGGCGGTGCCGGGCCCCGGGGGCGGGCTCGCCGTGACCGTACGCCTGCCGGCGGATCAGGCCTCGGTGGCCGCCGCTCGGGCCGCGATCCAGTTGGGGAGGGCGGCGAGGACCGCGCGGTAGAAGGCGGCGTCCGGGACCTCGCGGGGGGTGGGGCCCGCGTGGAAGAACCCGGCGTTCGGGGCGTCCAGCTTCCGCAGGAAGTCGAAGCCCTTCGCGTCCTCTTCGCCGAACGCGACGAACTGGAAGAACAGCGGCAGCCGCGCCGCGTCGGCGAGCGCCTGCTTCGCGGCCTGCTTGGCGTCCGGCGGGCCGTCCGTCTGGAAGACGACCAGGGCGGGACCGGTCGCCTCCGACTTCTCGTAGTGCGTGACGATCTCTTCGACGGCGCGGTGGTAGTTCGTACGGCCGAGGCGGCCCAGACCCGCGTTCATCTCGTCGATGCGGCCCTCGTGACCGGCGAGCTCGACCGTGCCGGTGCCGTCGATGTCGGTCGAGAAGAACACGACCTGGACGGTGGCGGTCTCGTCCAGGTGCGCGGCGAGGGCCACGGCGCGGTCGCCGAGGTGCTGGGCGCTGCCGTCCTTGTAGAACGGGCGCATGGAGCCGGAGCGGTCGAGGACGAGGTAGATGGTGGCGCGCAGGCCGGTCAGCCCGTGCGCCTTGAGCCCGGCCTGGGCGGCCTTGTACGCGCCGACGAGGCCGGGCGCGCGGGTCTTGACGCGGGCGAGCGAGAGGGCCGGCTTGGGGGCCGGTGCCGCAGCGATGGGGGTCGAGGCGGCGGGGGCCGGGGCGGACTCCGGGGCGGACTCCGACTCCGGCTCGGGGGCAGGAGCGGACGAGGGGGCCGGTGCGGCGTCCGGGGCGGCGGTGGTCCCCGTGGTGGTGGCCGTGGGGGCCGTGGTGGTGGCAGGTTCGGAGGTGGGTTCCGGCTCGGCCGGGGTTGCGGCGGCTTCGGGCCCGGGAGTCGCGGTGGCGTCGGCCTCGGGGACCGGCGTCGGCTCGGTCTCCGGCGTCGGCTCGGGGGTCTCGGCGGTGGTGAGCGGCGCGGCCTCGGGCTCGGCGTCGGCCTCGGGCCGGGCGGGGGTCTCGACTGCCGGGGCGGCCTCGACGACGGATTCGGTCTCGACGGTGGGCCCGGCCTCGACCTCGGCCTCGACCTTGGGGTCGACGGTGGGCCCGGCCTCGACCTTGGCCTTGACCTCGATCCGGGTCTCGGCCTCGGTCTCGTCCTTGAGCGGTTCCGGCTCCGTCTCGGCGGCGGGCTCTGCGATGGTCGCGGCCTCCGGCTCGGGTTCAGGCCGCGCGACGGTCGGCTCGGACCCGGCGACAGCCTCGGCCTCGTCGGCCTGGTCGTTCTTCGGCTCGGTGCCCACCGCCTCTGCGGCTTCTGCTTCCGCGATCTCCGCGACCGCCTCCTCTGCGGGCTTCCGCTCCGCAGCCTCCGGCTCGTCCGACGCCGCCGACCCCGACGCCGACACCGCGACCGGCTCCGAGTTCGATTCAGGCTTCGGCTCCGACACGGAAACCGGCTCCGACACCTGTTCCGGGTCGGGTTCGTTCGACTTCGGCTCGTCCGACTTCGGCTTCGAGGCCGAACCCTGCGACGGGAACGAGGGGATGGAGGCCTTGTCGAAGGCCGCCGCCACCAGGTCCGAGGCCAGGCCGGTGCCGCCGTCGCTCTCGGCGGACCGGGGCGAGGCGGGGGCCGGGATCGAAGCCTTGGGGGCCGGGTCGGTTGCGCGCGCCGGGGCCTCCGCCGTGGTCGGCTCGTCCGCCGGTGCAGCGACCGGCTCCGACTCCGCGGGCGCGGTGCGTTCGGTCTGGGGCGGGACCGTGGCCGTCGGCGCGTCCTGCTCCGCGCGGTCACGGCCGAACACCTTGCGCAGCAAGCTCCGAATGCCCATGGGCGAGGCCTTTCGCGTGAGTGGGGTGCGATGAATGTCCGACCTGCGGGAATTGATCCCTGGCCAGGGCGGATATGTAAGGTTAGCGGCCGGATCCGGCCCTTCGTCGGCACGGCCCGCCCGTGGGAAAACCGATCGGCGAACGATCTCCCGCCGAGCCCCGAACGAGCCCTGTGCGCATGCCGTGCGGGCCTGATGTGCTTCGTTCAAATGTACTGATGCGGGCCCGAATTGCCTTGTTAGCGTGAGCGGACGGTGCACGTGACGGGAAGTCAGGTGCACCGTTGTCCGTTATTCACCTGCATTGCCGAGAAGGGCCTTCATATGGGGAAACCCTCTCGTCGAACACGTATTGCGGCTTGTGCCGTCGCGGCCGGAGCGCTGCTTTCCGGACTTGCTCCGGCGGCCGGTGCCACCGCCGCTCCGCTGACCTCCCAGTCGTCCGCCGCGTCGGCCGCGGACGATCCCGTACCGGGCAACGAGGGCATGCCGGACGACGGTTTCGACAACGAGTCCGAGGGAGAGCAGGACGACTTCGCGGGGGCCGGGGCCGGAACGGCTTCGACCGCTCCGAGGACCGCCGTCACCGCGGCGCCCGTTCCCGGACGGGCCACCGACTTCAAGCTGGCGAAGGGTTCCGACCTTTCCGGTCTTGTCTCGAAGCTGGACGCCGGGCTGCCCAAGCAGGGGCTCACCGAGCTGATGGAGCAGGCCAATCGGCCCGCCGGCTGGGAGGGCGCCTGCGGAACCACCGGCATCTACGGACCCGACCCGGCGGTCAACCACCGCGTCTGCTGGAAGAGCGACGACGCCACCTCCTCGGAATGGGTCCCGCAGGCCATCACCGGCGTATCGGACGCGCAGGAGGACGAGGACTGGGGCACGTCCCATTCCGAGCCGATCGCCGTGGCCGGTTACGACGCGGAGAACCCGGGCCGCAGCGACTACCTCTCGGGCCGCGACAACTGCCTCCTGAGCCCGGCGGTGGACGCCTGCAACGAAAAGGGCATCCGGGTCAGCTTCTTCAATCAGGCCACCAAGATGTACCGCCATGTGCTGCTGGTCTGGCCGTACATCAACTCCAAGGACCACATCTCCTTCGACGCACTGCACGCGCGCGAGGGCAGGTGCGTCGGCGAGGTGACGTCCTCCTGCGCCGCGCAGAACGGCATCCACGCCGGTGGAATGGTCTGGTACGGCAACTACCTGTACGTCGCCGACACCGCCAACGGCCTGCGGGTCTTCGACCTGCGCAAGATCATGGACCTCAACCCGGACAACAAGGCCGACGTCGACGACCCGACGCCGGACGGCCTGGTCAGCAACGTCACGGACAAGAAGCGCATCGGCCGGCAGAACAACGTCTGGTACGGCTACGGCTACCGCTATGTCATGCCGCAGGTCGCCACGCTGAAGTTCACCACGGCGAAGAACGGCCGAGCCACCAGCGGCAACCAGTGCTACGCCACCGGGCGCCCCAAAGCCTCGTACATCTCGCTGGACCGCACCGACACCGACCACATGGTCCTCGGTGAGTACTGCAACACCAACAACGGCGGTACGAGCCCCGGCCGGGTCGGCACCTATCCGATGACCGCGCTGACGGCCGCGGTCGAGGGCGCCACCGGCACGACCGCCTCCGCCGACCTGGCCTACGGCCTGCCGACCGGTGCCACGTTCAACAACGAGGCGTTGTGGCACAAGATCCAGGGCGTCACGCGGTACGAGGGCAAGTGGTACTTCCACCGCAGCAACGGCTACGACAACGGCCGGCTGCTCCAGGCCACGCCGGGCACGGTCGACGGGACCAGCCGGCTGGTCGGCAACGCGAAGGTCCTGCAGTCGTCGTTCGGGCCCGAGGACCTCTATCTGGCGCACGGGCGCGGTGACGGCTTCGCACCGCAGCTGTGGTCGCTGAGCGAGCACGCGCCGAGCAAGTGCGGGGCGTGCAAGCGCGAGCTGTACAGCTACAACATGTCGGAGGTCATCGGCGACTTCGGCTGAGGCCCGGGGCCTCGTGAGTGATTCCGGCCTGACCCGACGCCCGCGCCGCACTACAGTCGGACACATGGTTTCCGGTGAGGCGCCGCAGGCGGAGGGCAGTGCCCGGGTCGACGTCTGGATCTGGTCGGTCCGGTTGACGAAGACCCGTTCGCAGGCCGCTGCCGCCTGCCGTGCGGGGCATGTGAAGGTCGCCGGTGAGCGTGCCAAGCCCGCTCAGACGGTGCGCGTCGGCGACGAGGTACGGCTTCGGCACGCGGGCCGGGACCGGATCGTGGTCGTGTCGAAGATCGTGAAGAAGCGGGTCGGCCCACCGGTGGCGGCCGAGTGCTTCATCGACAACAGCCCGCCCCCGCCGCCGCGCGAGGCGGCGATCCAGGTCCCGGTACGCGACCGGGGCGCGGGGCGGCCGACGAAGCGGGACCGGCGGGAGATGGAGCGGCTGCGGGGCGGCGGTTCCACGAGGTGAGCGGCCGCCCCGGCTCCTGACCGTGCGGGCCGGACCGTGACCGTGCGGCCACAGCCCGGACCGTTCGTACGACTGCGGCTGCGTCCGCGGCCGGGGCCACGACCACGAGCGCGGCTACGGCTGGGGGGACGCGATGGCCCGTGCCGCCGCCACCTCCCGGCGCAGGGGGGCCAGCACCCCCTTCTCGTCGCCCGGCAGTTCGGCACGCACCTCCACCAGGACCTCGCTCGACCGTATCCCGTCGGCCAGTTCCATCAACTGCCGCCGGATCTCCGCCACTTCCTCCGCCGGTGGTTCCGGTGCTCCGTGGTTGACCCGGACCCGGGCCGCCGTCGTCGCGTCCACGATGCGCTCGACGGCGACGACCAGCGGCCACCAGGCGGCGGCCCGGGCGCCGACCGGGGGCGGTTCGGTCAGCGCGCGCTGGAACTCGGACCGTACGACCGACAGATCGCGGTAGATGCGGCGTCGGGCCCGCAGGCGCTCCGCCCGGTCGCCCGCACCACCGCTCCCGGGGTCCCGGGCGCTCGCCCGGTTCCCGCCTCCCCCGCCGTACGCGCCCGGCTCGAACGCGCAGGCCACGTAGTCGGCGATGTCCGTCACCACGTCCGCGAGCCGGTGCCCGACGCGGGCGTGCCAGCTCTCCGGCCACAGGAGGTAGCCCGCCACGAGCACGATGGCGCAGCCGATCAGGCTGTCCAGGAAGCGCGGCCAGACCAGGTCGAAGCCCTCGTGGTTCAGCAGGTCGGACAGGAGCAGGATGACCGGGGTGATGGCCGCGGTCTGGAAGGCGTAACCCTTCGCCGTGAACGCCGGGATCAGCGCCGCGAGCAGCACCATCACCGGCACGTCCCACCAGCCGATCGGCACCGCGGCGAGCACCGGCGCGGCGACCACGAGCCCGGCCGCCGTGCCCACCGAGCGCAGCACGGCCCGCGAGAACACCGAACCGAAGTCCGGCTTGAGGACGAACGTGACGGTCAGCGCGACCCAGTAGGAGCGCGGCACCGGGATCAGCGAGGTCAGGGCCTGGGCCAGGCCGACGCACAGGGCGAGCCGCAGACCGTACCGCCACGAGGCCCCGGTGAACAGCACGCTGCGGGCGGTCCGCCGCACGCGTACCCCGAGCGCCGCGGGGCGTCCGAGCCGGTCGTCGACGTTGTACGGATCGGGATCGGCCTTGTGCACGACGGTCGCGGCGTGCCGCAGCGCGCTGTCCACGGCCCTGGTCGCGGGCGAGTCCGGGGCGGGCAGGCTGAGTTCGGGGCGGCCGGTACGGCTCTCCTCGACGGCGGCGGCCAGTTCGCGTACCGCCTCGGGGATCGCGTCCGGCAGCCGGATGCCGCGCACATGGACCGCGGGCGCCGCCTCGACGAGCGGGATGACGACGTTGAGCTGGGCGAGCAGCCGCACCATGGCGTTGCTGCGGCCGTGATAGCGGGCCCGGCGCGCCAGGATCAGGTCGTACGAGGTGTTGAGGGACTGCGTGACGGCCTGGCGCCGTTCGTCGTACGCGTCGCCGCCCGCGGCGGCCAGCAGATCGGCGACCGCGAGATAGGTGCCCGCGACCGCGACCCGCTCCGGCAGTTTCCGCCGCAGCGGCCAGGCCAGCAGGGTCAGGGCGAGGACGAACAGACCGCCGACCGTGAGCAGCAGCGGGGCCACCCACCAGGGTTCCGGCATCGGCAGACCTGCGCCGACCACCGCGTTGAGCAGGAGCAGCAGTCCGGACACGGAGGCGACCGCGCCGATCGTCGACATCATCCCGGAGACCAGGCCGACCACCGTCAGCGCGGCGACCGCCCGCCACCCCGTCCCGTACACCAGCGTGCCGAGCATGACGCCGAGCGCGCCGAAGAGCTGCGGTACGGCGATGTTGAGTATGCGCATGCGGTACGCGTCGGCGGTGTCGCCGATGACGCCGGACAACGCGCCCATGGAGACGAGCGCGCCGTACGCCGGCCGGCCGAGCGCGAAGCCGACGGCGAGCGGTGCGGCCAGGGCGATGGAGGCGCGGGCGACCGCGGCCCACGGCACGGGGGCGGACGACTGGGGGCGGAGCCCGCTCAGCAGCCAGGTGGGTGGAGTCGTGCGCCTGCGGCCGTTCCCGGTCTCCGTCTGGGTCAACGATTCCCCTCTGTCTTGTGTTCAGCTCCGGTGCGCATCTGTCTCGTGCTCAGCTCCGGTGCGTTCAGCTCTGGTAGCCCTCGACCTCGTCGGCCGACCGGATCCTCGCGGTGGAGGGGTCCTCGCCCGCTTCCCGGAGTGCGCGGCGCTGCCTGAGCAGATCCCAGCACTGACCGAGCCGGATCTCGACCGCGTGCAGTCGCGACCTCTCGTCCGGGGCGAGGCCCATCTCCCGCGAGGAGCGGTCGCGAAGGGTCCGTTCCTCGGCGACGAGGGCGCCGATGTCATCAATGATGTCCCGCTCCTCATTGTTCCTGTTGTGCCGGTCGCCCTTGTTGTCCTTGTTGGTCTCGTTGTTCATGGTGCCTCCTGCGGCGGCCGGGCTCAGAGCACGATGACGGTCTTGCCGCGTGCGCCGCCCGCCCGGTGCCGGTCGAGGGCCTGCGGGGCCTTTTCCAGCGGGAGTTCGGCGTCGATGGGCACGCGCAGTACGCCTTCGGCGGCGCCCGCCGCCAGGATGTCGAGCAGGACCGGGGTGGGTTCGAGCCGGAAGTCGATGCCCGTCACCCCGACCGGGAGCGCGGCCCTCGCGGCGGCGTCGCGGGTACTGAGGGCGATGCCCCCGGCGCGTACCGGCGCGGCGTGCGCGGCGAAGGCGTCCGGTGTGGCGCAGACCAGGTCGACGAGCGCGTCGACGCCGTCCGGGCAGACCTCCCGTACCGCCTCTTCGAGGGGACGGGTCAGGGTGTCGACGGTGGTGGTGGCGCCCAGGGCGGCCATGCGCCTGCGTTCGTCGCCGCGTACGGCCGCGATCACGCGGATGTCCCGGGCCGCCGCGAGCTGGGTGAGGCAGCTGCCGACGCCGCCCGCCGCCCCGACGACCAGCAGGCTCTCGTGGCCGCGGAGCGCCACGGTCTCCAGGATCTGGGCGGCGGCCATCCCGGCGGACGGCAGCGCCGCCGCGACCTCGAGAGGGAGGCCGGGCGGTACGAGCGTGACGGCGGACTCCTGCGGCACGGTCAGGTAGTCGCAGCAGGTGCCGCCGACGGCGGGGCCGGCGGTACGGCCGAAGACCTGGTCGCCGACCCGGAAGCGGTTCGGGCCGCTGCCGATCTTCTCCACCCGCCCGGCGAAGTCCACGCCGACGACCAGGGGGAAGGCAGGGGCGGTGGTGGGTGCGTCGGTGGCGGGTGCGCCAGGGGCGGCGGTGCCGGGGGAGCCGGGCGCATCGAGGGAGGAGCCGGGTGCGACGGGGGAGCCAGGTGTTTTCGTTGAGCCGGGCGTTTCGGCTGAGCCGGGTACGGTCTGCCAGTCGCAGGGGTTGAGCGCGGCGTACTCGACCCTGACCCGGATCTCCCCGGCCCCCGGTTCCGGCTTGGGCAGCTCGACCAGTTCGGGCGCGGCCCGGAACGCGCGGACGGCTATCGCTCGCATGTGGATGACCTCTCAGTCGTCCCCGATACGGCAGTCACGGGAACCACTGTGTCCCGGCCCGTCCGCCGACGCACGTCGAGCCCGCCACACCCCGGCCGGGACGCCGCCCCGCCGGGCGAGCACCGCACACAGGGCCACCGCGAGCCCCGCACCGAGCACCGCCCACGCCGTCGTGCGCAGCGAGCCCGTCAGCGCGTCGTACACCGCCGCCGCACCGCCCGTCTGACCGGCCGGCACCCCGGCCAGCACCCGGTTGCGGGCGATCGCGACCACCACGCGCAGCACCAGCGCCCCCAGCGCGAAACCGAGCCCGACCAGCGCCGTGGCCGCGAGCGCGGCCTGCGCGCCCGTCGTGCCCCGTGCGCTCGTCCGGTCCCTCGCGCTCCTCGCGTCACCGGTGCCCGCCGCGCCGTGTTCGCCTCCCGGCCGCCCGCCGCGCGTCCGGCCCACGATCCCGGCCACGACCACGGTCAGGACGGCGAACACCACCGTGCCGACGGCGGGCAGCACGCTTCCGGCACGCAGCAGGCGGAAGGTGTGGCGCAGCTGGTCGGCGCGGTCGGCGGAGATGAGTGTGATCTTCGTGTGCTGGACCGGGATCCGGTCGGCGAACGGGACCCCGTTCTCCTTCAGGTTTTCCTTGATCTGCTCGGTCACGGGCGCCAGATCGATGATGACGGCCTCGCCCGCGTTGCCGTTCAGCGCGGCGGTGACGGCCTCGTGGGCGGTGCGGTTGGCGGCGTTCCACGCGTCCTGGAAGGCGTCGGTGGTGGTGAAGGACAGCACCGCCTGGTGCAGGAAGTTCCGTACGACGTCCTGGATCGGCCCGGCGTCGATCTGCTGCATCGTCGCGTCGGTGATCTGGTCGGCGACGGTGGTGCGCACCTCCGGGTCGGAGGCGAGCGGGGCCACCGCGGCGACGTACCGGTCCGTGTCGTCGATCTCCAGGTCCACCCAGGCGGACAGCGCGCTCAGCGGGATGAGCACGGCGAGCAGCACCGGCACCACCACCGACAGCGTCTTCGAGAGATATGTCCGCACCCCTCCAGGAAATCCCGTACGGCGGCCCCGTGTCCCAGGCTCTGGGCCATCCGAGTTGCCTGGCGGGGCGGCCGGGTGTGCTCTGGAGGGAAAAGAGGACGGTGCGTCCCGGGGGAAAGAGGGGCGCCGTGTCCTGGAGGGGCGGCGACGGAAGGAGCTCTCCGCCATGGCCACTCACGTAGCGAGTCCGACACGCGGCCGGTCCCGGGGCGGGGCACACGCGCGTCGGCGCAGCACGCTCGCCTGGGCGATACCCGTCGTACTGGGTGCGGCGTACGGCCTGTACGCGTCGTTCATCCTTCGCAACCACGGCGCGAGCGGCGGCCGGCAGTTCTGGTACGGCCTGATCACGGCCGTGGTCCTCGGGGCGCTCTGCTTCGTGCTGGGCCGATTCCAGCGCGGCATGATTCCCCTGATGAAGGGGGTGGCCTACGGGGCGCTGACCTGGGCGGCGATCGGGCTGCTGGTGGGGCTGACCGGGTCGAGCGTGCTGCGGTCATCGGCGCTGGGGCTGTCGGTCGGCCTCGGGATGTTCGTCACGGCGTTCTACCTCTTCTACACGCACGAGAGAGCGTGACCTCCGCCGCCGGGGTCCCCCCGGTCCTACCACGGGTGCCACCCGGCAGGACCGGTACGGCCCGCATGACCGGCACGACGACGGGCCCGCACGGAAATGTGTGCGGGCCCGTCGCCGTCACGACTCGTCATGATTCGTCATCGTCATGACGCCGTCGCGGTGATTCGTGTGCGGCGTACGAGGTACGTCGCGGTGGTACGTCAGTCGCGTACGACCGTCACCGGGCACGACGCGTGCTGGGTGACGTGGAGGCTGACCGAGCCGAGCAGCGTCGCCTTGAAACCGCTGTACCCGCGTGCGCCCACGACCAGCAGGTTCGCGCCCTTGGCCCGCTCCAGCAAGGACTGGGCCGGGTTGCCGATCACGATGACCTTGGTCACCTTGGCCGCGCCCTCGGCACCCAGGGCCTCCTCCAGCGCCTCGGTGAGCGACACGGTCGCCAGGGCCTGCGGGTCGAAGTCCTCCGGCATGCCGGGCATCATGGACGCCCAGCTGGTCGCCGGGTACTCCCAGCTGTTGACGGCTTCCACCGTGTCGCCGGTCAGCTCCGCCTGGCGTACGGCCCAGTGCAGTGCCTTGATCGACGACTCGGAGCCGTCGACGCCCACCACGATCCTGCCCATCTCTGCCTCCAGCTCGGTTCGGCTCAGTGCGCAGAGGCGTCACGCGAAGAAACCTCGTACACCCGGTACGGGCCGCTTTCGCATGACGCATCTTTCACGCCAATGTAATCAAACAGGACAGATGTGTTGGTGACGCGGGCCTGTCAGTCCCGGCTGTCCGGCCGTTCGGCCCGAACCGTCCGGACCGATGGGGCCGATGGGGCCGATGGTCCCGGGCCGATGGTCCCGGGCCGGTCGTTCCAGGACGGTCGGCCCGGACCGGGGGACGGAACGGGCCGACGACGGAACGGGCCGACCGAACGGATCAGTCCAGCCGCAGGTCGGCGAGCTGCTGTTCGAACGGTATGACCTCGTCGTCGAGCCCGAGCGTCCTCGGTGCCCCGGAGGCCGCCCGGCCGCCCGTGAGCACGGCGGCGAGTTCGCCGCCCGCCCGCCGGATGCGGGACGGCAGGCCCTCGGTGTACTCGTCGCCGGACGAGCCCCAGTCCTCCGACGCCGCGTACACGGAGGTCGGCAGGACACTGGCCCGCAGGTAGGCGAAGAGCGGGCGCATCGCGTGCTCCAGGACCAGTGAGTGGCGGGCGGTGCCACCCGTCGCCGCGACGACGACGGGCTTGCCGGTGAGCGCGGTGTTGTCGATCAGGTCGAAGAACGACTTGAACAGTCCGCTGTACGACGCGGTGAAGACGGGCGAGACGGCGATCAGGCCGTCGGCCTCCGTCACCTCCTTGATCGCCTTGTCCAGGGCGGCCGGCGGGAAGCCGGTCACCAGGTGGTTGGCGATGTCGACGGCCAGGTCGCGCAGCTCGATCAGCCGGACCTCGACCGTGCGGTCCTGCTCGGCCAGCAGCCGTTCGCGGGCGGCGCCGGCCAGCCGTTCGGCCAGCAGCCGGGTCGACGAGGGGCTGCTCAGTCCCGCCGACACGGCGACGATCCGCAGCGGCTCGGTGGTGGGCAGGGTGGGCGTGCCGGGCGTGGTGGACACGGTGATCAGACCTCCTTCGCGGCGGTGGCAGCGGTGACGGTGGTGCCGGTCGTGGTGCCGTCGGCACCGGGGGCGTCGGCCGCGATGCCACGGGCGGCGGCGACGGCCGGGTGGAGGGGCGCGGCGTCCGGGACCCCGGCCGGCCGCAGGGCGGCGAACTCCTTGCGCAGCACCGGGACGACCTCCTCACCGAGGATGTCGAGCTGCTCCAGGACCGTCTTCAGCGGCAGTCCCGCGTGGTCCATCAGGAACAGCTGGCGCTGGTAGTCGCCGACGGCCTCGCGGAAGGTCAGGGTGCGCTCGATGACCTGCTGCGGGGAACCGACGGTCAGCGGGGTCTCCCGGGTGAAGTCCTCCAACGAGGGCCCGTGCCCGTAGACCGGCGCGTTGTCGAAGTACGGGCGGAACTCCCGTACCGCGTCCTGCGAGTTCTTCCGCATGAACACCTGGCCGCCGAGGCCGACGACGGCCTGCTCGGCGGTGCCGTGCCCGTAGTGCGCGTACCGGCGGCGGTAGAGGTTCACCATCTTCTTGGTGTGCTCCATGGGCCAGAAGATGTTGTTGTGGAAGAAGCCGTCGCCGTAGTATGCGGCCTGCTCGGCGATCTCCGGGGAACGGATCGAACCGTGCCAGACGAACGGCGGGACGCCGTCCAGCGGGCGCGGGGTCGCGGTGAACGACTGCAGCGGCGTACGGAACTTGCCCTCCCAGTCGACGACGTCCTCGCGCCACAGCTTGTGCAGCAGGGCATAGTTCTCGATGGCGAGCGGGATGCCCTGGCGGATGTCCTTGCCGAACCAGGGGTAGACCGGGCCCGTGTTGCCGCGGCCCATCATCAGGTCGACGCGGCCGTCCGCGAGGTGCTGGAGCGTCGCGTAGTCCTCGGCGATCTTCACCGGGTCGTTGGTGGTGATCAGCGTGGTGGACGTGGACAGGATGATGCGGTCGGTGCGGGCGGCGATGTAGCCGAGCGTGGTCGTCGGCGAGGACGGGACGAACGGCGGGTTGTGGTGCTCGCCGGTCGCGAACACGTCCAGCCCGACCTCCTCCGCCTTCTGCGCGATCGCGAGCGTCGCCTTGATCCGCTCGTTCTCGGTCGGTGTCCTGCCGGTGGTCGGGTCCGTGGTGACGTCCCCGACGGTGAAGATCCCGAACTCCATGGCCCGCCTCCGGTTTGTTGAACGTTGAACTATGCAAGCACACCCTACAACGGGACGGGCTCCTGGGCTATTCCGAGGGGGCGTGCCGCTGTTCCGCAGGCCGCTGTCCCGTGTGTCGCTGCTCCACGGGTCTCCGTTCCGCAGGGGCCTGCCGGGGGCGGTGCGTACTTTCTGACCCCGGGCCCGGATTTCCGGCCCCGGGCTCGCTTTCCGGCGCCCGCCCGGCCCTTCGTCCACCCCGGCCCGGTATTCCGGGCTCCCGCGCGCATACGCCGAAGCGCCCGGCGCCGCGATTTGCGGCGACGGGCGCTTCGGGGTCGGGTGCGGCTCGGGCGCCGGGACCGGGCGTGGCTCAGGCGCCGAGGCCGGCCTTGAGAGCCGAGGCGATCTTGACGACGCGCTCGGCCTGGTGACGCGCGGCGTTGCGCGTCTGGTCGGCGATCGGGTTGTTGCCCTGGGCGTCGACGTGGGAGGTGCCGTACGGGTTGCCGTCGATGAACTTCACCGCGTCGGTGTAGCCGGGGGCGACGACCAGGCCGCCGAAGTGGTGGATGGAGTTGTACAGGGCGAGCAGCGTCGACTCCTGGCCGCCATGGGTGGTGGCGGTCGTCACGAAGCCGCTGTACACCTTGTCGGCCAGGGCGCCCCGGGCCCAGAGGCCGCCGAGGGTGTCCAGGAACTGCTTGAGCTGCGAGGACACGTTGCCGAAGCGGGTCGGCGTGCCGAAGATCACGGCGTCGGCCCACTCGACGTCGTCCGGCGTGGCGACCGGTATGCCGGCGCTGGCGGCGGCGTGCGCGGCCCATGCCTCGTTGGAGGCGATGGCGGCCTCCGGCGCGAGCTCGGCGGCCTTCAGCAGGCGCACCTCGGCACCGGCCTTGGCGCCCGCTTCGGCGATCTCCTTGGCGATCTCGGCGCTGAAGCCGGTGGAGGAGTAGTAGATGACAGCGAGCTTCACTGCGGTAGACATGGGACGCATCTCCGTTCAGTACATACGAGACATACGAGACAAGCCGGGCGGCCACCCGCGCCTGTGTAGAGCGGCCACAATTCAACCATTTGGTTCATAATTCAACAAAGATCCCTGGTCGACGCGCCCGGGGTCCTGGCCGGCATGCCGGGGCGCGGGCCGGGGCATGTGGGCCTTTCCCGTACCGCCGGGCGTACCGGCGCGCTAGCATCGGCCCATGACCTGTGCACTGTGCCGGAACTGGTGGCGCTCCTTCTAGGAGCGGCCACTCCACGCGCACGGAACCAGGGCCGTTCGAATCGGACGGCCCTTCTCTCTGCCTCGTACGGGTGCGGATGCCGGTGGATTCCGGCGGGCCGTCCTCCGCCCAGCCAGTACCGCAGCATCAGCGAGGAGAGACAGCCCCATGAACGCAGCCACCGCGACCGCCGACGCGCCCGTCGTCGAAGCCGTGCCCGCCGACGCCTCCGCCACCGACACCGCAGCCCTGCGACGCACCGCCGAGCTGGAGGAGCTGATCCATCGGGCCCCGGAACGCTTCCGGGTGATGACCGGGGACCGGCCCACCGGACCGCTGCACCTCGGGCACTACTTCGGCACCCTCCACAACCGGGTCCGGCTCCAGGACCTCGGGGTGGACGTCTTCGTGATCATCGCCGACTACCAGGTGCTCACCGACCGGGACGGCGCCGACCGGCTCGCCGAGCACATGGAGGCCATGGTCCTGGACTACCTGGCCATCGGCGTCGACCCCGAGCGTTCGACGATCTGCAATCACAGCGCCGTGCCCGCGCTCAACCAGCTGATGCTGCCCTTCCTCAGCCTGATCTCCGTGGCCGAGCTGAACCGCAACCCCACCGTCAAGGACGAGATCGCGCACTCCCGGCAGTCGGCGGTGAGCGGGCTGATGTTCACGTATCCGGTGCACCAGGCCGCCGACATCCTGTTCTGCAAGGGCAATCTGGTGCCGGTCGGGCGGGACCAGCTGCCGCACCTCGAAGTGACCCGGACCGTCGCCCGCCGCTTCAACGAGCGGTACGGACAGGTCTTTCCGGAGCCGGACGCGCTGCTCTCCGCCGCGCCGCTGCTGCTCGGCACCGACGGCACCAAGATGAGCAAGAGCCGGGGCAACTCCATCGCGCTCGGCGCCACCGCCGACGAGACCGCGCGGCTGATCAAGGGGGCGAGGACGGACGCCGAGCGCCACATCACCTACGAGCCGGAGAACCGGCCCGGGGTGTCCTCGCTCGTCCTGCTGGCCGCGCTCTGCCTGGACCGCGACCCGCGCGAGTTGGCGGAGGAGATCGGCGGCGGAGGCGCCGCCGCGCTCAAGCGGACCGTGACCGAGGCGGTCAACGACCGGATGGCGCCGATCCGGGCGCGGCGGGCCGAGTACGCGCGGGACATGGGCTATGTGCGGTCCGTGCTGCGGGCCGGGAACGTGCGCGCCAACGAGATCGCCGGGGCCACACTGGACGAGGTGCGGGGCGCGATGGGCGGGGTGCTGTAGCCGTCTGTTCCACGGGCGTTCTGGCCCACCCGCCCGGTCGGCAAATCGCTGACGAGACGTCAATTCACTGGGTGTCCGATGGGGTGGGCCAGGCGCCTCGGGCCGCCGTGTCCAGGATCAGGGCCGCGATGTTCCAGGCGTCGTCGGCGCCGCTGTGGTGCCGGCCCTCCAGCGGAAGGCCGGCGATCCGCAGTGCCTGCGCCATGCCGGGGCGCTTGCGCAGGCCGTGGGCGGCGGTGAAGGGGAGCTTGGCGTTGGTGTGGTGTCGGCCGAACGGGTAACGGGTGCCGGTGGCCCGGCACTGACGGATGAACTGGTTGCGGTCGTAGTCGCCCCAGCTCGCCCAGGGCCGGATCCCCGCCCCGTGCTCCGACGCCAGCAGTCGGCACGCCTCGGCGAAGGAGACGCCCGTGCCCACCTCGGCCGCGGTCAGGCCGGTCAGTTCCGTGCAGAACGCGCTGACGGTCGACCGGGCCGGGCGGACCAGGATCCGGTGCCGGGCGATCCTTCCCCGAGCTCTCGACTCCGTTCGAGCAGGGAAGACCCCATCGGCCGCGCGCAGATCGACGACGGTCAGCCCGATCTCGATGATCTCGCTGACCGCGCCGGGCGGCGGCTGGCCGTCCCAGCACGTCGCCTCGACGTCGATCACGTTCAGGAGATCCGGTTCGGCAGACATGGGGACGAGGGTAGGCGGCGGGGAGTGCCCGGGCATGCGGATTTTGAGCCCGTCCGGGTTCCGGGATCTGGAGCGTGTCCGGGTGTCCGGAGTCCGGCATTCGGGACAGTGCCGGGCGTCCGGGACGGTGTCGGGCGTCCGGGACCTGGGCGGGGGCGGGGATACGTCCGTGGCATCGACACCCGGCGGGGGCCTCGGCGGGGACCGGCTACGTCCGCGGCGTCGACACCCGGCGCCTGCGCAGGAGTTCGGCCAGGCCGCGCCGGGTCGCGGCGATCACCACGCGGTCCTGCGGGCGCAGCACGTACCCCGGATGCAGGTCCCACACCAGCCCCGACGGATGGTCCGGGCCGCCGGCGACGGGGGCGGTCAGGTCCGGGCGGCGGTCCTCCGGCGGCGTGGCGTCCAGGGCCAGCACCCGCCACGCGCCCGCCTGGAACGCCTGCTGCACCGTGCGGCCCTCCAGCTGCGGATGTCCCGCCACCTCGACCGCAGCGAACAGCATCACCTTGCGCTCCACCGGTATGGCGCCCAGGATCTGACGTCCCATCATGGCGACCGCGAAGGACGGGGCGGCCAGGTGCGAGACGGAGCGGGAACGGGTCACGGCCTGGGGGTGCGCGGTGCGCAGGGTCCGGTAGACCGCGGTCGCGAACTCGTCGTCGAACAGCCGCAGCGCCACCCGTAGGTCCGGTTTGACCGAACGGGCGTAGAGGGCCGCCTCCAGGTTCGTGGTGTCGATGCTGGTCAGCGCCAGCAGGGCGCGGGAGCGGTGGATCTTGGCCGCCTCCAGCACGCCCTCCTGCGTGACGTCTCCGATGACCACCGGCACGTGCAGCCGCCGGGCCACCGGGATGCCGCGTGCGTCCGGATCGTCCTCCACGCACACCACGGGGACGCCCATCTCGCGCAGTTGGACGAGGACCCGCGTACCGATCTTGCCGAGTCCGAGCAGCACCACGTGGCCCGACAGGCCCCGGGGCGGGCGGCGCAGCGACGACACCGTGCGCAGTGAGCCGAAGGCTTCCAGGACGGCCGCCACGAGCAGCGGCAGCAGCATCAACCCGGCTACCCCGGAAAGGAGTTGGATGAGCTGACGGGCCGTCGGCTCACCGGTCGCCGGGTCGCCCATCGCGAACAGGTCCAGGAGCGTGAGATACGCGGCGTGCATGGGGTCGTCGCCGGTGGTGAGCGTCGAGGCGACGGCCAGGGCGACGACGGACAGCCCGACGCCCAGCGCCGACCAGCGCAGCCGCCGCGAGAAGATCCGGCTCAGCGGGGCGCCCCTGCCGCCCATCCGGGGCGTCGGCGCGTCCGGATCGGCCCGGCTCACCGCCTCCAGGACGACGGCGCCGCGGCCCGTGGCCGCCGCCGCTTGGCCTGCGTCCGGGAGGAGTTGGGGGCCATCGGCGCCGCTGCTGTCGGAGCCCTCGGTGCCCGCCGGGTCATGGGTGGTGGAGGACAGCAGGGCCAGGGTGCACAGGCCGGGGTCGGCGATCCGGCCGTCCTCGGGCGGGGTGCGTTCGGCGGCGCGCAGCAGCAGGCCCTCCGCCTGGATGACCTTGCTGGAGCCGGTGAGCGCGGTCGCGGCGAGGGCGGGCGCGGCGGTGTCGGCATCGGACAGGACGGTGGTGGAGGTGTCCGGCTCCGCCGGGTCGAGGCCGGGGGCGGTGACGGCGGCGGCCTGGTCGAGGAGCGTCGCCAGATGCTGGCCCAGCTTGCGGTTGTAGAGCCGGATCACCAGCCGGAGGCGGGGGTTGAGGCGGCGGGCGATCAGCGCGGCGCGGATGTTGCGTTCGTCGTCGTCGTAGACCAGGGCCAGCGCGGCGGCCGAGTCGACGCCCGCCTCCTCCAGCGCCTCGTCGGAGGGCTCGGCGGCCTCCATGATGCGCACGGCCTCGACCCCGGCGTTGGTGTCGGAGCTGTCGACGGTCAGCACACCGGAGTCGCCGATGGTCAGGACGCCGGAACCGTCGCTGTCCCCGGCCGGATCGCCGGCCGGGGCGCCCGCGCCGCCGAGACCGCCCAGGTTGCGGTTCATCGCCGCCGACATCCGGCCGAACAGCGTGGCGGCCCGCCCGCGCCCGGTCAGCGGCAGCTCCGGGCGGCGCGCGTCGCGCCCCGGCGGGAGCAGCAGCGTGACCCGTTCCCCGTACACGTACCGCAGTTCCACCGCGAGCCGGCGGGCGAGGGCGTCGTCGCCGCAGACGACCATGTGGCCGCCGGACGAAGCACGTTGGGTCTGCTGCGGAAGTGTGGACACGTGACCCAGCATGCCTTGCAGACCTCCGTCGTTCGACCCGTTCGGGCAGTCAGTGATCTTCGTGTGACACAGGGCCTTCCGCGGGGCGGGTGAGCGCGGGGGGAGGGGCGGCGTGGCGGGCCGTGGGGTTGGTGAGGACGTGGCGCGGGTCGGCGACGCGGACGATGGCCGACTCCACCGCCGCGATCCGGTCCGCGAGCAGCCCCAGGGCGGCGACGGCCCGGCCCAGGGGGTCGTCGTCCGGGGCGCCGAGTGCCTGGGCGCGGACGTAGGAGGCGGTGATCTCGGCCCAGCGCGCGGCCTGCCGCGTGGTGAGCCGGCCGCGCAGCGCGGCGAGCTTCAGCAGGTTGGCCTCGGCGCCCGTGGTCAGCGTCTGGGCCTCCCCGGCGTAGTGGTCGTCGATGACGGCCGACAGTTCGGCTTCGTTCATCACCGGCACGATCCGTTCGGCGATCTTGTTCATGTCGCGGTACGAGCCCTGGAGCCGGAACGGCGGCTCGGTGCGGGACTCGTCGGTCTGCGCGGCGGAGGCGATGTACGCGGCGTTCACGGCCAGCACCGTGTCCCGGGCGGTCAGCAGATGGCGCAGCACCGCCGTGATCCGCTCCACCTCGGCGGGCGCGTAGGGGTGTTCGAGACGGTCCGGGCGGGCGATGGGGTCTCCCTTGCTCGAACCGAGTTGAGAGCTTGGGGAAGGGTCCCCGGACGCGAGCCGCACGAACAGCGCCAGGTCCTCGCGGGAGCGCCCGGCGAGCGGGGCCAGCACCGGGTTGGCGGTCAGCGCGTTCTCGACGAAGCTCAGCGCGAAGACGTCCTCGCGGCCGGTCAGCACCTCGCCGAGGTTCCACACGTCGGCCCGGTTGGCGAGCATGTCGGGGATCCGGAACCGCGCCCCCGACTCGGTGTACGGGTTGCCCGCCATGCACACCGCGAACCGCTTGCCCCGCAGGTCGTAGGTGCGCGGCTCGCCGTCCCGTACGCCTTCGACGCGGCGGGTGGCGTCGCAGAGCGGGATGAACTTCTGGAGCAGTTCGGGCGAGGTGTGCTGGATGTCGTCCAGGTAGAGCAGGGTGTTGTTGCCCGCCTCCAGCGCGAAGTTGATCTTCTCGATCTCCTGGCGGGCGGTCGCGGTCCGCGCCTGTGCCGGGTCCAGGGAGGTCACGTCGTGGCCGAGGTTGGGTCCGCTGACCTTGACGAGGACCAGCCCGAGCCGGTCGGCGACGTACTCCATGAGCGTCGTCTTGCCGTAGCCGGGCGGCGACACGAGCAGCAGCAGGCCCTGCGAGTCGGTGCGCCGGTCGGCGTCGGCGGTGCCGAGCTGCTTGGCGAGGTTGTCGCCGATCAGCGGCAGGTACACCTCGTCCAGCAGCCGGTTGCGGACGAACGCCGACATGACGCGCGGACGGTGGTCGTCCAGCCGCAGCCGGCCGCGTTCGGCGGCCACGAGTTCGGTGCGCAGGCGCTGGTAGGCGCGGAAGCCGGGGACGGCGGTGGCGCGGAACTCGGCGGTACGGGCGAGGAGTTCGTCGAGTCGTACGGTCAGCCGGCCCCGGTCGACGCGGGGATGGGTGCCGAGCAGTCCGTCCACGGTCGCGCCGAGCGGCGCCGCGCAGTCGTAGCGGGCGAGCACCGGCTCGGGGCACAGCTCCACGGCGACGGCCTCCGCGAGGTCGCCCGGCTCGATGCCGGTGCCGCTCGCCGCCGCGTACGAGGCGAGCCAGCCCTCGGCCAGCTGGCGGCGGGCCGGGAGGTCGTCGTGGAGGGCGGCCAGGTCCTCGTCGTACGCCGAGGAGCCCACGGCGCGGCGGAACTTGTCCAGGAACGTGCGGACGGCGACGCTCGTGACGAAGCCGTCGGGTCCGCCGGTCAGCTCCTCGAAGAGGTACGCGGCCACGGCCCCGAGGTCGGGTGCCCCGGCCCCGATCCCCGAGCCGGGGAGCAGGGGCGAAGCCGCGCCCATGGCGTGTGCCCATTCCTCCTGGAGGGCCGCGACGGCGGGTGCGAGCCCGAACGTCTCCCGGGCGCGGGCCAGTGAGACGGCGCGCCGGGTCCAGGAGGTGCGCCGGGCCTCGTCCGTCCCGTACGCCCAGAACAGCTGGGCCGCCGCCCGTACGGCGGGCGGGAAGCGCAACAGCCCGGCTCCGGCGTGGAGTTCGAGCAGGGTGGTGAGGATCGCGGCGGCGTCCTCGTCGTGCACCCCTCGCTGATGTCCCTCCTCGTACGCGGCTGCCGCCGACTCCCTTACCAGGGCGGTCAGGTCGGCCGGGTCCAGGGCGGTCAGGGCGTCCGCGCCGTGCTCGTCGAGAAGCCGGGCGGCCAGGTGCTCGGCGCGGTAGACGTGCGGCGACTCGGAGGGCAGCGTCTGGTCCCAGTACGGGCGGGTCGCCGCGAAGTCCGGGTCACCGACCGGGGCCCGGTAGTCCGTGCCGGTCAGCGCGAACGCCAGCTCCTCCCCGTGCGGGACGAGCGTCAGGTCGAACGGCTGGGTGTTCACCGCGAACCGGTGCCGGCCCAGCCGGATCACGGAACCGCCGTCCGCGTACAGCTCACCCCGGTCGCGCAGCGCCCGTCCGGCCTCCTGCCGGGCGGCCAGCAACCGCCCGTCCAGCTCCTCGGCGCGCACCGGATCGCCGAGTTCGCGCAGCTCGTCCGCGGTGCGGCGGATCTTCGCGACCATCGGGTCGGAGGCGAAGTAGGTGTGCACGGCGTCCGGGTCGGGCAGGGCGGACACCCGCCGCGACACCGTCTCCAGGATCCGGGCCGCCGAGTCCGCCAGCCGCTCCGCCCGGCGCGCCCGGGCGTCCTGGAGCGTCTGCTTGCGGGCCGAGAACGCCTCGTACACCTCCGTGCGGCGCTCGGCCAGCTCGGCGAGGAAGTCGTCGAACTCCGCGAACCGCGACTCCAGGTTCTCCAGCTGAAGGAGCAACCGGGAGAGTTGGTCGTCGCAGGCGTCCGGTGTGTCGGCGGCGGCCAGGGCCCCGGCGACGGCCTGCCCGAGCAGGGCGAACTCGGCGGCGAACTCGGCCCGCCCCTCGTGCTCCAGCAGCTCGCGGCGGCGCGCGTCGAGGGTGGCCCGGGCCCGGTTGACCCCGCCCAGGACCTCCGCGATCCGCTCCAGGATGGACGTACGGACCGTGGCATCGCCGATGTCGAGCCCGGCGACGACGTCCGTGACGGTGCTCAGGCCCTCCGTCATCCCGGTCAGCCGGTCGCCCAGGGCGGCGGCGTCGACGACGGTGGTGAGCGCGGACGCCTCGTCGGTCAGACGGGCGATGTCGGCGTGGTGGTCGGCGAACGCGTCGTCCCGGGCGAGGAACGCGACGGCGCGGCGTCCCGCCGACTCGATGTCCTCGGCGGTGGCGGCGGTCAGTTCGGCGATCCGCTCCGTGTCCGCGTACCGCATCTCCGCAAGGGTCGCCAAGTGGCCCTGAACACGCCTGAGTGCGGTGAGCTGTCCGACCCAGTCGGCGGCCGAGCGCGGGGCCTCGCCGCGGACGCGGCGGACGAGCGCGGTGATCCGGTCGGCGGCCCCGGTCAGCGCGTCCGCGGCCTGCCGGGTCAGCTCCCGTACCGTCTCGAACTCGCCGATGATCTGCTGAGCGGTCTCCCGCAGCTCGGCCAACGGGGCGTCGAGACGGCCCAGTTCGGGATCGGCGAGCCAGTGGTAGCGGTCGGTGGCCCGGGTGCAGTCGGCGACCAGCTGCGCGTATCCGGCGGCGGCGGTGGGAGTGGTGCCGGTGATCTGCTCGGTGCTGTGCGCGAGCGCCAGCAGGTCGGAGACGCCGCGCACCAGATCGGCGTTGCCGATCCGGGCGAGCGGGCCGGTCCCGGCGGGGCGGGAGGCGGCGTGGGTGTCGGAGACGTACGGGGTCCGCCAGCGCTGCACGGGGTGGACGCGGGCCGGCTCGTCGCCCCCGGCACCGGCCTTCAGCAGGATCAGCGTGCCGTCGTCGAGCAGGGCGTGGCCGCGCCCCTGGAGCGGGGTGGCGACCTCCTGCCGGATCAGGTTGTAGGGGAGGAGCAGGCCGCGGCCGTCGTCGGGGGAGCGGAAGACGTAGAGCACGTCCTCCCCGTTCGGGGAGCGGACGGCGCCCTCGAAGACCGGGGCGGTGAGCGGTTCGGCGATGTCGAAGGTCTTCGCTGTGCCGGTGGTGAGGTAGTAGCCGCCGGGGAAGATGATCCCCTGGTCTTCCGGGAGCCGGTGGCATGCGGGCCCGATGCCGTCGAGGCGTGTCACGCTGCCGAGCAGCGTGTTGAAGACCAGGTACCGCCAGTTCTCCTCGTTGTACGGGCGCACCCGGAGCAGGACCAGCGGTCCGACGGCGGCGTGCTCGACGTCGGCGTCGGCGAGGGACTGGAGGGGTTCGGCGACCGGCTCCTCGTAGATCCCCTCGGGGGTGTCGGTGTCGTTGACGGTCTTGACGGTCAGGCTGCCGCCGAGGGTGTCGACGAAGAGGATGGCGCCGCCCGGTCCGTCCGCGTCCCCGCCGACGGCGATGTGCGGGTGTCGGCCCGGTACGTGGGACTCGCGTCCCGCGACGGTCCAGGTGAAGTCGTGGGAGGGCGGGAAGACGTGGTCGCGGTCGCCGCGCGCGTCGAGGAACGCACCGGGCGAGCCGTCGGGGCCGAGCGCCCAGCGCAGCACCCGGATGCCGTCGGCGTTCTCGCCGGTACGGAAGACGGCGAGCAGCTTCCCGTCCACGCGGCGCAGCCGCAGCAGGCGGGCGTCGCGGTAGTAGCGGTGCAGGGTGGTGAACTCACGGACGAAGCCCTTGTCGTCGAGCACGCCGCCGTCGTGACCCGGATACGGGTCCGGTGCGGCCGACTCCGGCCCGTAGAGGGCGAGTACGTCGTTCACCTCGGCCGGGTCCGCCGCCCCGGGGCCCCGCTCGAAGCCGAAGAGGAGCCGCCCGCCCACGGCCACCAGGTCGCGGGGCACGCACGCCTGGGCGGTGTGGATCCGCTCGGTGCCGGTGAGGTGGAGTCCGGTCGAGCCGAACTCCTCGGTGCGGCGGACGTTGAGCGCCTCGGCGCGGGCCGCGAGATCGGCGGCCCGGTCGTGGAGCCGGCGGCGCAGCACGTCGTACGTCCCCGCGTCCACGGGGCCGCCGGCCGACGGAGCGGTCGTGGTGTCGGTGTCCATGCGTGCGGCTTTCTGTGAGGTGTGCGGGGTGCCGGGGCGCCCGTGCGGGTGGTGGCGCGGCCCGTGGGGTGGGGACGGCCGGTGGTGCGGAGGAGCGGGGTGCGATGCGCGGGGCGCCCGTGGGGCGCGGGGGCGGTTCCGTGGTGGGGCGGTGGTGCGGGATGGGCTGCGGTGGCGGGCGGCCTGCGGCGTGGGCCCGCCCGGTGCCGGGGGACGGTTCGGCGGTCACCGGACGGGCCCGGGGAGGTCCGGGGCAGGTCCCTGTCGCCCTGCCCCGGACGGGTTCCTGGCCGTTCGCGGCGCCCGGACCGGGCCGCGGGCGCGGTGAGCGGTGCCCGCGGAACCGGCCCGATCCGGACGAGCGTGCCTACGCGACCGGCGCCCCGTTCCGGGCCGCGCGCGCGTCCGCGTCCGCGCCGTGCGGCCCGGCGGCCGGTGCGTTCACCGCCGCCTCGGTCCCGGCACCCGTACCGGCAGCCCCGGCCTCGGCCCCGTTTCCGGCGGCCGTACCCGCGACACCCGCGCCGACGGCCCCCGTCAGCGCGGCGACCGGCAGGTCCGCGAGGCCCGACTCCCGGGCGGCGGCCAGCAGCTGACGTACCTGCTCCGGCGCGATCCCGGCCCCCGGTGCCCGCATCAGCCGCGTCAGCAGCGCCGACACCGTCAGGTTCCGCACGTCCCCCGTGGTCACCGAACCCACCATCCGGGTCAGGTCGTCCGTGAACGAGGACGTGCCGTCCAGCCACGGTCCGGCCAGGGCCTTCGCCGTGTCCGAGTTCTCGACGAACCCGTCCAGGCTCCTGCCCAGCGAGATGGAGGAGACCAGCCGGTCGAAGAAGACCGACTCCCCGCCGACGATGTCGATGTCGGCGTTCTCCAGCCCGGTGGCCAGCACCGTGGCCTGAGCCTCCGCGACCTGCCGCTGCACGTCGAGCCCGGCCAGCCGGATCTCCTTCTCCGCGGCGAGCCGCAGCCGGTACTCCTCGTGCCCGCGCGAGGCGTCGTCCAGGGCCGCCATCGCCGCCGCCTTCTCGGTGAGCCCGGCCGCCTCGGCCTTCAGCTTCTCGCCGATCATCGCCGCGTCGGCCGCCGCCTGGGCCTGGGTGCCCTCCGCCTCCGCGAGGGCCTTGAGCCTGGCCCCCTCCGCCTCGGCCCTGAGCCGTGCGGAGGCCGCCTCGGCCTCGGCGAGACCGGTCTTCTCGATGACGGCGGCGGCCGCGTCCCGCACCTGGACCTCCGCGAGGCCGGGAGCGGCGGACTCCGCCTGGACACCCTCCGCGAGCCGCAGCTTCGCCTGGGCGTCCAGGTCCGCGGTCTTCAGCCGGGCCTCGGCGAGCGTGAGCTGTTCGGCGGCCAGGTGGGAGGCCGCGGCCTCCGCCGCCTCGGCGGCCTTGATGTCCTTGACCAGCTTCTCCTGCGCCTCCGCCTCGGCGGCGATGATGACCGACCTGCGGGTGCGCTCCGACTCCTCGACGGCCCGCAGCGTCTTGATGGACTCCTCCTGCTCCGCGACCGTACGGTCCACGGCGATGCGCTCCCGGATGACGTCCGCGACCTCTCGGCGCTCGGCCTCGACCTCCTTCGTCGCGGCGATCCGGTCGAGCTCCGTCTGCCGCTCGCGCCCGATGACCTCCAGCAGCCGGTCCTTCTCGATGCGCTCGTTCTCCACGGCGATGACCCGCTCGCGGTTCTTCTGCGCGACGGCGACCTCCCGGGCCTGGTTCTCGCGCTGGATGCCGAGCTGCTCCTCGGTACGGATGAACGCGGCCTGGGCGCTCAGCCGTTCCTCCTCCTGGACCTTGGCGGTCGCCGCCTCCTCACGGGCCCGCAGCGTCTCGACCTCGCGGCGCTGCTTGATCTCGGCCTCGGACTGCCGGCGCTCCAGCTCCAGGATCGTCTCCCGGGCGTCGACGTTCTGCCGGGTGATCTCCTTCTCCTCGGTGCGCTGGTACTCGTTGGTGCGCACGTGCTCGATCGCCGTCAGCTCGGTGATCTTGCGGATGCCCTGCGCGTCGAGGATGTTGGCGCCGTCGAGCTGCGCCATGGGCGTCTGCTCCAGGAAGTCGATCGCCGCGTCGTCCAGGTGGTAGCCGTTCAGGTCGGTGCCGATGACCCGGATGATGCGGTCCCGGAACTCCTCGCGCTTGGTGTACAGGTCGACGAAGTCCAGCTGCTTGCCGACCGTCTTGAGCGCCTCGGCGAACTTCGCGCCGAAGAACTCCTGGATCGCCACCTTGTCGCTGGCCCGCTCCGTGCCGATGGACTGGGCGACCTTGATGACGTCCTCGACCGTCTTGTTGACCCGTACGAAGAAGTTGATGTGGATGTCCGCGCGGATGTTGTCCTTGCAGATCAGGCCCTCGCGCCCGGTACGGCGGATCTCGATGGTCTTCACCGAGATGTCCATGTACTCGGCCTTGTGCAGCACCGGCAGTACGACGGCCCCCGTGAAGGTGACATCGACCTTCTTGGTCTTGGAGATGATCAGCGCCTTGCCCTGCTCGACCTTGCGGAAGAGTCGGCTGATGACGAGGAGGAGGGCGACGGCGATGAGCAGGACGACGGCTACGAGTACGCCGAAGCCCAGGGTGATGGCATCCATGGCAGTCCTTGACGGCTGGTGCGGAAGGCGGACGGAGGAGCGGGGGAGGGGCAGGCCGGCCCGTCCGGCCGGGAGCCCCGTGTGGCCCCGCTCAGTCCCGGTCAGTCCCTTTCGTTCTTACGTTCAGTCACGTTCAGTTCAGTTCAGGGTCGTCGGAACGTGTCCGGCGGTGGACGGTCGCGGTCGGCGACGGCGTTCCGCGAGGCATCCCGCGAGTCGCCCCTCGGGCCGGTACCGGCGCAGCGGCCGACCGTACGGCCGACCGGTCAGCCGGAGTGGTGTGCGGTACGTCGCGTACCGGGCCGGGCGACCGGGCGCCGGGCGCGGCGCGATCCCGGCGGAACCTGCGCCCTCGGCCGTTCCGGCCGTTCCGACCACTTCAGCCGTTCAAGCCCTTTCGGCTGCTCCGGCTGCTCGGTCCGTCCCGGCGGGCCCGGATCGAGGGCCCTGTCGTACGGCGAGACCCAGAAGAACTCGCCGTCGTCGTCGTACGCGTACAGCAGCCCCGCGCTGCCCGCGACGAGCAGCGACCCGTCCGGCGGACTCAACAGCCTGACCTGGACGATCGCGGTGGAACCGTCGTCCGCAACGACCTCGGCCTGACCGAAGTCGGAACTCACGGAACCGGTACGGATCGTGCAGACCCGGCCGAGGAAGTCCTGCCGCGATGGAGGAGGCACCTCGGGCAGGCGGCGACGCAGCAGACTCACCAGCGCCCGCGTGACGGTCCAGGCGATCAGGAGCGACCCGACGAGCACGGCGCAGGCGAGCACCGCGCGGAGGGTGCCGGTGGCCCCGCCGCGATGCAGCAGGACGGTACCGGTCAGGCTCGTGAACCAGCCGACGACGACCATCACGGACACCGAGACGGTGACCGGCACTCCGCCGATCCCGGCCAGGCCGGTGTCCAGGTCCCCGTCGAAGGAGTGGTGGTCGGCGGCGCCGGCCAGCACGAGCAGCCAGAAGAAGACGACCACGGCCAGCGCGGCTCCGAACAGTACGGCCGGAAAGGCAGTCGCCGCGCTCAGGAATTCCTGCATCGGTCCACCCCTGTCTGTCCTGGCGGGGTCCGGTGACGGCGATGCGTGACCCCGGCGCCGCGGCCCGCGCATGGCGGTGCCGCGACGGCCGGGCCATCCCCCGTGCATCCCCCGTGTTCCCCCGTGGTGCTGGGCCGATCGTGCCATTCGGGGCCTCGGGACGGCACTGCCGGAATCCGGCAATCTTTGTACATTCTTGATGCCGAGCACCGGCAGTGTCGCGTGGTGTTGGATGAGTGTCAGAGTCTCGTCATGAAGTGAGGGGTACGTGTGGCCGCGCCGGAGATTCCCGACGAATATCTGGGTGACTATGCCCGCATCCTGGCCGAGGTCGCCGCCACCGGCCGTCGGCTGACCCGGGACGAGCTGGACGCCCGTCGGGCCATGGGACGCGGGGCCGCCGAGGCGGGTTTCCAGATACGCGCCCTGGTCGGCCTCCATCTCGCGGCGACCCGCGCCGACTGGCCGTGCGGCCCCTCGGCCGACGCCGCGACGACCGATTCCGTACTGGCCGCGGTCGAGCAGGCCGTCGACGCCTTCGCCGAGGGCTTCGAACGGGCCCAGCGGATGACGGTGCGGCGCGAGGAGGCGGCGCGCCGGGAGTTCATCGACGACCTGCTGTACGGGCGCAGCGACCTGGGCCGGCTCGCCGAGCGCGCCACCCGGTTCGGGCTGCGACTCTCCCGTGCGCACGCGGTCGCGGTGGCCACCGGTCCGGAGGCGTACACGGAGCCCGACTCCGTGCCCCGCGCGGTCGAGTCGGCGCTGCTCGCGCGGTTCAGCGGCCGGAAGATCCTGATCACGACGAAGGACGGGCGGCTGGTCTGCATCGCGCCGGCCAGCCAGCCCGATGTGCTGCGCTACTTCGCCAAGCAGGCGCACGCGGCGACGGACGGCGGCCGGGTGGCGGTGGGCCGTCCGCATCCGGGCCCGGGGGGCGTGGTCCACTCCTACGACGAGGCGCTCGACGCGCTCGATCTCGCGGAGCGGATGGATCTGGACGATCCGGTGCTGTACGCCGCCGATCTGCTGGTCTATCCGGTGCTGACCCGGGACCGGCAGGCCATGGCCGACCTGGTGCGCGGTCAACTGGGCCCGCTCCAGCGGGCGCGCGGCGGGGCCGAGCCCCTGCTCAACACGCTCATCACCTACTTCGACGCGGGCTGCGTCGCCGCCGAGACGGCCCGGCGGCTGTCGCTGAGCGTGCGGGCGCTGACCTACCGTCTGGAGCGGATCCACCAGCTGACCGGGGCCGATCCGGCCGACCCGATGCACCGTTACACGCTGCAGACGGCGGTGATCGGCGCCCGGCTGCTGGACTGGCCGGCCAAAGAGCTGTGACGCGGGCGCCGGAGGGAAAGCGGCCGGGGGTGCCCATCGGGGGAGTTGAACACCCCCGGCCTGCCGGACGCGGACCGGTGATCGTCCGGTCCGTGGTCGTCCGGCGGTACGCGGGCGGGCCGGGGTGACCGGTCCGCCGGGAAGGGGATCGAGGACCAGGGCCGGTTCGGAGACAGGCCCTACAGGTCGAACTCGTGCGGCGGGAGGTCGAGCGCGAAACACGCCTCCCGCACGACGGCCCGCTCCGACGCGTCGAAGTCGCCGTCGGCGCCGCCGATGACGATGCCGATCTGGACGACGGCACGCGCCTCGGCCGGCTTCTTCTTCGCCTTGCCGATCTCCTGGAGGATGGAGACCTTGCCGAAGTCGAAGTCGGCGGTGAGCTTGTTCACGTAGTCGTTGAAGCGACGCTGGAGGTCGTCCGCCGGGAAGTTCTGCAGAACGTTGTTGGAGGCGATCAGCGAGGCGACACGCTGGCGCTCGGACGGGTCCACGGAACCGTCGGCGGCCGCGACGAGAGCGCACATGGCCATGCTCGCATCACGGAACGCCCCGCTCTTCAGGTCGTTCTTCTTCGCTTCCAGCTGCGACTGCATCGACGAAGCGGATTCCTTGATCCGATCCCACAGTGCCATGTCGTCTCCATACGTTGCGTTGCGTTGTGTTGCCGGAACCAACTGAACTCTACAGGCGTGTAGAAGTTAGCAGGAGGGTGTTCCCGGAGTGTTCTCCGTGTTCCGTGTGCAGCACTGAGCGCAACGAGTGGCTGTCGGGAGAAGTGCCCCGGAGCCCGAAGTGCCCTGATTGCGAAGCGCCCCGGCCGCCCGGCGACGCCACGTGAGTACGGGCGTCGACCGGGCGGCCGGGGCGGTGGATGCGGTCGGTCGAGATGCTGGGCCGGACGGGACTTCCGAAATATGCCCTGGTGCCGGTCACGGCACTAGTCGGCGGAGGCCGGGATCTCCTCCCGCGCGGCGGGGACCGTGGCTCCCGAGGCGTCCGCAGCGCTCGCGGCGCTCGTGCTGTTCATGGCGTCCGTGGCGCTCGGGGTGTTCGTGGCATCCGCGGTGTTGGTGGTGCCCGCATCGGCGGTACGACCGCGTCGGCTCAGGACCTTGGCCGCGATCGGCTGGGTCCAGCGGGCGGTGAGCGGTCCGGCGATCACGAGGATGAGGACGTACGCGGTGGCGATGGGCCCGATCCGGGGCTCGGTCGCCACGGCCAGTCCGGCGATGACGATGGAGAACTCGCCGCGGGCGACGAGCGTTCCGCCGGCCCGCCAGCGTCCCTTCGACCCGATTCCGGCCCGGCGGGCGGCGTACCAGCCGGTGGCTATCTTGGTGAAGATCGTGACGACGGCCAGCAGCGCGGCCGGGAGCAGCACCGGCGGGATCTCGGCCGGGTTGGTGGAGAGACCGAAGAACACGAAGAAGACGGCGGCGAACAGGTCCCGCAGCGGGGTGAGCAGCTTGCGCGCGCCCTCGGCGACCTCGCCGGAGAGCGCGATCCCGACCAGGAACGCGCCGACGGCCGCGGACACCTGCAACTCCTGGGCCACACCGGCCACCAGGACCGTCAGCCCGAGCACGACCAGCAGCAGCATCTCCGGGTTGTCGGAGGACACGGCCCGGCTGATCAGCCGTCCGTGACGCAGGGCCAGGTAGAGCACGAACCCGACGGTGCCGAGGGCGATGAGCAGGGCGATGCTGCCTCCGGCGAAGCCCACTCCCGCGAGCATCGCGGTCAGCAGCGGCAGGTACACGGCCATCGAGAGGTCCTCGATGACCAGGACGCCGAGGATGACGGGCGTTTCCCGGTTCCCGAGCCGTCCGAGGTCCGCGAGCACTTTGGCGATCACCCCGGACGACGAGATCCACGTGACCCCGGCGAGCGCGACGGCCCCGACAGGTCCCCAGCCCAGCAGCAGCGCGGCCACCGCTCCCGGGGTCGCGTTGAGGAGGAAGTCCACGGCCCCGGAGGGGTACTGGGTCTTGAGGCTGGTCACCAGCTCCGAGGCGCTGTACTCCAGGCCCAGCAGGAGCAGCAGCAGAATGACACCGATCTCGGCGCCGACGGCGGTGAACTCCTCGCTGGCGCCGAGGGGCAGGAGCCCGCCTTCCCCGAAGGCGAGCCCCGCCAGCAGATACAGGGGAATGGGCGAGAGTCCTATCCGCCCGGCGAACCGCCCGATGATTCCCAGCCCCAGAATGACGGAGCCGAGCTCCACCAGCAAAGCGGTCATGTCATGCACTGTCAGCCCTCCGCGATGATCTCGGAGAGCGCATCGACGCCCTCCCTGGTTCCGACGACGACGAGCGTGTCCCCGATGGCCAGCCGGAAGTCCGGCCCGGGCGACGGATGCGCACTGTGCGTCCGCAGCACCGCGACGATCGAGGCCCCCGTGCGGGTGCGCGCCCGGGTGTCCCCGAGCAGCCGTCCGCCGTAGGGGGAGCGCGTCCCGAGCGGGATGTGCTCGGTGACCAGGTCGATGCCCTCGGTGCGTACCGCGTCGATGGGCGCCGCGTCGATGAGGTGCGCGAGGCCGGTCGCCTCCTGCGGCGTCAGTGGTACCGAGAGGCGGCACGAATCAGGATCGTCCTGGTCGTAGAAGCCGATGAACCGGCGCCCGTCGTGGTGCACGACGACGGAGATGTGCTGACCCGACTCGGTCGTGTAGTCGTACTGGACACCGACTCCGGGCAGCGTGGTGCGGTGGGTTCCCATGGCTTCCTCCTGAGGGATGTGGCGACATATCGATACTCTTGGTGATCTCTTTATCCGCGCATTACCTTATCCGGAGGGTCCCGCCGCCTCCGGTGCGCCGGTGCGGGGGCCGGGACGCGGGAGCGGTGGGCAGCGGCGCGGGGGGTTCCTGACATGCGTGTGCCCGGCCGGTGCGATACCGGCCGGGCACGTACGGGCGTAACGACCTCGCCCACGATTGTCAGCGGCGTCGCGGTGTCTGGGACCTCCGCCTCCGGCGTTGTCGTCAGTCCCCGACGCTCCGCGTCGACTCCCTCCTCCGCCTTGGATTCGAAGGCCCCAGACGCCGCTCCTTCTCCCACTGCCAATCGTGGGCGAGGTCGTACTGGACGGGCCCGGTCAGTCGGTGATCTCGATCTTCCCGTCGGCGGGGGCGGCATCGGCCCCGCCCGTCGGCCGGGCGGACGCGCCGGACGGTGCGGCGCCGTCCGAAGCGGGGGCGGCCGTACCGCCCTTGAGGTTCTTCAGCAGCGCTGCCAGGTCGACGCCCGTGGTGGAGCTGAGGAGTTCCATGCCCTGGGCGACGTTGTCGGTGACCGTGCGCGACAGCCGGCTCGCACCGTCCGTGGAGATCACGGTCATCTTGTCGACGGCGCTCAGCGGCTCGGACGCCTTGGCGACGACGTGCGGCAGCACCTCGACCAGCATCTGGAGCACGGCCGCGTCGCCGTACCGGGCGAAGGCGTCCGCCTTCTTCTGCATCGCCTCGGCCTCGGCCGCACCCTTGGCGCCGATGGCCGCGGCCTCCGCCTCACCCTCGATGCGCACGGCGTCGGCGAGGGCCGAGCGGTGCAGCTTCTCACCCTGACCGGTCAGCCGGGCGCGCTCGGCGTCCGCCTCGGCCTCCTTCACCTGGGCGATCCGGCGGGCCTCCGCCTCCTGCTCGGCCTGGTAACGGGCGGCGTCGGCGGGCTTGCGGACCTTGGTGTCGAGTTCGCGGTCGGTCAGTGCGGCCTGCCGCTCGGCGACCTTCTCCTGCTCCGCGAGGACCTCCTGCTGACGGGCCGCCTCGGCGAGCGGGCCCGCCGCGTTGGCCTTGGCCGCGGCGGCCTCCGTCTCGGCCTTGATCTCCGCCTGCTTGAGGTAGAACGTCCGCTCGGCGACGGCGATCTCCTCGGCGGCCTTCAGCCGGGCCTGCTCCGAGGCGCGCTTGGCGTTCGCCTCGGCGATGTCCGCCTCCTGCTTGGCACGGGCGGCCTCGGGGCGGCCGAGGTCTTCGAGGTAGGAGCCCTCGGTGGTGATGTCCTGGATCTGGAAGGCGTCCAGGATCAGGCCCTGGCCGGAGAGGCTGGCCTCGGCCTCCTCCGCGACCTGCCCGGCGAACGCGGCGCGGTCCCGGATGATGTCCTCGACCGACATCCGGCCGACGATGGCGCGCAGCGCGCCGGAGAGCACTTCCTGGGTGAAGCCGACGATGCCGTCCTGCTGCTGGAGGAACCGCTGGGCGGCGGCCCGGATCGCTTCCTCGCTGCCGCCGACCTTGACGATCGCGACGCCTTCGAGGTTGGACTTCACCCCGCGCAGGGTGACGGCCCCGCGCACGGCCACCGGGATGTGCCGGCTGGACAGGTCGAGGGTGAACTTCTGCTGGACGAACGGGACGACGAAGACGCCGCCGCCGACGACGACCTTCTGGCCGCTGTTGTCGATGCTGGTGCGGCCCGTCACCGGGTCGGTCGACTTCTTGCCCCGGCGTCCGGTGATGATGAACGCCTCGCTGGGCCCCGCGACCTTGTAGCGGGTGATGACGACGAGGGCGAGCAGTACCAGGAGTACGACGACTCCGACGACTGCGGTCACGACTGGGCTCATAAGGGTGTCCCCCCTGCCTCCCTGCGGGACGGCAGTTCGATTGCGGGTGGTGGTGCTTGTGGTGCGGTGGTGGCCGTGGTGGTCCGACGGATGGTGTCCCGGCTCGGTGGGGTCAGTGCTCGACGGGCCGCACGGCGACCGAGGTGGTGGACAGCACGGCCTCCACCCAGACCTCCGTACCGCGTCCGACCGGCACCGCGCTCTTCGCCGCCAGCTTCACCGGCTGGCCCGCCAGCCGCAGCAGGACCTCGCCGTAGCCGTCGGCCGGGATGGCCGTGACGACCGACCCGGACGTGCCGACGAGATCCTCCCCGCGCGGAGTGACACTGGTCTGATCACGCATCAGCGCCCGGCTGAACTTCCAGGTGAGCCACGCCGCGACGATTCCGGCGAGCACGCCGCCGATGGTCGCCACGACCGTACCGGCGCCCGTGGTGCCGAGCACGATCGCGCCGCCGAAGCCGAGCATCGACAGGAACCCCGCGATGACGGGCAGGGACAGGAGCCCGTCGAAGAGACCGTCCAGCACACCGCCGAAGAGACCTTCGAGAATGCCGTCGAAGACCAGCGACAGGACGAGCAGGACGACCCCTGCGATACCGAGACCGAGGAACAGGGTCACGCGATCACCTCTCTCGGTCCTCGAAATCCTCCGAACATGCTTCCCCCGAACATCTCCGTCGAACTGGCTGGATGATCCCATACGGGACGGCCGAAACACATTGCCGGAAGCCGGAAAACTTTTACGGTCTCTTTATGCCGGATGCCGGGCCATCGCCGGGCGTCGGCGCGGCCCCCGTGCGGGCCGCGTCCCGGCGGCGTACGGGGTACGCGTCCGAGGTTCGGGGCTTCCGCGCTGTCCACACCCTGTGGACAGTCGCGGTGCCGCGCTTTTCGTGGCGCCTCGGACCGGCCCGAGGCGTCCGTCCGACCGGTGATCTCCGGCGGTCCGGCGACACGGCCGCGCCGCGTGCCGCATGCTCGACAGGGAGCGGGGTACCGCACAGGCATACGTGCGGAGGCGCGAAGGGAGGTGCGCATGACCAGCAGTCGACCGCCGGCCGCCGCCGTGCTCCTGTTGCACGGCGGCCGTGAGACGGGCCTGGGCCCGCCCCCGCCCGGCCTCCTGAACCTGCCCGCCGTCCGGATGCGGCCGTTCGCGCGGGCCGTCGGCCGGGCGACGGCCCGCGACGACGGAGCCATGGACAGCGGCGGCGCCGGGGACGTCCTGGTGCGCACCGCCCGCTACGCCCATCAGGGCTGGAACGGCTCCCGGGAGGACCCGCTCCACGACACGCTGCGCGCCCTGGACACCCTGCGGCGCGAGGCGGGCGAGCTCCCGGTGGTCCTGGTCGGGCACTCGATGGGCGCCCGCGCCGCCCTCCGGGCCGCCGGTCATCCGCTGGTACGCGGCGTGGTGGGCCTGGCCCCCTGGTGCCCGGCGGACGATCCGGTCGCCCAGCTCGCCGGCCGTGACGTCGTCCTCCTCCACAGCACCCGCGACCGCGTCACCAGCCCCGGGGAATCCCGGTCCTTCACCGTCCGTGCCCGCCGCGCCGGGGCCCGCTCCTGCCTGGTCGCGATCCGGAACAGTGATCACGCGATGCTGCGCCGTGCCGGTGCCTGGCACACGCTGACGACCCGGATCGTCACCGGCCTGCTGGGCCGCGGCCCGCTCCCCGAGGAGATCGCGACGGCGCTCCGGCTCCCGCCGGCCGCCCCGGCGACGCACGGCACCCTGGACCTGGACCGGCTCGCTCCCGACGGGGCCGTCCCCGACTCAGGCGCCCCGGGCCGCCTGATCGTCCCCGGCTCGTCCGTCGGGAACCGGTAGACCGTCGACCCCCGGGCCCGGAAGCCGAGCCGTTCGTACACCCGGTTCGCGGGGGTGTGCCGTGGTGCAGGGGCGGCGGAACGGGCGCACCCTGGTAGGGAGGTGATCGAGATGATGCACACAGCTGTCGGGTGGCATGTGGATCTGGAATTCGAGGAGGACAGTCACCGCACCCGCGCCGCCGCTCTGGTGAGGCTGCCGGACGGGGCCGAGGTACGCGCACACGGGTACGCGAGCCGTCACCCCTCCGACAAGGAACAGCCGAGGGTCGGCGAGGAGATCGCGGGAGCCAGAGCACTCAACGAACTGGCGATGAAGATGCTGACGAAGGCGCACGACGAGATCGACGAGGCGTCCGGCCGGACGTCGCACCCGCTCACCTGAGTCGGGCGCCCGGGGTTCCCGGCTGCGGGCGAACCGAGGCGCCGGCGTTCTACGAGGCGGGGTTCTGCGGGGTCGGGCTCTCAGGCATGGGCGGCCGATACGGCGTGGGCTCGTCGCTGTGTGCACACGGCGGGCCCGGGGTCGGCCGCGCGCGCAATCCGTCGACGCGGTGCCTCAGCCCGGTGCCTCAGCCCAGTTCCAGGCTGGTGATGCCGTACAGCCCGGGGTGGTCGATGTCCGGTGACGGGCCGGTGTACATCCGGGCCGTCTCGAACGACGGGGTGAGGGCCAGCCGTTGGGCGAGCCGGACGGCGGCCGGGTTGACGTCGGGCACGTCGACCGCCACCGGGGTGTCCGGATCACCGGCCGCGAGTGCGCCGATCAGGGCACCGGCCACCTCGGGGGACTCCGCGTACACCGGGCCGATCCGGGACGACGTGCGGCAGGGGCGCAGTACGGCGAGGCCCCGCAATTCCCCGTCACGGACGGCGGCGAGCGAGGCGTGGGCCGGTCCGGCGATCCAGGACGCGAGGAAGCAGTCGCGCTCGGCGGGGAAGAAACGCCGGTCGTAGGCGGCCAGTTGATCGAACCGGATACCGCGGGCGTCGACGAGCGCGGTGCCGGGAGGCGCGGACGGCACATCGGCCGGACGGCCCTCGTAGCGCATGTTGGTCCAGACGGAACGGAACCCGGATTTCCGGTAGTTGCCCTGCTGGGCCACCACGCCGTCCAGCCCCACGTCGCGCCCCTGGAGCCGGGACACGCCGGCCCGCCAGGTCCGGATCCCGTAGCCCTGGCCCCGCAGTTCGGGCCGGGTGAGGTAGAAGCCGAGGAACCCGAATTTGGTGCCGTAGCGGACCACGGAGACGCAGGAGACCGGATCGCCGTCGAGCCGGCCGATCAGGAAGCCGCGCGGGTCGGTGGCGTAGAAGGCGTGGCGGTCGGTCAGTCCGGGGTTCCAGCCCTCCGCGTGGGCCCAGTCGGCCAGCATGACGAGGTCGTCGGCGCTCGCGGTGGTGATCTCGAAGTTCGGCACGGGGCACCTGTACCCCGGGGGTGATCGGTTCAACGGTGGTTTTTCCGCCACCGCCCGCCCGGGTGAGGCGGTCGTCGGGCAGGAGCACCGGTCGTCGGACGGGCGGTGGTCGTGGGCCGTCGGGCCGTGGTCGGCGACCGTCGGGAGGGGCTCTCCCGGGCCCGTGGCGCTACCGTCCGCCCGCGACCCGCAGCACCGCTCCGGTCACGTAGGACGCCTCGTCCGACAGCAGCCAGGCGATGGCGGACGCGATCTCCGGTGCCGTGCCCGGCCGGCCGAGCGGGATCCCGGCCGCGGCGGTGTATGCCCGGTCCGGGTCGCCCGCCTCGGCGTGCATCTCGGTGTCGATCATTCCGGGGGCGACGGCGTTGACGCGGATGCCGTCCGGCCCCAGTTCCTTGGACAGCCCCACCGTCAACGCGTCCGCGCCCGCCTTCGTGGCCGCGTAGTGGACGAAGTCGCCGGGGCTGCCGAGGGTGGCGGCTGCCGAGGAGACGTTGACGATCGCGCCCGCTCCGGCAGTGACCATGTCCTTCGCGGCGCGTCGGCAGCACAGCAGGACGCCGAGAAGATTGACGTCCAGGACCCGGCGCAGGGTGTCCGTCGAGGTGTCGACGAGCCGCCCCAGCGGGCCCGTCACCCCGGCGTTGTTCACCAGGCCGGTGACCGGGCCGAGCCGTGCGGCCGCGAGGTCGAAGAGCCGTTCCACGTCGGATTCCACGGAGGTGTCCACGCGCACCGTGAGGCAGCGCGCCCCCGTGGCCCGGACCGCGTCGGCGGTCCGTTCCGCGGCATCGGCGTCGCGCACGTAGCCGAGCACGAGGTCGTGCCCGTCGGACGCCAGGCGGACGCAGGTCGCGGCGCCGATGCCGCGGCTGCCACCCGTGACGACGGTGACGGGGCGGGGGCGCGGAGCCGTGTCCTGCGGCGGCCGAGCGGTGTCGTGGGGCTGCGGCGCGGTGTCGTCCACGGCCACGGGGGGACCTCTCGCTCTCGGGGGTACTGCCGGGCGCATCGGGTGCGTCGTGCGCGCAGGTGCCGTCGGCCGGGCGGTCACACGGTCGCACGGCCACGCCGTGGTCCTCGCGTGGGCCGTGCCCTGGTTCCGTACGCGGATTGTACGGAGCGGACCGCCGCCCGGAGGCCGGGCCGCACGCCGTGCCTGCGCCTGTCTCCGCGATCCGGCCGCGCGCCGCGCCCGCGACGGTCCCGGCCGAGCGCCGTTGGAGTGGAGTGCGGTGCGGCTGTGGGGCGTGGTGCCCGAGGGGTGCGGGCGCGGGTTCTAGGATCGACGGCTGACGGACCGCTGTCGGCGTGTCACGGGTTGAATCGCCCGACGCCGGTTTCGGCTCCGCCTCAACGGCGTTCCCCCGCCATCGCCTCGCATCGCGAGGGCGGGGGACGCCGACAGGCATCGAACGGCACGGCGCGGACGCAGCGCGGTACGGCATGGACGTGGCCTCGGTCGTGACCGCGTCGTCCCTCTTCCCGGCGTGTGCCGACCCACGGCACCGGCGGATGTCCGGGGGAAAAGCGCGACGAATTCCGGGAGCTTTCCGCGACCGGCCCGAGGAATCCCCGGATGCCAAGGGCTGTCCCGTACACCCTGGTGGGTCGGCGCGCGGCGTCGGATGCGGTGCATCGCAAGGCGGAGGGGCGCCCGCATACTGGACGTATGCGGGTGTTCCGACAACGCGGCGCGGCGCCGCAGCTGTCGTCGCGCGCCCGCCAGGGATTACGGGACAGCCCTTGGGCTCGCGCGATCCCGTGCGGGGAAGCACCCGGAGATCGCGCGAAGAGTTCGAGGGGACTCCGAGGAGAACCCGAGGCGGGAGGCCGGTAGAGCCCGGGGAGGATCACGGGAACGTGTGACGCGGGTCGCGGATTACGGGTCGCGCAGCGCGCAACGCAGGGCATGCGGAACGTGCAACGCAGGGCACGGGGAAAACGGTAAAGGGACGCGGGGAAGCGGGAAATGGGACACGAGAACAGCGCCGGGGCGAAGGACTCACCGAAGATCGTGGTGGTGGTGCCCACCTACAACGAGCGGGACAACCTGCCCGTCCTCGTGGATCTCCTGACCGGTCTGGGACTGCCCGGTCTGCGCATTCTCGTGGTGGACGACAATTCGCCGGACGGCACCGGCGCGGTCGCGGACGAACTGGCGGCGGACCCCGCCGGAGCGGTGGAGGTGCTGCACCGCAAGGAGAAGGACGGGCTGGGCCGTGCCTACGTCGCGGGGATGACGCGTGCGCTCGACGGGGGCGCGGACGTCGTGGTCCAGATGGACGCGGATCTGTCCCATCCCGCGTCGCGGCTCCCCGTGATGATCGAGACGCTCTTCGCCGAGGACGCCGCCGTGGTGATCGGTTCCCGTTATGTGGCGGGCGGTTCGCTCGCCACCGAGTGGCCCTGGCACCGCAAGGCGCTCTCGGCGTGGGCGAATTTCTATGTCAACGCGATCCTGCGGTTGCGGGTGAAGGACGCCACCGCGGGTTTCAAGGCATGGCGTGCGTCGACCCTGAAGGCGATCGACGTGTCCTCGGTGCGCAGCAACGGCTATTCCTTCCAGGTGGAGATGAACCACCGCACGGTCCGGCGCCGTTTGAAGATCGTCGAGGTGCCGATCCGATTCGAGGAGCGGGTCGCCGGCCAGTCGAAACTCGGACTGGGAGTGCAGATCGAATCCGCCCTCGCGCCGTGGAAGCTCCTGTTCGGCAAGAACGGCCGCTGAATCCGGCCGGGGCCCCGCTCGGCGCGTGCGGGCCGCCCGGCGCGTCGGACCCGTCGGGCCGCCCGAAAGCCACCCGGCCACCAGGGTGCGCGGGGGAATGCCCCACCCCGGTTCCTCGGGGCTCCCGGATGGGCCCTCGTGCCCGGTCGGGCGAGGGTTTCCACATGACGACCCAACGCAGTTCCCTCGCCTTCGTCGCCCTGTCCGTCACCGCCGCCGTCACCGCGACCGCCCTGACCGGGGCCGTGACTCCACCGGCGCATGCCGACAGCGCCGGCGCGTCTTCACGGGCGCGTGCGGGCGGCATGGCCCCGGGGGTGCGCGCGGGCAGCGACTTACCCGCCCTCGACTGGCAGCCCTGCGCCCAGCCCGGCGGCCCCACCACCCAGGAGTGCGCCGAACTTCCCGTACCGCTCGACTACCGCGCCCCGCGCGGCCCGCGCATCGGCCTCAAGGTGACCCGGGTGCGTGGTGACCGGCCGTCGGAGCGGCGCGGGACGCTGCTGGTGATCGCCGGAGGGCCCGGCTCGTCCGGGGTGCAGCGGGTGACGCAGAAGGCGGAGCGGCTGCTGCGGGAGACGCGGGGGCGCTACGACATCGTGGGCCTCGACCCGCGCGGCGTCGGCGGAAGCGCGAAGGCGGGCTGTGAACTCCCGGCGGCGGACCGGGGGATGGTGGCCCTGCGGTCCTGGCCCGCCGCCGACGGGTCGATCGACGAGAACGTGGCACGGTCGCGGCGGATCGCCGAGGCGTGCGCCCGCAACGGCGGACCGTTGCTGCGGAGCTTCACGACGGCCAACGAGGTACGGGACATCGACCGCTTCCGGCAGGCGCTGGGCGAGGAGAAGCTTTCCGCCTGGGCAATCTCGTACGGCACCTACGTGGGTGCGGTGTACGCCCAGAAGTACCCGCACCGCACGGACCGTTGGGTGCTGGACAGCAATGGGGACCCCGACCCGTCGCGGGTGGCGCGGGGCTGGCTGGCGAACACGTCGGTGGGCGTGGACGACCGGTTCCCCGACTTCGCGCGATGGGCGGCGGACCCGGCCAGGGAGGTGGAGGGGCTTCGGCTGGCCGAACGGGCGGAGGACGTACGCCCGTTGGTGCTCGCGCTGGCGGAGCGGCTGGACCGTGAGCCGAGGGAGTCCACCACGCCGGGCGCTCCGCTGACCGGCAACCGGCTGCGGCAGGCACTGCAGAACGCCCTGGACGGCGACGGGAGCAACGCCCCGGGCGGCGACAGGGGTTTCGCCGGACTCGCCGGTCTCGTCCGGGCGGCCGGGGACGACTCCGCGAAGCCGGTCCTGCCCGCCGAGCTGGTCCAGCCGCTGCCGGACCAGGCGGTGGCGGTCTCGATCGCCGTGATCTGCAACGACGTCCGCTGGCCGGCCGCCCTCCCGGAGTACCGGCGCGCCGTCGCCGCCGACCGCGCCGAGCACCCGCTGACCGCCGGGATGCCGGTGAACATCACCCCGTGTGCCTTCTGGAAGGACGCGCCCGCGGAACCGCCGACCCGGATCACGGACCAGGGGCCGTCAAACATCCTGATGATCCAGAATCTGCGCGACCCGGCGACCCCGTACTCCGGCGCACTGAAGATGCGCGCGGCGTTCGGCGACCGGGCCCGCATGGTCGCGGTCGAGCAGGGCGGGCACGGCGTGTACCTGGGCAACGGCAACGCCTGCGGCGACAGCGCGGTCAGCGCCTTCCTGACGACGGGCACGCGGCCCGAGCGGGACACCTACTGCCCGAACTGATCGAGCCGCGACGGCGCCACCCGTCGGCCGTCGGGGCGGCGGCACCCGTCGGCCCTCACCCGTCGGGCAGCGGTACGCGTGGGGGAGGTGGTGACGCGTACCGCTGCCGTGCGTCACCCGTCGCCGTGTCCGGAGCGCATCAGCCGTCGCCGCTTCTGCCGGGAGCCTCAGCCGTCGCCGATTCCGCCGGGCGTCAGCCGTCGCCGTCGCTGCCCGGTGTCACGTGTCCGCCGTACCGGGCGCGCGCCAGCAGGGCGACGACCTCGTCGTCGGAGGTCTGCGAGAAGTCCCGGTACCACTCCCCGACGGCGTAGAACAGGGGCGGCACGGACAGGCACACCACCTCGTCCGCGCACTCCCGCAGCCGGATCACCGCGTCCGGGGGCGCCACCGGAAACGCCGCCACCACACGGGCCGGGTGCTGGGCCCGTATCACCCGGCAGGCCGCCTCGGCCGTGGCGCCGGTCGCGACACCGTCGTCGACGACGATCACGGTCCGGCCCTCGACCGGTATCCGCGGCCTGCCCGCGCGGTACGCCTGTGCGCGGCGCACCAGCTCCGCCGCCTCGACCCGTTCGACCGCGGCGAGATCCTGCTTTCCGGACCGCAGACGGCTGACCACCTCCTCGTTGAGGACCCGTGTCCCGCCCTCCCCGATGGCGCCGAACGCCACCTCCTCGTGATGGGGCACGCCGAGTTTGCGGACCACGATCACATCGAGCGGACCACCGAGCGTCTGTGCCACCTGGAAGGCCACCGGGACCCCGCCGCGCGGCAGCCCCAGGACGACGGGGTTCTCACGCTCCAGATGGCGGAGCGCCTCGGCCAGCTGCTGTCCCGCGTCCGCGCGGTCGACGAACAGCACGGTGTGTCACCCCCAACCGGGGAGCCGGGGAACCGACCGGGGGAGCCGGGAACCCGGCCGGGCGGCCGGGGACCACGCGGGCACGCGCCCGCCTCCCCCTTCGAAACAACCCCATGCGTGACGGGCCCGCAACTCGGGCCCGGTACGGACCCGCGACCGGCTCGCGACCGCCCCGCGACCGGCCCGCGGCTCGGGCGGAACCACCGGGGGAGCCGGGACCGGGCCGTCGGAGCAGGTCAGGACACTGGGGACATCTTGGGCATCTCACCCTCGGTCGTGTGGATGTCGATCACGGAGAACGCCGCACCCTGCGGGTCCGTCAGTGCGGCGAAGCGGCCGAACGGCATGCTCATCGGGCCGAACCGGAGGACCGCGCCGCGCTCGGTCGCCTTCGCCACGGCCGCGTCGCAGTCCGCGACGGTGAAGTACACGTTCACGTGCGACGGCACCTCGGGCGGGAAGTCGTCGCCCATCCGCATCCGTCCCATGACCGTCTCGTCGCCGATCTTGTACAGCCTGAAGTCGACGTGCTCGTCCTCCATCTTCGCCATGGAGTACGGGAAGACGGCGGAGAAGAAGGCGTCGGACTTCCCGGGCTCCCGGGTGAAGACCTCGGCCCAGCAGAACGTGCCGGGCACCCCATGGGCCTCGAAGCCCTCATGGGAGCCCGCCTGCCACACACCGAAGACGACGCCCGCCGGGTCGCGGGCCAGCAGCATCGTGCCGAACCCACCGACCTGCATCGGGTCCATCAGCGTCTCTCCGCCGTTGTCACGGATCTTGGCGGCGGTGGCGGCGGCGTCCGGCGAGGCGAGGTACAGGCACCAGGCCGCCGGGCCCTCCTGGCCGGGCATCGGGGGCACGACGGCGGCGACCGCCTTGCCGTCGGCGTACGCCTGCGTGTAGTTGCCGTACTCCTCCGCGGACTCGCCGAACGTCCAGCCCAGCACGTCACCGTAGAAGCGCTTCGCCGCCTCCAGGTCGGGGAACATCGCGTCGGCCCAGCACGGTGTGCCCTCCGCTCGTACAGCCATGGCTCCGGCTCCTTCGCCCTCTATGGGTTCATCCGCTCTCTGTGCGTCTGTCCCGTTATCAACGAGTTCGTCCGCAGTCCCACGCTAGCGATCGGGCCGCGGGGCCGCGCGCCGGAGACGCCCGTACCGGCCGTGAACGCTCGGTCTAAGATCCACTTCGGCCGGTGAGCGGACCGGCCCGCGGGGGCAACCACCTGCGAGGATGCGAGGAGCCGAGTCACACCATGTCCGAACAGGTCGCCGCACCCTTACGGCACGCGATCGCCGTGCGTGGCCGCAGGATCGTGGACTCCCCGGCCTTCACCGGCACCGTGTTCTGCCTCATCGTGACCAATGCGGCGCTGCTGGGCATCGAGACCTACAGCGGCGTCGTGCAGCAGTGGCACGGCGCGCTCAAGGCGACGGAGTACGCCTTTCTCTGCGCGTTCACCGTCGAGATCCTGCTGCGGTGCGCCGCCCACGCCGACCGGCCCGGGGACTTCTTCCGGGACCCCTGGAACATGTTCGACGTCCTCGTCGTCGCCCTGGCCTTCCTGCCGTTCGCCCGCGAGAACGCCACCGTGCTGCGGCTGCTGCGGTTGGCCCGGGTGCTGCGCGCCGCGCGCTTCCTGCCCCAACTGCGCATCGTCATCGTGGCGGTGGGCAAGAGCCTGCCCGGCACCCTGAGCTTCCTGCTCGTCGGCACGCTCCTGCTGTACGTGTACGCCATGGTCGGCTGGGTGTTCTTCGCGGACGACAACCCCGAGCACTTCGGTTCGCTCGGTCGTGCGGCGCTCAGCCTGTTCCTCCTCATCACCCTCGACGGTCTCGGGGACGCGGTCCGTGAAGGGCTGGAGATCTCCCGCTGGACGATCGTGTACTTCGCGTCGTTCGTCCTGCTCGGCTCGTTCCTGCTCGTCAACCTCCTCATCGGTGTCGTCATCAACTCGCTGGAAGAAGCACGCGAGTTGGAGATGACGCGCGAGAGGGAGGAGAACGCCGCGGCTTCCGGTGCCGCCGCGATCTACGGTGCCACCGCGATCCCCGAGCCCACCACGAATGCGGAGGCCGTCCCGACTTTCGAGGCCGTCACGGCGTCCGGTGCCGCCACGACTTCCGAGGCCGTCACGGCGTCCGGTGCCGCCACGATGTCGCGGGCCGTCGGGCCGACGACCGAGGCGACCGAGGCGGTCGAGGTGGTCGACGCGGCCGAGGCGACCGAGGCCCTGCGGGCGCAGATCGCCATGCTCCGGCGGGCCCTGGACGGCATCGAGGCGAACCTCGGGCGGCCCCGGCACCGGTGCGGCTGCCGGGGCGCGGAGGAGGGAGAACTCGTGGGGGTCGCGGAATCAGGCCCGTGGGGCGGGCGGCGTCCGCGGCCGTGAGACCGTCGGGCACGGGTACCCGTACGGAGGTTCGCCGAACGGGTGCCCGTGGAGCGGGGCCCGCGGAACGGAGGCTCATCGGACGTGGTCCGTCGGCTTGTGCCCGTCGGCCCGCGTTCAGCGCCCCGCGTTCTGGAAGTCGTCTCCGGGCCGCGGCGGGTCCACCCGCACCAGCCCCGACTGGTAGGCCATCGCGACGAGTTGGGCCCGGTGCCGGGCCCCCAGTTTCGTCATCGCCCGCCCGACATGGGTGCGTACGGTCAGCGGGCTGACGTGCATCCGCTCGGCGATCTCGTCGTTCGACAGGCCCTCGGCCACCTGCGCCATGACCTCGCGCTCGCGTGCGGTCAGGACGCCCAGCACGTCGGGCGCGGCGACCCTGCCCTCGGGCAGGGCGAGGTATCGGCCGATCAGGGCCTTGGTCGCGGTGGGCGACAGCAGGGTGTCCCCTGCGGCCACCGTGCGGATGGCGTCCAGGAGTTCCCCGGGGGCGACGCCCTTGCCGAGGAACCCGCTGGCGCCCGCGCGCAGGGCCCGGGTCACGTACTCGTCGATCTCGAACGTGGTGAGGATGAGGACGCGGGTTCCGCGCAGCGTCTCGTCGCGGCAGATCAGCTCCGTCGCCGCCACACCGTCGAGTCCCGGCATGCGGATGTCCATCACGACGACGTCCGGCAGCGTGGCGCGGGCCTGCTCCACCGCCTCGCGGCCGTCCGCCGCGACGCCGACGACCTCCATGTCGTCGTTCGCCTCGATCAGCAGCCGAAAGGTCCCGGCGAGCAGTGCCTGGTCATCGGCCAGCAGTATCCGGATCGTCACCGTGCCGTCCTCTCGTCCCGTGCGTGTCGTCATCGTTCCGGAACGGTTCGGGCCGCGCCCTCCCCGCTCCTGCCGCCCTTCCCGCCGCCGTGTCCACCTTCGGCCCGGCCTCCGCGGCCACCTCTGCTTCTGTCTCCGTGGCCGCCTCCGCGGTCGCCCCCGTGGCCACAGACGCCCCCGCGGTCGCCTTCGTGGCCACGGTCGCGCCCGTCGCCGTCTCCGCGTCCTTCTCCGGCTCGGTCTGCGACTCCAGGGGGAGCTCCGTGGTCACTTCGAAACCGCCGGCCGCCCGGTGCCCGGCGGACAGCCGGCCGCCGACGGACAGGGCCCGTTCACGCATGCCGATGAGGCCGTACCCGGGCGTGCCCGACGCCTGCGGCTCGTGTCCGTCGTCGGTGACGGTGAGCGTGAGCAACCGGCGCGAGTAGCCGAGCCGGACCGAGGCCGTCGCGGACCCCGCGTGCTTGGTGACATTGGTCAGCGCCTCCTGCACGATCCGGTACGCGGTGAGGTCCGCGCCCGGCGACAACGGTCGCACCGTGCCCTCCACCGACACCTGGACGGTGAGACCCGTCTGCTCGAACGAGGCGATCAGCTCCGGTAGCTGGGCGAGTCCGGGGGAGGGCTCCAGCGGTGTCTCGGGGTCGTCCTCGCTGCGCAGCAGCCCCACGGTCGCCTTCAGCTCGCGCAGTGCGGAGGAGGTGGTCCCGGCGAGCTGGTCCATCATCTGCCCCGCCTGCTCCGGCCGGTTGCGCAGCAGGTACGAGGCGGTGGAGGCCTGCGCGTGGGCGAGGGCGATGTGGTGCGCGACGATGTCGTGCAGCTCGCGGGCGATCCGGGTCCGTTCCTCGTTCACCCGGCGGCGTGCCTCCTCCTCGCGGGTGCGTTCCGCGAGCTCGGCCCGTGCCTCCACGGCGGCCACGTAGTCGCGGCGGCTGCGCACCGACTCGCCGACCGCACCCGCCAGGAAGACGCAGGAGAGGATGCCGATCCGGTCCGGTCGCAGCAGCGCGCCGTCGCCCCAGACGACCGAGACGGTGGCGAGGGTGGCGACCGCCCCGAGCGTGTACACCGAGGTCGTACGGAGGTCCGTGAGCAGGGCCAGCTGGTACAGGGCCACCAGGGCCGCGCCGGTGAGGCTCGGCGAGGGGTCGAAGCCCATGTCGTTGCCCATCAGGCCCAGGGCGCTGCCGCACAGCGTCGTCACCACGACCATGGTGCGCGGGTAGGTGCGCTGTCCCAGCAGCAGGACGGCGGAGGGCACGGCGGCCGCCAGGGCGAAGGAGGGTGCCGGGCCGCGGACGATCCGGGCGTCGGTCACGGTGCTGGAGAAGACCGCGAAGGCCCACAGCAGCACGGCCACCGCCGCGTCGACAGCCCGGGGGTGGCGCCGGGCCCACAGCCGCCAGTCGGTGAACATGCGCTCTTCTTTCCTTCTCGGTCCCACCATGGTCGCCGACGCGGCCGTCCGTTTTGCGCAAGGTATCCGGAGTCGTCCGTCGTGACGTACGGCGGACGGCCTCCGGGCACCCCGCGCCTCATCCCGTTCCGAGGGTGTGCCTCGTCCCGAGGGGGCGTGTCTCGTCCCGAAGGTGTACGAGGTCCCGTACGGGGAGTCGGCCCGTACGGGGAGGGCTCATACGCGCACGGGACCGTGCTCGGAGTCCTTCTCGGTGCCCGTCGGCTCCGCTCCCGTCGGCCACGTCCCCGCCGCCCTCGCTTCGGCGTGCACGGCCGCGGGACCGCTCCGGCTCAGCCGCTCGCCCTCCACGTCCACCCGGGGAACGACCTTCTCCAGCCACCGGGGCAGCCGCCACGCCCGGTCGCCGAGCAGGGCCAGAACGGCCGGGACGATCGTCATGCGGACGACGAACGCGTCGAAGAAGACGGCCGCGGCGAGGCCCAGGCCCATCATCTTGATCATCGCCTCGCTCATCCCGATGAACCCGGCGAACACCGCGATCATGATGACCGCCGCGGCCACGACGACCCGGGCGCTGTGCCGGAACCCGGTGACGATCGCCTGGCCGGGCCGCTCGCCGTGGACGTACGCCTCTCGCATCCGGGTCACCAGGAAGACCTCGTAGTCCATGGCCAGGCCGAAGACCACACCGATCAGGAAGATCGGCGTGATGCTCATGATGGGCCCGGTCTGCTCGACGCCGAGGACGTCGGCGAGCCAGCCCCACTGGAAGACCGCGACGATCACGCCGAAGGCCGCCGCCACCGACAGCAGGAAGCCGAGCGCCGCCTTGAGCGGGACCAGCAGCGAACGGAAGACGATCATCAGGAGCAGGAAGGCCAGACCGACGACGAGCGTGAGGTAGGGCGCCAGAGCGTCGGAGAGCTTCTGCGAGATGTCGATGTTCACCGCCGTCGTGCCGGTGACGAGCATCTTCGCGCCGGTGTCGGCCTCCAGGCCGTGCGCCTTGTCGCGGATGGTGTGGACGACGTCCGTGGTCTTCTCGGAGCTCGGCCCGGTGGCGGGCACGGCGGTGAGGACCGCGGTGTCGCCCGCCTTGTTGAAGGCGGGGGGCGTCGTGGCCACGATGCCGTCGGTGGCGGCGAGCTTCTTCGTGGCGTGCGCCGCCGCGGCCTTCGGGTCGTCGGACCCCTTGGCGTCGACGACGACGGTGAGCGGCCCGTTGAAGCCGGGGCCGAAGCCGTCGGCCAGCGCGTCGTAGGCACGGCGCTTGGTGCTGGAGGTGGGCTGCGACTCGTCGCCGGGCATGCCGAGCTGGAGGTCGAGCGCCGGTACGGCGATCAGGCCGAGGCCGAGGACCCCGAGCACGAGGACCGCGAGGGGGCGGCGGATCACGAAGCGGGCCCAGCGGGTGCCCATGTCGGGCCGGGCGGCGCCATCCGTGCCGCTCGTGCTCCCGGAGGCCCCGGACGCTCCGGCGCGGCGCCCGCGGCGTGCACGCCCGTTCCCGGACGCGTTCCGGTCGGCACGCGGCAGTACGGCCGTCCGGAAGAAGCCCAGCAGCGCGGGCAGCAGCGTCATCGCGACCAGGACGGCGATCACGACGGTGCCCGCCGCGGCCAGGCCCATCTTGGTGAGGACCGGAATGTTCACGACGGACAGTCCCGCGAGGGCGATGACCACGGTGAGACCGGCGAAGACCACGGCGGAACCCGCCGTTCCCGCGGCCCGGGCCACGGCCTCCTCGGCATCGTGGCCCTCCGCGCGTTCCGATCGGTAGCGCGAGACGATGAACAGGGCGTAGTCGATGCCCACCGCGAGCCCCAGCATCATGGCGAGCGTGGTGGTCGTGGTGGACATCCCGGCGGCGATGATCGAGGCCACGCCCGCGCCCACGCCCACGATCGCGGTGAGCAGCGGCAGCCCCGCCGCGGCGAGCGAGCCGAACGTGACGAGCAGGACGACCGCGGCGACGACGACGCCGGCGAGTTCCGTCGCGCCGCCGGCCTCGGAGTCCGGCAGGAGGGCCGAGCCGCCGAGCTCGACGGTCAGCCCGGCCTTGCGCCCGTCCTCCTCGGCGTCCTCCAGCGCCTTGGTGGTGGCGTCGGTGAGGTCGACGCTCTGCACGTCGTACGTGATGGTCGAGTACGCGGTGCGGCCGTCCTTGCTGACGGCCCCGGCCATGTCGAACGGGTTGAGGGCGGCCTTGACCTGCGGGCCGCCCGCCACGTCCGCGACGACCCGCTCGACGGCCGCCCTGTTCGTGTCCGCGGTCACCTTCTGGCCCTCGGGGGCGACGAAGACGATACGGGCGTCGGCGCTGTTGGAGCTCTGGCCGGGGAAGCGTTCGTCCAGCAGGTCGAACGCCCTCTGCGACTCCGTGCCGGGCATCGAGAACCCGTCCTCGGGGGCGGTCGGCGCCTTGGCCGCCGCGAACGCGCAGGCGGCCAGGACCACCGCCCAGAGCAGGGCGACCAGTCGTCGCCTCCGGAAGGAAAAGCGGCCTAGCCGGTAGAGGAAGGTAGCCACGAAGAGGCGCTCCAGTCTGGTTCGGGCGACGGATCGGCGGCACGGATGCCGTGCTCCGGCCGCGCGTGAGCCGCGTGCGGGCCGTACGCGGACCGGTGCACACGGCCTGTGCCCGGGCGCGACGGTGCACGCCGGTGGCACGTCGGGCGCACGGCGGGGCCGGAGGAATACCTCGATCCTTCGTGAACGGGGGCGTCATCGTCGTCGTTCACCTGCATGGACTCCTGCGTACTGTCGCCGCAGTACGCGGCACGTCCGTCCTCCCCCTCGCGCAGGACGGCCGACGGGCGCACAGGATGACGAGGCGAGACGGTGGGCGCCCGTGAATCCGGTCCGAGTCCGGTCCGAGTCCGGTCCGACTCCGGTTGTGGAGGCACGGTGTAACCAATAAAATCGGTTACATGGCATTGGGTTGGAAACTGGTCATCGACAGCGCGAACGCGTCGGCTCTCGCGGACTTCTGGGCCGCGGCCCTGGAGTACGAGGTGGAGGATCCCAGCGCTCTGGTCGAGCGGCTGCTGGCCGCGGGCCGGATCGACGAGAACGCGATCGTCGAGCACGGCGGACGCAGGACCTTCCGCGGTTACGCCGCGATCCGCCACCCCGAGGACCCGTTCGACGCGACCAGCGGGGTGGGGCGCGGCCGACGGCTGCTCTTCCAGGACGTGCCCGAGGGCAAGTCCGGCAAGAACCGTCTGCACATCGACGTCCACGGCGAACCCGGCGGCCTCGACGCACTGGTGGCTCGGCTGGAGGGCCTGGGAGCGACCCGTGCCCAGGAGGTCGACAAGGGGCCCGCCGGGCGCTGGTGGCTCATGCGGGACCCGGAGGGCAACGAGTTCTGCGCGGCTTGACGCCCCCCGCTCGATCGCTGCCGTCCGACGGCTGCCGCGGGTCTGGTCGCGCGCGGTGTTGGTGGCGAACGCGCTCGGGTCCCCGGGCCGTGTCCGGGTAACGCATGTGTGCTCACCTCCCCTGGCTGTCCGGCGCCGCGGGGAGGTTCCGGTGACTCGTCGGTGACTCATGTCACAGCGCGGGGCGGTACGGACGCGCCGGACGCCTGACGGACACGCCACGGACGTCATGCGGGCGCCGCGCGGATGTCGTACGCACGCGGTACGGCGTCGCGCCGATGTCGTACGGACGCGGTACGGCGGTCACTGCCGTACGGACGTTTGTACGGGAGGTCAGCGCACCGGCGCCGCGCCCGTCGCGCTCTCCTGGGCGTCCCGGGCCCGCCTGCTCGCGGCGGCGACCGCGGCCATGAGCTCGGAGTCCAGGACCGCGGGATCGGCCATCCGGTTCGCGGCCATGTACGAGTTGAGCAGGGCCTTCGTGATCCGTACCGCGGACTCCGGGCGGCGCGCGACGGGCTTGGCCCACGCGGTGACGGCGGCGTCGAGTTCGTCCTCGGGCACGACGCGCTGGAGGACCGACAGCTCGTACGCCTCGGCGGCGCCGATGGGCCGTCCGGTCAGGATGATCTCCCGGGTCCGGGCGGCGCCCAGTTCATGGATCAGCCGCGGCAGCATGCCGCCCCAGGCGGTGGGCAGGCCGAGCGCCAGTTCCGGCAGCCGGAAACTGGCGGTTTCGGCACCGACCCGCAGGTCGCAGGCGAGCGCCAGGGCCATCCCCGCGCCGATCGCCTTGCCCTGGACCCGGGCGATGGTGACGATCCGGCTGGTCGAGAGCAGTTCGCAGACGCGGCGGGCCTTGTCGCCCGCGATCCGGATGCCCCGGCCCTCCCGGTCCTCCTCGAGCCAGTCCGCGAACTCGTTGCGGTCCCCGCCGAGGGAGAAGTCGTCCCCGGCCGCGCTGAGCACCAGCACCCGGACCTCGGGGTCCGGAGCGGTCAGGATCGCGAGCAGGTCGTCCAGCATCTCCTCGTTGACGGCGTTGCCCGACTCGGGGCGGTCGAGTTCCACGCGCAGGACCGGGCCCTCGCGCAGGGTGCGGACCGTGCGCGGCCGCCGGTACCCGGACAGGCGTTCCGAGAGCGAGAGCTTCATATCGACACGCCCATCGAGGTCACGCGCCGGAAGACCAGCCGGGACGCGTACACGGGCGGTGTCGTGACCCGCAGGGTGGGGAAACGTTCCAGCAGCTGGATGAGGAGCGTGCGGGCCTCCAGCCGGGCGAGGGCCGCCCCCAGGCAGTAGTGCACCCCGCCGCCGAAGGTGAGGTGGGTGCCGCGGCGCTCGATGTCGAAGGCGTCCGGGTTCTCGGTGCGCCGCGGGTCGTGGTTGGCGGCGCCGTACATGACGTGGACCATGCTGTCCTTCGCGATCGGGACACCGGCCAGGACGGTGTCCTCGGCGGCGACCCGGGTGTTGATCTGGATGGGCGGGTCGTACCGCAGCACCTCGTCGACCGCCGCGTCGATGTGCCCGGGGTTCTCCCTGAGCCACGCCCACCGGCCGGGCTCCCCGAGCAGCAGCCCCACCATGGCCGACAGCAGCGTCGCGGTGGTCTCCAGCGAGGCGATGGTGACGAACATGGTGAGACGGTAGAGGATCTCGTCGGCCGTCTCGCGGTCGGGTTCCCGCGCGTCCCAGTGGTGGATCCAGCCGGTCAGGATGTCGTTGCCGGGCTGCGCGCGCCGCTGCCGCACCATCTCGGTGAAGTAGGCGCGCAGATGCCCGGTCGCCTCGGCGGACACGGCGAGTTCGCTCTTGGTGGGGAGCAGTTCCTGGGCGTGCACCTGGTTGTGGGTGATCTCCAGGATGTGGGGGTGGTCCGCGGCCGGGACACCCAGCCAGGAGCCGATGGTGCTGATGGGCAGCTGTTCGCTGACCGTGCTGACGAAGTCGGCCTCGCCCCAGCGCAGTTTCTCGGCCAGGTCGTCGAGCAGGCGGGCGCTGTGCTCCTCGATGACCGGGGTCAGCCGCTGGATGGTCGAGCGGTCGAAGAGGTTGCCGAGGCTGCGGCGCTGGCAGGTGTGCTCCGGAGCGTTGAGGCGGGAGAGCGTCTTGGTCATCTCCTGCGTGGCGACCGCACCCCAGCGTTCGGGGTCGTCCTGGCGTTCCTGCCAGGCGAAGTCCGGTGCCAGCCAGTTGCGGCCGCGGAGCACCTCACCGCATGTGTCGAAGCCCGTGACGAAGTACGCGTCCCAGGGGGCGCGCACGACGTCCCCCATGGCCCTCACCTCGGCGAGCAGGCCGTAGGGATCCGCCTGTCCCTCCGGTGATTTGAGACGCCGTATCAGAGAGATGAGGGCACGGCGGTCGTCGGCGGGCCTTTCGGTACCACTTGCAGCGCTCACACAGAGTTCCTTGATCCGGGCTCATGGTTACGGCCAGAACCTACCCCTCCGTATATGTTCGCCAAGCCCCCGTGCCTGTTGCTCCTATCACAGAGAAATGCCCCCGTGACCTCTTGTCATATGCCGAGTGGTGCCCAATCCCCTTTTCGGAAAAGGCAAGTTATGCGCGAAAGTCGGCTGATTCCGGTCGCCGGGGAGCCGAGTCTTTCGGAAGCCGACGGCCGGAAGTTTCCGACCGGTATCCGGACTCGGGTCGCGGGATCGTACCGCGGATCACGGACCGTTGAGCGGACCGAGACCGTTGCGCGGATCACGGATCACGGATCACGGATCACGCATCGCGGGTCGCGGACCGCTCAGCGCCTGGCGCGTGGCGCGGTCCGCTCCCCGTCGTCCGCGCTCACACCCGGAAGACGTCCAGGAAGGAACTCCACCAGCCCTTGTTCCTCTTCTGGGGCTCCCCGGTGTCGTGGCGCGTCGTGGTGACGTCGTCAAGAGGGGAGACACGAGGTGACACGGGCGAAGCGGCGGCGGTGTTCGGCACGTTCGCGACCCGGCGCGGCGCACTCGGGCTGAATCGCACGGGCAGCGACACCAGGGCGCGGTGGAACGGGCCCGGCCGCCATTCGACGCCGGTGGCCGGAATGGCGAGGGTCAGGTCCGGAACGCTGTTGAGGACCCGCTCGATCGCGGTGAGGGCGATGAGCTGGGCCGGGGACTTCGCCGGGCAGACGTGCGGGCCGGCGCCCCAGGCCAGATGGGCGCCCTTGCTCAGGGTCTGGCGGGCGTCGGTGAGCGCCGGGTCGGTGTTCGCGGCGGCGAAGCTGATCAGTACGGGCGTGTCCGCCTTCAGCGTCACGCCGCCCAGGTCCATGTCCTGGACGGGGTAGTGCGTCGCGTAGTTGGCGATCGGCGGGTTGTTCCAGAGCACGTCGTCGAGGGCGTCCTCGACCAGCATCCCGGTGCCGCGCCGCTGCGCGCTTCCCGTGTCCTCGGACAGCAGGAGCAGCAGCGCGTTGGCGATGAGGTTGCGCTCCGGCTCGATGCCCGCGCCCATCAGCATGACGAGCTGGTCCTTCAGCTCCTCGTCCCGCAGACCGGCCGGGTGCTGGATGAGCCAGGAGGTGATGTCCTCGCCGGGCTGCCGCCGCTTGAGCGCGACCAGCTCCATCAGGCACTCGGTCAGCTCGGCGTTGGCCCGCAGCACGTCCTCGCCGTCGAAGATCGCGGACATGCTGCGGGTGAGCCGGTCGCCGATGTCGCCGGGGCAGCCGAACAGCTGGTTGAAGAGCAGCAGCGGCAGCAACTTGGCGTAGTCGCCCAGCAGGTCGGCGGAGCCGCGTTCGATGAACTGGTCGATCAGGTAGTCGGCGATGCGCTCGACGTCCCGGCTCAGCCGGGTGGTGTTGAGCCGGGAGAGGCTCTCGGTGACCGCCTTGCGCAGTCGCAGGTGCTCGGTGCCGTCCGTGAACAGGCAGTTCGGCCGGTACGCCATCATGGGCAGCACCGGGCTGTCGAGCGCGATGCGCCCTTCCCGGAGCGCCGCCCACCGCCGCGAGTCGCGGGCGAAGTACGAGGGGTTCTGCAGCACCCGGAGCGCGGCCTCGTGCTGCACGACCAGGGTGGCGTCCACGCCGGGGGCCAGTTCGATCGGGGCGGCGGGCCCGTGTGCGCGGAACGCGTCGTACACGCGCTGCGGATCGGCCGCGAACTCCGGCCCGTAGAGCGACGTCTGGCGCTCACCGTGCATCGGGCACCCGCTGGGGGCGTTGTACGGGGTGGCTCCCGGCGACGAGTCCATGTTGATTCCTCGATGTGAACGCGGACCGATGGGCCCGCACGACGGATGGAGATGGGGGCTCGGCCACCCGTATCGGAGGGCGGTGGTCGGAGCGGGGGCCGGCCCGCTGTCCGGGCCCGGAGGCGCCGGACGGCGGGCCGGCCACGCGGCGGGACGCCCACCGCGACGGGTGGCGGGGAGGCCCACCAGCACCGGTGGCCGGGTCAGGCCACGCGCGCGAGAAGGTGCTGCACCAGCGTGATCAGGGCCTGTGCGGACGACTTCTCGTCCCGGGCGTCGCAGTAGACGACCGGGGTGTCCGGCAGCAGGTCGAGAGCCTCGCGCAGCTCCTCCTCGGCATGCTGGGAGTAAGGGTCGAAGCTGTTGACCGCGACCGCGTACTCCAGCCCGTACGTCTCGACCAGGTCGATCACCGGGAAGGTGTCGGCCAGTCGGGCCGGGTCGACGAGGAGCAGCGCGCCCAGCGAGCCGCGCGCCATGTCCTCCCACAGTTCGACGAATCGCTGCTGGCCCGGCGTACCGAACAGATACAGCACCAGTTCGTCGCTGAGGGTCAGTCGGCCGAAGTCCAGCGCGACCGTCGTGGTGACCTTGTCGGGCGCGCCGCGCAGGTCGTCGACGTGCTCGCTGGCCTGCGTCATCCGCTCCTCGGTGCGCAGCGGAGTGATCTCGGAGAGGGTGCCGATGAGCGTCGTCTTGCCCACGGCGAAGTGTCCGACGACGAGGATCTTCGCCGCACGCCGCACCGCGTCCGACACATAGATGTTCTCAGCCGAACCGGACGTGGAGTCCATGCAACACCTCTTCGAGGATCTTCCTGTCAACGAGCTGAGCCGGCGGCGGCGCCTTGCGGCGCATCAGATGACCCTGTTCCGCTAAATCGTTGAGCAGCAGACGCGCCACTCCGACGGGCAGCCCCAGGCGGCCCGCGACCTCGGCCACCGACAGATACCCGCCCGAACACAGCTCCCAGATGGCCCTGACCTCGGGGCTGGGGTTCGGCGGCGGCTGCCGGTCGGGGGCGATGGTGACGAGGGTGACGAGTGAGAGGTTCTCCGCGTCGGGCAGCCCGCGTCCTCCGGTGATGACGTAGGAACGGACGAAGCCGCTGTTGACCGACTGCTCCTCGCCCGGGGCCGTCATATGTCGCTTCCGGCGTTCAGGCGGGGAGGAGTGGTCATCGCCTTCCCCAGCGCGGTGACCTGCTGCTGCATGCGGAACGACATGGCTTCCATGTCCACGTCGGCCGCGGCGGCCGCGGCCAGGTAGGCACCGGTCCCGGCGGCGATCAGGAAGATCCAGCCGTGCTCGTACTCCAGAAGCGTCTGGCGCCAGCGCCCGGGGGTCTGGGCCCCGATGAACGGGGCGACGGCGCGGCTCAGCGACTGCATGGAACTCATCGCCGCCGCCACGGTCTCCGCGTCGTCCCGGCCGATCTCGCTGGAGTTGGCCAGCAGCAGACCGTCGGCGGAGACGAGGATCGCGTGCCGCGCTCCGGGTACCTGGAGCACATCGTTGAGCACCCAGGAAAGATCGGGGTTCACTGGATCTCGGGTCCTTCCATCGTCGTCGTGTCACGTCCGGACCGGGTTCCACGCTGGAACGCACCCAGACGGGAAGCCGTTTCCTCGTTGCTGCGGACCGGCGCGGGCTCGGCCGACGGCACTACCGACACCGGGCTCTTGCGACGACGCTTGGGCAGACCACCCGCGGTGGTGAAGGGCGCCGCGGGCTGAGGGGCGGTGGCCGACTGCGCGGCCGGCGGGAACAGTGGGGTCGGGGCAGGCGCGGCCACCGGGCGGCGCGGCAGCGTCGACACCCCCGGGTCGTGGGCGGCCGGGACTGCCTCGGCCGGCGCGGGAGTGGGCGCGTCGGCGGTGAGCAGCTCGTCGGGCAGCAGGACCACCGCGCGCACACCTCCATAGGGGGAAACGGAGTCCACCGAGACCTTGAAGCCGTAGCGGGCGGCCAGCACACCGGACACGGCGAACCCGAACTGCGGCGGAATGCCCAGGCTGGACACGCTGATCGCGGCCTGGGGGGCGAGGAGCGCCGACGCGCGGTCCTTCTCCTCCTGGCCCATGCCGAGGCCCGCGTCGTCGACGATGAGGCAGACGCCCTTCGGCACGGCCTGGATGTTGATCTCGACCGGGGTGCCGGGGGCGGAGTAGTTGGTGGCGTTGGCCAGCAGCTCGGCGAGGACCACCGCGACCGGCTCCACGGCCTTGCTGACCACCGAGAAGTTCACCTGGCCGTTGACCCGGACCCGGTCGAAGTGCCGGATACGTCCCTGGGCGCTGCGGGCCACGTCGAAGACGGAGGCGGAGGTCTCGCGGCGACCGAGCCAGCCGCCGCACAGCACCGCGATGCCCTGGGCGCGGCGCCCGAGCTGGCTGTTGGCGTGGTCGATGGCCATCAGGTCGGCGAGCATGCCGGGGTCGTCGCCGTACTTCTTCTGGGCGTTCTCGATGACCACCTGCTGCTCGTCCGCGAGCCCCTGGAGGGTACGGACGGCCGCCTTCAGAACGGCCTTGGTCTCCTCCTCGGCGTCCTTGCGGACCTCGGCGAGTTCGGAGGTCTGTCGATGCAGCAGACCGGTGTGGGCGGCGTGGAGTTCGTCCCGTTGCCGTTGCAGCGCGTCGCGCTCACCACGGAGTTGGGAGTTTTGTCTACGAAGCCCGATATTGGTCTTTCGAGCCCGCAGAACGGCGCCGACGGCGACCAGTGCTACGACAACCAGCGCCCAGAAGAGCGGGCCCTGTACAAATGTCATGAGACTCACTTCAAGTGCCATGGCTGTGGAAACGGCTTGACGCTCCCTCATGAGCCCCGTGGTCCGGGCTGGTCGAGCCACGGTCGGGTCACGCGGGGAAGGCCCCTCCGAAAGTGGGGCCGAGGAATTCATTCCTCCCGGAATGCCCCCACATGCCATCAGCCCACTGGAAGTAAGATGATCTTAGCATCGGGCTCTCGGGTAAATGTCAAGACCGCCATGCCAGTTGCACTCTTGGCGCGGAATGTTCACATACTGGGTCGGAACCGGCACTCCCATCAGCGCGGTTGGCCCGGCCGTGCCCCGCTCTGCGGGGGCGACGACCGGGCATATGGCCTGAACCCGATGGAAATTCGGGGTGCTGGATCTCCAGCGGCCGGCGCGGCGGACGCGGTGGGGGACGGCGACGCCTTCGAGGCCGTGCGCCGGTTCATGCGCGCGGCGGCGGACCTGCGGGCGGGCGCGGTGATCCTCGTGCTGCTCGAAGGGCTCGTGGTCGACGAGGAGCTGGTACGCGTCCGGACCGGTGCCGTGCACGCGGTGGAGGGCCTGATCGACGCCGCGCACCGGGCCGGCCGGCTCCGCCGCGACATCGGCATGGGCGACCTGGTGCTGCTCTCGATCCGGCTGTCCCGCCCCCTTCCCGGTGGGCTGTCCCGCCTCGACGCCGACGGCGGACTTCTCCACCGCCATCTCGACCTGGCGCTCGACGGGCTAGCCGCCGATGCCGCGAGCGTCCCGCCGCCGGACCCGGACCTGCCACCGGCCCGGCCGCTGTCCTTCGCCGACCTCGTCGCCGCCGCCGACCGGCCGACCGTGACGGACCGGGAGGCCGAGGAAGAGCCCGGCGGCACCGGAAGGGGAACCCGGGCCGAGGGCCGGTGACTCCTGGTCTCCTGGTGGACGGCTGATGTCCGTCGCCGACCGCGAGCCGGGCCCCGGCGAGGCGGACGGCCCGCACGACGCCCGCCGCGGAACCGAACCGGGCCCGTCCGGCCGGCATGCGAACGGCCCGCGCCTGCATGGCGCGGGCCGTTCGCGCGTTCGGAATGACGCACACCGGACCGTCGGCTGGTGGACGGGCACCGGTCGGAGTGTTTTGTTGTGGCACTACGGGCTGACCTGCTGCCACAGGCTGCAGCCCTATTCCTGTTGTCTGTCGAGCAACTTCCGGCCAGGGTGACCGTGTTTCAGGGAGACGGAAGGCATGGAGGTACCCACCCCTGGTGGTCGGCGGAAGGCAGACTGATGCCAGGTGTCCGAGGGCAAAAGGGCATGGATGGGCCTGATAAGAGACAGAGCCAGCCCGCTCTCGGCGATGAGTGACCCGCGGCAGCCTACATCCGGCTCTCCTTATGACTCCGTGCGCGTTGTTCCAATGCGCATGAGAATGGCAGCTGACAGGAAGCGTGCCAACGAGGGCGTTTCACTTCGTCCCAGGTGCTCGTGAAACGCCGTCATTCTTGTCCCCGCTGCTCACGCCGGGGAACGAGGCCGTACGAGGTCCGCATGGGGCCCATGAGCACACGGAGTTGTCCCGCATCCGCGCCCGGCGGCGCCTACTCCTCGGGGCGGGAACCGCGACCATGCCATGCAGGTGTCGGATCTTGTGTGCCCTGCCAGGCCAGGAGATCGGTACGGCGCCGTCTGTCGAGCAACTACCAGCCAAGAGGCGACCGTGAAGTACGTGCCGCAGCACTCTCCCTGTGTCGGGGCTCCGAAGCGTCCCGCCCAGTCCCTGCCCGCCGCTCCCGTCATCGTGGTGGTCGTCGTCCTGGGCCTGTTCACCGGCCTTACCGCGACCGGCATGCCGATCGAGACCGCCGCGACCACGGTGGGCCTCGGCGGCCTGCTCGGGATCGAGCTGGTCCGCCGGCTCGTCCAGGCGCTCCCCCCCGCCGGTCTCGCTGAGGACCGCGGATGGGGCGCCCGACGAGCGCCCGTGCCGACAAGGCACTGAGGGACCTGGCGGAGTGGCTCCGGTCGCTCCGCCGCGTTTCCGGCCTTGCCTACGGCCGTATGGCGCAGACTTCCCGCGATATCGACCTGCCCACGTCGACCGCCGCGCTCTGCCGTGCGGACAAGGGGCGCGGCCTCCCGCCCTGGAAGGTCGTCGAGCGGACTTCGTGGACTCCTTCCCCGTGCACTGCGTGGTTGGCGGCCGACCTCAAGACGGCCGACGGTTCCTCGATCTCCCTGGACCGCAACGGCGACGCCACGGGCCGGGACGTCATCAAGACGGGCGACGTGGCGGCCTTCAACATCTACTTCCCCGTCAACAACTCCGGTGGTTCCGGTATCCGCCCGACCAAGATCGTGGTCACGCCGCCGAACGAGACCAAGTCCGTCACCGTCTCCTGGCCGGCCGGCAGCCTGCCCGCGACCGACCACCCGGACGGCACCAAGCTGGAGATCAGCCCGGTCCGCAGGGTCGGCTGACCCGCGCCACGAGCCGCCCACGTATCCGATGATGCAGAGCCCAGGCCGACGGCCTGGGCTTTCGCGATGACCGGACTCCTTTCCGCGATGACTGGACTCCTTGCCGGTGAGTGGACTCCTTTCCGTCCGGCCATGACAATCAGTCCGGCGGAGGGGGAGGGCCGATGGCCGATGTGTTCGTGTGCGCGCGGTGCGGCGTCGCCCTGACGGCTCCCGTGTCACCGGTCGCGCTTCCCGTCCACGCCCGCCAGACGTACGGGCACCAACTGCTCCCCGCCCTCATGGAATCGGGGACGTACGCCGTCGATCCGGAGCCATCCGGCCCGCCCTGGCGGCCGTGGAAGGAGATCGGGCCCGACGAGGCGGCGGCCCGCGGAGTGTTCGCGCCGCTTCACGGCCTGTCCTTCGGGGAGCCCGGAGCGGTCGTCGTCGCGCCGGGCGACCTGCGCGGCACCGTCCTGATCCCGGACCGGCTCGGCGGCTCCTGCATGGGCCTGGACGGGCGGGACGGCCCGAACGTGGCCTGCGCGAACTGCGGGCGGGCGGTGGCGACCCGCATCGACGACTGCTCGTACTGGCAGACGGCATGGCTCGTTCCGCACGCCGTGCGCCGCGTCCCCGTCGACGGTGTCCGGGACCACCGCCCGGCGGTCGACTGGCAGACGCTGATCCGGGAGCAGCAGGGTGGCACGCCACCGGTCGAGCAGTCCGGGGCCTGGGACCCGCGCTGGGGGGCGGCGATCGGCGCGTCCCTCGCCCATCTGCTGGCGGCCTCGGCGGGCGCTCGGGTGACCATGTCCGCCGGTCTCCTCGCGGACACCTTCGGCCGTGCCCTCGACGCCCTGCTCCCACCGGGCCCGCCGACGAGGGGGCTCGGCCCCTCCAACCCGGTCCGTTCGGTGAGGAGGCTGACCCTGGACGGACCGTGCCTGCCCTCCCCCGACCCGGCCCCCGACATCGCCCTGGTCCCGCGGCATCCGCGTACCGGGCGGGTGTGGGTCTCGCCCGGTGCCGCGGACACGGTGCCGCTGGCCGCCGGCGTGTGGACGTACCTCGCCCTCCACGACGAACGTTCCCTGGTGCCCGCGACGGGCGGACTGCCCGACGGTGTGCTGCGCGACGACCCGCTGCCGCCACGTGCCTGGCAATTCCTCCGCCCGGACCCGTACATATTCCTCGACACGCTGGCGCGGCTGCCGGCGGTGCGACGGCCGTGGCTGCGCGAGATCCACGACCGGGTGCGGGCGCACCCGTACACCCGCCCGTTCTGAGCCCCGTCCCGCGAACCGCGTTCCGGAAAGGCGAGGGGCGGCGGGCACGGGCGGGCGACTCCACAAGTCCGCAGCCCCTCAGGAAGGATCATCTGCCGGGACGCGGGGCCAAATACACCAATCACTACAACCGGGCAACCACTCCGTGAGTCATGGTGGTTGGCCGGATTTCTCGGCCGCCGATCCACACCGAAGGAACGCATGAACCGACCCAGAGGCACCACGGTCGCCGCGGCCTGCGCCGTCGTACTCGCCACCGCAGGCGGCCTGCTCAGTGTGGCCCCCTCCGCCTCCGCCGCCGCTGTGACCTGCGCGTCGCCCGTCTTCAAGCGGACGTTCTACGCGAACACCACGTTCTCCGGGACGCCCAAGCGCACGGACTGCGACTCCACGATCAACGAGAACTGGGGTACCCGGGCGCCCGGGTACAAGGGCATGCCCGCCAACAAGTTCGGCGTGCGCTGGTCCATGAGCCGCGACTTCGGCTCCGGTGGGCCCTTCTCGTTCACCGTCTCCGCCCGCGACGGCATCCGCGTCTATCTCGACGGCGTCCGCAAGGTCGACGTGTGGAAGGACGGCTCCGCCACGGTCACCAGGACCGTCAACGTGACCGTCCCGAAGGGCAAGCACAGCCTCCGCGTCGACTACGTCAACTGGACCGGCGCCGCGAACGTCAAGTTCGGCTACGCCCCGCGCACGTCGGCGAGCGTCGACAAGGTCAAGCCGCTCGTCCCGACCGGCACCACCGTCAGGTACGACGCGACAAGCACGTCCACGAAGGTCTCCTGGGCCAAGAACAAGGAGATGGACCTCGCCGGGTACCGCGTGTACCGGCGGCTGAAGGGCACCTCCTTCCCCACGAAGCCGATCGCGACGACGACGGCCACCTCGTGGACCGACACGACCGTCCCGAAGGACGGCTACGTCTACTACTACGAGGTCCGCGCCTACGACAAGGCCGGCAACACCTCGTCGGGCACCGCGGACATCGGTATCACCACCGTCGACCGGACCGCCCCGGCCGCCCCGAAGGGCGTCGACAAGAACTGGTCCATGGACTACCCGGACCGGGTCACCCTCTACTGGGACGAGAACAAGGAGCCGGACCTCGCCGGCTACCGGGTGTACCGCTCGACGACGCTCCCCGTCGCCCTCACCCCCGAGAACCTGCTCAGCGGCGACGAGCCGACGTATTACAGCTACTACAGCGTCCCCGTGCCGCAGACCGGCGACGTCCACTACTACGTCGTCACCGCCGTCGACACGCACGGCCTCGAATCGGCCGCCTCGTCCTACGCGATGTACTACACGCGCGACAAGACACCCCCGGTGGAGACCGCGTTCAACCTGCGGGCCGAGGAGAACGAGGCGGGCGTCACGCTGACCTGGGACCCTTCCGAGGGGACCAGCAGGGACTTCGCGGGCTACTCGGTCTTCCGGAGGCGCGCCACGGCCGCCACCGGCACCGCGCCCGAGGAGGTCGGCAAGGGCGTGAAGGGCACCACCTTCACCGATGTCGCCCCGCCGCCCGGCACCACGTACATCTACTACGTCATCTCCCTGGACCACGCCGGAAACGGGGGCCCCTCCTCCGACAAGGTCACCGTCACCGTCACCGGCAACACGACCGCCCCCGCCGCGCTCACCGGACTGACCGCCACCCCCGGGGAGAACGGCGTCACCCTCTCCTGGGACGCGAGCGACGCCCCCGGCCTCACCCACTACCGCGTGCTGCGCGGCACCCTCTCCGACGGGCAGTGGACGTACGCCCCGGTCGAGGACTCCTCGACCCGGCGCCCGAAGGAGATCAAGGAGACGACGTTCCACGACATGGTGCCGGCCGACGGGCAGGAGGCGCGCTACGCGGTCGTCGGCGTCGACCAGTACGGCAACCAGCTCACCCCGGACACCGGCGCGACCGTCGTCGCCGTCACCGCGCTGGACCTCCGCCCCACTGCCCCGCCCGCCACCGGCGGCCCGTTCTCCTTCGTGGGCGCGGGCGCGAGCGGCTACATCTCCTGGGGTTTCGTCGACACCACCGGGAACGAGAACGGCAGCCCGGCCACCGACATCCTGGTCCGCCGCTGGAACCCGCGGACGGGGGAGTTCGACCTGATCAACACCTCGCCCAGCAACTCCAGCTCCTCGTACTGGGACTTCACCCAGCCGTCCGCCACCACGGTGTACTACCGCCTCTCGGTCCGCTACGCCGACGGCAGCGAGTCCGCCGCGACGGAGGCGGTGGCCGTCACCTACTGAGCCCACTTCCGCGGCCTCTTCCCTGAAGAGGACGGCCTCGTACGGAGAGCCCGGAAGCGTTGCTTCCGGGCCCGCCCGGTACCTGCCGGTCAGCGGCGAAGGCCCACCGGCCGACCGGTTCCCGTTCGCGCTGATTCGTGAAGGAGCGATGAGTTCCCCTCTCGACGTCGGTCATATGAGCGACACCGGCGACGCGAGGAAGGTCCTCTCATGGCTCACACACTCAGCGCAACCCACTCCATCCCCGTCGCAGCTCCGGCGTCGCGGCCGATGGCACGGCTCGCCCTGGTCGGCGGGGCGGCGGCGGGCCCGCTGTTCCTCGCCGCCGGGATCGTCCAGGGGCTCGCGCGGGACGGATTCGACTTCACGCGCAACGCGATCAGCCAGCTCGCCCTCGGCGAGGCGGGCTGGATCCAGACGGTGAACTTCCTGCTGACCGGCGCGTTGTTGGTCGCCGGGGCGGTCGGGCTGCGCCGGGCGCTGAGCGGTGGCGCGGGCGGCACCTGGGGTCCGGTCCTCGTCGGTGTGTTCGGCGCCTCGTTCTGGGCCGCCGCACTGTTCCCGGCCGATGCCGGTGCGGGGTTCCCCGCCGGTGCCCCCGACACCGCCGCGATGAGCGCGCACGGCGCCGTCCACATGCTGGCGGGGATGCTCGGATACCTGGCGCTGTGCGGCGCGTTCGTCGTCCTGGCCCGTCCGCTCGCGGCCCGGGGCCACCGTGGCCGGGCCGTCGCCTCGCGTCTGGTTCCATGGCCGTCCTCGCCGGATTCGGTGCCTCCTCGGTCGCCGTTGCGGCGTTCACCGCCGGTGCGGGGATCGGCCTCCTCTGGCTGACCGCGGTGACGACCCGGCTGGCCACCGGCCCGGCTGTCCGGTGACGGCGGCGCCCCGCCGCACGCACAAGGCCCCGGATCCCGGTCTCCGCCGCGGATCGGGTGACGGGAGTCGAATTCCCGCCTCACAGAAGGCGGTTGCCGGGCGCGTCGCTCCGGACGCGAGTGCGGTCCACGGAAGCACGCTCGCGGACCGGTACGTCCCCGAGTCGCGGCAAGCCCGATGGCGAGGACCCGGACGCTCCGTGCACCCCGGCCTTCGCGGCGAGGAAGTTGCCGACCGGGACGAGGCAGAGGTCCAGGGGAGGCAGGTCAGCGAAGCCTGATGCGCCGGGGCCGTGGTGAAGGAGAGTCCCCCGGCCCCAGGGGTGTGCAGGAGCACGCGTGTGTGGGGCCATGGCGGCCAGGCGTGAGAAGTCTCCCTACTGCGTTGCGTCGCAGTCCTTGCAGCGGCTTACAGCCGCCCGCTCAATGTTGCCTTGCGTGGCGCGGAGCGGGTTGGAGGATGCGAGACGACGCCATGCTCCGGGTGAGGGGGTGAGCACCCAGCCGTAAAGGGGTGGTCGGATGTCGGTCGGGACGATCGAAGTGAGTCTCGTGATTCGAGAAAGCCTCGTGTCCCTGCGTCGCAAGCACCACGTGGAAGGCACTCCAGCCAGGGCATTCCCGCGAGTTGGGGCACGCGGAGGCCACGGCAGGGCATGAGAGATCTAGACAACGACGAAGGCCCAGGTCGCTGGCCCGGGCCTTCGTCATGGAGCGGGTGACGAGAATCGAACTCGCGCTCTGCGCTTGGGAATCACCCGGTACTTGGGTACATGCCTGGCCCCTGGCCTGGGGAAACGTCCGTGTGGGGCATCATCCGCCAGGCCGCCTGAGCCCCTCTGTTGACCGCTACCTACCACCGCTACTGGCACGTTGTGGCACGGTCTCAGTATCGGTGTGGCTGACGGCATCGCCGTCAGGCACGGACGCCCACGGCGACGGTCCCGGATGCTGGCCCTTCCCTGTTGGGCGGGTGGCGAGGCCGCTGCGGGGCACTGGGCACCCTCTTTTGCGTTCATCGAGCCTGCGACGTGGGTGTCGTGGGCTCGGGGACGCGCCAGACGATTCGGACCTGTTCGTCGAGGGGGAGCGAGGGGCCACCTACGTAGATGCAATGGATGAGATAGATAATGGCCAGCCGGTATGCCTCCGGCTCGATGTCGTCCACCGTCTCCACCGTCGCCCGGCTGAGCTTGTGTACCTGGCGGACGACACGTGGGTCGGTTTCGAGGGAGCCGAGTTCGGCGACGATGTTCGGTTCCAGGTCGGTCTCCTCTCGCATCGCTCCGATGGAGCGCTGCACGAGGTCTGGCTCGGCATCGATGCGGTCGAGTACGCGGGCGAGCACGTATGCATGGATGACGTCCGCTTCGATCCTGCCGTGTTCCTTGGGTGCCTCCCCTGTGCAACTGGGGCATCCCTCGCACTCGACGGCTTCGACGAGTTCGTCCTCCGGGCCTTCGTCGGCCTGCCGGGTGGAGGCGAAGCACGCAGCCACCCACATGATCTCGGATTGGTTCAGCCCCAGGTCCTCGGCGGTCCACAGATCGGGGTCCGGGATCCTGCGGCCGTTCCAGCCCTCCGGCATCGAAAGCTCGGAGCGCATCAGCGATTCCAGGGTGACCCAAGCTGGTTCCCATTCCTGGGTGCTGAGCAGCAGCGTCGCCACTGCGTCGCCCGGGCGCTTCCAGAAGATGAGGTCATCGTCGTCGCCGTTGACGAAGTGCAGAACGTGATCTGCTGGGTCGAATTCCGTTCCGGACATTTCCCCGAGATGGGTGAGGACGGCTTGCCGGCCCCGATAGCGCCCGACGTAGCGGCGTGCCTGGGCGACGAAGGAGTCCATGGTGGTGTCGCCCAGCACCGCATTGGGGCTGATCCCGATGAAGCCTGGTGTATTGAAGGTGCCGAAGCGGCGGAGTTGTTGGGTGGCGTTTGCCCAGTACAGGTTCTTGCTGTTCGGGTCGTACACCACGCAGTAGACAGGGACGTTGCCCTCTGACCAGGTGTCGCCGTGCCGGTCGACGGGCACGGCGTAGCCGTTTCCCCGACGCCAGCTTTCCCCTCCCTTGACCTGGACCTTGATCGTGTCGCTGGTGACGTCCCCGTCATCGGTGAAGGTGACGTAGAAATCCTCACCGAAGTCGTTCTGCCCGGATATCTCCTGCACGATGTGATCGTGCTCCTCAAGCAGTGCGCGCAGCGCGTTCACCGCAGCCTGCCCTACGCGCCGCCCCTTGGGGATCTTCGGCATGTCACTCTCTCCAGAGGTTCCTCATCTGTCCAGGCAGACCGCGACAGCGCCGCCCTTTGCCACCTTGCACCACGCATCTGACATCGCACCTCGGGAGTGGGCGGATGGCCAGGTTCAGGTCAGGGGCGCCCCTGAGGCGCGGCGCATTCGAGAGTGGCGTCCGTGAGGTGGGAGTAGGCGGTGTGGAGGTGGTGCGAGGCTCCTGGAGAGGTCTAGACGTGATCCTTTCGGAAGCCCCCTTGGTGACCGCTGTTCACCGCCCCTCCTGGCACGTTGTGGCACGACGGCGGATCAGCCACGCCACTCGACCAGGACGAGCGTGGCGTCGTCGGTGGTGGTCTCGCCGCGGGCCCGTTTGAGCGTGTGGGACAGGTCGCGTGCCACGGTTCGTACTGCTCGGTCGACCTGGTCCAGTCGATGGACCCAGTCGATCAACTGGTCCTCGCCGAACTGCTCCTGTCCGCTCGCGTGTTCCTCGATCAGGCCGTCGGTGAAGCAGAGGATGCGGTCACCGGGTTCGAGTGTCAGGTCGCTGATCTGCGGCTGTGCCCCTCCGAAGCCGACGGGGAGGGTGGTGGGGCTGTCCAGACGGTGCACGACGCGGTGTCCGCGGATCAGCATGGGGGCGGGGTGGCCGGCGTTGACCCACTGGAGGCGGCCGGTGTTCGTGTCCAGCCGCAGCATCTGCGCGGTGACGAAGTGGTCGGGGGCGAACTGCTCGGCCACCGCACGGTCCATGAAGAGGTAGATCTCGGACAGCTCGATACTGATGCGGCGGGCGTGCCGATAGGCGCCGATGGCGACGGTGGCCATGGTGGCCGCGTCCAGGCCGTGGCCCATGGCGTCGATCATGGCGAGGTGGAGGGTGTCGCCGTTCAGGGCGTAGTCGAAGCTGTCGCCCGCCACGTCGTAGGCGGGTTCGAGAACTCCGGCGACGGCGACGCGCGGCATGGTCATGGTCAGCGGCGGCAGGAGCGACCACTGGATCTCCGCGGCGACGCTCATCGGTTCGCTGCGGCGGGTGCGGAAGAAGAGGTCGGTGTAGCCGTTCTTGGTCTGCAGCAGTCCGGCGACCAGGCCCGCGATCCTGCGCAGGATGCGGCGGTCGTCGTTGTCGACCGCGTCCAGGGTGACGGCCAGGACGCCGGCCTGGTCGCCGCCGTCGAGCAGTGATACGTGGACGCGTACTCCGTCGGCCAGCGGCAGTTCGACCAAGCGCGAGGTGAGAAGACACCTGCCGGCCTCCGAGTCGCCGATGGGCAGTGGCTCGCCGCCCGTCAGCCCTTCGGCGTGCAGGGGCACCAGCTTCTGTTGCCCGTAGTCCTGGAGGAGGATCTGCGGGTCCCGGCCCCCCAACCGGCTCACTGTCTCGGCGACGACCGACCCGATCCGATGGGGCGGCAGCTCGTGAGCCCGGTCCAGCATCGTACCCAGGAGTCCCTCCCCGAAGCTCTCCGAGCGATCGGGTTCCCCGAGCCGTCCGACGGTCATCCCGTTGCCTCCAACCGGGCGGCGGGGACCTCGTCCGGTGCTGCCGTACGGGGCGGGTGCCGAGGGCACGCAGCGACCGGATACCGGAGCGGGCCGCACCAGAGATGTGTCCTCCAGGATGCTCCTCGGCGGCAGGTCACGCCACATGGCCACCACCGCGCGGGGGCGCCGGCCGCAGGTGACCCCGCCCTCCTTCCCCGAGCTTTCGCCCACCGGATCCGGAGGCGAACGGGCTCAGCCGCGCTCTTCCTCCTCCGCCTCCATCAGGCGGATGCCTTGGTGGGTGAGCGAGACCATCGCGGGTGTGTTTCCCGGCTTCCAGTCGACGGTGACCAGTCCCTCGCCCGCGAGGTAGCCGCAGGCGGCAGCAAGGTCCTGCTCCGGGATGCGGAGATCGTGTTTGAGCGCGGCTCCGGTGACGCCGAGCAGGCGGTTGCCCTCGGCGGCTGCGTAGCGGGCCTGGAGGATCTGTCGGCGGTACCGCTGCCGCTCGTGGAGTGTCGCCATGGCCGCGTGGTCCCGTCGTCGTGTGGTGTCGTTCGTGACCGGCCAGGGTTCTTCGTGGCCGGTCAGGGTTCCTCGGCGTGGGAGCCGGTGCCGGTGGGTGGCCTGCTGGTGGCGAGCCAGGAGCGGGCGGGTCCGGCTGCGGTCTCGGTGTCGACGGTGAGGTGGAGCCGCGTGCCGCCGCCCGGCGTCGGGTAGCTGCGCTGCTCAGCCCCGGCAAAGCACCGGCGGATCACTTCGGCGACCGCGCGGGCGGCCTCGGGGGTGGCGGAGACGATACGGATCTCGGCGTGCCCGGCCTGTGGCAGAGGCTCGTTCTCGGCGGGGTGCAAGAGCGTGCTCCCTTCGGGACGAAGCGAGAGGCCGACGAGTGGGCTGTCCCTGGTGTCGGGTGCCCACCCGCGGCCTTCGGTCGGAGGAGTGGTATGGGGTTGGGGCCAGGTGCCCGCACGCCGAGACCGGCGATTCGTTCGGGCGACCTGGAGTGGCCGTGGCCGGGGGGACGGCTCGGGGAGGGGCAGAGAGCGCTGAAGCGGTGGGCCGCTGTGCGTGCGTCGTGCTGGGTGTTCAGCCGATGGATCAGACGTATGCCGAGCGCGATCGGAAGCGAGCCTGCCACGAGGGTGATCACGGCCTCCACGCCGTCACTCGCATGTACCCCGGCAGGGGGATCATCCGCGCGCCGACGATCGAGTGCGCCGCTGGGTGCGGCTGGGGCGCCAGGGCGGCCCCACCCTCGCTCTCCCAGGCGTCTTCGCTGCTTCGGGCCTCCCGCATACGGCGGCCGGTCGCGGCTTCGTCGGACATGAGCCTGCCCGCGGTGAGAATGCTTCCGGGCAGGGCGGCGGCGGTCATCAGCCGGGCCGCGGAGGCGGGTTCGGTCTCGGGGGGAATCACGAGCAGGTCGCAGCGGCCGGTCGTGTAGGAGAGCAGGATGATCTTGTCGGGATCCTGCTCGGTGAACCAACCCACGTGCAGGACGTGGGCGGTGACGGCGACCTTGTGCGGGACGATGGGCCAGTGGTCGGGATTCACCAGGACGCGAGTGACGCGTCCCCAACGCCCTTCGAGGGCGTCGGCCAGCGGCGGCAGCTCGGCTGCCAGGTCGCGTGAACGGGGCCACCAGGCGCCCTCGAGCCGGCCGGCCAGCGTGGTCTTCGGGGTGAGCGACAAGCGTGCCGGAAGTCCTGGGGAGGGGGCGCGGCTCGCTGTTCTGTCGAGGGTGGTGGTCATGGTGCGAACCTGCCCCCGGGCTGCCCGTCGGCAGCCCGGTTTTCGTGTTCCCCGGAAACGACACCTGCGTGGAAGCCGGTGCTCGAAGTACTTCCGGTACTTCCAGCGTACGTCCGAGCAGCTCGCTTTCGTCCTGATACGGGGGCGAGACTTCCGGTTTCGTGCGGACGAGTGTGCGGCGACGGGCGGATATGCGGGAGCCGGAGTTACCGTGAAACGACGGCACAGTCCCCCCGCCGACGGCCCGGCACCCACACAGGTGGGGCCCGCGAGGGCCACGGCGGCTCACCCGTAGACGGGCGGATCCACCATGGCCGACTCAGACATCCCGCCCACGCCCCCGTTGCTCCTTCCGGACGCGATCCACCAGGTGGTTCGACCCGGTACGGCTCTGCTCCGGCTGGAGACGACGCGCTCCCGGCAGGGCGTCCTCGACGGGGCGTGGTGGCCGCGCACCCGCGACGTGGAGCAGGAGGTTCCCGCGCTGGTGTCCGTCCTGACCGAACACCTCGGACCCATCACCCGGGTCGGCCTGGACGCCGCCGCCTGGGACGCGATACCGACGCGCCTGATCATCGACGACCGGATCGTGCACCTCGACTCCTTCCCCGTCGGAGACGACACCGTCCTGATCACCCGCGGCGACAAGGACCACTTCGCGCTGATGGTCGTCCCGCCGGACACGGAACCCGATGCCGCCCGCACGGCCATGGCCCGCGCGGTCCACGCCGACAACATCACGCAGGCCACCGAGATCCTCGTCGCCACGCTTCCCCCACCGACGGCCGAGCACGGAGGAGCGGCATGATCCAGATGGCGGACATCCGCGAGTGGCGCCACCAGGAAGTGGTGGATTCCGGCGGCCGCAAGATCGGCGAGCTGGAATCCGTCTACGTCGACACCAGCACCGACGAACCGGCCATGGCCACGGTCCGTGTGGGCCCGCCCACCCGGCACCGCCGCGTCCCCCTCGAGGAGCGACGGTGGGGCCGGGGTACGCGCGGGTCGCCCACGATCAAGAAGCTGGTGAAACGGAGTCCCTCGATCGGCACGGACGGCGTCCTGCCCTTCGAGGACGAGGGAGCCGTCTTCCGCCACTACGGCCTCGCCTACGAGCCCGGTGCGAACCGGCGAACGGCAACTGGCCCGACGCTGAGCCGACGACCGCCAGGGAGGCGGCCCCATGACACTCTTCCTCGCCCTGATCATCGTCGCGATCATTCTGGGACTCATTGGCGCCGTCGCCGACGGACTCCTCTTCCTGCTCTTCATCGGCATCGCGGTGCTCGTGGCAGATCTCCTCTACATGGCCCTGCGCACCCGCCGCTCCGCCCGCCACCGCCCGCTCCGGTGACTTCAGGGACGGCCGGAGTGGGCCCCAGCAGTCCGGACGCTCGGCTGCGGTGGTGCGCCGGAGGACACGGCCGACCTGACAGGCTGGACAACGATGAAGGCCCCGGTCGCTGACCGGGGCCTTCATCAAAGAGCGGGTGACGAGAATCGAACTCGCGCTCTGAGCTTGGGAAGCTCATGTTCTACCATTAAACTACACCCGCGAAGCACAGTGATCATTGATCATCGCGTCTCGATCGATCCCTTGTGCAGCGTCCCACACTCTACCCCATGCCAGACCCCCGGCGGCGCCGTGGGTCTTTTTGGTGTGTGAAGACGTCGGCGCGAGGGGTGGATGCGGGCGCTGGGGGCGGGAGTTGGGGGCGTAGCGTAGGGCGTCGGAGTGCCGCCTGGAGCGGCGTCCCGTTCATCCCCTAATGTGGCGTTCTCGTCCACGTCTTGATGGGGAAGGGACTTGATGGACTCCATGGAGCGCACCGTCGTCCGCTGTGCCGAAGGGCACGTTTTCGCTACCGCCTCGTTCCCGATGCAGCAGCTCGGGTCCGGACGGATCGGCCCCGGGCGGCTCATTCGCTGTCCTCGTTGCGCGCGGCTGCGGCATGCCGTGCCCGTGGTGTTCGAGCAGCGGTAGCGGAAGGCCGCGGATGACGCGGCGGGAGCGGTGACAGGCGCGCGGGGCGGTCCCTGGTTGGGGCGGGCCCGCGCGTTCTGCGTATCCTCGGGGAGTGCTTCTCTCAGACAAGGACATCCGGGCCGAGATCGACGCCGGACGTGTACGCATTGATCCATTCGATGCGTCGATGGTGCAGCCATCGAGTATCGACGTGCGGCTCGACCGCTACTTCCGGGTGTTCGAGAACCACCGTTACCCGCATATCGACCCGGCCGTCGAGCAGACCGATCTGACGCGCATGGTCGAGCCGGACGGGGACGAGGCGTTCATCCTGCACCCCGGTGAATTCGTGCTCGCCTCGACGTACGAGGTCATTTCGCTTCCCGACGATCTCGCGTCGCGGCTGGAGGGGAAGAGTTCCCTGGGGCGGCTCGGGCTGGTGACGCATTCGACCGCAGGCTTCATCGACCCGGGATTCTCCGGGCACGTGACGCTGGAGCTGTCGAATCTCGCGACTCTGCCGATCAAGCTCTGGCCGGGCATGAAGATCGGGCAGCTGTGCATGTTCCGGCTGAGTTCGCCGGCCGAGTTCCCGTACGGCTCCGACCGGTACGGATCCCGGTACCAGGGCCAGCGCGGGCCGACCGCGTCGCGTTCGTACTTGAATTTCCATCGGACCCAGGTGTGATACCGAATGAGCGATGACGTGCGGGAGAATCTGACGTACGAGGCATTCGGTCATGCCGTGCGCGAGCTGGCGCAGACCGTGGCCGACGACGGTTACGAGCCCGATATCGTGCTGAGCATCGCGCGCGGCGGGGTGTTCGTCGCGGGCGGCCTCGCCTACGCGCTGGACTGCAAGAACATCCACCTGGTGAACATCGAGTTCTACACCGGGGTGGGGACCACCCTGGAAATGCCGGTCATGCTGGCACCCGTTCCGAATGCGATCGACTTCTCGGACAAGAAGGTGCTGATCGCCGACGACGTCGCCGACACCGGGAAGACGCTGAAGCTCGTACGCGATTTCTGCATCGATCACGTGGCCGAGGTGCGCAGCGCGGTCATCTACGAGAAGCCGCATTCGCTCGTGAAGTGCGAGTACGTGTGGAAGAAGACCGATCGCTGGATCAACTTCCCGTGGAGCGTGGAGAAGCCCGTCGTACGGCGTGGCGGACAGGTCCTCGACGCCTGAGACCCGGCGCACTCGGACGTTGGGGCCCTGCGGACGCGGAGGCCTGAGACACGGTGGACGTCAGGCCCGCCGGGCCTGGCCCGACGGGCCCCGGGCGTGCGCTTGTGCGGGGTAGCCGTGACGTCCGGCGGGGAACACTCTCCTTCCAGGCGGACAGGTCTTGCCATGGTCTGTGGCGGAACTGGGGGAGAGATGGCAGAGGGGAACGGCACTCCGTCGCCCGGAGGGCCGAGCGGTTTACCCGAAGGAGCCGGTGGCTCCTCGACCTCCCGCTCCCGATGGCGTGGCTGGGCAGGGCGTCACGGGCCCGAGACGTTGATCGGCGCGTTGGTCGTGACCGTCGTCGGCGCGGTCGCCTCCGTGATCCTCACCTCGGTGTTCGAAGGCGGTGACGACGAGGAGGCGAAGGGCTCGCCCCCCGCCGCGTCCGGGGCGCCGGGCACGGCGACGCCCAGGCCCGCCGCCTCGCCCTCCTGCGCGGCGGAGACGTGCGTGGGGCTGGATCCCAGGACGGCTGGGTGCGATGTGGGCGCGCGGACGCTGGAGAAGGACTGGGTCGGCACGATGCAGCTGGAGATCCGGTACAGCGAGCGGTGCGCGACGGTGTGGGGCAAGCTGACCGGTGCACGGCCCGGGGACACGGTGACGATCAACACCACGCCCTCACAGCGACAGGCCGCGTCCGTGCGTGAAGGGCAGACCAAGTACACGCCGATGCTCGCCGTCGAGGACGACTTCTCCGCCCAGGCGACCGCTACGGCGGTCAGCGGGAAGCCGGACGAGGGGATCCCGAAGGGCTACACCCTTCGGGTCGGGGCGGACCGGACGTCGCTCCCGTCGGCCTCGGCGAACGCACGGCCCGTGTAGGCGCAGCGCATACGGGCACGGACCGCGACGGCGCAGCGCATGCGGGCGCGGACCACGAACGCGCAGCCCGTGCAGGCCCGGTCCGCACGTGCGACGGCCCCGGCACCTTCGTGCGGTGCCGGGGCCGTCGCGCACACGCCGACGCGGTGCGAAGCGGTGCCGTGGGTCAGATCGTGCCCAGCTTGATGATCGACAGCAGGGCGATCAGCTGGATCGCGGAGGCGCCCAGGGCCTTCGGCCACGGCAGGTCGTGCGACTTGCTGACCATCGTGGTGAAGAGCGCGGCCGAGGCCAGCCAGGTGACCCAGCCGAGGATCTGGACCAGGGAGTTCTCGCCGCCGAGGAACAGGGCGAAGATCAGGCGGGGCGCGTCCGTGATCGACATGATCAGCATGGAGAGGCCCACGGTCGGCTGCCAGGCACCGTCACCGCCGAGCTGGCGGGCGAGGGTGTGCGTGACCGCTCCCAGGACCAGGCCGCCGATGACGAAGCAGACGCCCGTGACGACGACGTAGGGGATCGCCGTGGAGATCGTCGCGTTGATCGCGTCTTCCCGGGCCTGGTCGAAGCCGAAGAGGGCGAGCAGGCCGTACAGGAACGTGACGATCAGCGCCGGGCCCCAGACGGGGTAGTCGCGCATCTGCCAGAACGTCGGCCCCGGGCGCAGCACGATGCCGCTGAGCAGGTCCTTCCAGTGCAGCCGCGGGCCTGCGGGCTGGGCGGGGGCCTGACCTGCGCGGTAGGTGCTGCCGTCGCCGTACGGGTCCTCGCCGAGGCTGAACGCCTGGGTGTGGCCCGGGGAGTTGGCGTACGGGTCGCCCTGCCGCGGGCCTCCGTGGGGGTGGGGCTGCTGCTGGTACGGGTCGCCGAAGTACTCCGGCTCGCCGTGACCACCGGCGTGGTGGCCGGGGTGATGAGCGGGCCCGGGGCCACCGGGGTTGTAGCCGCCCTGGTAGCCGCCGTTGCCGTCGTTGGCGTAGCCGCCGTGGTGGTACGGGGGAGGGGCGCCGTTGCCGCCCGCCGGCGGCCATGGCTGCTGCCCGTACGGCGGTGGTGCCTGTGTGCCGTACGGCTGCTGCTGCGGTTGCTGCTGCGCCTGTTGCGGGGTGCGGTTGTCCCGGCCGCGTCCGATCCTGAATCCAGCCACTCGTCGAACGTACCTGGTCCGCGCGGGTGTGGTGAGAGGGCCGGGGAAACCCGCCCGCCATTGCGGCCGAGCTGTGACATCCCCTAAGGGAGACCCCGGGGGAGACCCGGGGAGGCGCCGGGGCCCTGGAATCCCGCTGAGGGGGGCGGGGGCGGCTCCGCCGTACCGGTACCCGTGCCCGTACGCGAACGGGTGTGCCTGCGGGGACACGGGAACGCGGGAGCGGGGAAACACGGGAACGCGGAAGCGGCCGGGCCCGCCCCCGAGGCAGGTCCGGCCGCTTCCGTCGTAGGGCGGTCCGGGCGGTCTACTTCACCGGCTCCGGCTCCGGTTCGTCCGCCGATTCGGCGTCGCCCGCCGGGTCGGCCGGGGTCTTCACGGAGTCCAGCAGCAGCTGCGAGACGTCGACCACCTGGACCGACTCCTTCGCCTTGCCTTCGTTCTTCTTGCCGTTGACCGAGTCGGTCAGCATGACGAGGCAGAACGGGCAGGCGGTGGAGACGATGTCCGGGTCGAGGGACAGGGCCTCGTCGACGCGCTCGTCGTTGATGCGCTTGCCGATCCGCTCCTCCATCCACATCCGGGCGCCGCCCGCGCCGCAGCAGAAGCCGCGTTCCTTGTGGCGGTGCATCTCCTGCTGGCGCAGGCCGGGGACCTTGTCCATGATCTCGCGCGGCGGGGTGTAGATCTTGTTGTGACGGCCCAGGTAGCACGGGTCGTGGTACGTGATCAGGCCCTCGACCGGGGTCACCGGGATCAGCCGGCCCTCGTCGATGAGGTGCTGGAGCAGCTGGGTGTGGTGGATGACCTCGTACTCGCCGCCGAGCTGCGGGTACTCGTTGGCGATGGTGTTGAAGCAGTGCGGGCAGGTCGCGACGATCTTCTTCGCCGACTTGGCCTTCTTCGTCGAGTCGTCCGCGCCCCCGTCCTCGTCGAGGGACTCGCCGAACGCCATGTTCAGCATCGCCACGTTCTCCTGGCCGAGTTGCTGGAACAGCGGCTCGTTGCCCAGACGGCGGGCCGAGTCACCGGTGCACTTCTCGTCGCCGCCCATGATCGCGAACTTGACACCCGCGATGTGGAGGAGTTCCGCGAACGCCTTCGTGGTCTTCTTGGCCCGGTCCTCCAGTGCGCCCGCGCAGCCGACCCAGTACAGGTAGTCGACCTCGGTCAGGTCCTCGACGTCCTTGCCGACGATCGGGACCTCGAAGTCGACCTCCTTGGTCCACTCGACGCGCTGCTTCTTGGCGAGACCCCAGGGGTTGCCCTTCTTCTCCAGGTTCTTGAGCATCGTGCCCGCCTCGGACGGGAACGCGGACTCGATCATCACCTGGTAGCGGCGCATGTCGACGATGTGGTCGATGTGCTCGATGTCGACCGGGCACTGCTCCACGCACGCACCGCAGGTGGTGCAGGACCACAGCACGTCCGGGTCGATGACGCCGTTCTCCTCGACCGTGCCGATCAGCGGGCGCTCCGCCTCCGCGAGCGCCGCGGCCGGGACATCCTTGAGCTGCTCCTCGGACGCCTTCTCCTCGCCCTCCATCGTCTTGCCGCCGCCGGCCAGCAGGTACGGGGCCTTGGCGTGCGCGTGGTCGCGCAGGGACATGATCAGGAGCTTGGGGGAGAGGGGCTTGCCCGTGTTCCAGGCCGGGCACTGCGACTGGCAGCGGCCGCACTCCGTGCAGGTGGAGAAGTCGAGGATGCCCTTCCACGAGAACTGCTCGACCTGCGAGACGCCGAAGACATCGTCCTCGCCCGGGTCCTCGAAGTCGATCTCCTTGCCGCCGGACGTCATCGGCTGCAGCGCGCCCAGGGCCGGCTCGCCGTCCGCGTTCCGCTTGAACCAGATGTTCGGGAAGCCGAGGAAGCGGTGCCAGGCGACACCCATGTTGGTGTTGAGCGAGACCGTGATCATCCAGATCAGCGAGGTGCTGATCTTGATCGCGGCGACGAGGTAGATGAGGTTCTGCAGCGTGCCGAGCGTGAGGCCCTGGAACGCGAGGACCAAGGGGTACGAGATGAAGTACCCGGCCTCGTAGCCGTCGATGTGGTGGATCGCGCCTTCGAGACCGCGCAGGGCGAGGATCGCCAGGCCGATGATGAGGATGACGTACTCGACGAAGTACGCCTGCCACGCCTTGGAGCCGGCGAAGCGGGACTTGCGGCCGGCCCGCGAGGGCAGGTTCAGCAGCCGGATGGCGATCAGTGTGAGGATGCCGACCACCGTCATCAGGCCGATGAACTCGGTGTACATCTCGAACGGCGTCCAGTCGCCGATGATCGGCAGCACCCAGTCGGCCTTGAAGAGCTGGCCGTACGCCTGGAGCAGGGTCGGCGGCAGCGTCAGGAAGCCGATGGCGACGAACCAGTGCGCGAAGCCGACGATCCCCCACCGGTTCATCCGGGTATGGCCGAGGAACTCCTTGACCAGGGTGATCGTGCGCTGCTTCGGGTTGTCGGTACGGCTGCCTGCCGGGACCGGCTGTCCGAGTGTGACGAACCGGTAGATCTGCGCGACTGCTCGGGCGATGAGCGCAACGCCGACCACAGTCAGCACCAGCGACACGATGATCGCGGCGAGTTGCATTTGGGGGCTCCTCGGGCCTGCGAGGGTGGGATCCAGCGTCTACGAGCGAATACTCGCATCTACTAAGCAGTAACTTAATCAGTCCGTGCTGACACTACCCACATATTCCGCGGCGCTGTAGCCGCATCGGCGGTGATCTGTGTCGCTCAGGTGAGCCTTCTCGGGGCGGGCCGCCCCGAGAAGGCCCCGGAACAGCGGAATCCGTACGGAACGCGCCAGGATGGCCAGGTCGAGGCGCACCCCGCGGTGCTCGGCGTAGTGCTGGTCGAGCAGGTCGGGTTCGTCCCAGGGCATTCCGGAGCGGGAGCGGATCTGTGCCAGGCCGGTGAGGCCCGGTTTCAGTTCCTGCCGCCAGTGTCGCGCGCCGGATGTGCTGGATGTGCCGGATGTGTCGCCGGGGCTGCCGGGTCCGGTGGCGCCTGTGGGGTCGGCGGGGGCGGTGGTGTCCGTGGGGTGGGACCGGGGGTCGTCCGGCGACAGGGGTTCCGGGCCGACGAGGGAGAGGTCCCCGCGTACGACGTGCGGCAGGCGGGAGAGCACGTCGAGTCGCAGCCGACGGGTGCGCAGCGAGCACAGGACGAACACCCTGCCTCCCTGCCCGACCCGTGGCGAGCGCTCGATGATGCCGCCCGGCGGCCTTCGTGCCGCGAGGACGAGGGCGCCCGCGGCGAGCGCCGGGGCGGAGAGGACCAGCAGGGCCGATCCGAGGGTCAGGTCCAGGGCGCGCTCGGCCGACGGACGCCGCCCCGGACACCGCTGTGGGGCGCGGTCCGGACGGTGTCCCGCGAGTCGTCCCGGGCGGCGCTCCAGGAGTCGGACGAGGGCTGCCGCCGACGGTCGGTGCGTGAGGTGCCGCCGCCCCCGCGACCGCGCCTGCCCCTGTTGTCTCCGTTGCTCCCGTTGTCCCCGCTGCCCCTGTCTCTGCATTGTTCGCACCTGCCTGGTGGGATCGTTGGGCCGGAGTGCCAGGTTTGCACGACTCGCGGCGGTTTATGTCAGAACGATCCCATGGCGTGATGATGGGGAGGGGTTGTGTGGCTCGTGGGGCGGGCGAGTGTTGTCCAGGGCGGCCGGGATGATCAACGCGAGCGCGGTGGGTGCACGTTAGTTGAGTCGACTCGACTCAACTCTGTTGACACTGGGATTCGTGTCATGCATCCTTGAGTGAGTTCCGCTCAAGTAGTCATCCTGGAGGAATTGAAATGGCACGTGCGGTCGGCATCGACCTGGGCACGACTAACTCCGTCGTCAGCGTTCTCGAAGGCGGCGAGCCCACCGTCATCACCAACGCAGAGGGCGCCAGGACCACGCCGTCCGTCGTCGCCTTCGCGAAGAACGGCGAGGTGCTGGTCGGCGAGGTCGCCAAGCGCCAGGCGGTGACCAACGTCGACAGGACCATCCGCTCGGTCAAGCGCCACATGGGCACCGACTGGAAGATCGACCTGGACGGCAAGAACTTCAACCCGCAGCAGATGAGCGCCTTCATCCTGCAGAAGCTGAAGCGTGACGCCGAGGCGTACCTGGGCGAGAAGGTGACCGACGCGGTCATCACCGTTCCCGCGTACTTCAACGACTCCGAGCGCCAGGCCACGAAGGAGGCCGGCGAGATCGCGGGCCTGAACGTCCTGCGCATCGTCAACGAGCCGACGGCCGCCGCTCTGGCGTACGGGCTCGACAAGGACGACCAGACGATCCTCGTCTTCGACCTTGGTGGCGGTACCTTCGACGTCTCGCTGCTGGAGATCGGCGACGGTGTCGTCGAGGTGAAGGCCACCAACGGTGACAACCACCTCGGTGGTGACGACTGGGACCAGCGCGTCGTCGACTACCTGGTGAAGCAGTTCGCCAACGGGCACGGCGTGGACCTGTCCAAGGACAAGATGGCGCTCCAGCGTCTGCGCGAGGCCGCGGAGAAGGCGAAGATCGAGCTCTCCTCCTCGACCGAGACCACGATCAACCTGCCCTACATCACGGCGTCCGCCGAGGGCCCGCTGCACCTGGACGAGAAGCTCACGCGCTCGCAGTTCCAGCAGCTGACCGCCGACCTGCTGGAGCGCTGCAAGACGCCGTTCCACAACGTCGTCAAGGACGCGGGCATCCAGCTGTCCGAGATCGACCACGTCGTCCTCGTCGGTGGCTCGACCCGTATGCCGGCCGTCGCCGAGCTCGTCAAGGAGCTGACCGGTGGCCGCGAGGCCAACAAGGGTGTGAACCCGGACGAGGTCGTCGCCATCGGCGCCTCGCTCCAGGCCGGTGTCCTCAAGGGCGAGGTCAAGGACGTCCTGCTGCTCGAC